>WRPH01000008.1:0-91963 GCA_009773375.1 Paracoccaceae bacterium
TCCTGCCCATAATTGACCCCAACATCTGCCATGGGCAGAGAGAATCACAAATCAACCGCCAAGGGAATCCCGAATCGAAATGGCCGCAACCCGCTCTAGAGCGGTTTCTTTCAATCTGATTCAGATTGAAGGGGATCCAGGACAAGATTTGCCTGTAACTGTTGCGTATTGCGCCAATGCAAAAGCCCCCCGGCAGAACCCGAGGGGCTTTTGCATCTGGATCAACAGCTTATCTTACGAACGCGTCGCCAAACCCGGCCTGCCGCGCCAGCCGCAACGCGGCTTGCGCATCGGCACCGGACCCGAACGGCCCGGCCAGAACGATCTGCAACGCCTTGCCACCCTTGTTCAGCTTACCTTTTCCGACCGGCAAACCCAAAGCCGCCAAGCGCTGCGCCGCCCCGCTGGCATTCTCCGGCACGCCAAAGGTGCCGACCTGAACCCAAACGCCCGAAGCCGCCGCTCGCGGCGCTTGCGTCGGTTCAGCCGCTGCGTTCTTGCTGGAAACCGTCACCTGCCCGCCGGGTTTGCGCTTTTTCGCCTTGGCCTTGGCAACATCCGCCACCAGTTCCGCCGGGACATCCTGCGTCCAGATCTGGTTCTGCGCCACCTGCCCCGCTGCCGTGCCTTTGGCGCGGTGCGGGTTCAGCCGGTCATCGCTCCACGCCAGCCGGTAGCCCTTCGGCACAACCGGGGCCGCCTCGGCATAATCCTGCGCCGCCACCTGATCGCCGCGCACGCTATCACCACGCGTCACCAGCACCGGGTCACGCAGCGCAGCGCCAACGCCCGCCCCCGCCGGATAGATCGGTGACCGCCAGCCCGCCGTGGTGCCATCGCCACGCGTGCAGACCACCGCCGTGCCGCCATTGCGCAGCCGCACCACCTCTGCCACCGGAGCCGAGGTGTAGCAGCCGATCTTGCCTTGCGCCGGGCCGGTCGCCGCCACCACATAGCCCCGCTGCGGCGCGCGGTCGACATAGGGCGCAGGCTGCTGCGCATGCGTTGCCACCACCGGCACCACCACGCGGGCCTCTGGCATCATCGCGCTGGCCACCGTCGGGATCGGCGCACCTGGGTTGCGCACCGCTGGCACCACCACCGGAACCGGTTTCGCCGCCACAACCGGCGCAGCAGCGGGGGCCATATCAGCCGCCGTCGCCACCTCGATGACAGGCTTCGCGCCAAATGTCGGCGGATAGCCGCACAGCACCTTGTGGTCGCGGTTCACCCGCGGCACCCAGCGCGCCTGCCCGCTGAAACCTGCGCGCAGGAACACACAACCCCGGCTATCAACGTATTGATCACCCTTGTAGCCGCCGGGCGGTGTTTCCGCCGGGCCACCAATCTGCGCCAGACTTTGGGCCTGCGCGCCAAACGGACCAACCACTGCCGCAAAGATAGCGACCGTTACAACTTTTAATAGCATGACGAGCCCCAAGTAGCTTTGAGGCAGAATGCGACAGGATTGTTTCCGAGTAAAGGGGGCTATCCTTTATTTAGTGCCGAACATGCGATCACCCGCATCCCCTAGCCCTGGAACAATATATCCGTGGTCATTCAGGCAGTTATCTACCGAAGCTGTGACGATTGGAACATCAGGATGCGCCTCTTTCATCCGTGCGATGCCTTCAGGGGCCGCCAGCAGGCACAAAAACCGGATATTCTTCGCGCCCGATTGTTTCAAAAGCGAAATCGCCGCCGCCGAAGAATTTCCGGTTGCCAGCATCGGATCGACCACAATCGAAATCCGCTCGTCCAGATGATCGGGCAATTTACAGTAATATTGCACAGGTTGCAGCGTTTCCGGATCGCGATACAATCCGATAAACCCAACCCGCGCCGCCGGGATCAGTTCCAGAATGCCATCCAGCAAGCCATTGCCCGCCCGCAAGATCGAGATCAGCGCCAGTTTCTTGCCATCAATCGTCGGGGCGTCCATCGGCTCCAGCGGCGTTTCGATCCGCTTCGTCGTCATCGGCAATTCGCGCGTCACCTCATAGGCCAGCAGCAGGCTGATTTCGCGCAACAGCTTGCGGAAAGACGCGGTAGAGGTGTCTTTTTCGCGCATAAGCGTCAGCTTATGTTGCACCAACGGGTGGGTTACCACGGTCAAATGTTCAGCCATCAGCCTGCTCCAGCATGTTCAGAAGTCGAGTTTTGGTATCCGCGTCACAAAAGGCGGCGTCAAGCGCGGTGCGGGCGATCTTTCGGAACACAGCCTCGTCCCAATCAAAAGCGCGGTTCAGCATGTCGTATTCGCGCGTCATTGTGGTGTGAAAGAACGGCGGATCGTCGGTGTTGATCGTCACCTTGACGCCACGATCATACATTTCGCCAATCGGGTGCTTGCGGAAATTCGGGTAGATCCCCAGCGCCACGTTGGATCCGGGGCACAGTTCCAGCACCACGCCGCGTTCGGCGATTTCTTCCACCAGCGCCATATCCTCAATCGCACGCACGCCATGGCCGATACGTTCCGCGCCCAGATCGTTCATCGCGGCGCGCACCTCATCGGGGCCTTTCCATTCGCCCGCATGCGCGGTGACGCGCAAACCGGCCTCGCGGGCGCAATCGAACGACCACAGAAAATCTTTCAACTCCCCCGATTTTTCATCGCCGCCGATGCCAAAGCCGGTGATGAAATCGCCCGCCGTTTCCACCGCACAGCGCGCAGTTTCCCGCGCTTTTTCCGGGCCAAAATGCCGGATCGGGGTGACAATACCGCGCAGGGTGATGCCGAAATCGGTCTGGGCCTTGGCCGCCGCCTCTTGGATCGCGTGCAGATATTCGCGCCACGCCCCCAGATCGCGGTTGCCGCAGAAATCCGGCGACAGGAAAGTTTCGCTGTAAATCACGCCATTTGCGGCGCTTTCTTCCAGCACCGCCAGCGTCAGGCGGTAAAACTCTTGCGGGCCGGTCAAGGTGGTGCAGGCGGCTTCATAGACTTTCAGAAAATTCCAGAAATCGGTGAAGCGATAGCTGCCCTCCTCATTGAATATCCCGGCAATGTCGATGTGCTTTTCTTTCGCCAATCCACGAATGAAAGCAGGCGGCGCTGCACCCTCCAGATGCAGATGCAGCTCTACCTTCGGCAGGCTTTTGATCGTCACAGAAAACTCCTTCCGGCACTGCGGTTTGCGATGCCAAGATGCGCCGCCACGCTGGCTGCCACATCGGTAAAGGCGCGCAGGCCCAAGCTGCCCTGCCCCACCCCGGCGCAGATCAGCGGCACCCGCTCGCGGGTGTGTTCCGTCCCCGTCCACGTCGGATCGTTACCATGATCGGCGGTGAAAATCGCCAGATCGCCGGGGCCGAGCCGCGCCAGAAAGCCCCCAACGCGGGCGTCAAACCATTCCAGCGCACGGGCATAGCCCGCCACATCGCGCGGATGGCCATAAAGGCTGTCAAATTCGACAAAGTTGGCAAAGGTCAAAGAACCAGCCTCGGCTTCGCCTGCGAGGCGGTCCAGATGATCGAAAAGGTCAATGTCATTCTTGCCCTTCCACAGCTTGCCAACGCCTTTCATCGAAAAGATATCACCGATCTTGCCGATGGCATGCGTGGCACCGCCCGCCTCTGCCACCCATTCCAGCAGTGTCGGTGCAGGTGGGTCTATCGCGTAATCGTGGCGGTTGGCGGTGCGTTTGAAATTGCCCGGTGTGCCGGTAAAGGGCCGCGCGATGACCCGACCGACCTTCATCGCGTGCAGGTGCGGAGCCAAGTCCTGACACAGCTTCAACAACCGCTGCAGCCCGAAGGCTTCTTCATGCGCGGCGATCTGGAACACGGAATCCGCCGAGGTGTAGCAGATCGGCCAGCCGGTGCGCAGATGTTCGGCGCAATGCTTTTCAATGATCGGCACGCCCGAGGCGTGACAATTGCCAAGGATGCCCTCGGTGCCCGCCAGCTTGCAGACCAGCGCGGTAAGCTCGGGCGGAAAGGCCGGGACGGTATCGGGAAAATAGGTCCACTCCCACGGCACCGGCACCCCCGCCAGTTCCCAATGCCCCGAGGGGGTATCCTTGCCGCGGCTGATTTCCGTCGCAGCCCCCCAGCGCCCGACAGGCTTGGCGCCCATCCCCGGAGCCTGCACACCCGAGGCCAGCGCAATCGCCGCCCCCAAACCCAAGGCATCCAGATTTGGCATCCTGAGCGGCCCCAACCGCCCCACGTCAGCGCGGCCATCGGCACAGGCCTGCGCGATATGGCCCAGCGTGTTTGCCCCGGCATCGCCAAAGTCTGCCGCATCCGGCGCGCCACCGACGCCCACGGAATCCATCACGATCAGAAACGCCCGCGCCATTCAGGCAATCCTTTTGAGGATCAGCGCCGGGTCTGGCGGAGCCTCTGCGGCAAGCTGATACGCCGCCTGCACCCGCGCAATCGCCTCATCCGCCGCGCTTTCCGTGGCGGCATGCACCATGCAAAGCGGGTCGCCCGCGCCGATATCTTCGCCAATTCCCGCCAGATCGGACAGCCCGACCGACAGGTTCAGCTTGTCGCCCTCGCGCTGCCGCCCGCCGCCCAAGCCCACCACCGCCAGGCCCAAAGCCTGCCCGTCAATCGTGCTGACAAAACCGGCCCCCAAGCTGGGCACCTCGCGGATCACTGTGGCCGCAGGCAGCCGGTCCGGCCAGCGTTCGACGAAATCGGCAGGCCCGCCCTGCGCCGCCACCATACGGCCAAACCATTCCGCCGCAGCGCCGGATTCCAGCGCCTGTTCGATCCGCCCCGCCCCATCAGCAGGGTCAGCGGCCAGCCCGCCCAGCGCCAATGCCTCCCCGCCCAGCGCCATGGTGATATCCCACAGCGCCGCGTTGACAGAAGTTCCGGTCAGCGTCTCCATCACCTCGATCACCTCCAGCGCGTTGCCCGCCGCAGTGGCCAAGGGCTGGCTCATATCGGTGATCAGCGCCGAGGTCATGCAGCCCGCCCCCTGCGCGGTGGAAACCAGCGCCCGCGCCAAGGCTTCGGCGTCCGCAGCGGTTTTCATGAACGCACCAGAGCCGCATTTCACATCCAGAACAAGCGCTTCCAAGCCCGCCGCCAGCTTTTTCGACAGGATCGAGGCGGTGATCAGATCAATCGATTCCACCGTGCCGGTGACATCGCGCACCGCATAAAGCCGGCGGTCCGCAGGGGCTATTTCGGCACTGGCCGACACGATCGCACAGCGCACATCCTGCAACTGCCGCCGCAACTGATCTTCCGACAGCCCGGTCTTGAAGCCCGGAATAGACTCCAGCTTATCCAGCGTGCCGCCGGTATGGCCCAAGCCCCGTCCCGAAATCATCGGCACATAAGCCCCACAAGCCGCCAGCGCCGGGGCCAGCAGCAGCGACACGCAGTCACCGATGCCGCCGGTGGAGTGCTTGTCCAGCACCGGCCCCGGCATATCCCAGTGCAAGACCTGGCCGGAATCCCGCATCGCCCGCGTCAAGGCCACCCGACCGGCCTCGCCCAAGCCTTTCAGCAGCACCGCCATCGCAAAGGCCCCGGCCTGCGCATCACTGACAGCGCCACTGGCCAGCCCCTGCGCGAACCATTGCAGTTCTTCCGCAGACGGCACCCCGCCATCGCGCAAGCGCACGATAATGCTGCGCGCGTCCATCACACCCGGTCCATATGTGCGGCGGAAAATACCCCCGGCAGCAGTTGCGCCACCGTCAGGCTATGCGCTTTGCCGTCGGTGGTGTGCAGCGTCACCAGCACCCCCTGATCGGCAAACTCCGCGATTTTCTGCCGACAGCCGCCGCAGCACGGCACGGGCTCGGGGCTGTCTGCGATCACCGCAATCTCGGCAATGCGACTGTCACCGGCGGCAATCATCGCCGCAATCGCCCCGGCTTCGGCGCAGGTGCCTTCCGGGTAGGCGACGTTTTCGACGTTGCAGCCCACATGCACCCGGCCTTCAACCGACCGGATCGCCGCCCCTACCTTGAAGCGCGAATAGGGCGCATAGGCGCGCAACCGAACCTCGGTGGCGGCTTGCAAAAGCGACATGGGGGCCTCCTGAATTTGACCATCTGGTCGGGAAGTGTGGGCCGCTTGCCGCCAAAGTGCAAGCGCCCTACAGCACTTCGGTCGGCGGATTGCCCGGCAGCGTCACCTCCATCAGCTGCAGATCAGCGCTGCAATCTGAATACCGCGTCGCCATCCCCGGCGGGATCACAAAGGCATCGCCGGGCGACAGCCGGTAGGGGTCTTTGCCCTCGCCCTCCAGTGTCATTTCGCCGCTCATCACAAAGCTGAACAGAATATCGCCGTGATGTTTGGTCCAAGGTGCCACGCCAACAGGCCGGGCCACCATCACCGACGCGACGCCTCTGGTATTGGCGTTGATCGTGGTGTCGCGCGCTTCAAACCCCGGAATGCGGAAGGGTTTGAACACGCCCGTCGCACCAATATTATGCACAAAGCGCTGGCCATCCCATTCCCGCTCGCGGTTGATCACTCCGTTCGGCAGCGTCATGGTGTGATCAATTTCGGTGACATGTTCGGCAGGCACGCCGATTTCCACCACCTGCACGCCTTCGGAATGCAGCACCTTGTGACGGATGGTGGGGGGCTGAATAAAGCAGTCGCCCGCCTGAATGCGCAGGATATCGCCTTGATCTTCATACAAAACATCAACCCACCCGGCGACGCAGAAGATCAGCTGAAACCCGACCTTGTGGTAATGCACCATATCCGGCACCGGGCCATCCGGCACCCGGATGTGGCTGGCAATCATCGCGCCGCCCAAGCGCGTCGGCACCAGATCGCGGTATTCCATCCCGGCGCGGCCAATCACCCACGGCGCCTGGTCTGCCAGACGGCGCACTACAAACGCATGTTCGGTTTTCGGCAGGACCAGCGGCGGGTTCAGCTCGTCAATCTCAA
This sequence comes from Paracoccaceae bacterium, assembly GCA_009773375.1. Taxonomy (GTDB): domain Bacteria; phylum Pseudomonadota; class Alphaproteobacteria; order Rhodobacterales; family Rhodobacteraceae; genus Cypionkella. The sequence continues at coordinate 6,886 of WRPH01000008.1, forward strand.
CCCGCGTGCCACCCGGCGAGGTCAGCGCCTTGGCGCCATCGGCAATCGGATCATCGGTCAGAATGCGCAGCTGCGCCGGGGCCACCGTGCAGCCCGCATCCAGCCGCAACCGCAAGCCATGCCCGGAAACCACCGCGATCTGCGGGTTATCGGCGGGATAGATCATATCCATTCGCATCCCCAAGGTCTTGGTAAAGAACGGCAAATCCTTGCGCAGATCGGTCGTGGGCACCAGCATTTCGGCGCGGATATCAGACATTTGCATCCCCTTTTGGGCGGAAAGATTTGCGACATACTTCAAACCTGAAAGGTTCATTTCAAGCGTTTTCTTGTGATACGAGATATCAACGCCCTTGCGAGCCTGCACCATAGGTTTAAAGCTGCCCGGCGAAACCAGAACCGCAGCGCAGCGCCAGTCATTCGCAGTCATATCCGAAAAGACTTGCCGCAAAGCTAGGGTTTGAGAATTTCAAAATATGGTTTAGCACTAAACCAAATTATTGCGAGGGGCGCGGATGGAAGAGGCTCGGCACGACAACGCACGGCAGGCGGCACTGGATTACCACGAATTTCCCAAACCGGGGAAACTTGAAATCCGCGCCACCAAGCCGTTGGCCAATGGCCGCGACCTTGCCCGCGCCTATTCCCCCGGCGTCGCCGAAGCCTGTCTGGAAATAAAGGCCGATCCCGCCACCGCCAGCCGTTACACCTCTCGCGGCAATCTGGTGGGGGTTGTGACCAACGGCACCGCCGTTCTGGGCCTTGGAAACATTGGCGCATTGGCAAGCAAGCCGGTGATGGAGGGCAAGGCGGTCCTGTTCAAGAAATTCGCCAATATCGACTGCTTCGACATCGAGCTGCACGAACCCGACCCCTACAAGCTGGCCGAAATCGTTTGCGCGCTGGAGCCGACCTTTGGCGCGATCAATCTGGAAGATATCAAAGCGCCGGATTGTTTCATCGTTGAACAAATCTGCCGCGAGCGGATGAAGATCCCGGTGTTCCACGACGATCAGCACGGCACCGCGATTGTGGTGGGGGCTGCCGCGACCAACGCGCTCTATGTCGCGGGCAAGGCGTTTGATCAGATCAAGGTGGTTTCCACCGGCGGTGGCGCGGCTGGCATCGCCTGCCTGAACATGCTGCTGAAACTGGGGGTAAAGCGCGAAAACGTCTGGCTCTGCGATCTGGCCGGTCTGGTTTACCATGGCCGCACCGAACAGATGACCGACCAGAAAGCCGCCTATGCGCAAGGCAGCACCGCCGCCACGCTGGCCGAGGTGATTGTCGGGGCCGATCTGTTTCTTGGCCTGTCCGGCCCCGGCGTGCTGACCGCCGAGATGGTGGCGAACATGGCCCCGCGCCCGATCGTGTTTGCGCTGGCCAACCCAAGCCCTGAAATCCTGCCCGATGCGGTGCGCGCCGTCGCCCCCGATGCGATCATGGCGACCGGGCGCAGCGATTTTCCCAACCAGGTCAACAACGTGCTGTGCTTCCCCTTCATCTTCCGCGGCGCGCTGGATGTGGGGGCCACCACCATCAACGCCCAGATGGAGCTGGCCTGCATCGACGGTATCGCAGCCCTCGCCCGCGCCACCACCTCTGCCGAGGCCGCCGCCGCCTATCGCGGTGAAAAGCTGACGTTCGGTGCCGATTACCTGATCCCGAAGCCGTTCGATCCGCGTCTGATCGGCGTGGTGGCCAGCGCTGTGGCGAAAGCCGCGATGGAAACCGGCGTCGCCACCCGCCCCATCGCCGATCTGGAGGCGTATAAACAGCAGCTGGACGGCTCGGTCTACAAATCCGCCCTGATCATGCGCCCGGTGTTCGAGGCCGCACGGCAGGCCACACGTCGCATCATCTTTGCCGAAGGCGAAGACGAACGCGTGCTGCGCGCCGCCAACGCCATGCTGGAGGAAATGACCGACAAGCCGATCCTGATCGGCCGCCCCGAAGTCATCGCCACCCGTTGCGAACGCGCCGGCCTGCCGATCCGCCCCGACCGCGATTTTGAAATCGTGAACCCGGAAAGCGACAGCCGCTACCGCGATTACTGGCAGACCTATCACGAACTGATGGCCCGGCGCGGCGTCACTCCCGATACCGCCCGCGCCGTGCTGCGCACCAATACCACCGCGATTGCCGCCGTCGCCGTGCAGCGCGGCGATGCCGACAGCCTGATCTGCGGCACCTTCGGCCAATATCTGTGGCACCTGAAATATGTCCGCGAGGTGCTGGCGCGCGGCGGTTTGCGCCCGCATGGCGCGCTGTCGCTGATGATTCAGGAAGACGGCCCGCTGTTCATCGCCGATACCGCCGTCAACCCGGTGCCGACGCCGGAACAGATCGTCGAAACCACCATTGGTGCGGTGCGCCATGCCAAGCGCTTTGGCGTGACGCCGAAGGTGGCGCTGTGCAGCCATTCGTCTTTCGGCAACCTCGACAGCGATTCCGGTCGCCGCACCCGCGCCGCACTGGATATTCTGGCCGAGCGGGAGGTTGATTTCTCCTACGAAGGCGAAATGAACGTCGATGCCGCGCTGGACCCGGAACTGCGCGCCCGGATCTTCCCGCAGTCGCGGCTGGAGGGGGCGGCGAACATCCTGATTTTCGCCTTCACCGATGCGGCGTCCACCGCGCGCAACATGCTGCGGATGAAGGCGGGCGGGCTTGAGGTCGGGCCGATCCTGATGGGCATGGGCAACCGCGCCCATATCGTCACGCCCTCGATCACCGCACGGGGCTTGCTGAACGTGTCGGCCATCGCAGGCACGCCAGTGGCGCATTACGGGTAAGGTGTTCTTTCCTTTACCCGATTTGTTTTCAAACAAATCGGGTCGCGCCTGCCTGCCCATGGCAAAGACGCAGGTGGCTTCGGCCCGAACCGAAAGAAAACTCTGCGGGGCAGAGTTTTCCGGTTCGTTGTTCATAAGGCCGGAGGCCGTTGAACAAGGGAGTTCATGCCGCAAACAATCGTTTGAAAATCGGGGCGCGGCGGCCTGGGCTGGCGCGGTTACGCGCCTGCCAGGGGCAGGCAGGCGCGACCCGATTTGTCGCGTGACAAATCGGGCAAGCCCCACCTATCCTACCAGCAACGGCCACCAAACAAACTTCGCAAACTCACTACACCATATTTGCAAACCTGCGCCTTCTTCGCGCAAAGCAGAATAAACCGCTACAGTTTGCAAAAATTTGCCACCCCATCCACGCAATTTCTGCAAACTTTTTGTCGCAGCCCTGTCGCACTTCTTGCACGACTCAGCGCCCAGCGCGTAACAGGGTCCAAGCTTTGGAGGAGGCATACCATGGGATACCGTGAGGTTTACGCTGGCTGGCAGGCAGATCCGGAAGGTTTTTGGCTGAACGCTGCCCAAGGCATTGATTGGGTCAAGCCCCCGACCAAAGCACTGGATGACAGCCGCGCACCGCTTTACGAATGGTTCACCGACGCACAAGTCAACACCTGCTGGAACGCGGTGGACCGCCATGTCGAGGCCGGACGCGGCAACCAGTTGGCGATCATCCACGAAAGCCCGGTGACGCATCTGCGCAAGGGCATCACCTACAAGGAATTGCAGACCCGCGTGGCATCCCTTGCGGGCGCTTTGCGCGACAAAGGCGTCGGCAAGGGCGACCGCGTCATCATCTACATGCCGATGGTCCCCGAAGCGCTGGAGGCGATGCTGGCCTGCGCTCGGCTGGGTGCGATTCATTCCGTGGTGTTCGGCGGTTTTGCCGCCAGCGAACTGGCGGTGCGGATCGACGATTGCACCCCGAAAGCCATCATCGCCGCCAGCTGCGGCATCGAGCCGAACCGCATCGTGCATTACAAGCCGCTGCTGGATGCTGCGATCACCATGGCCACGCACAAACCCAACTTCTGCGTGATCTTGCAGCGCGAGCAAGAGGTTGCAAAGCTGATCGAAGGCCGCGACTTTGCCTGGCACACCTTCCAGTATGGCGTGAAACCCGCCGAATGTGTGCCGGTGTCGGGCGATCATCCGGCCTATATCCTTTATACCTCCGGCACCACCGGCGCGCCGAAAGGCGTGGTGCGCCCGACCGCCGGGCATCTGGTGGCACTGAACTGGACGATGCGGGCGATCTATGATTGCGGCCCCGGCGATGTGTTCTGGGCGGCGTCCGATGTCGGTTGGGTCGTTGGCCACAGCTATATCTGCTACGCGCCGCTGATCGCCGGCTGCACGACGATCGTGTTTGAAGGCAAGCCGGTTGGCACGCCCGACGCCGGAACCTTCTGGCGGGTGATTGCCGAGAACAAGGTGAAATCCTTCTTCACCGCCCCCACCGCCCTGCGCGCGATCAAGCGCGACGACCCCGACGGGCTTCTGGTGCAAGACTACGCGATGAAGCACCTCAAGACGCTGTATCTGGCGGGCGAACGCGCCGACCCCGATACGATCCTGTGGGCACAGCGGCACCTGAATGTGCCGGTGATTGATCACTGGTGGCAAACCGAAACCGGCTGGGCGATTGCCGCCAACCCGATGGGGATCGAGGCTTTGCCGGTGAAAATCGGCAGCCCTTCCGTCGCCATGCCCGGCTTTGACGTGCAGGTGCTGGATGAAGGCGGCCACCCGGTTGCCCCCGGCCAGTTGGGCGCGATTGCGGTGAAACTGCCGCTGCCCCCCGGCACGCTGCCGACGCTGTGGAATGCCGAGGATCGCTTCAAGAAAAGCTATCTGGCGCATTTCCCCGGCTATTATGAAACCGGCGATGCGGGCTATGTCGATGAAGACGGCTACCTCTACATCATGGCGCGCACCGATGACGTGATCAACGTCGCAGGCCACCGGCTTTCCACCGGCGCGATGGAAGAGGTTCTGGCCGGCCACAAGGACGTCGCCGAATGCGCAGTGATCGGGGTGTCGGACGCGCTGAAGGGCCAAAGCCCGGTCGGCTTTTTGTGCCTGAACAAGGGTGCCAACCGCTCCGCCTCCGAGGTGGTGGCCGAATGCGTCAAGCTGATGCGCGACAAGATCGGTCCGGTGGCGGATTTCAAACGCGCCGTGGTGGTGGACCGGTTGCCGAAAACCCGGTCGGGCAAGATCCTGCGTGGCACCATGGTCAAGATTGCCGATGGTGGCGCGTGGAAAATGCCCGCCACCATCGACGATCCGGCGATTCTGGACGAAATCAAGCTGGCCCTGCAATCGCTCGGCTACGCCAAGGACTGACCGCCTGCGAGGTTATTTGCAAAGCCTCTGCGCGGCGGCTGGACAAAGCCGCCGCGCCGCGTAACGTGTTGGCATGACCTTCTCCGATAGCTCTGCCCTGCCGGTTCTGGACCCCCGCGACGCCCCCGCGATGGCGCTGCTGGGGCATGACCTGCGCGCCGCCCTGTCCGAGGTGATCGGCGGGCTGCGACTGATCGACCCCGCCCCGCTTGCCCCGGCCAGCCGACAGCAGATCGCCCGCACCAAAGCCGCCGGGGAAGCACTGGCGCTGCTGCTCGAACAGGCGCTGACCCTGCTGGTGGGCGATCACTATGCCGATGCCGCCAGCCCGCCCTTGCAGACCGAGCGGCTGTTTGATGGCATCCGCCTGCGCTGGCAGGCCCGCGCGCGCGACCACGGGCTTGGTTTCCTGCTGCGGGCCAGCACCGATCTGCCCGCGCTGTTGCCGCTGGATGCCGCCCTGATCGAACGCATCCTGTCGAACCTGCTGGGCAATGCGATCAAATACGCCGGGTCGGGCCAGATCACCTGCGCCTTTGGCCTGACCGCCGACGGTCAGCTCCGGCTGCGCGTGCAGGATGAAGGCCCCGGCTTTGCCCCTGCCGCCCTGCCACGACTGTTTTCCGGCAATCCGCTCTCTGACCAAAGCCACAAACCCGGCTCGGGGCTGGGCCTGCATATCGTGCACGAGATGGTCGAAACCGCAGGCGGCCGGATCACCGCGCAGAACCGCGCCAGCGGCGGTGCCGAAATCACCGTCACCCTGCCGCTGCCCGATCTCGCCCCCGGCGTGCGGCATGCCAGCACGGCCCCCGATCTCAGCCATCTGCGCGTGCTGGTCGCCGATGACAACCAGACCTCGCGCCAACTGCTGTCGCAAATGCTGGCCAGCATGGGGGCCGAGGTGGTCACCGCCGCCGATGGCGTGCAGGCGGTGGGGCGGATTGAACGCGAAAGCTTCGATCTGCTGCTGATCGACATCGAAATGCCCGGTTTCAACGGGCTAGAGGTGATCCGCCATATCCGCGCCATGCCCGGCCCGGTGGCGCAATTGCCGATTCTGGCGGTCACCGCTTACCGGCTGCGTGCCAACAAGGCCGCGATCGAGGCCGTCGGGGCCGACCAGATCCTGTCCAAGCCGGTGCTCTGCCCGATCACCTTGGGCGAAACCGCGCTTGCGGTGCTGCACGGGCGACAGGCCAGACCTGCCCCCGTCGCCACGGCGCAGATGCAGCCCGACCGTTTCAACCAGCTGCTGGCCATGGCCGGGCCAGACCTTGCCGCCGAACTGCTGGACCGGCTGCAAGAAGATCTGCTGCGCGCCGAACGTGGCCTGCTCGCTGCGTCGCACCGGATGGATTGGCAAGACGTCCGGGCGCAAACCCATGTGCTCATGGCACTGGCGGGCACGGCGGGCGCGCTGCACCTGCAATATCTGGCCGAAGAAATGAACGCGTTGGCCCATGCCGACACCCCGGATCGCGGCACCTTCCTGACGCTATTGCCGCAATTGCTGGAGGCACTGGATACCTTGATCCATTTCGTCGGACGTCACTCTCCAGACCAAGGGGGCAAGCCGTGACCGCCGCTGCAGCCCCTGCCCCTTTTGTCCCCGTGTCGGTGCTGCTGATCGAGGATACCGCCTCGCTGCAACTGCTCTATCGGTCTGTGCTGACGCTGGCCGGGCATAGCGTGCTCTGTGCTGCCAACGCGGCCGAAGGCCTTGCGCTGTTTCACGCCGGAACAGCAAAGCTGGTGCTGCTCGATCTGGTGCTGCCCGACCGCGACGGGCTGGATCTGATGCAAGACATGCTGGCGCTGCGCCCGGATACAAAGGTCATCGTGATGACGGCGCATGGCTCGATCAACCGTGCGGTTGAAGCGATGCGCGCCGGGGCCTATGAATTTCTGGTCAAACCCTTTGACGAAACCCGGCTGCTGCACGCGATTGCCAATGCGGGCAACAATGCCGGGGCAAACCCGTTGCCGCGTCGCGCCGCCGCCGTCAAAGCTGCTACAGCCACCTCCGCCTCCAGCAAACCCAATCCGCCGGCAGCGGCCAGCCTGCACCTGCCCGCAACCAGCAACGCCTTCATCGGCTCGTCCGAACCAATGGTGCGTATCCAAAACACCATCGCTTCGGTGGCGCGGTCGATGGCAACCGTATTCATCACCGGCGAAAGCGGCACCGGCAAAGAGCTGTGCGCGCTGGCGGTGCATGGCAATTCGCCGCGCGCCGCCGGGCCGTTCATCGCGCTGAACTGTGGCGCAATCCCGCAGGATTTGCTGGAATCCGAGGTGTTCGGTCATATGAAAGGCAGCTTCACCGGCGCGATTTCCGACAAGCCGGGGGCGGCGACGGCGGCGGATGGCGGCACGCTGTTTCTGGATGAAATCTGCGAAATGGCCCCGGCGTTGCAAACCAAGCTGCTGCGGTTTCTGCAAACCTCGACGGTGGTGCCGGTCGGTGCCACCCGCCCGCGCAAGGTGAATGTGCGCATTGTCTGCGCCACCAACCGCGACCCGATGGAGGCGGTTCGGCGCGGCCAGTTCCGCGAAGACCTGTTCTACCGGCTTTATGTGGTGCCGATCCACATGCCGCCGTTGCGGGATCGCGGCGATGACGTGATCGAACTTGCCGAAACCGCGCTGGCACGGTTCGCCCAGGAAGAGGGCAAGCAGTTTGACGGCTTGTCGCCCGAGGTGCGCGCGCTGTTCCGCCGCCTGCCGTGGCCGGGCAATGTGCGGCAGGTGCTGAACGTGATCCGCAACGTCGTGGTGCTGCACGACGGCGGTGTGGTCAACAGCGCCATGTTGCCCGCATCCTTGCCGCTTCAACTCGACGAGACTGCCGCCGCACTGCTGCCAGACCAGCCGCTCAACCCCGAGCACGCTCTGCAGGCCCTGCTGGGCCGCCCGCTGGCCGAGGTGGAACGCATGCTGATCGAGGCAACACTGGCGCAGCATGGCGGATCGGTGCCAAAAGCCGCGCGCGTGCTGGAGGTGTCGCCTTCCACGCTCTACCGCAAGATCGAAAACTGGACGAAGGGCTAAAGCGGTTTGCGTTTTATCGCATGCAGAGCACATCGCTTTTCGCGCGGCCTTGGCGCGAAAAGGGGTTCAAGATAAGCGCAAACCGCTCTGCGATTTTTGAGAAAAATCGGGCACGTTTTCTTTCAGAAAACGCGGTCGATCTATGGAATGCCGGGCGCAGTCCTTAACAAGACCTGAACGCCCCCCCGCAAGCCATTGATTTTCCGTATGCTGCCACCTTGTCCACATGCGGACACCGCAAGGCCGCGCGCCGAAAGCCTGCGTCAGGCAAACTGCTCCACAATCAGCCGTTCTTCCAGCCCATGCCCCGGATCGAACAGAATCCGGTGCCGGATCGCCGGTTCTGACCTGATTTCCACTGAAACCACATCCGTCACCGGCCGGCTGTCGGCATCCGCCCGCACCGGCCGTTTTTCCGGCTCCAGCACTTCAAAGCGCACCACCACCGATTTCGGCAGCAACGCCCCCCGCCACCGTCTGGGCCGAAACGCCGCCATCGGCGTCAAGGCCAGCACGTCCGATCCGATCGGCAAGATCGGCCCATGCGCCGAATAGTTGTAAGCCGTCGATCCCGCCGGGGTCGCCACCAGCGCGCCATCACAGATCAGCTCTGCCAGCCGTTCCTTTCCATCAACAAAAATCCGCAGCTTCGCCGCCTGCGGCCCCGCCCGCAACAGCGACACCTCATTTATCGCCAAGGCCCGCGTCACCGTCCCATCCATCGACACCGCCGTCATCGCCAGCGGATTGATCACCGCCTCCTCCGCCGCCGCCAACCGCGCCGGCAGATCCTCCAGCCCGAAGGTGTTCATCAAGAACCCCACCGTGCCGCAGTTCATCCCATAAACCGGCAACCCGGTGGCTTCGGTTTCATGCAGGGTTTGCAGCATGAAACCATCCCCGCCCAGCGCCACCACAACCTCGGCCTCGGTCACATCCGTCTGGCCATGCAAAGCCGTCAGCCCCAGCAACGCCTCCTGCGCCGCAGGGGACGAGCTTGCCAAAAACGCGATCTTCGTAAGCGCCACACCGGATTCCTTTTATGCCCAACCGCAGTCTTCGCAGACGGTCGGGCAAACTCAACCCCTCCAACGAATTCGATAGCGGTAACAAGTTTCCTATAGTGAACAAGACGGCGTAACCGACGCGTTGCGCGTCGTTTCTTGCCTTCCCACCGCCCCCCCCATCGCCTAGAACCGCCTGAAATCGGCCCATCACCGCAGGAGACGCCATGACCGCCCACCGCGATACCGGATTTTTCACCGAAACCCTCGCCACGCGTGACCCCGAACTGTTCGGCTCGATCACCGCTGAACTGGGGCGTCAGCGCCACGAGATCGAGCTGATCGCCTCGGAAAACATCGTCAGCCGCGCCGTGATGGAGGCGCAGGGTTCGGTGATGACCAACAAATACGCCGAAGGCTATCCGGGCAAGCGCTATTACGGCGGCTGCGAGTTTGTCGACATCGCGGAGAATCTGGCGATCGACCGGGCGAAACAGCTGTTTGGCTGCGGCTTTGCCAACGTGCAGCCGAACTCGGGGTCTCAGGCCAACCAAGGCGTGTTTCAGGCGCTGATCAAGCCCGGCGATACCATTCTGGGGATGAACCTGGCCTCGGGCGGTCACCTGACCCATGGTGCCGCGCCGAACCAGTCGGGCAAGTGGTTCCATGCCGTGCAATACGGTGTGCGCCAGCAAGACAACCTGATCGACTATGATCAGGTCGAGGCTTTGGCGGTGGAACATCAGCCCAAGCTGATCATCGCCGGTGGCTCTGCCGTGCCGCGCCAGATCGACTTTGCCCGCTTCCGCGCGATTGCCGACAAGGTCGGTGCCTATCTGATGGTGGACATGGCGCATTTTGCCGGTCTGGTGGCCGGTGGCCAGCACCCGTCGCCCTTCCCCTACGCAGACGTTGCCACCACCACCACCCACAAGACCCTGCGCGGCCCGCGTGGCGGCATGATCCTGACCAACAACGAGGATATCGCCAAGAAAGTGAACTCGGCGATTTTCCCCGGTATTCAGGGCGGCCCGCTGATGCATGTCATAGCCGCCAAAGCCGTAGCCTTCGGCGAGGCGCTGCGCCCGGAGTTCAAGGACTATGCCAAGCAGGTGATCGTCAACGCGCAAGCGCTGGCTGATGAGCTGATGAAGGGTGGCCTCGATATCGTCACCGGCGGCACCGACACCCACGTCATGCTGGTGGACCTGCGCCCGAAGAACGTCAAAGGCAACGCCACCGAAAAGGCCTTGGGTCGCGCCAATATCACCTGCAACAAGAACGGCATCCCGTTCGACCCGGAAAAGCCGACCGTCACCTCGGGCGTGCGTCTGGGCACCCCGGCAGGCACCACGCGTGGCTTTGGCGAGACCGAATTCCGTCAGATCGGCAAGTGGATTGTCGAAGTGGTCGATGGTCTGGCTCAGAACGGCGAAGACGGCAACGCCGAGGTTGAGGCGGCGGTGAAAGCCCGCGTCGAGGCGCTGTGCGAAAAATTCCCGATGTATCCGGGGCTGTGATTTAGAAACATCAAAGGGCGCGGGGAAACCTGCGCCCTTTTGCTTTGCGGGGCCGCTTATGCCCGGCCCGTGTCACGCGGCGACGCGATGACCGGCTAAACAAACCCACGCCAAGCCAGCACCGCGATCACCAGTAGCGCCACCACCAGCACCGACATCGCCATCGAGGCGGCAACGCCGATGATTGCGCCGTTGCGTCGGTCCGCGCCGTTGACGCCACCCAGATGCCGCACACAGGTATCATAAGCCGCCGCAACCGCTGCCTGATCGACCTGCAATAACAGCTTGGGATTTTGCGCCATGGCAGCACCTTGCGCCAGCACCTCGGCCGCCGCACGCACCTTGCGCGGCAGCAGGCGCCCGCCTTTGCGCAGCTTCTCAGACAGGCCCTGCCCGCGCACCCGCAGCCGCTGCTCCATCAAGCCAGCCACGCGATCGGCCATCTGCTGGATTGGAACTCCGGTCATGCTGTTGCCCTGTGCTGCTTTGCCGCGATCCTAGCCGCTGGCAGGGGCCGCTTCAACTGCTCTGGCCCTGCGCGGCGCAACGCGCTAAAAGTCGCGGCATGCTTGCAACCACCGAATACCCCGCCGCCACCCCAAACCCTGCCCTTCCGGCCCTGCTGATCGTGCACGGGCTGTATGGCTCTGCCCGCAATTGGGGGGTGATTGCCCGGCATCTGGCCGACAGTCGCGACGTGCTGGCAGTGGATCAGCGCAACCACGGCCAAAGCCCGCGCAAACCGACGCAAAGCTATGCCGATATGGCCGGCGATCTGGCGCGGGTGATCGAGGCGCAGGGCGCGCCGATGGATGTGCTGGGCCATTCGATGGGCGGCAAGGCTGCGATGTTGCTGGCGCTGACCCGGCCCGATCTGGTGCGCAAGCTGGTGGTCGCTGATATTGCCCCGGTCGCCTATGATCACGACCAATCCCGCCATATCCACGCCATGCGCGGGCTGGATCTGTCCGGCCTGACCTCGCGATCCGAGGCAGACCGGCGGCTGGCGCAAACGGTGGAAGATCCGGCGCTGCGGGCGTTTTTCCTGCAATCGCTGGATCTGAAGGCGCAACCGCCGGTGTGGCGGCTGAACTTCGATGTGCTGGAGGCCGAGATGGTAGGCATCGTCGGCTGGCCCGGCAGCGATGGCCGCTTTGACGGGCCGACGCTGTTTCTCAGCGGCGCGGACTCGCACTACGTCAGGTCGGAATATCGCGACACCATCCGCGCGCTGTTCCCGCACGCCCGTTTTGCCAAACTGCCCGGTGCCGGGCACTGGCTGCACGCAGAACGACCGCGCGAATTTGAACAAGCTGTGCGGGTGTTTCTGAACGCCTGACACAAGGCGATTTTTGCAAAAAATCGGGACGGAAAATCTGCATTTTCCGCCCTGTTTCACCGAGGCCGGGGTTAATCCAACGGACGTTTCATCCGCAGCAGCAATCCGTCTTTAAGCACGAACTGATGGAACAGCGAGGCCGCCACATGGCCCGCCACCAGCAAGATCAGCAGCGGCTTGAAGATTTCGTGCACCTCGGCAGCGGCCTCTATGCCGCCATACCACGCTGCACGCCCGGTTGCGGGTGCCAGCACCATCAGCACATAAAGCCCGATATGGCCCCATACTGCTGCTTTCATCATCAGCGGCGACCCCGCCGGGGTTTCCGGCACGCCGCGCGTCCGGCGCAAGGCCAGCCGCCACACCACCAGCAGCAGCACCGCTGCCCCGGTCAGAATATGCGCCCAGACCATGGCGCCCATCTGCGGCACGGCGCCTTCTTCGACCGCCTCCCAGGCCTCGCCCATGGACTCGCCGAAAATCAGCTGAAAAACGATCAGAACGGCCACCGCCCAATGCAGACCGATCTGAGTCACCGAATAACCTCTGCGTGCGGACATTTGCTTCTCCTGCAAAATAGGTCATGATTTTCGCAGGATAGCCGATACCCTGCGCGGCTGTCAGGCCTTACTCCAACTGCCTGGCGACAAACCACGACACCGGAATCGCCAGCACAAACCCGACGGCGGCGGCGATCACAATCGGCTGCAACGTACCGTAACCTGTGGTCAGGGCGATCACCACGCCCACCCCCATCAGGGTGGTTGCGATCATAGAAAACAGCGTCATCATCAAACGAGACATCTTCCGGCTCCTGGCTAAAAACAGCGCCAGAATAGCTGACTGGTGATGGCGCGCCTTGATCCGGGTCAAACACATTGCTGTTAAAGAATATAAAATCGGGGCGTCTGGCGAACGCCCCGATTTCGGGTCGGATCAAACCTTGAGGCTCAATCCGCCCTGTCCTGCCGATTGCTCGGCGCGGTCAAGCAGGCGTTGCAACGCCGCACCGCGGGCGAAGTCCGGGTCGGCCACGCCTTCGCCGCGAATGGCGGCGATGAAGCGCTGATAGATCGAGGCCAGAACCGGGGCATCCACATCGTGCCATTCCGCCGCTTGCAGGTCAGGCGCAAGGCAGGCGCGCAGGCGGCTGACGTTGTTTTCGTAAGACACCTCCAGCCCGCCCTTGTCGCCATAGATCCGCAAGCGCAGATCGTTCAGATGGCCGCTGGCAAAGCGCGTCGCCGCCACCGTGCCCAGCGCGCCGTTTTCCAGCACCACCTGCATGGTGGCGCTGTCATTGGCATCCAACGGATATTCGCCAATCTGATCGCCCGGCACCTTGTGGAAAGTCGCCAGACGACACGACACCTCGGTCGCCGATTGCCCGGCGATAAAGGTCGCAAAATCAAGGATATGGATGCCAACATCGCCCAGCACGCCCTTGGAGCCGTGCTTGGTGGAAAGCCGCCACAGCCATTGGCTTTCGCGGTCCCAATGGCCCCAGGCCGGCTGGGTCAGCCAGCTTTGCAGGTAGCTGGCCTCAAAGTGCCGCACCTGTCCGATCGCGCCTTCGCGCACCATGGCCGCAGCTTTTTGCAAGGCGGCGACGTTGCGGTAAGACAGATTGACCATGTTCACCACGCCCGCCTTCGCAGCAGCATCCGCCATCGCGTCGGCGTCGGCCTCGTTCGTGGCGAGGGGCTTTTCGCACAGCACATGCTTGCCCGCCGCAAGGAAGGGCAGCGTGGTCGGGTAATGCGCGGCATCAGGGGTAACGTTGGTGACAGCGTCAAACTGCCCCCAGGCAATCGCCGCGTCAATCGAGCCGAAGCGGCCCGCAATGCCGTGGCGATCACAGAAAGCCGCCAGTTGGTCGGGGCGGGTATCGATGCCACCGACCAGGGTAACACCCTCTATTTCCTTGAACTTTTCGGCATGGTTATTGGCCATGCCCCCCGTGCCAAGGATCAGCAGACGAACCGGGGCGGCCATCAGCGATACCCCGCCTCGCCGTCCTGATGCAGGCGCGGGCCACGTTCGACAATCGGCTCCAGCGCTTCAGCAACGGTGCGGTTCGGGCCGTCATGCGGATCGGCGATCCGGGCCTCGGGGTTATAGGCCCATTTCACCGCATTGGCGATCACCCGCTGCACATTGGCGTCGTGATAGGTCGGATAGGTTTCGTGACCGGGGCGGAAGTAGAAAATCTTGCCCGCACCGCGCTTGTAGGTCAGACCCGAGCGGAACACCTCGCCACCGGCAAACCAGCTGATGAACACGGTTTCCAGCGGTTCCGGCACGCCGAAGGGCTCGCCATACATTTCTTCATATTCCAGTTCGAAATGCTCGGGGATACCCGCGGCAATCGGGTGGTGGCGGCTGGTGACCCAAAGCCGCTCCCGCTCGCCCGCCTCGCGCCAATAGAGGTTGCAGGGCGCGCCCATCAACCGCTTGAACGGCTTGGAGAAATGCGCCGAGTGCAGGAAGATCACCCCCATGCCGCCCCAGACCGCATCGCAGACCCGCTCGACGATCTCGTCCGCCACATCGCCGTGCGCGACATGGCCCCACCAGATCAGCACATCGGTTTCGGCCAGCTTTTCCTTGGTCAGCCCGTGTTCGGCATCTTGCAGCGTCACGGTGGTGGCGGTGATGCCCTTGTTGCCGTTCAGCGCGGCGGCGATGGTGCCGTGCATCAGCAGCGGGTAAATCTGGGCGACGATCTTGTTCTTGTGTTCATGGACGTTTTCGCCCCAAACGGTGACGCGGATGCTCATGGCATGCTCCTTCGGAAGGTGCCGCGCCCCTTCAGGGACGCGACGGATGGGTGTTTGTTCAGATCAACGGATCGGTTTGCCGTTCGCGTCGAATTTATGCAGCGCGCCAGCCTTGGCGGCCAGTTGCACATGGTCGCCGACCTTCATCGCCAGCTTGCCTTCGCGGCGCACGATCAGCGGCTCATCGCTGCCGACCTCGACGAACAGGTAGTTGTCCGAGCCAAGGTCTTCGGCATGCACCACATGGCCCGCCCATTCGCCGCCCGCATCGACCACGTCGATATGTTCCGACCGGATGCCCAGCGTGGTGCACCCGTGATCGGCAGCGAATTTGCCGGTCAGGAAGTTCATCTTCGGGCTACCGATGAAGCCCGCGACAAAGATCGAGTTCGGGCGTTCATACAGTTCGGCGGGGGTGCCGACCTGTTCCAGCTTGCCATCGCGCAGCACGGCGATACGGTCGGCCAGTGTCATGGCTTCGACCTGATCATGCGTCACATAGATCATCGTCACGTCAGACATTGAATGGTGCAGCTTGGCGATTTCCAACCGGGTCTGCACCCGCAAGGCGGCGTCCAGGTTTGACAGCGGTTCGTCAAACAGGAACACCCGCGGATCACGCACAATCGCGCGGCCGATGGCGACGCGCTGACGCTGACCGCCGGAAAGCTGCTTGGGCAGACGATCCAGCAGGTGATCAATCTGCAGCAGTTTCGCCGCCTCCATCACCCGCTTTTTCATATCTTCCGGGCTGGCTTTCGCCAGTTTCATCCCGAAGGCCATGTTGTCGTAGACCGTCATATGCGGATACAAAGCATAGGATTGGAACACCATCGCGATGCCGCGCTGCGATGGCAGCACGTTGTTGACGCGCTCGGCGTCAAACAGCATGTCACCCGAGGTGATTTCCTCCAGCCCCGAAATCAGCCGCAACAGGGTGGATTTGCCGCAGCCCGACGGGCCGACAAACACCATGAATTCGCCCTTCTCGATGGTCAGGTCGATGCCCTTGATCACGTCTACCGCGCCGTAGGACTTCTTGACGTTTTTCAGTTCAATTTTTGCCATTTTTTAGCCCTTCACGCCGCCAGCGGTAAGACCCGCCACGATTTTGCGTTGGAAGATGAGAACAAGGATGATCAGCGGCACCGTCACGATAACGCTTGCGGCCATGATCGGGCCCCACGGAATTTCCTGCACCGAAGCGCCCGACAGCATCGCAATCGCCACCGGAGTCGTGCGGGTGATTTCCTGCGAGGTGAAGGTCAGCGCGAACAGGAATTCGTTCCACGCCCCGATGAAGGCCAGAAGGCCGGTCGTCACCAAAGCCGGCCAGAGCAGCGGCAGAAACACCTTGGTGATGATCACCCACGGCGTTGCGCCATCGACAATCGCCGCCTCTTCAATCTCGACCGGAAGATCGCGCATGAAGGTGGTCAGCACCCAGACGGTGAACGGCAGCGTGAAAATGGTGTAAGACAGGATCAGCGCCCAAGGCGTGTTGAACAGGTTGAGAAACTTGATCAACTCGAACAGGCCCGCCAGCACGGCGATTTGCGGAAACATCGACACCGCAAGGATTGTCATCAGCAACAGCCCCCGCCCCCGGAACCGCACCCGCGCCAAGGCATAGGATGCCGTCACCGCCAACAGTAGTGCAAAGCACACCGTTACCGTGGCAATGAATACCGAGTTCAGGATATTGCGCGGGAAGGTCCGCCCGCCCAACACGGACTGATAGTTGCTCCAATCAAACACCGGCGGGAAATAGTTGATTTCAAACAACCGGGTGCCAGTGGCGAACGAGGTCACAATCGCATAGTAGAACGGAAACACCGAGAAGACGACGATCACCACCACCAGCGCGTAAAAAGCGATTTTTTTCAGTAGCTTGTTGCCGCTCATTTGCCGCTCTCCCCGCTCAGGTCCACTTTGCCCAGCCAGATATACAGCGACACGAACACCGCCAGGATCGCGAACAGCAGCGTCGACTGCGCCGAGCCGTAAGCGAATTTATCGAAATCAATCAGGTTTTCCCGGCTGATCACCGACATTGTTTTGGTCGCAGCCGAGTTCGGCGTCAGCACATAGATCAGGTCGAACACCCGCAGCGCGTCCAGCATGCGGAAGATCACCGCCACCATCAGCGCCGGGCGGATCAGCGGCAGGGTGATCTTGAAGAACACCTTCACCGGATGGATGCCGTCAATCTTGGCGGCCTCGTAAATGTCACGCGGCACCATTTGCAGACCGGCAAGGCACAACAGCGCCATGAACGGCGTGGTTTTCCAGATGTCCACCATCAGCACCGCATACATCGCGGTATCGGTGTTGGCGGTCCAGGCGATCTTTTGTTCCAGCAAGCCCAACTTCATGCCGATGTCATTGATGATGCCGTATTGGTCGTTCAGCATCCACGCCCACATCTTGGCCGAAACGATGGTCGGGATCGCCCAAGGGATCAGGATAGCCGCGCGGACAAAGCCGCGGCCCTTGAATTCGGCGTTCAGCACCAGCGCCACGATCAGCCCCAGCACGGTTTCGCACAAGACCGAGGTGAACGAGAATTTCACCGTGTTCCAGACGGCGTTCCACCACGCCGGGTCCACCAGCGTGCCGCGGTAGATCACCTTGCCGGAGTCCAGCGTGCGGATCTTCAGGTAATTGTCAAAGCCAATCCATTTGCCCGCATAGAGATTGTTCAGCGAGGTGTCGGTCAGCGAGAACCAGATCGTTCTCAGCAATGGCCAGGCTGCGACGCAGAACAGCGCCAGCAACATCGGTGCCAGGAACCAGAAAGCCGCACGCTGGCGCTGCTGTTGCAGGCTCAGGCTGCTTTCTTGCCCAATGGCAGGTTTCGCAACTGTCATGATTTCCCCCTTGAAACGACCCCGCTCCTTCAGGGTCGAGAAACAAGAATGGGCGGCGGGTGAACCGGTTTGATTGCCAAACGTCCCCGCCGCCCATCCTCAAGGCGTGCCCGTGGTCGGGAGGATTACCAGGCGTCGCCCTTCAGCTCGGTCAGGTCAGCTTCCAGCATTTCCAGATTTTCGGCAGCGGTGCCATTGCCCGACAGGGTTTGGTGCACAGCCGACCAGAACTTCGAGGACACTTCGTTGTATTTGCCCAAAGTCGGGGCAGACGGGCGCGGAACAGCGTTCAGAAACACGTCCTTCCACTGCGGGATGATGGGCTGCGCGGCGCCGATCTCGGCGTCATCATACAGCGCCACGATGGTCGGCAGGTTAGATTCTGCCAAAGCGCGGGCCTTTTGCGCCTCGGGGCCAGCCAGATACATCGCCAGGCTGACAGCGGCTTCCTGATGCGCCGAATACTTCGACACCGCCACGTTCCAGCCGCCCAGCGTTGCCGCCGAGGTGTCGCCTTCCTTGCCAACCGGCAAAGTGGTGACGCCGAACAGGTCCTTCACCGCAGAGTCGTTGCCATTGCCCAGCGTGTAGGCATAGGGCCAGTTGCGCATGAAGGCGGCATTGCCGGTCTGCCAGACGCCACGGGCTTCTTCTTCCTGATAAGCCAGAACGCCTTGGGGCGAGATGGTGCCAACCCAGGATTTGGCTTCTTCCAAAGCCGCGACAGCGTTGGGATTGTTGATCGAGATAGTGCCATCGGGTTCAACAATCTGACCGCCGCCATGCGACTTGACCCATTCCAGCGCATCGCAGGTCAGGCCTTCATAGGCGTTGCCCTGCCAGACGAAGCCGTGGAAATCGCCCTTGCCAGCAGCGCGCTCGCCGTCCTGAATAACCTTGGCACCAGCGGCGAGTTCAGACCAGGTTTTCGGCACGGCGACGCCGTATTTCTCCAGCAGATCCTTGCGGTAATACAGTGCCGGCGCGTCGGTGAACAACGGCAGCGCCACCAGCTTGCCGTTCACGGTCTGCGACTGGATGATCGACGGGAAGTGGGTCGGCGCCAGATCCTTGGCGGCTTCGGTCAGATCAACGAAGTGGTCGGCCAGCTGCGGTGCCCAGATCACGTCGGTCTGATACAGGTCGATGTCGGTCGCCCCAGCGGCCAGCCAGAGGCGGTATTGGCCAAACTGGTCGGTGGTCGAAGCCGGCATCGGCACCAGCGTCACCTTGTGGCCGGTGGCTTCTTCCCACGGCTTTACCAGCATGGCGAAGTTTTCAACGGCGTTGCCAACAGCGCCCGATACATAGAACAGCTCGTCGGCCAGCACCGGAGTGCTCAAAGCGCTGACGATTGCCATAGCCGCAGCCGAACGCAAAGCGCGGCCCCTGAATCCATAGGACATGGATTTCCTCCCTGATGATTTTTGTTGCGCGAAGCCGCGCGTCCCTGTCTTAAAACGCCCCATTTTCCGTAACTTGCGAAACGGCCTCCCGAAGCGTTTGCGATGGTTTAGCGCAAACAGTGGCATTCCGTCAACGATTCTCGCCTCAAAGCGCTTTCAAATCTTGCGTCATTCCGGTCGAAAATGACTGACGCACGGCACTACGACAATCCGTGACAGCCCAGGCAGTGCAATCGCAGCGCATCAGGCAGTATCGCGCCACCGGCTGACCAGAAGGAGTGCAATACACTGTAATATATAAGTTTTTCAAAATATTCCCAGCAAAATAGCTACCAGGATCAGCCCGATCGCGCTGCAATGCAGCAGAAAAATTCAACCGGAAATGCGCCGGATCTTGAGAAATTTTACCGCCAAAATTATTGTTTGCGCTTTGAAAATTGCTGCCGCTGTCCGATCCGGGCAGCAAATACAGCGCAAAGCCATGACACCAGACAGTTGAACCGCGATCGCCTGACGCGGTAGCAGGGCCAACCTCGACTTTGCATCAACCAGCCATCGCGTCGCCATATCGACCAACCGTCTGATCGGTGCCGCTGGAAAGATTGACGCTCAAGACCGGCACCCGGCAAAAGGTCATGCGACTGGCCACCGACGAATTTATCCGCCGCTTCCTGATCCAGCCCTGCCTGAAGGCTTCCACAGCATCCGGCATTACGGGCCGCTGGCCAGCGCCACACGCAAAGCGAAGATCCGGAACCTGATGATGAAACTGACGGTGCCAACCAGCCCAAGGCGACGGGCGACTGGTGCAGCCTTGGTCACCTGACCTACAGCGGCTTCCCTGCGCACGGCCACTGGCGCAAAACCATCGAAGCTTGCGTCAAAGGCGGGGTGGACCGCAGACCTCAACCGAGCAGGCCGTTGATAGGCGCGGAATCGCCTGCGATCTGCGCCAGAAAAAGGGGCGGTGCCTTGATCGAAACCGCGCCCGTCATGCGACCCTCTCGGACAGCATGGAGAGTGGCCGGATTTCCACGGGACAGGCCAGCAACCGGTCAAGCTGCGAGAACAGCGGTTGCAGATGTGGCATCGCAAGATGCGCGTCCAAGGCGGCGCGGCTGGTCCAGTTTTCGTAGAACACGAAGACGCAGGGGTCGGCGGCATCAACGTGGAAGTCGTAGTTGACGCAACCGGTTTCAGCGCGGGTGGGGGCGACCTGAGCTTGCAACAGGGTTGCAAGCTCGGCGCGGGTTTCGGGGCGGGCGGTGACGGTGCCGATGATCGTATACATGTCAGCCCTTCTTCTGGCTCAGGGCGACGGCAAGGATGATGATCCCGCCGCGGGCGATCAGTTGCTGGCTGAACTCCAGCCCCATCAGGATCAGGGCGTTGTTGATCAGCCCGATCATCAGCGCGCCGACAATGGTGCCGATGACGGTGCCCTTGCCTCCAAACAGGCTGGTGCCCCCCAGAACCGCCGCCGCGATGACTGAAAGCTCGTCGCCCTCGCCCAGTTGGAAGCGGCCCGATTGCAGACGCCCTGCATAAAGCATCCCCGCCAGCGAGGCCGCGCAGGACGACAGCACCAGCACGCGGAACTTGATCGCTGCGGTGTCGATGCCGGAATAGCGCGCGGCCGTCTCGCCCCCGCCCGTGGCCAAGACCCTGCGGCCAAAGCCCGAGCGGCGCAGCGCCACATGCCCGATGCCACCCAGCACCGCCATCCAGAACAGCAGCACCGGAATGGGGCCGACCGAGCCGCCGCCAAAGACCCAGGAATAGGCGGGCGACAGGATCGGAACGGCGGCGGTATCGGAAATCCACATCGCTACACCCTTGGCGATGCCCATCATCGCCAGTGTGGTCAGAAACGAAGGGATGCCGATTTTCGTGGTCAGCCAGCCGTTGAACATGCCCACAGCCAACCCCGTGGCCAATCCGGCCAAAATGCCGCCCAAAGGTCCGGCGACAGAGATCGCCATCGCGACCGTCACGGTGGCAAGCCCTGCGACCGCGCCGACCGACAGGTCAATTTCGCCCGCCGACAGCACGAAAGTCATGGCCACCGCCATCACCGCGATCATGGCGGTTTGGCGGACGATGTTCAGCAGGTTGTTGGGGTTCAAAAACCCCTTGTCGTTCAGCGTCAGCGCGAAGACCACGAAGATCACCGCAAAGCCGATGTAGATGATGTTCTGCCGCCAATTGGCGAAGAATGCCCCGACGGGGGCGGTTGCTGGCTTAGCCATGGTTGGCCTCCTTTATGCTCAGGGCGTTCTGGATTTCGATTTGCAGGCGGCGCTCGGCGGCCTGAAGGGCGTGTTCGGGATCGGTGTTGGCGGGATCGTCCAGATCGGCACGGTCCAGCATCTGATGCGCGCGCCCGTCCGCCATCACGAGGATGCGGTCGCAGGCGGTCAGCAATTCCGACAGTTCGGACGAGATGACGATCACGGCCTTGCCCGACTGGGCCAGATCGCGCACCAGACGGATGATTTCGGATTTCGATCCGATGTCGATGCCTGCCGTGGGTTCGTCAAGGATCAGGATTTCCGGCTCGGTCGCCAGCCACTTGCCGATCACCACCTTTTGCTGGTTGCCGCCAGACAGGGTGGAAACGGCATGGTCGCGGCTGGCGGTCTTGATCGACAGGCGTTGGATCATCGCATCGGCAACCGCGCGCACCTGCGCCCGATCCACAATGCCGCGCGCCGAAATACGCCCGATCACCGACATCACCATGTTATCGGCAACGCTATGGGCGGGAATGATGCCTTGGGTCGCCCGCGCCTCTGGCACAAGCGCGATGTGATGGGCGATGGCATCGGCAGGGCGACGGATCGCAACCTTCTGGCCCTTGATGCGGATGTCACCCGCAACGGCAGGTTCAACCCCCGCAATCACCCGCGCCAGGGCCGAGCGGCCCGATCCCAGCAGACCGGCCAGACCCAGCACCTCGCCTCGATGCAGCGCAAAGCTGACGTTTTCGGGTTTGTGCGGTCCGGTCACGCCGGACAGTTCCAGCAAGACCTCGCCCCGCACCACGTCCCCGCGCGCCACATCGGCCAGCCCTTTGGAACGTTTACCGACGATATGTTCGATCATCACATCAATCGGCAGATCGGCCAGCGGCGCGGTGATCACATGCCGCCCGTCGCGCAGGATCGTGGCGCGGTCGGCGATGCGGGCGATTTCGTCCATGCGATGGCTGACATAGATGATCGCCACGCCTTCGGATTTCAGCTGCCGCAAGAAGGTAAACAGCCGGTCCACATCCGAAACCGACAGCGCAGTCGATGGTTCATCCAGGATCAGAACCCGCGCCTTCTGGCTGATCGCCTTGGCAATCTCGGTCAACTGCTTTTGGCCTGCGCCAAGATCGCCAACCAGCGCCTTGGGGTCCACCTGCACTTGCAGCATGTCGAACAGCGCCTGCGCGCGGCGGATGGAATCCGCGTCGTCGATCATGCCGCGCGCGTCCCGCGCCTCGCGGGTCAGAAAGATGTTCTGCGCCACGGTCAACGTCGGGATCAGCGACATTTCCTGAAAGTTCATCGCGATGCCAGCAGCGCGCGAGGCTTCGGGCGTGTGGGTGGCAAGCGGTTCGCCCCCCACGAAAATCTTGCCCTCGTCCGGCACATGCACGCCGTTCAGCACCTTGAGGATGGTAGATTTCCCCGCCCCGTTGCCACCCAGCAGGGCATGGACCTCTCCGGCGTGAACTTCGAAATCCACGTTGTCCAGCGCGCGGATGCCGCCGAAGGATTTGGAAATCCCGGTCATCCGCACGGCGACTGGGGCGGGGGCGGTCATTCCACCCGCTCCCATTTGCCGGTTTCGCCGGACCGCAGCAGCGCATCTGCAACCAGTTCGGTCAGCAGACCGTCTTCAAAGTTCGGGCTGGGCTGCTTGCCGGTGGCAATGGCGGTGAACAGGTCAAAACATTCCACGATCTTGGTCTCCGAATAACCGATGCCCAGACCGGGGATCGGCCACAGACCGCCGCCATAGGGATGGGCCGGACCAGTATAGACAGTGCGGAAACCGCGCGCATCTGCCGGATCATCCGCGAACATCACCTGCAATTCGTCGCGACGTTCATAGTTGAAGGCGATCGAGCCTTTGGTGCCGTGGATTTCCAGCGTGATGAAGTTGTTGCGGCCCCAAGCGTTGCGGGTGGCCTCAAGGCTGCCGATGGCACCATTGCCAAAGCGCAGCATCGACACGACCTCGTCATCGACATCGACCGCAGCCCGTTCGGAATGGGCGGATTTCTCGGAGGCACCCAGCTTGTCAACGCCACCCTGCTGGATCGGGCGGGTGGAGATATAGGTCTTGGTCATCGCGATCACCTCGGCAATCGGGCCGACAAGGTAATGCGCCAGATCGACAACATGGGTGGCAATGTCGCCAACAGTGCCGGAGCCTGCGATTTTCTTCTGGAAACGCCACGACAGCGGGCCGTTTTCATCCGCCGACCAGTCTTGCAGATAGGTGCCGCGGAAATTGAGGATGCGCCCGATGCGGCCTTCCTCGATGTATTTCTTGGCCAGCGCCACGGCGGGCGTGCGGCGGTAGTTGAAGGCGACCATATGGATGATACCTGCGGCCTTGGCGGCCTCGGTCATGGCGCGGGCCTCTTCGACGGTGCGGGCCAGCGGCTTTTCGCAGATGATGTGCTTGCCAGCCTTGGCGGCGGCAATCGCGATCTCGGCGTGGACGTTGTTCGGGGTGCAGATATCGACCACGTCAATATCGGGCCGCGCCACAACCGCGCGCCAGTCGCTGGACGCCTCGTCAAAGCCGAAACGGCGGCGGGCCTCTTCGGCGGCCCCGTCGGTGACATCGACCACAACCTTGCGGTGGGGGATGGCAGGGGCAGGCCAGAAGAACATCGGCATCGAGGCATAGGCCATGGCATGCGCCTTGCCCATGAACCCGCCGCCGATCATGGCGACGTTCATTACTTTGGTCATTGTCGGTCTCCGGGGTTGAAGGAGGCGGGGATGAAAGGATGGGGCCTTCGCAGGCGGGGAACTAATGCCGCCCGTAAAGGCCCCGATTGCGCGCGAGGTGATAGGGACACCCCGCGCGGCATCGCTTATTGCATCGAAGCTTTCACGTTCTCGGTGGCTTCGGTCGAATAGACCTGAGTCCATGCCTCAAGCAGGTTGCCTTGCGCGACGGGCAGCGCGGGTAGGGCCACGAAATCGGGCGCGTCCTTGTCGAGCAGGGCGTAACCGGCCAGCTTGGCTTCGACCACACCGGCGTCATAGGGGCGTTGCGCGCCCAGACCCTTGATGAACCCGCCTTGCGCCATGCTGATGGCGACGTTTTCACCAAGGTCAACGGTGGTGATGATCAGATCATCGCGGCCATTGGCGCGGGCTGCGGCCATCACACCTTCGGCAGGCACGTCCCAGACCGCCCAGATACCCTTGATATTCGGGTTCGAGATCAGCATCGCACCGGCTGCCTTTTCGGCATCGCCCGAAAAGTCCGGCCCGCCGATCCCCTGTTCATCCACAATCTTGATGTTGGGGTAATCACTGGCAATCGTGGCCTTGAAGGCGTCGTAGCGCTGTTTGGTCACGAAGAAATCGGCGGCATGGAAGACCAGACCGATCTCGCCGCCATCAGGGCCAAGCGCCTTGGCCATCAGGTGGGCCGCCGCAACGCCGTTGCCGTAGTTGTCGGCGGACACGACCGAGACGTAATCGGTGCCTGCCACGAAACCTGCCGGAACGTTATCCATGAACACCATCTTTGCCCCAGCCGCTGCCGCTGCGCGATAGGCGGCTGCGGTAGCTGTCGGGTCGGTCGGGATCGACACGATGATGTCGGGCGACTGCGCCATGATGGTTTCAAGGTCGCTGACCTGCTTTTCCGGCTTGAAGCCTGCGTCGGTCACGGCGATCACGTCGATCCCCATCGCGGCGAACTGGGTTTGCAGGCCGTTGATCTGCGCGCGGCTCCAGTCGTTGCCGCCGTAGTGCATCACGATGGCGGCGGTGGCGCCCATCTCTTTGATCTTTGCCAGCTCTTCATCGCTGAGCACCACATCGGATGCGAGCGACGGGTCTTCGCCGCTCGGCCCTTTGGACAGGACGGTTTCCTGCAACTTGGCAAGTGCCTCGTCCGGACCAGCAATGGCCGGAACTCCTGCGCCCAAGGCAATCGCAAAGGCTGTGACGGAACACATAAGGGTTCGTCTGGTCAACATAGCTTCTTCCTCCCAGAGAAGTTGTGGGGTTGCCCCCGTTTGGTGGGCAGGCGGTCTAGCCCGCAATCGCCCGTTTCAGGTAATCCATGCTTAGCCGCGCGCCCGCTGCGGGGTCGGGCCAAGCGTCGAGTTCGGTGCAGACCCAACCGGCAAAGCCGATGTCCTTCATCGCCTGAAGAATGGGTCCGGTGGGCACGTCACCCCGATCCAGCGGGGTAAAGGCGAAGGGCTCACGCTGAAATCCCTTCAGGTGGACATAGCTGATGCGCGTCGCATGATCGCGGATCAGCTGTGCCGGATCACCACCGGCGGCGGCCAGATGTGCCGTGTCGGGGCAGAAATCGATGGCGGTCAGATCGAAGATCTTGGCGACTTCAGCCGGACCTTCGACGATGGTGGACAAGTGCGGGTGGTAATGCGCCCGCAGGCCCCGCGCCTCGGCCAGTGCCTTGACGCGGTCAAGCGCTGCGCCCAGCTTGTGGAAGTCCGGCTCGCGCGTGCCGTCAAAGCGTTTCGCGCCCCCCCCCACCACCAGATGCGGCGCACCCAGCTCCGCCGCACGGTCGGCGGCGCGGGTCACGCGGGCCAGTTCCTCGGGCAGGATGTCGTCGAAGATGAAATTGCCGCCCGCATAGGTCGCAACCAGCTCCAGCCCGTTATCGGCCAGCATCCGGCGCATCGCCTCGGGGGTGAAATCCAACAGGTTGCCGTCGAAAAGTTCGACCCCCGCATAGCCCGCCGCCGCGATATCGGCAAAGGCGCGGTCCATGTCGCCAAAGGTGCGATACCGCAACTGGGTGATCGAGGTGACACCCACCGCATCGCCCCCAAGGCTGCCCCAGCAATTGGCGTGATAGGCCAGCTTCCACACTGTCATGGTCATCCCCCCCGTGTTTCGGCGGCCTCCTCCGGCCGTGTGACCTTTTCTTAGGCAGAGATTCGGATTGGGTCAATATTATTTCTGCACATCTTTTGCTACTTCTGCATTATTACAGCAAAAGTTTTTTCTTGAACAACATAAGGCCGCCCCCTATCCCTTAGACAACGCCAGTCAGGACACCGTTTTGCCACCCTCAGCCCCTGCCCAAGCCGAATCACTGCGCCCAAGGGGAAAGGGCCGTCCACGGACGGCCGAAACCGCTGCGCCGTCGCTGGTGGAACTGTTGAACCTTGTGCGCAGCGAAACCGCCACCACACGGCAAGAGCTGGAGCGTCACTCGGATCTGGGTCGCGCGGTTGTCGCAGACCGGCTGACCATGCTGGGCGACCTTGGTCTTGTGGACGAAAGCGAGCTTGGCACCGCCACAGGGGGGCGCGCGCCGCGTCTGGTGCGCTTTGCTGCGCGCAAGGCCGCGATCCTTGTGGCAACGCTGGACCAGACCGCCATCGGTGTCGGCGTGGCCGATCTTTCGGGAAATCTGCTGACCGAACATCACGAGGCCGCCGATCTTGCCGCCCCGCCCGAGCAACTGACCGAGCGGCTGTCGGCGCTGTTCCGCTGGTCGCTGGACCGTCACACAGCGGCGCAAGGCGTCTGGGGGCTGTCGCTGTCGGTGCCGGGAGCGGTGCAAAGCGGCACCGACGGAGCCTTTCTGACGACCACCCCACCGATCATGCCCGCATGGGAGGGGTTCCCGCTGGTGGAAAGCCTGACGCGGGGCTTCGGCGTGCCGGTCTGGATCCGCTCCAGCGTCGAAACCATGACGATGGGAGAGCTGCACGCAGGCGCAGGTCTGGGCCAGCGCACTATGCTGTTCATCAAGGTTGGCCGCCGGATCGGGGCGGGTATCGTTTGCGACGGCCAGTTGTTTCGGGGCGCGCAGGGGGCTGCGGGGCTGATCGGGTCGCTGCCCGTCACCTCGGGCGGGCAGACCGGCTCGCTGGACAGCCTTGCCGGTTCCGAGATGATCCAGCGCGAGGGCATGGCCGCCGCCACCGATGGCCGCAGCGCCGTTCTGGCCGATATCCTGCGCCGTGGTGGCGAGATCAGCGCAATCGAGGTGTCGCAGGCCGCACAGGTGGGCGATGCGGCGTCGATCAGCATTCTAGCCACCTCGGGCCATCTGATCGGGCAGGTCGTGGCCACACTTGCCAATGCGCTGAACCCCGATCTGATCGTGCTGTCGGGGTCGATCGTGCAGACCAACGACATCCTTCTGGCCGCCGTGCGCGAGGCGGTTTACGGGGCCTCGCATCCGCTGGTGACGCGGGATCTGCGCATCATCCGGTCGCAGATGGGCAGCTCTGCCGGTCTGGTCGGTGCGGCCCGCGTGGCCTCGGAGGCGCTGTTTGCGCCTGCGTTTCTGAAGGAATGGGTGATGCAGGGCAGCCCGCTTGGCCATCCGGCTTTTTCCGACTACATCGGGCGGCTGGCCGATATCCCCAAAGCCGCACCCGCCGCACCACCGCCGCCAAGTCGGCAAGGAAAGGAGCCACTGGCATGACGATTTCAGGTCTTGGCCCGCATGGCGAACGCGCGGCACCGCCCGAACGTGTCACCTTGCTGCCCGATGACCGCGCCGCCGCCAAGACCGCAGGCTGGCGCGTGGGCGTGGCCCTGCACACGCTGGAAAGCGATTGGGCAAAGCAGTTGCTTGCCGGAATGGTCGGAATTTTCGGCGATTGCGGCGCAGCGGTCATCGATGTGGTCGATTGCGGCTTTTCGCCCGAACGGCAGGTGGCGGAACTTGACCGGCTGATCGCCCTGCATCCCGATGCCATCATCTCGCTGCCCGTCGCCAACGAACAGGTCGCAGCCGCCCACGCGCGCGTTTCGGCAGCAGGGATAAAGCTGATCCTGCTGGACAATGCGCCGACGGGCCTTTTGCCTGGCAAGCATTATACGGCCTTGGTTTCGGCGGATAATTTCGGCTTGGGCAAGATCGCAGCCGCTGGCCTTTCGCCTCACCTGCCGCACGGCGCTGAAGTTGGCGTATTGGGCTTTGCCGCCGATTTCTTTGCAACCAACGAGCGCGAAATTGCCTTCATCAAGTGGCTGCAAGCCAACCGGACAGACATCCGCGTGCATGTCGCCCGCTTTGGCAGGATCGACGAGGCCGCAGAGCTTGGCGAGCGTCTGGTAAGCGAACACCCGAACCTCGCGGGCCTTTTCATTGTTTGGGATACTCCCGCACTTGCGGTCTCGGCGCGGCTTGCCGCAAGGGGACGGGCGCTGCCCTTGGCGACAGTCGATCTGGGTGAAGCGGCGGCAATCGACATCGCCAAAAATGGATCAGTCCGCTGCATCGCAGCGCAACAGCCCTATCAGCAAGGCATCGCTGCGGCGCAAACCGTGATACTCAGCCTTCTGACCCGCCCTGTGCCGGCATGGATCGCCTTGCCCGGAATCAGCGTAACACGGGGGAATGTCGTTGAGAGCTTTCAAACCATCTGGCGCCAGCCCGCGCCGAAAGAGGTGCTACGCGCGCTCGGTCTGTCCAGTTAGGGCCGCCCAAGTTGGGCTCTGGCTGTTCCTTTTTGCGAAAAACAACCTTCCATCGAAAGCCGCTGGCCATTTTGAGCCGCTGCTTGCGCCCTCGGCAGTATTCCGCCTCTGCGTGTTTGCCAAGGGCAAGGAGTTGTGGTTTCCGTTGCGGCCGAATGGCTGTTCTTGATCGCACAGCAACGCGCCAATGTGATGACCGTTGAATCCATCACAGCTTATTTTCCAAGTTCTGTGTCTGGCAAGGAGATGGGACGTTATCCCAGCAGGCGAAAGAAGTCTGAGCTTCGCTTCGTGTCAATGGGTGCAACATGCCGGACTGCCCGATTTTCTTCCATCGGTGATTGTGCGCCGCTCCCAGCCCCGTCGCTCCGCCGTAAACAGAAGGCCTCATCGCGCGGCCCACGGCCATGCCAAGAAGAAGGCGCCCGTCCTGCTGGACGGGCGCCTTTTCGGGGTTTTTCGTCAGGATCCGGGCGATTTCCCGGGAATGACAACGCTATGCCTGTCCAAACACAAGACTGCCCTGCCCCGGCATCAGCCGCACTTGGAGTGGCCGCAATCGCCGCAGGTCATGCAGCCTTCCACCATCCGCAGGTCGTAGCCGCCGCAGCTGGGGCAAGCCTTGCCGCGTGGCTTTTCGCCCACTGCGATCACCTCGGCCTGCGGGTCGGATTTCAGGCCCATGCCCTCGCCCTCGATAAAGCCGATCGACACCAGATGCCGCTCGATCACGCCGCCGATTGCCGCAAGAATCGACGGGATATAGCGGCCTTCCATCCAGGCGCCACCGCGCGGATCGAACACGGCTTTCAGCTCTTCCACCACGAAAGAAATATCGCCACCGCGCCGGAATACCGCCGAGATCATCCGCGTCAGCGCCACCGTCCAGGCAAAATGCTCCATGTTCTTTGAATTGATGAACACTTCAAACGGGCGGCGGTGGTTCGAGATGATGATGTCGTTGATGGTGATATACAGCGCATGTTCCGACCCCGGCCATTTCACCTTGTAGGTCTGGCCTTCCAATGCTGCGGGGCGATCCAGCGGTTCGGTCAGATAGACCACCTCACCGCCCTGCATCGTCGCGGGGGCTTCGGCTGGCACCTTGTCCGAGCTTTCCGAAACCGTCAGCACCGACCCCGTCACCGCATTGGGGCGGTAGGTGGTGCAGCCTTTGCAGCCCTGATCCCAGGCGGCCATATACACCTCTTTGAAATCATCAAAGCTGATGTCTTCCGGGCAGTTGATCGTCTTCGAGATCGAGCTGTCGATCCACTTCTGCGCCGCTGCCTGCATCCGCACATGATCCAGCGGCGGCAGAGTTTGCGCGTTGACGAAATACTCCGGCAGCGCCGTTTCGCCCTTCAATTCCCGCCACAGCCGAACGGCGTAATCGACCACCTCTTCTTCGGTGCGCGAGCCGTCCTTTTGCAACACCTTGCGGGTGTAGGCATAGGCAAACACCGGCTCGATGCCCGAACTCACGTTCCCGGCATACAAGGAAATCGTCCCCGTCGGCGCAATCGAGGTCAGCAGCGCATTGCGGATGCCATGCGTGCGGATCGCGGTGCGCACGTCATCATCCATCTGCATCATGTTGCCCGAAGCCAGATAGCCCTCGGCATCAAACAGCGGGAAAGCGCCCTTTTCCTTGGCCAGATCCACGCTCGCCAGATAAGACGCCCGCGCAATCGCATGCATCCACGCCTCGGTCTGCGCTGCGGCTTCGGGCGAGCCATAACGCAGGCCCACCATCAGCAAAGCATCGGCGAGGCCGGTCACGCCCAGACCGATCCGGCGCTTGTTCTTCGCCTCGGCCTGCTGTTCCGGCAACGGGAAGCGAGAGGCGTCCACCACGTTATCCATCATCCGCACCGCCAGGCGCACCAGATCATCCAGCGCCGCCACGTCCAGCCGGGCATCCTTGGAAAACGCACCGGCCACCAGCGTCGGCATGTTGATGCTGCCCAGCAGACAGGCACCATAGGGCGGCAGCGGCTGCTCGCCACAGGGGTTGGTGGCGGCGATGGTTTCGCAATAACCAAGGTTGTTGGCGGTGTTGATGCGGTCGATGAAGATCACGCCCGGTTCGGCGAAATCATAGGTGTTGCGCATGATCTTGTTCCACAGATCGCGCGCCTGAAGCGTCTTGTAGACCCGGCCGTCAAACACCAGCTCCCACGCGCCATCGGCCTTCACCGCATCCATGAACGCATCGGTGATCAGCACCGAAAGGTTGAACATCCGCAGCCGGGCTGCGTCTTTCTTCGCCTCGATAAACGCCTCTACATCCGGGTGGTCGCAGCGCATCGTCGCCATCATCGCACCGCGGCGGCTGCCCGCCGACATGATGGTGCGGCACATCGCATCCCAGACGTCCATGAACGACAGCGGACCAGAGGCATCCGCCGCCACGCCCTTCACCTCGGCCCCGCGCGGGCGGATGGTGGAGAAATCATAGCCGATACCGCCGCCCTGCTGCATGGTCAGCGCGGCCTCTTTCAGCGCATCGAAAATCCCGCCCATGCTGTCAGGCACGGTGCCCATGACAAAGCAGTTGAACAGGGTCACATTGCGACCAGTGCCCGCGCCTGCGGTGATCCGGCCCGCGGGCAAGTATTTGAAGCCTTCCAGCGCCTTGTAGAATCGGTCTTCCCACAGTGCGGGCTCTTTTTCCACCTCGGCCAAAGCGCGGGCGATTCGCCGCCAGGTATCTTCGACCGAGCCATCAATCGGCGTGCCATCCGCTGCTTTCAAACGGTATTTCATGTCCCAGATTTGCTCGGCGATGGGGGCGGCAAAGCGCGACATGAGGCGGTCCTTCCAGTGGGGTCAACATATGAGGCGCGATAGATAGCTTCAAGCGGCTGTATCGGCAAGCCTTGAGCCTACCAGATTTCGGCCTATTCTAGAACTCTGCTTTGCGCAGGGCTTTCGGGGGACTCATGGGCCAGCTGAACATCATCAAACTCTGCGTCGGTGCCGAGTCGGTCGAGGATCTGGCCGACTGGCACCGCGCGCATGCGCATGTCTGGGCCGCCGGCACCACCGAACACGTCACCCGGATGTGGCCAAAGCGGGACGAGGAATTGCTGAAAGGCGGCTCGCTCTTTTGGGTGATCAAGGGCGTGGTGCAGGCCCGCCAGCGCCTGCTGGGTCTGGCCGAACGGCGCGGCGGCGATGGTATCCTGCGCTGCGCGATGGTGCTGGATGCCGAAATCATCCGCACCGAGAACGCCCTGCGGCGGCCGTTTCAGGGCTGGCGCTATCTGGATGGCGACGAGGCCCCGCGCGACCTGCCGAAGGGCCGCGCAATGGATGACGCCCTGCCGCCGGAACTGGCACAGGCCCTTGCAGAAATCGGGTTGCGCTGACCGCTAAAACTTGCCTAAAATTGTCATTCTCTCTGCTCAAATATCCCACAGGGGGTGAGATGCGCCCGGACGATCTTCCAGTGGAAGATCGTCAGCATCGAACGCACGATCCGCAAGGATCGGGCCGGGTGGGCCAGACTTCCCCCGCCACCGCCTACTCAACCGTGCCACCGCCCCTTCCCTTCCGCCCGCAAACCCAGCACAAAGCCGCATGATCCAACGTCCGCTCTGGCTGCTTGCCGCCCCCGTGATCTTCCTGCTGCTCTGGTCCGCAGGCTTTGGCATTGCCAAGCTGGGCCTGCAACATGCTGAACCTCTGACCCTGCTTGCGCTGCGCTACGCCTGCGTGTTGGCGCTTTTGCTGCCACTTGCGCTGATCGTCCGCCCACCGCTGCCGAAAACCCTGCGGGCATGGGTCGATGTCGGCGTCACCGGCTTTCTGATTCAGGTGGTCTATTTCGGGCTGTGCTACGTCGCCTTCAAATCCGGCGTTTCGGCGGGGGCGGTGGCGATCATCGTCTGCCTGCAACCGATCCTCGTGGCGCTGTCTGCGCCCTATCTTGTCGGCGAGACCACCTCGCGCAAGGGTTGGATCGGGCTGGCGCTTGGCCTGACCGGGGCGGCCATCGCCATCTTGTCACGCGCTGGCATTCAGGCCGAAAACCCGTTCGGCATTGCGCTGGCCTGCCTTGCCCTGTTCGGCATCACCGCAGGCACGCTTTACGAAAAGCGCTTCGGCATCAGCCAGCACCCGATCACCGCCAACCTGATCCAATACGGCGTGGGCGCTGCGTTCACCCTGCCTGCCGCCTACCTGACCGAGGGCATGGCGGTGCGCTGGGACGCACAGTTCCTCTGGGTGCTGGCCTATCTGGTGATCGGCAACTCGATCCTTGCGATCAGCCTGCTGCTGGCAATGATCCGCGCCGGCGAGGTCAGCCGCGTCTCGGCGCTGTTTTATCTGGTGCCCGCCTTGTCAGCCCTGTTCGCTTGGCCGCTGCTGGGCGAGGCGATGCCACCGCTGGCCTGGGCGGGCATGGCGCTGGCCGGTCTGGGGGTGGCGCTGGTCAGCAGAAAGGCCTGATGCGTCACCAGCCGCCGGGGTTGCCGGGCTTGATGGTGCCCTGACCTTCTTCTTCGCCCGCATCGCCGAGCCAGACCACCCGATTGCCGCTGATCGTCACCGACCAGCACAGTTCGGGGTCTTCGCCGTAGGTAAAGCACATCTTGTCGCCCTTCACCGCCCAACGCCCGCTGTAATCTGCGGCACGCAAGCTGCCATCGGCTGCGTAAAATTCGGCATATCCGCCCGAGGCGATCATGCTGCCCTCAACGGTATTGCCCACCAAAGCGGCCCGAATCGTGTCTGCCGTCGCCAGATCCCCGGCAAAAACGGGTTGGGCCAGCAGCAAAAGCGGAAGGAACATTCGCACGGGGTTACCTCTGGTTAGAGTGCAGAGTTAACCCTTCCACCCCCAAGGTCAAGCCGCTTAAAGCCCCCTTCAAAGCGCCGGGGCCGCGATCCCCAGCTTGGCCGCAAGATCCACCATCACCGCCCGCGCCGCGCCCCAATCCGCGCTGCGGCTGGCAAACAGCGTCGCCTGACTTTGGTGAATCACGCTGTCGGACAAGATTTTCAGATGGTTCGCCCGCAAGGTTTCCCCCGACGAGGTGATATCGGCTATAGCCTCGGCGGTCAGGTTCTTCACCGTGCCCTCGGTTGCACCCTGACTATCGACCAGCTGATAATCCGCCACACCATTGGCCGTCAGAAACTCGCGCACCAGCCGATGATATTTCGTGGCGATCCGCAACCGAAATCCATGCGCCGCCCGAAACGCCGCCGCCGCCGCATCCAGATCGTCGATGGTGTCAACATCAATCCAGCAGCTTGGCACCGCAATGATCAGATCGGCATGTCCAAAGCCCAAGGCCGCCAATTCTGCCACCTGCAACGACCAATCCGCCAGCTTGTCGCGCACCAGATCGCTGCCGGTGACGCCCAGATGGATCCGCCCCGCCGCCAGTTCGCGCGGAATTTCCCCCGCCGACAGCATCACCAGTTCGACCCCGTCAACCCCATCCACCGCGCCGGAATATTCCCGCTCGGCCCCGGTCTGCCGCATCGTCACGCCGCGCGCGCCGAACCATTCAAAGGTCTTTTCCATCAACCGGCCCTTCGAGGGCACCCCGATCTTCAGCATCAGATCGCCCCCTCGCACAGCTGCCGCAACCCCGCCACCAGCTGCGGACGGATCACCCCGCCCACCGCCGGGATCGACCGCCCTTGCCCCAGCACCGCCGTCAAAGCGTCATAGCGCCCGCCGCTGGCCAAAAGCGGCATGCCATCGGGGCCATGGAACGAGAACACGAAGCCGTCGTAATATTCCATCGAGGTGCGGCCAAGACTGGCCTCGAACGCCAGACTGTCCACCGCGATGCCGCGCGCCGCCAAAGCCTCCAGCCGGGTAGCAAAGCGATCCACTGCCGGTTCAATCGCCGGAAGCATCGGGGTGATACCGCGCAGATGCGACAGCGCCGCCCGCGCCGGAGCCTGCAACGACAGCAGATCATACAGCAGCGCCGCCTCGGGTGCCTTGATCAGCGGCGCCTTGGCATCCAGGGTCAGCGCCCGCGCCCGCTCGGCAATATCTTCCGGCGCGCGCAAGCCGATAAAGCTGCCCGCCGCCGCGATCAGATCTTCGGGTGATCCAGTCGCCAGCCGGTCCAGCAAAGCCGCCCGCGCCGCTGGCATTGGCGCACGCCCCGCAAAGCGATCCAACAGCGCCCGGAAGCGTTTGGGCCGCCAGATATGCCGCAACAGCGCCTGCTTGCGCCGGTCCGTGGTATCCAGCCCGCGCACCGCCGCCATCAGAATGCCGATATCGCCGGTCAGCGCCTGCGCCCCCAAACCCGCCAACAGGCTGGAAAACAGCGCAAAAACCTCGGCATCCGCAGCCTCGGGCGCATCACGGTCAAACACCTCGAAGCCAACCTGCAGATACTCGCTGGCCCGGTTGCCCAGATGCTCCTGCTTGCGAAACACCTCGCCCATATAGCAATAGCGCGCAGGTTCCGCCCCGTCCGCCATATGCGCCTGCACCACCGGCACGGTAAAATCCGGCCGCAGCATCATCTCGCCCTGCAACGGGTCGCTGGTGACATAGGCCCGCGCGCGGATATCTTCGCCGTAAAGATCGAGCAGGGTTTCCGCCGGAAGCAGCAAATCCGCCTCGACCGGCACAGCCCCCGCCGCCTGAAACGCCGCGAACAGCCGCTCGGCCTCGGCCCGACCCGCTGATTTCGAGGCCGCCGGGATCATTGCGCCAGCATCCGCTGCACCGCCGCCACCAGATCGGCGCGCGCCACTTCCACCTGCGCGGGCCGGTCCTTCCATTCCTCCAGCGTCGCGCTGACGGCAATCTTCGCGCCCAGAATGAGGTCCTTCAGAATCACAACGCCGGTTTCAGCCTCGTTGCCGCCCTGAATGACCGCAATCGGCGAGCCGCGCTTATCGGCATATTTCAACTGGTTGCCGAAGTTCTTCGGATTGCCCAGATACATCTCGGCCCGAATACCCGCCGCGCGCAACTCAGCGACCATACCCATGTAATCGGCCATGCGGTCGCGGTCCATCACCGTCACCACCACCGGCCCGGCCGCCTCGCCACCCAGCCGCCCCTTGGCCCGCAACGCCGCCAGCAGCCGGTCCACACCAATCGAAACGCCCGTCGCCGGCACCGCCTGCCCGGTAAAGCGCTTGACCAGATCGTCATAGCGCCCGCCGCCCGCAACCGAGCCAAACTGCCGCTTGCGACCTTTCTCGTCGAGGATTTCAAACGTCAGTTCGGCCTCATAAACCGGCCCGGTGTAATAGCCCAAGCCGCGGACGACGCCGGGATCGAGCACGATCCGATCCGCACCATAGCCCTGCGCTGCCAGCAAGGCCGCGATGGATTCCAGCTCATCCACACCCTCGGCCCCGATCACCGAAGCCCCAACCAGCTCGCGCAACCGCGCGCAGGTTTCCGCACCAGTGTCGCGCTTGGCCGATACAAACCCCATCACCACCTCGGCCTGCGCGTCCGACAGCCCGGCCCCCTTGGTGAAATCGCCGCTGTCGTCCTTGCGCCCGGTGCCCAGCAAGGCCCGCACGCCGTCATCGCCCAGCCGGTCGATCTTGTCGATCGCCCGCAACACGATGCCACGTTCCTCGACAAACCGCGCCGGGTCAGACGGGTCCAACACCCCCGCGACTTCCATCACCCCGTTCAGCACCTTGCGGTTGTTGACCTTGACCACATAGTCACCGCGCGGAATGCCCACCGTCTCCAACGCATCCGACAGCATGGCGCAAATCTCGGCATCAGCGGCGACCGAGGCCGACCCGACTGTATCGGCATCACATTGATAAAACTGCCGGAACCGCCCCGGCCCCGGCTTTTCATTGCGCCAGACCGGCCCCATCGCATAACGGCGATAAGGCGAGGGCAGATCGTTGCGATACTGAGCCGCCACCCGCGCCAAAGGGGCAGTCAGATCATAGCGCAGTGCCAGCCAATCGGCATCTTCATCCTGCCAGGCGAACACGCCTTCGTTCGGGCGATCGACATCGGGCAGAAACTTGCCCAAAGCCTCGACCGTTTCCACCGCGCTGGTTTCCAGCGGATCAAAGCCATAGCGATGATAGACCCCGGTGATCGCATCCAGCATCGCTTTGCGCTCGGTCACGTCGCTGCCGAAATAGTCGCGAAAGCCCTTCGGCGTTTCAGCGCGCGGGCGACGTGCGGGTTTGTCTTGTGCCATGGCGTGGACCCTTCGCTTTTTGTTGCCGCCCGTGTAACGGATGGGGGCAGGCGCGGCAAGCATCGGGAAGGACCAGCACGATGGACAGAATGGACGCAGTCGAAGAACGCATCGCCCACCTGATCCGCGCGGTGGAGGATCTGTCGGATGTGGTGGCGCGGCAAAGCAAAGACCTCGACCGCCTGCTGCGGCTGACCCAGCTTCTGGCCGAACGCGAAGCCTCGGGCAACGCGCCGGAAGCCAACGTCAAACCGCCGCACTGGTGATCCGCCTGATCCGATAGCGCGCCTGCGGCGCAAGTCTTTTGCCTCGCCTGCGCGCGGACGCGCTTCGGCTCAGGTTCAGGGGGCTTTCCGCCCCCTCGCTGCGCTCACCCCCGAGGATATTTAAAGACAGATGAATGCCGAGTTTCAGCTGTCCTTAAATATCCCCGCGCGGCGCGCAACGCGGAGCCGGTTGGCCGCAGGCCAGAGGCGACTGAAAAACGCGCGCCGCAAGGCGCTCTTTTTGGCAGCCGTTGGGGATCAGACGTCTTCCACCATCAGCACACCCTGCATCGCCTTGATCGCGCCCTTGATCTGCGGCGTCACTGGGTATGCATTCGGCAAGGTCAGATCAATCTCGCGGCCCTGATCATCGGCGACACAGAGCGTGATCTGCGCCCGCGTCCGGCCTTCGACCTTGGCCAGCAGCGCCGCAATCGACATCGCCGCCTCTGGCCGGTTCAGGTGAATCCGCAGCGCCTGCGCCCCGGCCTGATCCGCCACCTGATCAATCGGCTGCACCGCATTGGCCAGCAGTTTCAGCGTGTCGCCCTCCAGTTCCGCCTTCACCGTCAGCACTACATTCTTGCCCGGCTCCAGCAGATCGCGCGCGGCTTCCAGCGTATCGGAGAACACCGTCACCTCGTAGAGCCCGGTCGGGTCCGACAGCGACACGAAGGCAAAGCGGTTGCCCTTGGCGGATTTGCGTTCCTGCTTTGCTGCCACCGATCCGGCCAGTTTGGCGATACATGGCCCACGTTCGGCCTGCGCTGCCACTTCGGTCAGCGTCTTCACATCCCGGCGTTTCAGCGCTGACATGTAATCATCCAGCGGATGCCCCGACAGATAGAACCCGATCGCCAGATGTTCCTGTGTCAGCCGTTCGACCGGCTGCCAATCATCCCGGAACGGCAGCCGCGGTTCGGGAATATCTGCCCCCGCCTCGCCGAACAGGCTGACCTGATTGGAGGATTTCGCCTCATGGATCGCCGCCGAATAGGCCACCAGAGCATCGAGGCCTTCAAACACCCGCGCGCGGTTGGCGTCCAGCACATCGAACGCCCCGGCCCGCGCCAGCATTTCCAGCGGCCGCTTGCCGACGCGTTTCAGATCGACCCGGCGCGCGAAATCGAACAGCGTCGCAAACGGCTTTTCGCCCGCCTCGCCATGCCGCGCTGCCACGATCAGCTGCATCGCCTCGACGCCGACGCCCTTCAGCGCGCCCAGCGCATAAACCACCGCACCATCGCGGACCGTGAACGTTGCCAGCGAGGCATTCACGCAAGGCGCCACTGTCTTGATGCCCAGCTTGCCGACTTCGCGCTTATAGATCGCCAGCTTGTCGGTCAGATGGATATCGCAGTTCATCACCCCGGCCATGAATTCGACCGGGTAATTCGCCTTCAGATACGCGGTCTGATACGACACCACCGCATAGGCCGCCGCGTGCGATTTGTTGAAGCCGTAGTTGGCAAATTTCTCCAGCAGGTCAAAGACTTCGCCCGCCTTGTCCTTCGGCACGTTATGGGTCTTGGCAGCACCTTCGATGAACTTCGGGCGTTCCTTCGCCATTTCCTCGGGGTTCTTCTTGCCCATGGCGCGGCGCAGCAGGTCGGCGCCGCCAAGGCTATACCCCGCCATGACCTGAGCAATCTGCATCACCTGTTCCTGGTAAACGATGATGCCTTGGGTTTCCGCCAGAATATGATCAATCGTCGGGTGGATCGATTCCAGATCCTTCAGCCCGTTCTTCACCTCGCAATAGGTCGGAATATTCTCCATCGGGCCGGGACGATACAGCGCCACCAGTGCCACGATATCCTCGATGCAGGTCGGCTTCATCCGGCGCAGCGCATCCATCATGCCGCTGGATTCCACCTGAAACACCGCGACCGTTTTTGCCGCCGCGTAGAGGTCATACGACGGCTTGTCGTCCAGCGGGATCAGCGAAATATCAATCTCCACGCCGCGCAGCTTCAAAAGATCCAGCGCGTTCTGGATCACCGTCAGCGTCTTCAGGCCCAGAAAGTCGAACTTCACCAGCCCGGCCTGTTCCACCCATTTCATGTTGAACTGGGTGGCTGGCATGTCTGATCGCGGGTCTTGATAAAGCGGCACCAGTTCGTCCAGCGGCCGGTCGCCAATCACCACGCCAGCGGCGTGGGTTGACGCGTTGCGATACAGACCTTCGATCTGCGCGCCATAATTCAGCAGCCGGGCAACGACTTCTTCCTTGGCCGCCTCGCGCAGTCGCGGTTCATCCGCCAGCGCCTTGGTGATCGAAACCGGCTTCACCCCCTCCAGCGGGATCATCTTGGAAAGCCGGTCCACCTGGCCATAAGACATTTGCAACACGCGCCCCACGTCGCGCACCGCCGCTTTCGACAACAGCGCGCCGAAGGTGATGATCTGCCCCACCTTGTCGCGGCCATATTTGCCCTGCACATAGCGGATCACCTCTTCGCGGCGGTCCATGCAGAAGTCGATATCGAAGTCGGGCATCGACACCCGTTCGGGGTTCAGAAAGCGTTCAAACAGCAGGGCATAGCGCAGCGGGTCCAGATCGGTGATGGTCAGCGCATAGGCGACCAAAGACCCGGCCCCCGAGCCCCGCCCCGGCCCGACCGGAATGTTGTGATCCTTCGCCCATTTGATGAAATCGGCCACGATCAGGAAATAGCCGGGAAACCCCATCTTCTCGATGATGCCCAGCTCGAAATCCAGACGCGCCTGATAGTCTTCCGGCGTCACCGCATGCGGGATGATCGCCAGCCGCCGTTGCAGGCCTGCATTGGCCTGCCTGCGCAACTCGTTCACCTCGTCATCGGCAAACTTCGGCAGGATCGGCTTGCGCTTGTAGGTGGCAAAGGCGCAGCGGCGGGCGATTTCCACCGTGTTTTCTACCGCTTCCGGCAGATCGGCGAACAGCGTCACCATTTCCGCTTCGGTCTTGAAATAGTGCTGCGGGGTCAAGCGGCGGCGCGGCTGCTGCTGATCAACATAAGCGCCTTCCGCGATGCAGATCAGCGCGTCATGCGCCTCATACATCTCGGTCTTCGGGAAATAGACGTCATTGGTCGCCACCAACGGCAGGTCCAGTTCGTAAGCCGTCTCGATGAACCAGCGCTCGGTCGCAGCTTCGGCATCTGTCAACCGGCCACCTTCGCCGGGATGGCGCTGCAATTCCACATAAAGTCGGCCCGGATAGGCCACAGCCAACCGCTCAAGCAACGCCCGCGCTTTCGGCAATTGCGCCGTCTGCACCAACCGCCCCAACGGCCCATCCGCGCCGCCGGTCAGGCAGATCAACCCGCCCGTGTAGCGCTCCAGTTCCGCCACCGTCACCTGCGGCAACTGCCCGTTCTTGTCGATATACAGGCACGAGTTCAGCTTCATCAGGTTCATGTAACCCGGCTCATCCTGTGCCAGCAGCACCAGCGCGGCAGGCGCGCGCGGCTTCTCCCCCGGCACCCCCGGATCATAGGCCACCGAGACCTGACAGCCGACAATCGGCTGCACGCCATTATCCTTGGCCGTGACCGAAAACTCCAACGCCGCGAACATGTTGTTGCTATCGGTCACCGCCACCGCCGGCATTTCCAGCTTGGCGCACAGCTTGCACAGCGCCTTCACCGGCACAGCGCCTTCCAGCAGCGAATGTTCGGTATGGGTGCGCAGATGGATGAATCGAGGTGCTGACATAGGCCCACCCTAGCCAAGCCCGGCCCGGAACGAAAGCCCGCGCCATTGCCTTGGAAATCTTGAAACTGCTTCCAAAAATCGCCAAAAGGTAGCGCTTGTCAGAATCCTCTGGCGCAGGCTTCATAAACGTCACAACAATGACAACAAGCCAAAAGGTCGCGTGTCCCGCTTTACGCCGCATCGGGCGGGTGCGCAGATGACCACAAACGCAAAGAAGGCGGCGGGGCAAGACATGACCGAAGTTGCGTTTCTTCTCAACGGAACGCCGGTGCGCATTGCGGCCGAAGCCCCGACGCGCACACTTCTGGATTTCTTGCGCGAAGACCAATCGCTTTGCGGCACCAAAGAAGGCTGCAATGAAGGCGATTGCGGTGCCTGCACCGTCATGGTCACTGATGCCGCCGGGTCGCGCGCGCTGAACGCCTGCATTCTGTTCCTGCCACAACTGCACGGCAAAGCCGTCCGCACCGTCGAAGGCATCTCAGGCCCTAACGGTGCCCTTCACCCGGTGCAAACCGAGATGATTACTCACCACGGCAGCCAGTGCGGCTTTTGCACCCCCGGTTTCATCGTCTCGATGGCCACCGCGCATCTGAACGGCCAGACCGATCACGACACCAGCCTTGCAGGCAACCTCTGCCGCTGCACCGGCTACGCCCCGATCATCCGCGCCGCCACCGCCGCCGAAGCCGCCCCCATCCCCGACTGGATCAAAACCGACGCGGGCATCCTCTCTGCGCAAATATCCTCGGGGGGGGAGGCCGCAGGCCGGGGGGGGCAGACAGCCCCCCCTTTCTGCCCGACCAATTCCGATGATTTTGCCGACTGGTATCTGCAACACCCCGACGCCACGCTGATCGCCGGGGCCACCGATATCGGGCTCTGGGTCACCAAACAGCTGCGCGATCTGGGTCAGATCGCCTTTCTGAACCGCATCGCCGATCTGCAACACATCGAACGCCAGGGCGGCCAGCTGCATATCGGCGCAGGCGTCACCATCACCCAGCTGCGCGCCAGCATTGCCCCGCTGCACCCGTCCTTTGCCGAACTGCTGCGCCGTTTCGCCTCGGAGCAGGTCCGCAACGCCGCCACCATCGGCGGCAATATCGCCAATGGCTCGCCGATCGGCGACGCGCCACCCGCGCTGATCGCGCTGGGGGCCACGCTGCATCTGCGCCAAGGCGATGACCTGCGCTCGATCCCGCTGGAGAATTTTTTCCTCGACTACCGCAAGCAAGACCGCCGCCCCGGTGAATTCGTCGCCGGTATCTCAATCCCCGAAAGCACCCCTGCCCTGCGCTGCTACAAGCTGTCAAAACGCTTCGATCAGGATATTTCCGCCGTGCTCGGCTGCTTCAACATCACGGTTGAAAACGGCACCGTCACCTCTGCCCGCATCGCCTTTGGCGGTATGGCGGGTATCCCCAAACGCGCCAGCGCTGTTGAGGCCGCCGTCTTGAACCAACCATGGAGCCTTGCAACCATCATCAAAGCCCTGCCCACCTTCGCGCAAGATTTCCAGCCGCTCAGCGATATGCGCGCCTCGGCCGACTACCGCCTGACCGCCGCACAGAACCTGTTGATCCGCTATTTCCACGACCGCGCCGGAACCGCGACCGACGTTCTACAGGTGCAAGCATGAGCATCGGCAAACCCCTGCCCCACGACAGCGCGCTGCTACATGTCACCGGAGCCGCCCGCTATCTCGATGATCTGCCGCTGCCCGCAGGCGCGCTGCATCTGGCCTTTGGCCTGTCCACCTGCGCGCATGGTGAAATCACCACCATCGACCTGTCTGCCGTCCGCGCAGCCCACGGCGTTGTCGCGGTATTTTCCGCCGCCGACTTCCCCGAAATGCCCGATTGCAGCCCCTCGACCCATGACGAGCCGCTGCTGGCCACCGGCATCGTGCATTACGTCGGCCAGCCGATCTTCCTTGTCGTCGCCGACAGCCACCTGAACGCCCGCAAGGCCGCCCGGCTTGGCCAGATCACCTACACCGAACGCCCGGCGCTGCTGAGCGTCGATGACGCGCTCGCCGCCAATTCCCGCTTTGAACAAGGCCCGATCATCTGGACCAAGGGCGACGTCGCCCGCGCCATCGCCGCCGCCCCGCAGCAGATCGAGGGCAGCTTCGAGGTCGGCGGCCAAGAGCATTTCTATCTGGAAGGCCAGATCGCCGCCTGCCTGCCGCAAGAAGACGGCATGCATATCTACGCTTCCACCCAGCACCCGACCGAGATTCAGCACAAGGTTGCGCATGCCCTGCACCTGCCGATGACCGCCGTTCGGGTGGAGACCCGGCGGATGGGCGGCGGCTTTGGCGGCAAGGAAAGTCAGGGCAACGCGCTGGCCATCGCCTGCGCCGTGGCCGCACGCGCCACCGGGCGCGCCTGCAAGATGCGCTACGACCGCGATGATGACATGATGATCACCGGCAAGCGCCACGATCTGCGCATCCGCTACCGCGCCGGGATCGACGCTGCGGGCCGCATTCTCGGCCTTGAATTCACCCACCTGCTGCGCTGTGGCTGGGCGCAAGACCTGTCGCTGCCGGTGGCCGACCGCGCCATGCTGCATGCCGACAACTGTTACCACCTGCCCGACATCCGCATCGAAAGCCACCGCCTGCGCACCAACACCCAATCCGCCACCGCCTTCCGTGGCTTTGGCGGCCCGCAAGGCATGATCGGCATCGAACGGGTGATGGACCACGCCGCCTTTGCCGTGGGGCGCGATCCGCTGGAGGTGCGCCGCGCCAACTTCTACCGCG
The DNA here is from genome assembly GCA_009773375.1 of Paracoccaceae bacterium. GTDB lineage: Bacteria > Pseudomonadota > Alphaproteobacteria > Rhodobacterales > Rhodobacteraceae > Cypionkella. Next base: position 50,643 of record WRPH01000008.1, read on the forward strand.
CCGCCGACCCGCATGACGCAAGCAGCGGCCCCGGCACCGGCCATCGCGTAGGCTCCACCTATTCGCCAAAGACTACCGCGCCGCAGACCACCCCCTATTTCATGGAAGTAGAAGATTTCATCGGTCACGAGCTGGTGGCAGAATTGGAAAAAACCGCCAATTATCAGGCCCGCAAAGCCGAAATCGCCGCCCATAATGCGAAAAATCCGATCCTGAAGCGTGGCATCGCGCTGACCCCGGTGAAATTCGGCATCTCTTTCACCCTGACATGGCTCAATCAGGCCGGAGCCTTGGTGCATGTGTATCAGGACGGCTCGATCCATCTGAACCACGGCGGCACTGAAATGGGTCAGGGCCTGAACCAGAAGGTCGCGCAAGTCGCGGCTTCGGTGTTCGGCGTTGATCCGGCGCAGGTGCAGATCACCGCCACCGACACCGGCAAGGTGCCGAACACCTCGGCCACCGCCGCCTCGTCCGGGTCCGATCTGAACGGCATGGCGGCGCAAGCGGCTTGCGAAACCATCAAGGGCCGGATGGCGGATTTCCTCGCCGACAAGTTCGGCACCCCAGCCAGCGCCGTCCGGTTTGAAGGCGGTATGATCAAGGCCGCAGGCGAGACCTTCGCCTTCGCGCAAGTCGCCGCATGGGCCTATCAGGCGCGGATTTCGCTGTCTTCGACCGGCTACTACGCCACGCCGAAAATCACCTGGGACAGGGTGCAAGGCAAAGGCCGCCCGTTCCTTTACTTCGCCTATGGCGCGGCGGTGACAGAGGTGGTGATCGACACCCTGACCGGCGAAAACCGCATCCTGCGCGCCGATCTCTTGCATGATACCGGCAGCAGCCTGAACCCGGCGCTGGATATCGGCCAGATCGAAGGCGCCTATGTGCAAGGCGCAGGCTGGCTGACCACCGAAGAACTGGTCTGGAACGCCAAGGGCCAGCTTACCACCCACGCGCCCTCCACCTACAAGATCCCCGCCTGTTCCGACCGCCCGCGCCGCTTCAACGTAGCTCTTTGGGGCAAGCCCAACCGCGAAAATACCGTCGGCAAATCCAAGGCGGTGGGCGAGCCGCCGTTCATGCTGGGCATTTCCGCCTTCTTCGCGCTGTCCAACGCGATTGCCGCCTGCGGTGACGGCTCGGTCTATCCGGCGCTGGATGCGCCCGCCACCGCCGAACGCATCCTCGCCGCCGTGCAAAGGCAGCGCCGTGTTTGACCTTTGCGCCCTGCGCCAGACCATCGCCAGCCACGGCCCCACCGCCCGCGTGGTGATCGCCGCGCACCAAGGCTCCAGCCCGCGCGAGGTCGGGGCGGCGATGCTGGTCTGGGCGACAGGCCAATCCGGCACCATCGGCGGCGGCGCACTGGAACATCAAGCTGCGGCAGCGGCACGCGCCATGCTGTCCCAACCTGCCAGCCGCCTGACCCGGCACGCGCTTGGCCCCCAGCTTGGCCAGTGCTGCGGCGGCACCGTCACCCTGCTGACCGAGGTTTACCGCGCCGAAACCCTGCCCATCAAAGCCCCGCTGATCGCCCGCGCCATCACAGCCACGCCGATGCCACTGGCCGTCAAACGCCTGCTGGCAACCGCCCGCAATCAAGGCAACCTCCCCGCCCCCCAGTTGATCGACGGCTGGATGGTAGAACCGCTCGCTCAACCCTTGCGCCAGCTTTGGGTCTGGGGCGCAGGCCACGTTGGCCGCGCGCTGGTCCACACCCTCGCCCCGCTGCCCGATCTGGCGATCAGCTGGATCGACACCGCCGCCGACCGCTTCCCCGCCACCATGCCCGACAACACCCGCGCCCTGCCCGTGTCAAACCCCGCCAACGCCGTCGCCCTTGCCCCACAAGACGCCGAGCATCTGATCCTGACCTATTCCCACGCGCTCGATCTCGACCTCTGCCATCGCCTGCTCTCCCATGGCTTTTCCGCCTGCGGATTGATCGGATCGGCCACCAAATGGGCGCGCTTCCGGTCGCGACTGACCGCTTTGGGCCACGCCCCGCACACCATCACAAAGATCATTTGCCCGATCGGCGATCCGGCTTTAGGCAAGCATCCGCAGGCCATCGCCATCGGTGTTGCCAGCCAGTTCCTGCGACCGCACGCCCGCGCCCTGAAAAAGGAAATCGCCCGATGACCAGCGCCAAACCCGTCCTTCTGTCGGTCGAGGGTATCACCAAGGCCTATCCCGGCGTGGTGGCGAATGCGGACGTGTCCTTCCAGATCCATCAGGGCGAGGTTCACGCGCTGCTGGGCGAAAATGGGGCCGGGAAATCGACGCTGGTGAAGATGATCTACGGGCTGGTCAAACCCGATCAGGGCCGCATGACCTGGCGCGGAGCCGCCTATGCCCCATCCGAACCCCGCGCCGCCCGTGCCGCTGGTGTGGCGATGGTGTTCCAGCATTTCTCGCTGTTCGAGGCTTTGAACGTGGCCGAAAACGTAGCGCTTGGCATGGAAAATCCGCCCGCGTTAGGCGCTCTGGCCGCGAAGATCACACAGGTTTCCGAAGCCTACGGCCTGCCCCTGGACCCGACCCGCATGGTCGGCGATCTGTCGGCGGGCGAACGCCAGCGGGTGGAAATCATCCGCTGCCTGCTGCAAGACCCGAAACTGTTGATCATGGATGAACCCACCTCGGTGCTGACCCCGCAAGAGGTGGACATCCTGTTCAAAACCCTGCGCCAGCTAGCCGCCGAGGGCACCGCGATTCTGTATATCAGCCACAAGCTGGAAGAAATCCGCGCGCTGTGTGACGAGGCCACCATCCTGCGCCGGGGCCGCGTGGTCGGCACCTGCACCCCGCGCGAGCGCACCGCGCGCGAGATGGCCGAGATGATGGTGGGCGCGGTGCTGACCCCGCCCGAACGCGGCGCAAAGAAAGACTGGGGCGACAACCACCCCGCACTGGAAATCACCAACCTCAGCGTCGAAAGCCCGATCCCGTTCGGAACCGCGCTGAAAGCCGTCAGCTTCACCGTCCAGCGCGGCGAGGTGCTGGGCATCGCAGGCGTCGCGGGCAACGGCCAGGACGAGCTGTTGCTGGCGCTGTCGGGCGAAATCAGAACCGCCGAAGGCATGGTCAAGGCCACCGGGGTTTCCGTCGGCCCGCTTGGCCCCAACGACCGCCGCCGCATCGGGTTTGTGATGGCCCCCGAAGACCGGCTTGGCCATGCCGCAGCCCCCGATATGTCCTTGGTCGAAAATGCCTTTCTGACCGGAGCCGTCCGCAAGGGCCTGACCAGGCACGGCTTCATCGACTGGGCCGCCACCCGCGATTTTGCCGACCGCATCATCAAGGCCTATGACGTGCGCACCCCCGGCAGCCATGTCGCGGCCCGCGCGCTGTCGGGCGGCAACCTGCAAAAATTCGTCATTGGCCGCGAGCTGTCGCAATCCCCCGATGTCATCGTGATCAACCAGCCGACATGGGGCGTCGATGCCGCCGCCGCCGCCGCCATTCGTCAGGCGATCCTTGACCGCGCCACCGAAGGTGCCGCCGTGGTGGTGATCAGTCAGGATCTGGATGAACTGCTGGAAATTTCCGACAGTTTCGCGGTGCTGAACGCCGGGCGGCTGACCGCGCCGCGCCCGGTCAAGGGGCTGACGATTGATCAGATTGGTTTGATGATGGGCGGTGCCCACGGCATGGAGACCGCGCATGTTCCGGCTTGAAAAACGCCCCACCCCGTCGCGGTTCTGGACAGGGGCAACCCCGGTTGTCGCAGTGATCCTGACCATGCTGGCGGGCGGGCTGATGTTCGGCGTCCTTGGCAAGAACCCGTTCGAGGTGATCCGCACCATCTTCTGGGACCCGCTGTTTGGCGAATTCGCCTGGTATCTGCGCGGGCAATTGCTGGTCAAGGCCGGGCCGCTGATCCTGATTGCCGTCGGCCTGTCGCTGGGCTTTCGCGCCGGGATCTGGAACATCGGCGCAGAAGGCCAGTATATCATGGGCGCGATCTTTGGCGCATCGGTCGGCCTTGCGGTGTTTCCCACCGAAAACCGGCTGATCTACCCGGTGATGATCGCAGCCGGAGCCTTCGGCGGCTGGGTCTGGGCGATGATCCCGGCGATCCTGAAAACCCGCTTCAACACCAACGAAATCCTTGTCTCGCTGATGCTGGTCTATGTCGCGCAATCCATCCTTGCGATGGCGGCACTGGGGTTCCTGCGCAACCCCGAGGGCGCAGGCTTTCCCGGCAGCCGCAATTTCAACAGCTACCCCGCCGCCTCCAACCCCGAGCTGATCGCAGGCACCGGCATGCACTGGGGCGTTGTCGCGGCCTTCATCACCGTCATCGCCGCCTATGTCCTGCTGCAAAAGCACCTGCTTGGCTTTCAGATCAAGCTGTCGGGTCAGGCCCCCCGCGCCGCCCGCTTTCACGGCGTCAACCCGACCGCGCTGGTGGTGCTGTGCATGGGCATTTCCGGCGCGCTGGCCGGGCTTGCCGGCCTGTTCGAGGTCACTGGTCCCGCAGGCCAGATCAGCATTGATTTCAACACCGGCTACGGCTTTACCGCCATCATCGTCGCCTTCCTTGGTCGGCTGAACCCGCTTGGCATCCTGCTGGCGGGCCTGTTGATGGCGCTGACCTATATCGGCGGCGAAATGGCCTCGACCAACCTCGGCCTGCCCTCGGCTGCGATTCAGGCCTTCCAAGGCATGCTGCTGTTCTTCCTGCTGGCGGTAGATGTGTTGTCCAACTACCGCGTCCGCATGTCGATGAAGGGAACCGCCTGATGTTCGGAGCAATCAACCCGGCCGTGCTGATCGCCTCGCTGATGGTGGCCTCGGTGCCGATCATGCTGGCCGCGCTGGGCGAGCTGGTGGTGGAGAAATCTGGCGTGCTGAACCTTGGCGTCGAAGGCATGATGATCATCGGCGCGATCTGCGGCTTCATCACCGCCGTAACCACCGGCAGCCCGCTGCTGGGCTTTGCAGGCGGGGCTGCGGGCGGGGCGGCACTGGCGCTGATCTTCGCCGTGCTGACCCAAAGCCTTTTGGCCAATCAGGTCGCCACCGGCCTTGCGCTGACCCTGTTCGGGCTGGGCCTGTCGTCGCTGATGGGGCAAGGCTACAACGGCATCAAACCGCCCTTGACCGCCGCCGTCCCCTTCGGCCCGTTGCGCGATATCCCTGGCCTTGGCCGCATCCTGTTCAGCCATGATTGGGTGGTCTACTTTTCCATCCTGATCATCGCCGCCACCTGGTATGTGCTGAAATACACCCGCACCGGCCTGATCATCCGCGCCGTTGGCGAAAACCACGACGCCGCCCACGCGCTTGGCTACAAGGTAAACCGCATCCGGCTTGCCTGCATCCTGTTCGGGGGTGCTATGGCGGGCATGGGCGGCGCCTACATAAGCCTGATCCGCGTGCCGCAATGGACCGATGGCATCACCGCAGGCGCAGGCTGGATCGCGCTGGCCATCGTGGTCTTTGCCAGCTGGAAACCGTGGCGCGTGTTAATCGGTGCTTATCTTTTTGGCGGCATCACGGTGTTGCAGCTGAATCTTCAGGCAGCGGGGTCGTCGATCCCGGTCGAATACTTGTCGATGTCACCATATCTGATAACCATTCTTGTGCTGGTTATCATGTCCTCTGGTAAAGGCCGGACGCTGAATGCGCCTGCCGCTTTGGGCCAGAATTTCCACGCCACGCGCTAAGCGGGCCAAAATCAACCGGGGCGCAAGGCCCCAGCAACGGGAGACAAAGAATGCTGAAAAGAACCCTTCTGGCCACCGCGGCACTTGGCCTCGGCCTTGCTTTCGCCGGGGCCGCCAGCGCGCAAGACGCGCTCAAGGCGTGCTGGGTCTATGTCGGCCCGATCGGCGATGGCGGCTGGACCTTCCAACATGATCAGGGCCGTCTGGACGTGATCAAGGCCTTTGGCGACAAGGTTGACGCCTCCACCTATCAAGAAAACGTGCCCGAAGGCGCCGACGCCGAACGCGTGCTGACCCAGATGGCGCTGGGTGGCTGCAAGATCATCTTCACCACCTCTTTTGGCTACATGGACCCGACCAACGCCGTCGCCGCCAAGTTTCCAGACGTGAAGTTTGAACACGCCACCGGCTACAAACGCGACAGCGCCAACGTCTCCACCTACAACGCCCGCTTCTACGAAGGCCGCGCTGTCACCGGCACCATCGCGGGCCGGATGACCAAATCCAACAAGATCGGCTACATCGGCTCGTTCCCGATCCCGGAAGTGATCCAGGGCATCAACGCGTCGTTCATCCACGCCAAAAAGGTCAACCCGAACGTCACCATGTCGGTGGTCTGGGCCTACACCTGGTTTGACCCCGCGAAAGAGGCAGACGCTGCCAAGGCGCTGATCGAGCAGGGCGTTGATGTGATACTGCAACACACCGATTCCACCGCACCCTTGGCCGAAGCCGCCAAAACTCCCGGCGTGATCGGCTTTGGTCAGGCCTCGGATATGGCAGAATACAAACCCAGCCCGCGTGTGTCCGCGATCATCGACAACTGGGGTCCCTACTACGTCGAGCGCGTAGGCGCCCTGCTGGATGGCACCTATGAGCAAAAAGACACCTGGGCTGGCATCGGTGGCGGTGAAGTGAAAATCGGCGACATCACCGAGGCTGTTCCCGCCGAAGTGAAAGCCGAAGCCGAGGCGCTGGCCGCCTCGATCGGCGACGGATCGTATCACCCGTTCACCGGCCCGCTGAACAAGCAAGACGGCTCGGCTTGGCTGGCCGAAGGCGAAAAGGCCGATGATGGCACGCTGGCTGGGATGAACTTCTACGTCGAAGGCATCGAAGGCGACATTCCGCAGTAATGTCTGCGCTTTGCTGAAACCACAAAGGCCCGCCCCCGCGCGGGCCTTTTCCCTGCCGGGCATCGCATCGCCCCCCTTCCCCTTGCCGCCCGACCATGGCAGCTTGTCGCCATGATCCAGATCACCCAACCCCGCTTCGCCTTCGGCCGCATGCAATTCGGCGGTGCTGCCGACGCCACCGCGTCCCGCGCGATGTTCGAGGCCTGCCTTGCCGCGGGCATCCGGCATTTCGACACCGCCTGCGGCTATAGCGATGGGGCTTCGGAAACCCTGCTTGGCCAGTTCGCGCGCGGCCACGATCTGTTTATCGCCACCAAGGTCGGCTATCACGGCGGCGCGGGCCGGGCCAACCTGCTGGCGCAATTCGACGCCAGCCGCAAACGCCTGCAAATGGACAGCGTCGATCTGCTCTATCTGCATCGGTTCGACCCCGAAACCCCGCTGCAAGACACGCTGGAAACCTTCGCCGACCTGCAGGCGCGCGGCCTTGTCCGCCACATCGGCCTGTCCAATTTCGCCGCGTGGCAGGTGATGAAGGCGCAGGCCATCGCGCACGGCCTTGGCACTTGCATCGCCGCAATTCAGCCGATGTATAGCCTCGTCAAACGTCAGGCCGAGGTGGAGCTGCTGCCAATGGCCGCCGATCAGGGCATTGCCGCCTTCACCTACTCGCCCTTGGGCGCAGGGCTGCTGTCGGGCAAATACACCCAAGGCAGCGCCGGGCGGTTGACCGAAGACAGCCGCTACGCCACCCGCTACGCGCCTGAAACCATGCACGAAACCGCCCGCGCGCTGGCGGATCTGGCGACGCAGTACCAGATGCACCCCGCCACGCTCGCCGTCGCTTGGGTGATGGCCCATCCCAGCCATCCGGTGCCGATCATTTCCGCCCGCAACCTTGATCAGCTGCATCCCTCGCTGGCCGCAGCAACCTTCGCCTTGCCAGCCGATCTCTACGCCCGCATCAGCGCGCTGTCGCCGAAACCGCCACCGGCAACAGACCGGCTGGATGAGGCCTGATCCCTACAAATCGCCCGATCCCGCGCGCCATTCTGCCAAGGCCCTCTTGCGTTTCGCCTGCAAATACCAACCAATCGCCGCAACTGAAGGACCAAGGGGCGGACAGACATGGGTGCGGATTTCCTGATCATCGGCGGCGGCATTGCCGGGGTTTCGGCGGCAGCGCGGCTGTCGCATCATGGCAAAGTCACCCTGCTGGAGGCGGAAACCAACCTCGCCCACCACGCCTCGGGCCGTTCCGCCGCACTTTATGAACCGCGCTATGGCCTCGCACCCGTGGTGGAACTGTCGCTGGCCTCGGGCGATTTCTTCCGCGCCATGCCCAACCTGCTGTCGCCGCGCGGTCTGATGATTCTGGGCCGCGCGGGCGAAGACGCCGCGTTTGAACATGACATTGCCGATATGGAGCTGCCGGAAATCAGCGTCGATGACGCCCGCGCCATCGTGCCGATCCTGAACCCCGAAAGCGTCACCCGCGCCGCCCGCGCCGATCACGCCTGGGACATCGACACCGATCTTCTGCTGCAGGGCTTCGCCCGCGAAGCCAAGGCCAATGGTGCAGAATTCCACCTGAACGCCCGCGCCCAAAGCATTCAGAAAACCGCCACCGGCTGGCGCGTCACCACCGCCACAGGCGATTACACTGGCGCGATCCTGATCAACGCCGCCGGGGCCTGGGTTGACCCCATCGCGCAAATGGCGGGCATCAAGCCTTTGGGATTCCAGCCAAATCGCCGCTCCATGGCCCGCATCCCCGCGCCGGGCGGCCATGATGTCACCCATTGGCCGATGATGTTCGGCTGCGGCGAAACCTGGTATGCCAAGCCCGACGCAGGCGCGCTGATCGTCTCGCCCGCCGAAGAAGACCCGGTCGAACCGCACGACGCCTGGGCCGACGACATGGTGCTGGCCGAGGGCCTCGCCCGCTATGAGGAATTCGTCACCGAACCCGTCACCCGGCTGATCTCCAACTGGGCCGGCCTGCGCACCTTCTCGCCCGACCGCGTTCTCGTCATCGGCGCAGACGCAGAAGACCCCAGCTTTTTCTGGCTGGCGGGCCAAGGCGGCTACGGCTTCCAATCCTGCCCCGCCGCCAGCCAGCTTGCCGCCGATCTGATCACCGGCCAAGCCCCGCAAGCCTCGGAAAGCCTGCTCGCAGCCCTGTCACCCGCCCGCTTCGGATGACCCTGCGCCTGCCCGACAGCGGTGCCAAAACCGATACGCAGGGCCGCCGCCACACCCCCTCGGCCCAGCGCAACGCCCCTGCCATCCTGACCGCCCTGCGCCCCCATATGCCAGCAGGGCGGCTCTTGGAGATCGCCTCCGGCTCCGGCTATCACGCCGCCCAGATCGCCCCCGCCTTCCCTGCAACCCTCTGGCAACCCACAGATATCGCCCCGGCCAACCTGACATCGATCACCGCTTGGACCCGCGCTATCCCCAGCATCCTGCCGCCACAGATCCTCGACGCCACCCGCCCCGATTGGCACGCCCGCTTCCCGGCGCAAAACGCCATCCTGCTGGTCAACCTGCTGCACCTGATCCCCAGCGCCGCCACCCTGCTGCATGAAATCAGCCTTGCCCTTGCCCCCGGCGGCGTGGCCTTCCTCTACGGCCCCTTTCTGCGCGACGGCCAGCCCACCTCGCCGGGTGACGCCGCCTTCCACGCCAGCCTGCAAGCCCAAGACCCCAACATCGGCTACAAAGACCTCGGCCAGATCACCGCCGCACTTTCCGGCCACGGCCTGACCATTGATGTCGAACCGATGCCCGCCAACAACCTCATGCTGATTGCCCGCAAATCATATTCATAACTTAGAATGTGACTTGATGCAGATCAAGGCGCACAACCCGCGCCCGTGCGATCCATGCGAAAAAGGAGCCGACCATGAGCTACAAAGACACCAACACCACCATCCGCAACGAACTCCGCGCGATGCACAAGCTGAACCCCGAAACCGCCAAGGGCTTCTCGGCGCTATCCGCAGGGGCGATGACAGACGGCGCGCTCGACAAGAAATCGCGCGAATATATCGCCCTCGCCATCGCCATCACCCAGCGCTGCGAACCCTGCATCACCCTGCATATCGAGGCGCTGATCAAGGTCGGCTGCAGCCGTGAAGAACTCGGCTCGGTGCTGGCGATGTGCGTGCAGATGGGCGGCGGCCCGGCGATGATGTATGCCGCCCACGCCCTTGCCGCATGGGATGAGATGACTGCACCCGCCGCCTGAGCCACACGCGCCGCCAACCGGGGATTCCCGCCGACTGCGGAAATCCCCCGGCTGACAGCCGCGCGCTTCCGTGACAGCATGGCTGGATGCGCGCCCTGCTGATCCTCGCCCTTGCCCTTGCCGCCTGCGCCCCCCGCGCAGCGCCGGTGCTGCACAGCGCCACCTCCTCCGCGCCGCGCCCGGCCAATTTTGCCGACAGCGATGCGCAGGATTTCGGCCGCGTCAGCCCCGCCGATCACCCCGTCCACGGCATCGACCTGTCGAAATTTCAAACCGCTGTCGATTGGCCCACCGCCCGCGCCAATGGCGTCAACTTCGCCTTCATCAAGGCGACCGAGGGCGGTGACGCCGCCGACCCACTGTTCCGCGCCCATTGGCAAGGGGCCGCCGCCGCAGGCGTGCCGCGCGGTGCCTACCATTTCTTCTACCACTGCCGCCCCGCCATCGAACAAGCCCGCTGGTTCATCGCCCATGTGCCGCGTGAACCCGGCGCGCTCCCCCCCGTGCTGGACATGGAATGGACGCCGACCTCGCCCACCTGCCGCACCCGCCACTCCGCTGACCATATCCGCTCCGAGGCGCAGATCTTCCTCAACGCCCTCGCCGCGCATTACGGCCAGCGCCCGATCCTCTATACCGCCATCGACTTTTTCGAGGACAATCAGCTGTGGCGGCTGCAAGGCACCGAATTCTGGCTGCGCTCGGTCGCCGCCCACCCGCATGACCTGTACGGCGGGCAAGCGTGGAGCTTTTGGCAATACAGTTCCACCGGCCGAATTGACGGCATCAAGGGCAATGTCGATCTGAACACCTTCGCCGGATCGCACGCGGCTTGGGCCAACTGGCTTTCAGCCCGCAGCCAGTAAAGTCGCCTGCGCTGCAAAAATCTTTCGCGCCCCGCGACGGAAAGCCGGTCACCCCGGCGTATCAGTCATATGCAAACATTCAGATTCAAGGATATGACGATGAAGACCCTGCCCCTGCTGACTGCCGCGCTGCTGCTCTCTGGCTCTGCCGCCTTTGCGCAAGCTGGCCACGGCGCGCATTTCATCACCAATTGGGATCGCGACGACGACGGCATCGTCACGCTGGCCGAAGCCACCGAGAAGCGCGGCGATATTTTTACCGCCTTTGATGCCGACGAAGACGGCAAACTTTCCGCCAGCGAATATAACAGCTTCGACGAAGCCCGCGCCGCCGATCAGGCAGGCATGCAACAAGACATGGCCGGCATGGGTCAAGGCACCGGCCAGGGTAAAGGCACGGGCCAGGGTAACGGGGCGGGCCAGGGTAAAGGCAAGGGTCACGGTCAGGGCGGCAACGGCGGCATGGGTCAGGGCAACGGTCAGGGCATGATGAACGAAACCCCGAAGAGGCAGGCATGATGCGCGCCTTCAACGACACCGACGGCGACGGTCTGGTCAGCCGCGATGAATTCATGGCCAAAACCGCCGACTGGTTCGCCAAAATGGATCGCAACGGCGACGGGAATGTCACCGTCGATGATTTCGGGATGAACACCTAAGACGGTTCGCGTGCACCTGACGCACGACAGCCCTGCTTCGCTTGCGACTTCCAGCGAAGCAGGCGGCACGCGTTGCAGGTTGTTGCGGCAAATTTGACTAAAATTGTCATCCTCTCTGCACAAATATCCTGCGGGGGAGCCGAACGACGTGAGGCGCGGGGGTGCAAAACCCCCGTCCTGCGCTCAAAAGCAAACAGGCGGCAAGTTCCCCCGCCGCCTGCGCCATTTCTTGACAAAGCCTGAACACTTCTTATCAAGCGTCTGATTTAACACACTTCCTCAAGCGGTCCACGCGTGGACAGGCTCAGCCATCCACCCGAATACGCGCGTTTGACGGATCGAACGGGCTGTCTTCCACCACCACGCAATCCCACAATTCGCGGTTCATCCGCACCTGCAGCTTCGTGCCGACCACCGCCAGATCAGGCCGCACATAGCCCATGCCGATCTGCTTGCCGAAGGCCACCGAATAGCCGCCAGACGTCAAACGACCGATCTTCTCGCCATTCAGAACCAGCGCTTCCTTGCCCCACGGATCGGTGTCACCCGGCCCGTCGATCAGCAGCGTGCAGCATTTCGACCGGATACCGACATCCAGCATTGCCTGCTTGCCCTGGAAATCCTTGCTCAGATCGACAAACCGATCCAGCGCGGCTTCCAGCGGCGTGGCGTCGCGGCCCAACTCGTTGCCGAACGCCCGGTAAGATTTCTCCTGCCGCAGCCAGTTTTGCGCCCGAGCGCCGACCAGCTTCATCCCGTGCTTTTCGCCCGCCTTCAGCAGCAGGTCCCAAAGGTAGCGCTGCATTTCGATCGGATGATGCAGTTCCCAACCCAACTCGCCAGTATAGGCCACCCGGATCGCATTGACCGGGCACATCCCCAATTCAATCCGCCGCGCCGACAGCCACGGGAAGCGCTTGTTCGACAACGCGGTTTCCGGGAACTCATCCTTGATGATCTCGGCCAAAATCTTGCGCGAATTCGGCCCGGCAATCGCAAACACGCCCCACTGGGTGGTGACGTCATGGATCTCGATATAGCCGAACTCGGGTGCCTTATCTTCCGCACATTTGCGCAGATAATCGGCATCGTAAGCCGTCCACGCGCCTGCCGACACCAGATAGTAATCATCCTGCCCGTTGCGGACGATGGTATATTCCGTCCGCGTCGTGCCCGTAGGCGTCAGCGCATAGGTCAGGTTGATCCGGCCGACCTTCGGCAGCGCATTGCAGGTGAACCAATCAAGGAACGCCGTCGCACCGGGGCCTTTGACGACGTGCTTGGTGAACGCGGTGGCGTCAATCAATCCAGCGGTTTCCCGAATGGCCTTGGCCTCGTCCACCGCATATTGCCACCAGCCGCCACGGCGGAAACTGCGGGAGTTGTGGTCGAAATCTTCCGGCGCGTTCAGCGGACCGTAATAGATCGGACGTTCCCAGCCGTTCACTTGCCCAAACTGCGCGCCCAGCGCCTTTTGGCGGTCATAAACCGGGGCGGTGCGCAGCGGACGCGCCGCTTCGCGCTCTTCATCCGGGTGGTGCAGGATGAAGACGTGATCGTAGCATTCCTCATTCTTGCGCGCGGCATATTCGGTGGTCATCCAGTTGCCATAGCGGCGCGGGTCGAGCGAGGCCATATCGATCTCGGCTTCGCCATTCACCATCAACTGCGCCAGATAATAGCCGGTGCCGCCCGCAGCGGTGATGCCGAACGAGAAGCCTTCCGCGATCCACATGTTGCGCAGGCCGGGAACCGGGCCAACCAGCGGGTTGCCATCTGGCGTATAGCAGATCGGGCCGTTGAAATCGTCTTTCAGACCAACGGTTTCCGACGACGGCAGGCGGTGCAGCATCGACATGTATTCCGCCTCGATCCGCTCAAGGTTCAGCGGGAACAGATCGGCGCGGAAGCTGTCGGGAACGCTGTATTCAAACCGGGCCGGAGCGCCTTTTTCATAGGGGCCAAGGATCCAGCCGCCACGTTCTTCACGGACATACCACTTGGCATCGGCATCGCGCAGCACCGGGTGTTCGGGGTTGGTCTTGCGGTATTCGACCAGCATCGGATCGGGCTCGGTGACGATGAACTGGTGTTCCACCGGGATCGCCGGAATCTTGATGCCAAGCAGTCGCGCGGTGCGCTGCGCGTGGTTGCCGGTTGCCGTCACCACATGTTCGGCGCGAATTTCAAACTTTTCCTCGGACGCGACAAGGTTGCCGCCCTTGTCCACCATACGGGTGCAAGACACGATCCATTCTGACCCGGTCCACTTGTAACCATCGACCTGTATTTTGCGTTCAATGGTTGCACCGTGCTGGCGCGCGCCCTTGGCCATCGCTTGCGTCACGTCCGCCGGGTTGATGTAGCCATCCTGCGGGTGATAGAGCGCGCCAATCAGATCATCGGTGCGCAGCAGCGGCCAGCGGTCTTTCATCTCTTTCGGCGACAGGAATTCATGGTAAACCCCGGCGGTTTCCGCGACCGAGGAATACAGCATGTATTCATCCATGCGTTCCTGCCGCTGCGCCATCCGCAGGTTGCCCACCACGGCAAAGCCTGCGTTCAGGCCGGTTTCAGCCTCCAGGCTCTTGTAGAAATCCACCGAGTATTTGTGGATATGGGTGGTGGCGAAGCTCATGTTGAACAGCGGCAACAGGCCGGCCGCATGCCAGGTCGAACCGCTGGTCAGCTCGTCGCGCTCCACCAGCATGGTATCCCAACCTGCCTTGGCAAGGTGATAGGCAATGCCGTTGCCGACAGCGCCACCGCCAACAACAAGCGCTTTGACATGAGTCTTCATGGGGAGTCTCCGAAGGGAATTTGCACCCATATGTGCCCGAACCGCAGCCTCACGGGCAAGGGCAGCCGACATTCGAGAGATAAAAACGACATGAGCGCCGAAAAGCGGCATGGCTCACCGCAGGGCAGACGATTTTCGGGGAAAATCGTGGTCGCAACGATCAGCGCCGCAGCACCCGGCCAAACACCGCCACCAGCGCAAAGATCACGGCTGCCGCCGTCACGATCGACGGGCCAGCCGGGGTGTCTTGCCACAGCGACAAGCGTAGCCCGGCAAAGCTGGCCAGCGCGCCGAACGCCGTCGCATAGATCGCCATCGCTTCGGGCGTGCGCGCCAACCCGCGCGCCGCCGCCGCCGGGATGATCAGCATCGCCGCAATCAACAAGGCCCCCACGATCTTCAGGGCCACCGCCACCACCAAAGCCAAAGCCAGCGTCAGCACCAGCCGTTCGCGGTTCGGGTTCAGCCCCGAGGCAAAGGCCAGATCCTCGTTCAAGGTCGAGGTCAGCAGCGCCTGCCAGCGCCAGACCAGCAGCACCAGCACCAACGCAGCCCCGCCCCAGATGAACGCCAGATCAAGCCGCGACACCGCCAGAATATCGCCGAACAGATAGGCCGACAGGTCTGACCGCACCCCCGGCACATAGGAAATCGCCACCAGACCAAAGGCCAGCGCCGCATGCGCCAGCACCCCCAACGTGGTATCCATCGCCCAGCCCTTCGCCGCCAGCGTCGATACCGTCGCCGCCATCGCCAGCGCGACGATCAGCGTGCCCGCCGCAATCGGCACATGCAGCGCCAGCGCCAGGGCCACGCCCAAAATCGCTGCATGGCTGGTGGCATCGCCGAAATAGGCCATCCGCCGCCAGATCACGAAAGACCCCAGCGGCCCGGTGGCCAGCGCCAGGCCCACCCCCGCCAACGCGGCACGGATCAGAAAATCATCAAGCATGGGTGCGCCCGTTATGGTCGTGGCTATGCGGATGTGTATCGTCGTGGCCATGGCCGTGATCATGGTCGTGGCTATGGTCGTGTTGGTGCTGATACAGCGCCAGCGCGCCCTGCGTGCCAAGCCCGAACAGCGCGCGATATTCCGGCGCATTCGACACCACCCGCGGCGAGCCTTGGCAGCAGATATGGCCGTTCAGGCAGATCACCCGGTCGCTGGCCGCCATCACCACATGCAGATCATGACTGACCATCAGCACCGCTGCGCCGGTTTCGCGTCGCACCTCTTCGATCAGCCGGTAGAACGCCGCCTCGCCGGGTTGGTCCAGCCCTTGTGTCGGCTCGTCGAGGATCAGCAGTTGCGGCGCAGACAGCAGCGCCCGCGCCAGCAGCACGCGTTGAAACTGCCCGCCCGACAGCGCCGCCATCTGCCGGGTCTCCAGTCCGGGCAGCCCGACCCGCGCAAGCGCCGCCGTGGCTTCCGCATCACCGACCCGTTTGGGCAGCGACAGGAACCGCCGCACCGTCATCGGCATGCTGCGATCCACGCTCAGCTTTTGCGGCACATAGCCCAGCCGCAGCCCCGGCGCACGCGCCACCGCCCCCGAGGACAGCGGCAAAATCCCCAGCAACGCCCGCAGCAGCGTCGATTTGCCCGACCCGTTCGGGCCAAGGATGGTCACGATCTCGCCAGGCTCTATCGCCATCGAGATGCCCGACAGCACATCTTCGCCATTGAACCGCACCGACAGGTTTTGCGCCGAAATCAGGCTCATGCGGCCGCCTGACAGGCCGGGCACAGGCCCAGAGCCTCGATATTGCTGCGCTCGATGACAAAGCCGGTATCGGCGGCGGCGGCCTCCAGCGCCACCAGCACCGGCGCGGCGGGGGCTTCGGCCACCGCATCGCAGCCGCGACAGATCAGGAAGGCCGGCGCATGGGTCTCGCCCGGATGCATGCAGGCGGTAAAGGCGTTCAGCCGACGAATGCGGTGCGCAAGCCCTTGTTCTTCCAGAAAATCCAGCGCGCGATAGGCGACGGGCGGCTGGTTGCCAAAGCCTTCGGCGGCCAGTCTTGTCAGCACATCATAGGCCCCTAACGCGCGATGGGCTTCCAGCAAAATCTCCAGCACCCGGCGACGCACCGGGGTCAGCCGCAGGCCCTTTTCAGCCACCAAAGCCTCGGCCCGCGCCAAGGCATCGCTCGCGCAATGCGCGTGGTCATGCACGGCAAAGGCCAGATCCGGCGCATCGCAACCGGGGCAGGCATCAGGATGAAGATGGGCCATGCGCGCCTCTTGACATGTTATACTATCACATTCATAACGCCCCTCGTCGCCAAACGAAAGACCCCATCCATGCGTTATATCATATCGCTCGCCCTTGCCAGCCTGCCACTTGCCGCCCTCGCGGAAGTGCCGCAGGTCGTCACCGACATCCCGCCGGTTCACGCGCTGGTGGCGCAGGTGATGGGCGATCTGGGCAGTCCGACCCTGCTGCTGGAAAAGGGTGCGGACGAGCATGATTTCCAACTGCGCCCCAGCCAGATGCAGGCCATTGCCGATGCCGATACGGTAATCTGGGTCAGCCCGGTGCTGACGCCGTGGCTGGAACGGGCGCTGGCCGAAAGCCCCGCCGCCTCGCTGACCCTGATGGATGCGCCCGGCACCAAGACCCAGCCTTACGCGCTGGACCACGGCGGCCACGCAGGCCACGCCGATCACAACGCTGATGAATATGACCAGCCAGAGGCCGAGCATGACCATGAAGGTGCCGACCCGCATGTCTGGATGAACCCGGTCAATGCCGTGCATTGGGCCGATCTGATCGCCGCCGAGTTGGCCCGGCAAGACCCGGAAAACGCCACCGCCTACAGCGCCAATGCCACCACCACCAAGGCGCGGATCAAGGCGATGGACGCCGAAATTTCGGCGCAACTGACCCCGCTGCAAGGCAAGGCCTTTGTCAGCTTTCACGCCGCCTACGGTTATTTTACCAAGCACTACGGGCTGGCACAGGCCGGATCGCTGGCTTTGGGCGATGCCTCTGTCCCCGGAGCGGCGCGGCTGACCACACTGCAGGCCGAAATGCAGGCGGGCAACTACACCTGCGCCTTCCCGGAAATTCAGCACGATCCGGCCCTACTGGAGCAGGTGATGGCAGGCAGCAGCGTGAAACTGGGCGCGGCGCTCGACCCGGTCGGATCGTCGCTGGATTTCGGCCCCGATGCTTATGACGCGCTGATGCGCAAGCTTGCCAACACCCTGACGGATTGCCTGCAAAACTGACATGTCAGTCTTGACGCGGGCGCGGCGATAGGTCCTCATCGCCGCAACCAAGGGGGACAAGATGGCGCATTTCGGCACAACGGCTTCTGGGCAGGCGGTGGAAAAGATCACCCTGCAGAACGGTGATTTGCAGGTGGCAATCCTGACATGGGGGGCCGTGGTACAGTCGGTGCGGCTGGCGGGCGTGCTGCATGATCTGACGCTGGGGTCGGAGAACCTTGCCGATTACGAAGGCGATTTGCGCTATCACGGGTCCATCATCGCGCCGGTGGTGAACCGGCTGACCAACGCCCGCGCCCCCTTAGGCGACCGGACCCTGACGCTGGAGGCAAATTTCAACGGCACCCACTGCCTGCACTCGGGGGCTGCTGGCACGCATCTGAAAGTGTGGAACGTGGTGCGCGCCAGTGAAACCGACTGCCTGCTGGCGCTTGACCTGGCCGATGGCGAGGGCGGTTTTCCTGGCAATCGCCGGATCGAGGCGCTGTTTCAACTGACCGCCCCGGCCAGCCTGCGCCTGACCATCACCAGCACCACAGATGCCGACACGCTGCTGAACGCCACCAACCACAGCTATTGGAATCTGGACGGCAGCGCCGATTTCAGCGGTCACAGCCTGCAAATCAGCGCCGATAGCTACCTGCCGACCACGCCCGATTTCACCCCGACCGGCGAAATCCGCCCCGTCAGCGGAATGTTGGATTTCCGCAAGATCAAAGCCGTTTCACCGCAAAATCCCGATCTGGATAATTGCTTTTGTTTAAGCACTACGCCAAGCCCGCTGCGCGATGTGCTGGTGCTGCAGGGCCGCTCTGGCCTGATGTTGACCGTGGCCACCACCGAACCCGCGGTGCAGGTTTATGATTGTAGGCAAGATCACTTCAAGGCCATCGCCATCGAGGCGCAGCGCTGGCCGGATGCGCCGAACCACCCCGGCTTTCCGCCGATCACGCTGGCTGCGGGCGAGACTTTGCAGCAAGTCACCGAATGGCGGTTTGCGCGCGGCTGAAACAGTTGCAACAAAAGGTGCATCCGTCGGGCCTTTTCCTTCCCGGCGCGAAACCTTAAGCCTGTTTGCGCAAACAGGAGGGGTTTCATGGATCAGGCACGCGTCGGGCGGTGGGCGGTGGCGGCGATGTTTGCCACCAACGGCTTCATCATGGGGGCCTGGGCGCCGCAAATTCCGCTGCTGTTGCCGCGCCATCAGATTTCCGAAACCACGCTGGGCCTGCTGATCCTCGTGCTGGGCATCGGCGCGGTCGGCGCGATGCTGTTCGCCGGGCGGTTGATCGCGGCTTACGGCTCGCGCACGGTGCTGCGGACCTTTGCCTTGGCCACCGTGCCGACGCTGCCCTTGGTGGTGCTGTCGCCCAGCCTGTGGCTGGTCGCGCCAGCGATGGCGCTGATGGGCGGGCTGATCGGCTGCATGGATGTGTCGATGAACGCCAACGCAGTCGAGGTCGAACGCCGCCTTGGCCGCGCGATCATGTCCTCAAGCCACGGCTTCTGGAGCCTTGGCGGCTTTGTCGGCGGCATCGCGGGCAGCTTTGTCATCGCGCAATGGGGGGCAGAGGTGCAGGCCTTCGGCGTCGCCGCGATTGCGCTGCTGACCGTGCTGCTGGCAGCCCCTAGGCTGATCGCCGACGCCCCCCACCCCGCCGAGGCCCCGCCCGCCCCGCATGCGATGTTCCCGCGCGATGCTGCGCTGTGGATTCTGGGCTTCATGGCGCTGTTTTCGATGGTGCCGGAAGGCGCGGTGCTGGATTGGGCGGCGATCTATCTGTCGAAAGAACTCGGCTCGGGCCTGTTCGTGTCCGGTCTGGCCTTCGCCTGCTTTGCCGGGGATCGGTTGCGCAACCGCTTTGGCGCGGTGAAAACCCTGCAAATCTCGGGGCTTGTCTCAGCCGCTGGCATGATGGGCGGCGCAGTGGCCCCCACCGACTTCATCGCAATAGCCAGCTTTGCCTTCGCCGGATTGGGCATCGCCAACATGGTGCCGATCATGTTTTCTGCCGCCGGAAACCACCCCGGCATGGCGGCGGGGTCGGCGATTTCAACCGTGACAATGGTGGGCTACGCGGGCATTCTGGTGGCCCCTTCCAGCATCGGCTATATCGCCGAACATATCGGATTTCGGTTCACCTACGGTGCCCTTGCACTGCTGTTGTTGCTGGTCACCGCCCTGGCAGGCTGCACGGCGGCGGCGGATGGGGTGAAGAAGGTTTAGGGCGGGAAGAACTGTGGCGGAGAGACCAGCCGCCTCTTACCCGATTTGTCACGCGACAAATCGGGTAAGAGGCGGCATGAACGCCCTTGTGCAACCGGCCTTCGGCCTTATGCGCAACGTCCCGGAAAACGCTCCCCCGGAGCGTTTTCTTTCGGGTCGCCGCTCTCTCAAGCCGCAATCTGGGTCAAAATCTCGTTGGTTACGGCGATATGGGCAAATTCGCCTTCCAGATTGGCCAGCGTCAGCGCCAGCACATCAGCCGCCGCCATAACCCGGCCACCGCGCAAGGTTTGCGCGAAGTTGATCAGTGCATCACCAACAACGGTGGTGGCATAGCCCAGATCCGCCGCCATCCGCGCCGTGCTTTCCACGCAGTAATTCGCAGCCCCGCCAACGATCAACAGCCCGGAAATGCCCTGATCGGTCAGATACTGGCGCAAACCCGTGCCGACAAACCCGCTGGAGCCGTGCTTGATGAACACCGGCTCCCCTGCCATCGGCTGCGCACAGGGCTGCACCACCGCCCCCGCCGCCTCGGCATGGAAATCATCGCGCGGATCAACGCCATGGTGATGCACATGGATCACCGGCAGGTTTTCCGCCCGAAACGCCGCCAGCAGCGTCGCAATCGAGCGGTCCGCCACAGGGTTGCCCCAAGCCATCCCCGCATCCCGCCGCGCGACGAAAGCCATCTGCACGTCGATCACCAGCAAGGCAGTTGCCACTTACGCCCCCAGAAAATCGGTCTTGCCAACCTCGACACCATTGGCGCGCAGGATGTTATAGGCGGTGGACATGTGGAAATAGAAATTCGGCACCGCATAACCGTGGTAATACTGCACCGCCGGAAAGCTCAGGTCTCGCCCGCCTGCCTTGATGGTGATGGTGCGGTTTTCCGCGCCCTCGAAGGCTGCGGGCGGCACGGTGGCGATAAAGGCGATGGTCTTGGCGATACGATCCTGCAATTCGGCCAGCGTGGTTTCGGTGTCGGCAAAGCTCGGCACTTCCATCCCCGACAACCGCGCCGACGCGCCCTTGGCGTGATCACAGGCAATCGTCACCTGCCGCCACAACGGCAGCATGTCGGCGATCAGCCGCAATTGCGGGATCACCTCGGGCTTGAGGCTTTTCGCCTGGGCATAAGCCTCGGCCTTGGCGAGGATCTTCGACAGCGCGTGCAGAGAATGGGTGAAGAACGGGACGGGGTTTTGCATGGCCTGGCCTTTCCAGCGATTTCTCCCGCAGCAAGCCGCCAAACCGCACGAAATGCAAGTGGGCGGTCCAACGAAGACCGCCCCCAAACGCGGGCGTCAGACGCCCAGACACCAGCGCATCACCGCCTTTTGCGCGTGCAACCGGTTTTCAGCCTCATCGAAGATCACCGAGTGCGGGCCGTCCATCACGGCGCTGGTGGCCTCGTCGTTGCGATGCGCGGGCAGGCAATGCATGAACAGCGCATCCGGCTTCGCCTTGGCCATCAGCGCCTCGTTGACCTGATAGCCGCGCAGCTGGTTGTGGCGGCGCTCTTTGGCAGATTCGGGATCGTGCATCGACACCCAGGTATCGGTGACAACCAGATCAGCCCCCTGCACCGCCTTGGCCGGGTCGCGTTCAATCACGATGTGCCGCCCCTTGTCGCGGGCGAAATTGACGAATTTCGACTCCGGGTCCAGCGTTTCCGGCCCGGTAAAGGTCAGATCAAAGCCGAACTGCCCGGCCGCATGCAAAAAGCTGGCGCAGACGTTGTTGCCGTCGCCAGCCCAGACCACCTTTTTGCCCGCGATCGGGCCGCGATGTTCTTCATAGGTCATCACATCGGCCATGATCTGACAGGGATGCGTGCGGTTGGTCAGCCCGTTGATGACCGGCACCGTGGCGTGTTCGGCCATCTCCAGCAGGGTGGCTTCTTCAAAAGTGCGGATCATGATCAGATCAACATAGCGCGACAGCACGCGGGCGGTATCGGCGATGGTTTCGCCATGGCCCAACTGCATTTCCTTGCCGGACAGCACCATGGTCTGCCCGCCCAACTGCCGCACGCCGACATCGAAAGAAACCCGGGTCCGGGTCGATGGTTTTTCAAAGATCAGCGCCACCATGCGCCCGGCCAGCGGCTGGTCATCATCCGGCGTGCCCTTTGGGCGGTTGTTGCGCGCCTGCTTCATCGCATGCGCCGAGTTGATCATCACCCGCAAGTCAGCGGCGTCGGTTTTGTGAATATCGAGAAAATGTTTCATGGAGCGTCTCTTTGTGGCAGGCGTTGGGGGTTTTACACCCCCAAACCCCCGTAGGATATTTGAGCAGAGAGGATGACCAAAGGGTCAGCCGGATACTCGTCGGGACGCACAATGCGCCGCCTCTGCGCTGGGATGGATCAGCCGCATCAGGCCGCCTCGATCCGGGCGGCGGTGCGGTCCAGCCGCGCCAGAGCTTCGGCAATATCAGCCTGCGCGATGTTCAGCGCGGGCAACAGCCGCAGCACGTTGTCGGCGGCGGGCACCGTCAGCAGATGTTCGGCATAGGCGGCCTTCACCACATCAACGTTAGACGCCTTGCACTTCAGACCCAGGATCAGCCCCTGCCCGCGCACTGCTTCAAACACCGACGGATGCGAGGCGACCAGCCCCTCCAGCCCCTGGCGGAACTGCGCGGCTTTCTGCGACACCGCATCAAGAAAAGCCTCGTCCGAGACGATCTGCATCACCGCAGCGCCCACCGCACAGCCCAGCGGGTTGCCGCCATAGGTGGAGCCATGCGTGCCCGCGACCATGCCGCTTGCCGCCGCCTCAGTCGCCAGCACCGCACCCAATGGAAAACCGCCGCCGATGCCCTTGGCGACCATCATGATATCGGGATAGACCCCCGCCCATTCATGCGCGAACAGCTTGCCGGTGCGGCCCATGCCACATTGCACCTCGTCAAAAATCAGCAGCGTGCCAGTTTCATCGCACAGATCGCGCAGACCCTTCAGGCATTGATCCGGCACCACGCGGATGCCACCCTCGCCCTGCACCGGCTCAATGATCACAGCGCAGGTCTTGTTGGTAATGGCGGCGCGAATGGCATCGTGATCGCCCCATTTCAACTGCCGGAACCCCGGCATCAGCGGGCCAAAACCCTTGACCATCTTTTCCGACCCAGCCGCCGCAATGGCGCCGGTGGAGCGGCCATGGAAGGCCCCTTCAAAGGCGATGATTTCGATCCGATCAGCCTGATCGCGGTCGTAATGATACTTCCGCGCCATCTTGATCGCCAATTCAGCAGCTTCGGTGCCGGAATTGGTGAAGAACACCGTATCGGCAAAGGTCTTTTCCACCAGCATCTCGGCCAGGTTTTCCTGCTCGGGGATGCGGTAGAGGTTGGAGACATGCCACAGCTTGCCCGCCTGTTCGGTCAGCGCCGCCACCAGTGCCGGGTTGGCATGGCCCAGCGCATTCACCGCGATGCCCGCACCCAGATCAAGGTATCGGCTGCCATCCTCTGCCGTCAGCCAGGAGCCTTCGCCTTTGACGAAAGCGATGGGGGCGCGGTTATAGGTCGGCAGAACGGGCGTGATCATAGCATGCAGCCTTTCGGAAGGAAGCCTAGGCGTAGCCAAGGACAGGAGGGGAAGTCAACGGAAGATGCCCAAAACGCAGGGCAAAGCGGATCAAACGTCAGGCGCGGCGGCGCTGGCGTCGGGGACGGGCAATAAAGGCGGTCCGGGTGATCATGGCTTTTCGTAGCGCAAGCAGGCCGGGCTGTAAACCGTCGCCAGCAAGCTGCAAAGAAACGCTGTTCATTTACATAGTTAGGTCTGGCGATTCAGCCACAATACATTCCAAGGCAGAGCTTTCGCCACACGCCCTAGCCGCACAACAGCAGCTTGCCGCCGAATTTCACGCTTCGTGAAAATTTCTCAGCTATTTTCCGGCTCAGAGTCGCAGCTGCGCGTTACCCCGCCAGCCGCGCCGCCAGCCGGTTCTGCCGCGCAATCACCGCCGCCAGATCAATCGTCACCATCTGACCGCCACGCACCACCGCGCGGCCCTCGACAAACAGATCGCGCACCCGCGCAGGCCCGCACAGGATCAGGCTGGCCACAGGGTCCCACGACCCCGCGCCCTCGATCCCCGACACATCCCAGATCGCCAGATCGGCGCGCTTGCCGACCTCCAACGACCCGCAATCGCCGCGCCCCAACACCCGCGCCCCGCCCAGCGTCGCCACCTCCAACGCCTCGCGCGCGCTCATCGCATCGGCCCCCCGGCTGACCCGCTGCAACAGCAACGCCTGCCGCGCCTCCAGCAACAGATTGCCCGCATCATTGCTGGCCGATCCATCCACCCCCAGCCCCACCTTCACCCCCGCATCCCGCAGCGCCCGCACCGGCGCAATCCCCGACCCCAGGCGGCAATTCGAACACGGGCAATGCGCCACCCCGGTACCGCTGCGGGCAAACAGATCAATCTCGCCCGCGTCCAGTTTCACACAATGCGCATGCCAGACATCCGCCCCCGTCCAGCCCAGATCCTCGGCATATTGCCCCGGACGACAGCCGAACTTCGCCAGCGAATAGGCAATATCCTCGTCATTCTCGGCCAGATGGGTATGCAGCATCACGCCCTTGTCGCGCGCCAACAAGGCCGCCTCGCGCATCAGATCGCGCGAAACCGAGAACGGCGAACACGGCGCCAACCCCACCCGCACCATCGCGCCTTCACCGGCATCATGGTGTGCATCGACCACCCGGATACAGTCTTCCAGAATCAAAGTCTCACGCTCCACCAGACTGTCAGGCGGCAACCCCCCATCGCTTTCACCAATGCTCATCGCGCCCCGAGTCGGATGAAACCGCAGGCCGACCTCGCGCGCCGCCGCAATGGTATCATCCAGCCGCGCCCCGTTCGGAAACAGATAGAGATGATCCGAAGTCAGCGTGCAGCCCGACAGCGCCAGCTCCGCCAACCCCACCTGCGCCGAGACAAACATCTCTTCCGGCCCGAACCGCGACCAGATCGGATAAAGCGTCTTCAGCCAGCCAAACAGCAGCGCGTCCTGCCCGCCCGGCACCGCCCGCGTCAAAGTCTGATACAGATGATGATGCGTGTTCACCAAACCCGGCGTCACCACGCAGCCCGCAGCCTCCACCACAGCGCCCGTGGTCGCAAGCCCCTGCCCCACCGCCACGATAACCCCGCCGCGGATCAGCACGTCACCGCGCGCAATTTCCGCGCGCCCCGCGTCCATCGTCACCACGACATCAGCGTTCCGGATCAGAATTTCAGACATGAATTCCCCTGCACCACCCCCTTCGGTGGATCGGGAACCGCGCGACAGAAGGGGGATCAAGGACTCGCGCTGCCAAAGCCTAGCAAGCCAGCCCAGCCCAGCCAAGCCCCTTCATCTTGGCATAAATACTCTCGGGGGGAGTCATGTTGGCTCCGCCAATATGACCGGGGGGCAGACAGCCCCCCACGATTTTTCTCAAAAATCGTCAGCCGTTCAGCAAAGCCAGCGCCGCGGCATGGATATCCCGGTTGGCCGCCGCCAGCACCTGCCCGCCGTTCAGGCATGGTTTGCCCTGCCAGTCGGTAACAATGCCGCCCGCCGCCTCGATCACCGCAATCGGCGCCTGCACGTCATAGGCCTGCAACCCCGCTTCGATCACCAGATCGATCTGCCCTGCCGCGATCAGCGCATAGGCATAGCAATCGGTGCCATAGCGCACCAGCCGCGCCTTTTGTGCCACCCGGCGGAACGCCGCCCCTTCCTCGACAGTGCCAACCTCGGGGAAGGTGGTGAACACGATCGCCTCGGCCAGCGGTCGCGCCGGACGCGTCTTCAGCGCCCGCCGCCCCATCGGCCCGTTGACCTCGGCCCGGCCCAGGCCCCCTTCAAAGCGTTCCTGAATATAAGGCTGGTCGATCAGCCCATACACAACGCCCGCAGCGTCACGCACGGAAATCAGCACCCCCCAGGTCGGCGTGCCGCTCAGATAGCCCCGTGTGCCGTCGATCGGGTCCAGCACCCAGGTCAGCCCCGAACTGCCCGCCACCGCCGCAAATTCCTCGCCGAGGATTCCGTCATCCGGTCGCCGCCGCGCCAAGATCGCGCGCATGCGCTCTTCGCAAAGCCGGTCCGCCACCGTTACCGGATCAAACCGCGTCACTTCCTTGGTATCGGCTGTCAGCCCATCGCTGCGAAAATGCTGCAAGGTCGCCACCCGCGCGGCATCGGCCAGTTCAGCCGCAGTTGCGACAATCTCGCGCACCGCCTCGTCAGAAAATTTTCCGGAAAAATCAGCCATGCCTACCCCTATGCCGGGCAAGACGACCCGTGCCCCCGATTGCTTGCCTCTGGCTAGCGCGGTTTGCGGTTGGTTTGCCAGCAATACATCACATTTCGCCCAAGCCTTCGGGCGAAATGTGATCCAAAATCAACGCAAGGCGCTTTGGGGCTGCGCGTCAGGCGTATTGTCGCTTCAGGCAGCTTCGCTCAGCACGCGGGCCAGATCAAACAGACGGCGGCGCTGCGCTTCGGGGATGGCATAGTAAGACCGCACCAGTTCCAGCGCTTCCTTGTCGGCCATCATGTCATTGCCAGCCTGCGCGGCCTCCGCACCCTCGGCCAGACCCTCGAAGAAGAACGCAATCGTCACACCCAGCGTGTCGGCAATATCCCACAGACGCGAGGCGCTGACGCGGTTCATCCCGGTCTCGTATTTCTGGATTTGCTGAAATTTGATGCCAACCTTGTCAGCAAGCTGTTGTTGCGTCATGCCGATCATCCACCGGCGATGGCGGATACGCTTGCCGACATGGGCGTCAACGGGGTGCTTCATAACAGTCTCCACTTTCCAAAATTACTTTGCGTGCCTTTCTATAAGCAATTTTCATGCCAAAATCGGCGGCACCAAGGTTCTACACAGAATTCCGTTCACGCCTCGCAAAACCTGTCTTTTTGGATATGTCCAATTATACAGGCGAAGAAGAAACTGCCCCTGGGTGCAGACTATCCCGCCCTGCGTTTACCTTGACGGTGAAACTCGCCTTATACGGGTTTTGCATTATGCGTTGCATTTTGCGACACATAAGTGCACTTCTTTGCATTTAGCGACTCAACCAAAGCCTCAATTATGGCGCTTTTGCCCTATTTTGGTCGTTTTAGCCTTGGCGGCAGCCCCGGCCTTGCTAATCTGTCACATCAACCCATCGCGTGGAGACCCAGATGCAGGCTTGGCAAGTTGCAACCATCGGTGCTCCGGCACAGAAAACCACGCGGCCAATGCCGCAACCCGGCCCCGGCGAGGCCCGCATCAAGGTTGCCGCCTGCGGGTTGAATTTTGCCGATCTGCTGATGCAGCAAGGCAAGTATCAGGAACATCCCACCCTGCCCTACACCCCCGGCATGGAGTTTGCCGGCACCGTCGATGCGCTTGGCCCCGATACCGAAGGCCCCGATATCGAAGGCACCGCCAGCGGCACCCGCGTTGCGGTGTTCGCAGGCTCGGGCGGTCTGGCCGATTACGCCATCGTGCCCACAGCGCGGCTGGTGCCACTGCCCGATGCGATGAGTTTCGCGCAGGCCGCCGCCTTTCAGATCGCCTATGGCACATCGCACCTTGCGCTCGATCACAAGGCCCGGCTGCAACCCGGTGAAACCCTGCTGGTGCTGGGTGCGGCGGGCGGCGTCGGCCTGACGGCGGTTGAAATCGGCAAGCGCATGGGCGCACGCGTCATCGCTTGCGCTCGTGGTCCGGAAAAGCTGGCCATCGCCCGCGCCGCCGGGGCCGACCTGACCATCGACAGCGACACCCCCGACCTGAAAGCAGCCTTCAAAGCCTTGGGCGGCGTCGATGTCGTCTACGACCCGGTTGGCGGCCCCGCCTTCACCGCAGCCCTGTCCGCCTGCCGCCCCGAGGGTCGCCTCTTGACCATCGGCTTTGCCAGCGGCGAGGTGCCACCGATCCCCGCCAACCTGCTGTTGGTGAAAAACCTCAGCGTGATCGGCCTTTATTGGGGCGGCTACCTGACCTTCGCGCCGCATGTGCTGACCGCCAGCCTGCGCACGCTGTTCCGGTGGTTCGAAGAAGGCGGCCTGCGCCCGCACATCAGCCACGAACTGCCGTTCGACGCCTACCCCGACGGGCTGAACCTGCTGCAAACCCGCCAAGCCACCGGCAAGGTAGTCATCACGCTATAGCCCCACGCCCCACGCCGCCCCGGACCTGATCCGGGGCCTCATCGGTTCATCTGCCTCAAGCCACCGACCGGATCGCGCGGCCCTGATAGACCTGCCGGATCATCGCCGCCAGCGCCGACACCGCCTCGGAGTGCACCGGGTCGGCGACATACATATTGACCTTGATCACCGCCAGATCGGGCAATGCGCCGCCATGCGCGATGCGTTCCACAAACGGCGGCTCTGATCCGGCCAGCACGACATGCACCGCCAGATCGGCGGAAACAGACGCCTCCACCCCGCGGGTATCATCGCTTTCCACCGCCATTTCCCAGGCCAGCCCGCGCGCATCCAGCGCCGCCTGCACCCCCTGCCGGAAAATGCAGTTATGCGCAAAGGCCAGCCGCAACGGTCGTCCCTTCCACGCCTGCCCATCCGGCGCCCCGACCCAGATCAGCGGCAGCTCCGCCAGCGTCTGCCCGCCTGCATCCACCGATTCCTCCGTGGTCAGGATCACATCGCATTCGCCGCGCGCAAACTGCGCCTTCAGCACCCGCGTGAACGAAGACATCAGCGACACCTTCATCTTCGGGTAATCCTTGGCAAAGCGCCGCAGCACCTGCGGGATCGCCGGGTAGACAATATCATGCGGCACCCCCAGTACGATCTCGCCCTCATACTGCGCCTGCGTCAGCCGCCCGAACACCTCGTCATTCAACGCCAGCATCCGCCGCGCATAGCCCAGCAACTGCTCGCCCGCCGCTGTCAGCCCGACCTGCCGCGCACTGCGGTCCAGCAACTGGGTATCGAGCATTTCCTCCAGCCGCTTGATCTGCATCGACACCGCCGATTGCGTCAGGTTCAAAAACCCCGCCGCCCGCGTCACGCCGCCCGCATCGGCAATCGCCACAAACGACCGCAACGAGGTCAGGTCCAGATTTCGCGCCATATCACAATCCTTGATGCGAGAAGTCAAAAG
Organism: Paracoccaceae bacterium; assembly: GCA_009773375.1. Taxonomy (GTDB): domain Bacteria; phylum Pseudomonadota; class Alphaproteobacteria; order Rhodobacterales; family Rhodobacteraceae; genus Cypionkella. The sequence goes on from WRPH01000008.1 coordinate 79,639, forward strand.
CATTCATTTTTCTAATGTCTCCGATTCGGGCATAAGGATCAAGTGTTGTGATGCGCCGAAGGCCACACATCACCGACGTCGATGAAGCTACCGATGAACCTGAAAGGAAAGACCATGTTCGCCTCGCTCCACACCTCCACGCTGGCCGTGTCCCGCGTGCAGTCGCGCGGCATTTTTGCAGATGTCGCCAAGCGCCTGCGCCTTGCCGTCACTGCCCACCACCAGCGCGCCCAACTGGCCCGCCTCGATGATCAGATGCTGGCCGACATCGGCCTGACCCCGCGCGAAGCCGCCACCGAGGCCGCCCGTCCGGCATGGGACGTGCCGCGCAACTGGCTCCGCTGAAACCTGTTGCCTTCAAAAGAATGCAGCACATCCGTTTCGGCTCCGAAGCAGCGTTTGCTCTGCAAATGCCGGCGGGGCCGGAACTGAAGCCAGCCAAACGCAGCACCTTTTCAAAGCTGAAATGCAGCCACAAGATTTCCTGCACCGGAAATCCTTGAAATCACCGGCAACAGCCCCGATATTGAACGCATCAGGTGGCGCGAAGTCGTGCCGCCCGCAGTCCATAACCGGAGGAATCCATGGCTGACTATCAGACGATCCGCACCGCAGGCCTAGGCGCCCGGACCGCCGAGATCGACGCCGGGCTTCGCGCCCACATGAACAAGGTCTACGGGCTGATGTCCGTGGCGATGCTGCTGACTGGCGGTGTGGCTTGGGCCGTCGGCACCAATGACGCCATGGTTCAGGCCATCTTCATGACCCCGCTGAAATGGGTGGTGATGTTCGCGCCGCTGATCATGGTGTTCGCGTTCAGCGCGATGATCAACCGCCTGTCGGTCGCTGCGGCACAGCTGTTCTTCTATGTCTACGCCGCCGCCGTCGGCCTGTCGCTGGCCTTCATCTTTGCCGTCTACACCCAGACCTCGATCGCGCAGACCTTCCTGGTCACCGCCATCGCTTTCGCCGGGCTGTCGCTCTATGGCTACACCACCAAGAAAGACCTGTCGGGCATGGGGACGTTCCTGATGATGGGCCTGATCGGCATCATCGTCGCCTCGATCGTCAACATCTTCCTCGCCTCGTCGGCGCTGGCCTTCGCGATCTCGGTGATCGGCGTGCTGATCTTCGCGGGCCTGACCGCGTTTGACACCCAGACCATCAAGAACACCTACCTGCAGCACGCGCAGGCCGGTGATCAGGAATGGCTTGGCAAGGCTGCGATCATGGGCGCTTTGAACCTGTATCTCGACTTCATCAACATGTTCATGTTCCTGCTGCAATTCATGGGCAACCGCGAATAATCGCAACGCCAGAATGATAAAAGGGCCAGAGGAAACTCTGGCCCTTTTGCTTTGCCCACCCGCCTTGGCCCCTCTGGCGGGTCTTAAACCACTGCGCCAAACAGCTTGCCGACCAGTGCCGTCACCGCCATCGCCACCGCGCCCCAGAACGTCACCCGCAACACGCCGCGCCACATCGACGCGCCACCCGCCTTCGCCCCCACCGCGCCCAGCAGCGCCAGAAACATCAGCGACAGCACCGTCACCCACAGGCTGATGCTGGCCTCTGGCACCAGTGCCGCCGTCGCAAGCGGCAAGGCCGCCCCCACCGCGAAGGTAAACGCCGAGGCTCCCGCCGCCACCAAGGGCTGCGCCTCGGTATGTTCGGAAATCCCCAGTTCGTCACGCACATGCGCGCCCAGCGCGTCCTTCTCGTGCAGCGCCGCCGCCACCTGAGCCGCCAGTTCGGCTGGCACCCCGCGCCGCTCATAAATCCCTGCCAGCGCCCGCAGTTCCTCGGCCGGGTCGGCGTCAATCTCGGCCTTTTCGCGGGTGATATCGGCCTTCTCGGTATCGGCCTGACTGCTGACCGACACATATTCCCCCGCCGCCATCGACAAGGCCCCAGCCGCCAGCCCGGCGATGCCCGCGATCAGCACCTCTGCCCGCCCCGAAGCCGCCGCCACCCCCACAATCAGCGACGCGGTGGACACGATGCCATCATTCGCGCCCAGCACCGCCGCACGCAGCCAGCCGACCCGCGCGACATAGTGTTCTTCAAAATGATTTCGTTCCATCGCCCTACCCCTTACCTGCTGCGCACATATTCAACCCGCCGCATGAAAAGCCAAGGCCGCACAACGAAAAACCGCGCCCAAGGGCGCGGCTTTCCGGTATAATCTTGGCACAAGTGCGGGAAGATCTTACTTGATCTTGCCTTCCTTGTATTCCACATGCTCCCGCTTGACGGGATCGTATTTTTTCACGGTCATCTTTTCGGTCATGGTCCGAGCATTCTTCTTGGTCACATAGAAGTGCCCGGTGCCAGCCGTCGAGTTCAGACGGATCTTGATCGTCGCCGGTTTGGCCATAGTCGTCTCTCCTAGATCGGGGAAACACCGTTGCCCCGCGAAATCCTTGAAGCCTGCCTTTTACGGATGGGGGCGGCAGAGTCAACAGCAAAGCGGCAGGTTTTTCACCCCAAGCCAAAGCTTTCCCGCATCAGTCACCAACCGCCGCCCCGGCATCCTGAAAATGCACCAGAAACCAGCCCCAGGCCGCCGCCTCCGCCTCGGCCACGCCCGGAATCGCCCGCAGCCGCGTCTCCCAGCGCCGCACCCTTGGCCGCAACCGCACCAGCGATTTCGAATGCACATCGTTGCGGTCGGCGTAATTGTAGAAATCGCTGCCGATCACCCGCTTGGTATTCTTGCGGCCATTGGCGTCGCCGCGCGCGTGCTTCATCAGATGCAGGTCGTCCGATTTCACATGATGGTGGTGCAGACAGGCGTTTTCCCAGGTCACCTGCTCTGGCCCCACCGCATAGCCCGAGCCCAGCTTTGACAGCAGGGTCTTGATCGGCATCTCCCCCCCCGCCGTGTTCACCACCTTGGGCACAAACCCCTTCACCGGCAGCTTCGGCGTATGCACCGACATCACGCTGAAATTCTGCGGCCGGAACAAGGTCTTGAAATTCGCCAGCTCGCCCGCCGCCACATCCGGCAGCTGGCCCTCGCAGCGGATAAAGCTTTCGATCACCGACCCGCCCTCCCAGGTCTTCTTGCCGGCTGACCCGAAATGCCGCCACATCAGCGCAATCGCATCCGCCTCCGGGTGCAACGCGATCAGATCGTCGATCTTGCGATGGCCCACCGCAACGTTGACGTATTCATCCGCATCAATGTGCAACACCCAATCCGCGCCCTTCACCTCGGGCCGCGCGAAGGCCAGCGCCAACGCCTGTTTCTGGATCGAGCCCGCCTCATACGGCCCCGGATTGTCAAACTGCTGCACCGGCGCATCCTGCCCCAGCAGCTGCAAGATCCGGTCGGTGCCGTCATCACAATCATTGGTATACACAAGGATCTGGTCGAACCCCATCGCCAGATGATGCGCCACCCATTCCACCACGAACAGCGCCTCGTTGCGCATGCAGGCCACGATCACCTTTTTTGTCTTTGCCATCGCAACCACCTTCAAACACCCCGCAAGGGAATCGCATACCGCCGCGAAAGGCAAGGAATAGGATTTGCGCGGATGGCCTATAAGCCGGATTTTGTCCCGAGGTTGCCCTCTTGGATGACCATTCCTCTGCCGACCGTGTTACCACGGCGGTCAAGCTGCCAACCCGAGCCTCTGGGCTGAAGATCCCTGTGGTGGTCTCCGCCGCCCGAAGGCGCATGGCGGACCTTACCACGCGAGGCCCCTATTCGGCATTGCTCCGGGTGGGGCTTGCCATACCGTTCTTGTTGCCAAGACCGTGGTGGGCTCTTACCCCACCGTTTCACCATCACTCTGGATACGTCCTCGGTAAACCGCTGACACCAAAGCAGACTCTTCTCTGTGGCGCTTTCCCTGGGGTTACCCCCGCCGGGCGTTACCCGGCACCCTTCCTTCATGGAGTCCGGACTTTCCTCGAAGCATTCGCCCCGCGGTCATCCAGCCATCCGCGCGAGCCGGGGCATAGGCGCAACGCGCGCCGCGTTCAAGCCTTTTCCGCAGCCGCCCGCATCAGATGCGCCACCGCATCCGCCCGCGCCCGGTCTTCTGGCGCTTCCGGCCCCTGCCCCCAAGGCCGGAACCGCAGCCGAAACGCCGCCAGCCGCGCCGCAGGATCGGCCACAGGATAGCCAATCGCATCCAGCGAAGCCGCCAGTGGCCGCGCCGCATCGCCCTCCCCCTCGGGCCAAACCGACAGTCCCGCCAGTGCCAGCCTGCGCCAGTCAAACCGCGCCCCCGGATCGCCCTTGCGCGCCGGAGCCATGTCGGAATGTGCGATCACCCGATGCGACGCAATCTGCCAGCGCTGCATCACCGCGCGCAACACCCGCTCCAACGCCGCCATCTGCGGCTCCGGGAAGGGTTGGCTGCCGGTATTGGCCAGTTCAATCCCGACGGAGTGGCTGTTGATATCCTCCAGCCCCGCCCAGGCCCCTGCGCCCGCATGCCAGGCCCGCGCCGCCTCTGGCACCAAAGCCTCGGCCTCACCGCGTTCAGAGATCAGCCAATGCGCCGAAACCTCGACCGCCGGGTCACACAGCCGCGCCCGGGCCTCGGCGCAAGACGCCATGGCGGTGTAATGGATCACCACGAGTGAAGGCAAAACGCGCCCCCGCCGCTCGCCAAAATTCGGCGACGGGAAAGCCGTCAATTCATCGCAGCGCGGAACGGCGTCGGGTCCCACGCGCAGGCATAGCCATCGCCATCCGGGTCCAGCCCTTTGCGGTCCTTCACCGGCCCGCCCGCCTCAAGGAAAGCCTGCTGCGCCAGATCAGGCGACGGATATTTGTTGCAGGCCGCCCCCGGCTTGGTCAGGCTCAGCGAAGACCGCTTGTACATCTGCGTGCCCTTGGGGTGGCTGGTAGACAGCGCGAATTCGACGATATTCGGCCCGGTATCCCCCGCCCGCTGCGGCAACGCGGCGGGCTGGTCCACCTGATATTGCGCCCGGTTACGCTCAATCCGGGCCTTGTCGCTTTCGATGGACTCGCGCGCGCTGACCGCGTCGAAGTCCTGTTCATCCGACACCGTGCCGGGGGTCGCAACCGTGCCCTTCATCTCGGACGTGGTTTCAACAATCCCCGCTGGCGCGTTGCCGCGCGGCCGCTCGCCCGAGGCCAGCACCGCTGGTGCCGGATAGGGTTGCGCCGGGTAAGGTTGCGCTGCAGGCAGCGCGCTCAGCGGTGCGCCGACATCCGCTGTGGTCTTGCCTTCGGCCTTGTCAATCGCGGCCAGCGCGCCACCGGGCGTGAACCCGGCCACAGGCGCAGGCGCAGCCGTGACCGGCGGCGCGTTGTAGGTGTTATAATCCTGAAAGCCGACACCGGCCCCCGAATCGGGAACAGTCGGGGCGCACGCGGCAAGCCCCAAGGCTGCCAAAATCATGACAGTGCTACGCATATTTTCTGCCTCGGCGGTTTCTTCTGAACAGGCGCTTTACCACCATTTATCCGGCTTGGAAACAAAGCCCGCAGCGCGCTCCAGAACATAAGCGTGATTAAGCAACCCCGCCTCATCCCAAGGCCGCCCGATCAGCTGCAAGCCCATCGGCAGGCCCTTCTTGTCCAACGCCACCGGCACCGCCACCCCCGGCAAGCCTGCCAGGTTCACCGTCACCGTGAACACGTCGTTCAGATACATTTCCACCGGATCGGCATTCGCCATCTCGCCCAGCCCAAACGCGCTGGTCGGCGTCGCCGGAGTCAGGATCGCATCAATCCCCGCGTCGAACGCCAGTTCAAAGTCGCGCTTGATCAGCGCCCGCACCTTGCGCGCGCGGTTGTAATAGGCGTCATAGAACCCCGCCGACAGCACATAAGTGCCGACCATGATCCGCCGCTGCACCTCGGGCCCAAAGCCTTCGGCGCGGGTCTTTTCGTACATTTCAGTAATGCCATCGCCTGCCGCCAGGGCTGCGCGGTGGCCGTACCGCACCCCGTCATAGCGCGCGAGGTTGGAAGACGCTTCTGCCGGTGCAATCACATAATAAGCGGGCAGAGCGTATTTGGTATGCGGCAGCGAGATATCCACAATCTCTGCCCCGGCATCTTTCATCATCGCCACGCCATTGGCCCAAAGCGCGTCAATCTCGGCAGGCATCCCGTCCATGCGGTATTCGCGCGGAATGCCGATCTTCTTGCCGCGAATATCGCCGGTCAGCGCCGCTTCAAAATCCGGCACCGCCAGATCGGCGCTGGTGCTGTCCTTCGGGTCATGCCCCGACATCGATTGCAGGAAAATCGCAGCATCGCGCACCGATTTCGTCATCGGCCCAGCCTGATCCAGACTGGAGGCAAACGCCACCACGCCCCAGCGGCTGACCCGGCCATAGGTCGGCTTGATGCCGGTGATGCCGGTAAACGCCGCAGGCTGGCGGATCGACCCGCCCGTATCGGTGCCGGTCGCGCCCAGACACAGATCAGCCGCCACCGCCGCCGCCGACCCGCCCGAAGACCCGCCCGGCGTCAAAGCCCGGTCGTCCACCTTCCACGGATTGACCACATTGCCATAGCACGAGGATTCATTCGAAGACCCCATGGCAAATTCGTCCATGTTCAGCTTGCCCAGCATCACCGCGCCATCGCCGAACAGCTTCGTTGTCACCGTCGATTCGTATTCCGGTTTGAAACCCTTCAGGATGTTCGACGCCGCCTGCGACGGCACGCCCTTGGTGCAGAACAGGTCCTTGATCCCCAGCGGAATCCCGCACAAGGACGGCGCATCGCCCCCCGAATTTCGAGCCGCCGCCAGCCGCGCATCCGCCGCCCGCGCCTGCTCCAGCGCGATCTCGGGCGTCTTGTGCACATAGGCGTTCAGCGCGTCGCCCGCGTCCATCGCCGTCAGGCAGGCCATCGTCAGATCAACCGCAGTGATCTCTTTCTTGCGCAAGGCATCGCGTGCCGCCGCAATGGTCCAGGTGTTCGCACCCATCGAGGTCTTCCCGCTCATTCCACCACCTTCGGCACTGCAAAGAAACCTTCCCGCGCGTCCGGGGCGTTCTTCAGGATCTGCGCCTGAATATTGCCGTCCGTCACCACATCCGCCCGCCGTTTCAGCCGCATCGGCGTCACCGAAACCATCGGCTCCACGCCGGTCACGTCCACCTCGTTGAGCTGCTCCATAAAGCCCAGAATGCCGGAAAGCTGTTCCGCCAGCTTTGGCAAATGCGCCTCTTCCACCCGGATACGCGCAAGCTTGGCCACCTTGCGCGCGGTGTCGATGTCGATGGACATGGGATGTCTCCGCAGAATTACCGGGTCACGTTTACCCGCCCCGCCCCCCCCCTGCAAGGGGACGCCCGGCAAGCTGCTGTGCAAAACACCGCTGCCCTGCGCCAAAGCCTGCGATCCGCCCCGGTTTCACCACCACCTTGCCTTTCCTGCCAAAACAGGGCGGCCCATCCGCCCTTGGACCAGCTTCGCAGCCGAGTGTTAAAATAGCGTAAGCAAATGCCCGCCCGCCAACACAACGGCCCGCAAGACCACGCGCCACAAAACCTATGCATCCCATTGATACTAAATATATAAAATCCACATATGCGAAACCCTTTGAAAACACCGCGCCCCGGCTTACCTTTCAGCAACCCAAATCAAAGGCACCTCCGCATGAAAATCACCTGGCTCGGCCATTCCGGCTTTCGCATCGAAATCGAACACGCGGTCTTGCTGATCGACCCGTGGCTGACCGGCAACCCGATGTTTCCCGCCGACCAGCGCAGCGCCGCCATCCAGGGCGCCACCCATATCGTGCTGACCCACGGCCACGGCGACCATACCGGCGACAGCCTCGCCATCGCCAAAGAGCTGAATATCCCCGTCGTCGGCATCTACGATCTGATCAGCTGGTTCGAAACCCGCGACGGTATCAGCGGTATCGGCTTCAACAAGGGCGGCACCGTCACCCTGAACGGCGCACAGCTGACGATGGTGAACGCCTGCCACTCCTCCAGCGTCGGCAGCGACAACGGCCCTGTCTATGCCGGGTCAGAGGCTGGCTACATGTTGGCGGGTGAAGGCCACACCCTCTATATCTCGGGCGATACCGACATCATGGCCGACATGGGCTGGATGGGCGATCTGCACAACCCCGACATCGGCATCCTGTCCTGTGGTGGCCACTTCACCATGGACATGCGCCGCGCCGCCTATGCCGCGCAGAAGTTTTTCCACTTCAAGACCGTCATTCCCTGCCACTACCGCACCTTCCCGCTGCTCGCCCAGGACGCCAACATCCTGACCGCAGCCCTGCCCGGTGTGACCGTGATCGAACCGCAAGTGATGCAACCGATCGAGGTCTGATTTCCCCCGCCCAAACCGGAATTCCTGCAAGAATTCCGTGCCCGATTTCTGCGCCAGAAATCGGGCTGCTCCACTGGCACCGCCCGCCATCCCGCGACGCAACCATCACCCCGGCAAGATCACCGATTTCGCCGCCAGATCACCGCCCCGCCACAGATACAGCGCCGCCAGCGGCTCTGCCCCGGTCCGCATCGCATGCGCCATCCAGCTGTGATGGTAGATCGCCTGTCCCACCGGCACGCAGGCAAATTCCGCATCGCCGCGCTGCCACTCTGCCCCCCCCGAAATCGGCAGATACAGCTCTTCGGCCTGATGCGCATGCGGCGGATAGGTCACGCCCGGCCCCAACAGCAGCACGCCGCAAGCGATCCGCTCTGACGCCACCGGCCCGCGCAACCCGATGAATTCGCTCCAGCCATAGCCCTGCAAGAACGCATCGCCAAAATCTGCCGCCCCATAGGTCTGCCGCCATGCAAGGCGGCCCGCCAGACGCTGCACTTCGGCCAGCACCGCTTGGGTGCCCGGCCCGCCCCGCATCGCGGCAAGCCAGCGGCACACCGGCAAGGCGCTGGCCTCGCACGCGCGCAACTCGGAGACCTTTGGCCAATCCGCCAGAAACCGCGCAGCCTCTGGCCAGCCCGCAAACGCCGCCCGCACCTCTGCCAACATCCGATCCATCTGCTGCCCTCACATTTCAGCACCATCCTGCGCGCAGAACCGATCCGCGCAAAGCCCCGTTCGCGCCGCAGGCCCGGCCCTTTGAGCCGCCCGTCCCTTGTGTCAGGTGGAACGCACAGCAGCCCAAGCCGCCGCCATGCTGGTTAACGCCACGTTACCACGCGCGGCTAACCCGTTGAAATCCTGTGATCGCCCCCGCTGTCCACACGCGGACAGCCCCTTCCCTTGCCCGCCAACCCCGCCTAAACTCCGGCCAACCCCAGCCGGAAGGATACCGCCATGCATCCCAAGCCCCCCGCAGTGATGATCGGCGTGATCGGCGGCTCCGGCGTCTACCAGATCGACGGGCTGGAGGGCGCAAGCTGGGTCAAGGTCAAGACGCCGTGGGGCAAACCCTCGGATGAAATCCTTGTCGGAAGGCTGAACGGGGTAGCGATGGCCTTCCTGCCGCGCCACGGCCGCGGCCACGTCCAGACCCCGTCTTCCATCAACTACCGCGCCAATATCGACGCGCTGAAGCGGCTCGGCTGCACCGATATCGTCGCGGTGTCCGCCGTCGGATCGCTGCGCGCCGATTACGCGCCCGGCGATTTCGTGGTGGTGGACCAATATATCGACCGCACCTTCACGCGTGAGAAAAGCTTCTTCGGCCCCGGCTGCGTCGGCCATGTCAGTCTCGCCCACCCGACCTGCCCGCGCCTCGGTGCCGCCTGCTTTCAGGCCGCGCAACAGGCGGGCGTCAAGGTCCATAACGCTGCCACTTATCTGGCGATGGAAGGCCCGCAATTCTCGACCCTCGCCGAAAGCCGCCTCTACCGCAGTTGGGGGGCGGACGTGATCGGCATGACGGGCATGCCCGAGGCCAAGCTCGCCCGCGAGGCCGAGCTGTGCTACGCCTCCCTCGCCATGATCACCGATTACGATTGCTGGCACGCGGATCACGGCGCGGTGGATGTGGCAGCGGTGATCCAGACCCTGACCGCCAACGCCCAAGCCGCCCGCAACCTCGTGCATCAGTTGCCAGCCCTGCTGCCCGCGCATCCGACCTGCCCGCACGGCTGCGACCACGCCCTGACCCACGCCCTGATGACCGCCCCCGACAAGCGCGACCCCGACCTGCTGGCCAAGCTTGATGCCGTCGCGGGCCGTGTGCTGAAGTAGCCGCACTTGCCAGCGGCGCTGGCGGATGCCAGACAAACCCGAGTTCTGAAAGGCCATCCCCAAATGTCGCAAGCGAAACCCGCTGCCCGGAAAACCGTCCGCGATTACATCCGCACCATCGTCGATTTCCCGCATGAAGGCATCCTGTTCCGCGATGTCACCACACTGTTCGCCGACCCGCGCGGGTTTCGCATGTGCGTCGATCAGTTGCTGTCGCCCTATGCCGGGATGCGGATTGACAAGGTGGTCGGGCTGGAGGCGCGTGGCTTCATTCTGGGCGGAGCGGTGGCGCATCAATTGTCCACCGGCTTTGTGCCGATCCGCAAGAAGGGCAAGCTGCCGGGGCAGACGATTTCGCAGGCCTACACCTTGGAATACGGCGAGGCGGTGGTAGAGGTGCATGAAGATGCGATGCAGCCGGGCGAAAAAATCCTGCTGGTCGATGACCTCTTGGCCACCGGCGGCACCGCCGAGGCCGGGATCAAGCTGATCGAACGGCTGGGGGCCGAGGTGATCGGCTGCGCCTTTGTCGTCGATCTGCCCGATCTGGGCGGGCGCAAGCGACTAGAGGCAATGGGCATGGATGTTTACGCGCTCTGCGCCTTCGAAGGGCTGTAGCCGTTTACGGTTTATTCAGCGAATCATCCTAAAGCTAAGGGCACTCAGGCTGCTCAGCCTCGGGTGACGCTGCTTGCAAACACGTGACCCACCCAACCCCAGCGCCCTGTCGGTTTTCCGGCAGGGCGTTTCTGTAAGGCGCGTGCGGCTTTTGCTACAAAATCCGGGCCCGGAAAATGGTCATTTTCCGGTCTGACGGCACGCTCACGCTTCCCCTCGCAGCACCGCGCCGGGGTTCATGATGCCCGACGGGTCCAGTGCCGCCTTGATCGCCCGCATCGCCGCCAGCTTGCCCGGATCGCCATAGCGCTCCAGATCGTCCACCTTCAACCGCCCCAGACCATGTTCGGCCGAAACCGATCCGCCCAGTTCATCGACCAGATCATGCACGCATTCCTTCACCGCATCGCGCTGATGTTCATGGTCTTTCCGGCTCCGCCCCGCCATCGGGAACACGTTGTAATGCAGGTTGCCATCGCCCAGATGGCCAAAGCAGTTGATGCGGAAAGCGTCGATCTGTGCAAGCCGTGGCCCGGCCTTGGCGATGAACTCCGGCACCAGACTCAGGGGAACCGAGATGTCGTGGCTGCTGACCGCGCCAATCATCCGGTTGGCTTCGGGGATCGCCTCGCGGATACGCCACAGCCCAAAGCGCTGCGCCTCTGAGGCAGCAATCACCCCGTCAGACACCAGCCCAGCCTCCAACCCGGCCTCGAACAGCCCGGCAAGATGGTCTTCCGCCGCGCCAAAACCTTCTGGCAGACCGATTTCGATCAGCACCATCCAGTCCGACGGCGCGATCGGGCATTTCACCTCTGGCATCTTTTCGGCCAGAAACTCCAGCCCCATCCGCCCGATCAGCTCGAACGCAGAAACCATGCCAGACAGCCGCAGTTGCGCCAAGGACAACAGCCGCAGCGCCGCGTCTGGGCTTTCCACCGCCATCAGCGCGGTGCCGATCACGCCCGGCTGCGGGTAAAGCCGCAGGCTGGCAGCGGTGATCACCCCCAAAGTGCCCTCGGCCCCGATCAGCAAATGCCGCAGGTCATAGCCGGTGTTATCCTTGCGCAGCCGCTTCAAGCCATTGAAAACAGAGCCATCCGGCAGCACCGCCTCGATCCCCAGACACAGATCGCGGGCGTTGCCATAGCGCAGCACGTTCAGCCCGCCCGCGTTGGTGGCAAGGTTGCCGCCGATCCGGCAGGTGCCTTCCGCCGCCAAAGACAGCGGGAACAGCCGCCCGACCGAGGCCGCATGCCCCTGCACATCGGCCAGCACCATGCCCGCTTCGACCACCAGCACGTTTTCGTCAGGATAGATCCCGCGCACCGCTGCCATGCGTTCCAGCGACAGCACCAACGGCGCCGGGCCTTCGGGCTGCAACTGGCCGCCGACCAGCCCGGTGCCGCCGCCCCACGGCACCACGCCGACCCGCGCCGCAGCACAGGCGCGCAGAATCACCGCGACGTCTTGCGTGCTGCGCGGCAGCGCCACCGCCCCCGCCAGCCCCTGCCAGCGCCCGCGCGGTTCTTCCAGATAGCGCGGCTCGGCGGGGCGCAAGCTGCC
>WRPH01000008.1:92005-179107 GCA_009773375.1 Paracoccaceae bacterium
CTTGCCAGATCGTCAAGAAATGCAGGGGTAGCAGAGTTCAGCATCATATCTTACGCCGTAATGGTCCGGGCCAAAGCCGCAATCGCCAGGGCTGAGGTCTGGTTGCGCGCCGTGACGGCCACGCTGGTTGTCTGGGTCAGTTTATTTGCCAAAGCCGAGCGGCCAAGACCATTCGGCGCATGCAGATAAATCGCAGCATCCGTCACTTTGAAGGATTCGCCAGCCCCCACAAGCCCGCTCAGCGCGGCTTGTTCTGCCACGGGCAGCGGTGCGCCCAGGAAAAATACATGCACCGCCGTACCATCGGCCTTGCCTTGCGTCGCATAGGGATTTGCCGCGAGGATCGCGTCATAGGCCTTCAAGCCCATCAGAAACAGCGTCGGGGCGAAACCGAAACGGTCTTTCATCGCCACGTTGATCTTGGTGGTCAGATCGGTCACGCCCGGATCAAGAAACACCGCATTGCCACTTTGGATATGGGTATGTATCTGCGCAACCCCTTGTTCCAGCAGCATTTGCCGAAACTCTGGCATCGGCAGACGGTTAGCGCCTGCAACATTGACACCGCGCAGCAGCAGCACTTTGACTTCACTCATGGGGCTCTCCTGGAATGACCCCGGCCGCTCCGGCGTAGGGCTGCCTGCTGGCTTAACCCACGTCCGTGCGACCACGCCGGTCGTTCCGAAGATTGGCGTATAACACATGGTTGCGCCAACGCCCGTTGATTTGCAGGTAAGATTGCGCAACACCTTCATATTTGAAGCCACATTTTTCCAGCACACCACGCGATGGCGTATTTTCCGGCAGACAGGCCGATTCGATGCGCGACAGATCCAGCGTGGTGAAGGCGTAATGCACCACCGCCAGCACCGCTTCCTTCATGTAGCCACGCCGGGCAAACGGCGCGCCGATCCAATAGCCGATCGTGCCCGCCTGCACCGGGCCACGGCGGATATTATCCAGCGTCACCGCGCCCAGCAGCCGCTGATCCTCGCGCCGGATCAACAAAAGCGGCAGCGCGGTGCCATTGGCCTCGGCCCGGCCCGCCCAATAGACACGGTTGGTAAAGGCCTTGCGCGACAAATGGTCATGCGCCCAGACCGGCTCCCATGGGGTCAGATGTTCGGCCGAGGCCTCGCGCAAGCTGGACCAGGCGCGGTAGTCGGCATGCACAGGCAACCGCAGCGTCATGCGTTCGGTTTCCACGGTGGGACGACGGCGGAAGGTCAGCATCAAGCCGCCAGCCGCTTGCGGATATCCTCCAGCGAGGGGGCCTTTTCGACCGGGCCATACAGCGCCAGCGCCGCATCCGACTCGGTCAGCCCACCGGCATAGCGGCGGACATCGGCCACCGAAACGGCGTCGATCTTGGCCACCGCTTCATCGACATCCGGCACCCGGCCATAGATCGCCAGCAGCCGCGCGATGCGTTCGGCGCGGCTGGAGGGGCTTTCCAACCCCATCAGCATCCCGGCCTTGATCTGCGCCCGCGCCCGCGCCACTTCGGCTTCGGACATATCATCAGCGGCGCGCTTCAACTCATCCATGGTGATCTGCGTCAGCTCACCGATTTCCTCGGCCGAGGTGCCGGCGTAAAGCGTGATCTGGCCGGTGTCTTCATAGGCCCCCGACTGCGCGAAGATCGAATAGCACAGCCCGCGTTCCTCGCGCACTTTCTGGAACAGGCGGCTCGACATGCCGCCGCCCATCGTCGTCGCATAGACCTGCGCGGTGTAGACATCCGGATGGCGATAGCCCGGCGCATCGAAGGCCATGGCAAAATGCACCTGCTCCAGATCCTTGACCTCACGGCGTTCTGCACCTTTGAAGCTTGCCGGCTGAAACGTCGTCGCAGGCTTGGCCTTCATGCCGCCGAAAATCGCCTCGGCCTGTTTGACGATCACATCATGATCGATGCCACCCGCCGCAGCCAGAATCATCTGGCCGGGGCCGTAGTGTTCCGAAACAAACCCCTGCAAATCCTTGCGGGTAAAGGCGGAAACCCGTTCTTCCGGGCCAAGGATGGTGCGGCCAAAGGCCTGATCCGGGTAGCTGACCTCTTGCAGCCAGTCGAACACGATATCGTCGGGCGTATCCAGAGCCTGCCCGATTTCCTGCAAGATCACATGGCGTTCAACCTCGATTTCCTTCTTGTCGAAGGCCGGGTTCAGCACGATATCGCCGATCACATCCAGCGCCAGCGCCACGTCGTTTTCCAGCACGCGGGCGTAATAGGCCGTCATCTCGCGCGAGGTGTAGGCGTTGATATAGCCGCCAACATCTTCAATTTCTTCAGCAATTTGCAGACTGGTGCGCCGCTGCGTGCCCTTGAAGGCCATATGCTCCAGAAAATGCGCGATGCCGTTCTGTTCGGCGCGTTCGTGCCGCCCCCCCGCCATCACCCAAACCCCGGCAGAAGCCGATTTCAGCCCCGGCATGTGTTCGGTGACAATGCGAAACCCGTTCGGCAGGGTGGTCAGGCGCAGGGTCAACGGGCAATCCTTTCGCGGATCAAAGCTTGCAGCGCGGCCAGATCATTCGGCACGCGGGTTACACGTTCGGGGCGGTCAAACAGATCAGCCATGCGTGGCGGCAGGCTGGGCCGCGTGCCCATCGCGGCCTGAACCGCATCGGGGAATTTCGCCGGATGCGCGGTTGCCAGCGTGATCATCGGCGCGGTACCCAGATGTTCCTCGGCCACCTTCACCCCCACAGCCGAATGCGGGCAGAGGATTTCCCCCGTCTGCGCAAAGCTGCGGGCGATGGTGGCGCGGGTTTCCTCCTCGGAGCAGCGGCCCGACGCGAAAGTGTCACGCAGCATCTGCATCGCGCCTTGGCTGATATGGAACCCGCCGATTTTCAGTTCGCCCATCAGCGCCGCAACCGCCGCGCCATCCCGCCCATAGGCATCAAACAGCGCGCGTTCAAAGTTCGACGACACCTGAATATCCATCGACGGGCTGATCGAGGGCTTCACGCCGTCAGTCATATAGTCGCCCGTCCGCATCGCCCGATCCAGAATGTCGTTCTGGTTGGTGGCAATCACCAGCTTTTCAATCGGCAGCCCCATCTTGCGGGCGATATAGCCTGCGAAGATATCGCCGAAATTGCCGGTCGGCACGGTGAAGGAAACGCTGCGATCCGGCGCGCCCAAAGACACAGCAGAGGAGAAATAATACACCACCTGCGCCAGCACACGCGCCCAGTTGATCGAATTCACCCCGGCCAGCCGCACCCCGTCGCGGAAGCCGAAATCGTTGAACATGTCCTTCACGCGGGCTTGGGCATCGTCAAAATCGCCGTCCATCGCCAAGGCATGCACGTTTGCTTCGGCGGGCGTGGTCATCTGGCGGCGCTGCACATCCGACACCCGGCCATGCGGATAGAGGATGAACAGATCGACATTCGCCAGCCCGCGGAACGCCTCCATCGCGGCTGACCCGGTATCGCCAGAGGTCGCGCCAACAATGGTGATCCGCGCGCCGGTCTTGGCCAAAGCCGCCTGCATCATCTGGCCGATCAGCTGCATGGCAAAGTCTTTGAACGCAAGCGTCGGGCCATGAAACAGCTCCAGCAGGAAATGGTTCGGCCCCAGCTGCACCAAAGGCGCGCGGGCGGCGTGGCCGAATCCGGCATAGGCCTTGGTCAGCAAGCCCTTGAATTCATCATCGCCGAAAGTCTCGCCCAGAAAAGGCCGCATCACCCGAAAGGCGATTTCCTCATAGGGCAGCCCGGCCAGCGCGGCGATGTCCGCCTTGGCCATCACCGGCACCGTTTCCGGCACATAGAGCCCGCCATCGCGCGCAAGCCCCGTCATCATCGCTTCGCCAAAGTTCAGAACCGGGGCCGCACCCCGCGTCGAGATATACCGCATGTTCAGCCCTTACGCCGTTTGCCGCCTGATACGCCACACCAGCGCCACTGTCATCACCGCCCAGACGGCTGCAAGCAGAAACCATGTGATCGCGTAGCCCCAATGATCATTGGGAATAGACGAAGTATCCACCGGCATCGCCTCGATCCCGTCACCAGTTGGTTCACGCGCGACAATAAATGTCGGCTCTGTCTTCAACAGCGCCGCCATCGCCACCGCATCGCGGCCAAACCACAGGCCCGTCTTCGGATCGGGTGGCGGGGTGTATTGGTTGGAATCACGCGGCCACATCAGATTTCCGGTGATCTTCACCGCGCCCACCGTCAGTTGCTTGTGCTTGTCATCATCCGGCAGAAAGCCGCGATCAACCAGCAAGCGCCGCCCCTCCGCCATTTCCAGCACCGAAACCACCTGCACGCCGGCACCGATCATCGGCTTGCCCGACAGCACATACAGCGTCTCTCCGGTAAAGCGCCCCTCGGCCGTCACCGGGCGGTAACGGTCTTTTTCGGGGTCCAGCTGCGCTGGCACCGGCACGGCTGGCACGCTGATACCCGCGGTCATCTCCTCCAGCTGGTCGCGCTTTTCATACATGCGCTGCACTTGCCAGATACCAAGGCCACACAAAAACCCCACGCCAGCCAAACCCAGCAGCAGCGCGGAAATCAGACGGAAGTTCATTGCGAAACCCTGAAATGAATGGCGCGGGCCACTGTGGGCCCGCGCGCAAATCTTGTGTCAGAAGCGCTTACTGGCCCCAGATATAAACCGAAGCGAACAAGAACAACCAGACCACATCCACAAAGTGCCAATACCAGGCAGCGGCTTCAAAGCCGACGTGCTGTTCGGGGGTGAAGTGGCCCTTGTAGGTGCGGATCAGGCAGATCGCGAGGAAGATCGTGCCGATCACAACGTGAAAGCCGTGGAAGCCGGTCGCCATGAAGAAGGTCGCGCCATAGATGTTGCCGGCAAAACCAAAGGCCGCATGGCTGTATTCATAGGCCTGGAAGAAGGTGAACAGCGCGCCCAGGGCAATCGCCAGCGTCAGGCCGGTCTTCATGTCTTTGCGGTTGTTGTTGTCATGCACCAGCGCGTGGTGTGCCCAGGTCGCGGCACAGCCCGACAGCAGCAGGATCAGCGTGTTGATCAGCGGCAGGTGCCACGGGTCAAACGTGGTGATGCCTTCCGGCGGCCAGACACCATCGACCAGCGGGCTCATCGGCCCCATCGGGTACAGCGCGTTCTTGAAGAACGCCCAGAACCATGCCGAGAAGAACATCACTTCCGACATGATGAACATGATGAAGCCATAGCGCAGGCCGATCCGCACCACCGGGGTATGATCGCCGGTCTGGCCTTCATGCACCACTTCCGACCACCAGGCGAACATGGTGTACAGCACGCCGGCAAAGCCGATCAGGCCCATCCACGGTCCCGAGCCGTGCATCCACAGCACCGCGCCAAACAGCATGATGAAAGCGCTGACCGAGCCGAAAAACGGCCAGATCGACGGCGGCAGAATGTGATAGTCGTGGTTCTTGGCGTGGGCCATGGTCGGGTTCCCTCGTTTTTCTTGTCGTTAGTTTATCGGCTTCACGGGCGTTGCGGCAAGTGCCGCCTGCTGCTCGGGAAGCGGTGTTTCGTGGAAAGTATAAGACAGGGTGATCTCTTTGATCAGCTTGGCTTCCTTGTCGTCGATGATCGACGGATCAACATAGAAACTGACCGGCATCACCACCCGTTCGCCGGGCTGCAACACCTGTTCGGTAAAGCAGAAGCATTCGATCTTGGTGAAATAGCCGCCCGCCAGATCGGGCATCACGTTATAGCTGGCCGTGCCCGCAACAACACGGTCGGTCGGGTTATAGGCCTCATAGAACGCCAGCGCGGTTTCACCGATATGAACCGTCATCTGATGCACCTGCGGCTTGAACTCCCACGGCATCCCGGCTTCCAGCGAGGCGTCGAAGCGGATCTTCACCGTCTGCTCCAACACCTCATCCGCGCCTGTTTCAGCCACCGAAACGGTGCCAGCATAGCCCGTGACCTTGCAGAACCAGTTGTAAAACGGCACGGCGGCAAAGCTGAGCGACAGCATCATCGCCGCCACGCCAACCAACCCATAAGCCATTTTCTTTTGCGGCGTCATGGGCTTACCTTCGGTGCTTCCGGCTGGATCGGCTGGGTGGACCCCAGCATCCCCGGCGCATCATTGGCGTGCATCATGTCGCCCTTCGTGACCTTTACCACAGTCAACGCGAAGACCAGCGCGACAAACGCCACCAAAGCCAGCCCAACACCCAGATTGCGCGAAAAGCGGCGGCGGTAAATTTCATGCTCGGGCGGAAAAGCCATCACCAGCCCCCCATGCCATTGGCGCGCAGCACCGCTTCAACCAGAAGCGCGCTGAAATGCAAAAACAGATAAAGCAGCGAGAAGCGGAACACCGCTTTCTCGACCTTATACTTGTCCGCCTCGGCCTGCGCCTCGTCCCGCTTCCAGATCCGATAGGCCCCGCGCAGGAATTCCGCGTTCAGCAGCAGCGACACCGCCAGATAAACCGGCCCGCCGATGCTGGTAAACGCGGTGGCCAGCGCAAACGGCACCAGCGCGATGGTGTAGACCAGAATGTGATTGCGGGTGACTTTCTTGCCATGCGTCACCGTCAGCATCGGCACGCCCGCCTTCGAATAATCCTCGTTCATGAACAGCGCCAACGCCCAGAAATGCGGCGGCGTCCACATGAAGATCAGCATGAACATCAGGCCAGCCTCGACCGAGATCGACCCGGTCGCGGCGACCCAGCCGATCATCGGCGGGAAGGCCCCTGCCGCGCCGCCGATCACGATGTTCTGCGGCGTCGAGCGCTTCAGCCACATCGAATAGACCACGGCGTAAAAGAAGATCGTGAAGGCCAGCAACGCCCCCGCCAGCACATTGGTCGCCAGCGCCAGCATCACCACTGAAATGCCCGACAACGCCAGACCAATGGCCAAAGCCTCACCGGCTTCGACCATGCCCGACGGCACCGGGCGGCCCTTGGTGCGGCGCATGATCACGTCAATATCGGCATCCCACCACATGTTCAGCGCGCCAGAGGCCCCTGCCCCCAAAGCGATGAACAGAATGGCGGTAAAAGCCTCGACGGGGTGCAGCCGGACCGGCGCGACCAGCAAGCCGACCATGGCGGTAAACACCACCAGCGACATGACGCGCGGCTTCAACAGCTGCACGAAATCGCCAAATCCCGCTTCCTTGGGGCTTTCAAAGGACCGGATATCGGTCATGTCTTGTTTTCTTTCTCAGAGCGGGACGGCCCCCGCGGGCTTTCTAAGGCCGGGAAGGCCCCAGCAAGGGGCCCTCAAAGATCAGGTTCAGTTCGACGCCAGCTGGTAATTGCCAGCCTTGGCCGACTCGATCCACTTGTCGTACGCCGCTTGGCTGACCACTTTCACGGTGATCGGCATATAGGCATGGTCCTTGCCGCACAGCGTGGTGCACTGGCCGAAATAGATGCCCTCACGGTCAGCCTTGAACCACAGCTGACCCAGACGGCCAGGAACGCCCGACTGCATCACGCCAAACGCCGGCATCGCCCAAGCGTGGATCACGTCCGAGCCGGTCACCTGCATCACGATGGTCTTGCCCACCGGGATCACCACGGCGTTGTCGGTGGCCAGCAGGTAATCTTCCTCGCGGTAGCCCGCCGCGACCAGCTGATCTTTTTCCAGCTTGAACGCGTCAAACGCCACGCCCGCATCGGGGTATTCATACGACCAGAACCACTGGTTGCCGGTGGCCTTGATGGTGATATCCGCTACCGGAATTTCCTGCTGCTTGAACAGCGCGGGCAGCGAGAACGTGCCGATGAACACCAGAATCAGGATCGGACCCAGCGTCCACACAATCTCCAGCGGAGTGTTGTGGGTGAAGGTGCGCGGCGTCGGGTTGGACTTGCGGTTGAACTTCACCATCACGATCAGCAGCAAAGCGGTCACGAACACGCAGATCGCGATGATGATGGTGTTGATGGTGCCGTCCAGCCATTGCAGGTCGGCCGCCAGATCGGTGCCTGCGGGCTGGTGGCCCGTGCCCCCCTGCACCGGCGCACCCACCGTTTCCAAAGCCTGCGCCATCACGGCGCCAGACTGCAACAGCAGGCCAAGACCGGCAGCCGCAACAGCGTTGAAAGAGGACATAAGACGCATGTTCATTTCCCGTATCAAAGGGCGGCTTGCACGCCACCTTTTCGGCCTTGCCCGAACTTCAGGCAGAATCCCGTTGTTTCTGCTTGTGGTGAAACCATATTAGGCGCGATCCGACAAGAGAAACGTGCGGCAAAACCGCGCCACTTGATCAAGATCAAAGCAAATTCTGCACGCGCTTTCGCTGCAACTGCAAACAGGCGCGTTTTTGGCAAAGCCATTGCCTGCAAAGCGCATTCCCGCAAGCCACCCCACGGCGCACGCCAAAAAGCCGCATCCGCCCCGGTTTTCCACCCGCCTGACCGCGAAAACCGCGCCCCACACGGGCGGCCCGCCTTGCGATGCCCCCGGCCGCCGCCTAAGTTTCAGCGCAACGGGCGCATCTGCCCGCATGAAAGGCCCGCCATGACCGACGCCCCGTTCCGCCCATTCGAAACCCATCTGGACGAGGCCACAGCCCTTGCCACTCTGCGCGCGGCCACGGCTGGCGCGGATGATGGCGAGCTTTTCCTGGAACGCCGCCGCTCCGAGGCGATCGTGCTGGACGATGGCCGCATCAAGACCGCCAGCTATGACGCCTCCGAAGGCTTTGGCCTGCGCGCCGTGCGCGGCGAAGTGGCGGGCTATGCCCATTCCACCGAAATCAGCGAAACCGCGCTGAAACGGGCGTCCGAAACCGCGCGGCTGGCGGTGGGCGACGGCGGCGGCACGCTGGCCGATGCGCCCGCCCGCAGCAATATCAAGCTTTATGGCGACGCCGACCCGATGGCCGATGCGGTGTTCGCGGTGAAGATCGACCTGCTGAAAGAGATCGACGCCTATGCCCGCGCGCTGGACCCGCGCGTCGTGCAGGTGTCAGCCACCATCGCCGCTGGCCTGCAAGAGGTGGAGATCCTGCGCCCCGAAGGCTTGCGCTATACCGATGTGCGCCCGATGGCGCGGATGAATGTCTCGGTGATCGTCGAAGACAAGGGCCGGCGCGAACAGGGCGGCACCGGCGGCGGCGGTCGCTATGGTCTGGCAGGCCTGATGCAGCCCGGCCACTGGCAGCCAATGCTGAAAGAAGCCCTACGCATCGCATTGGTCAACCTCGACGCCACCCCCGCCCCGGCAGGCGTGATGGACGTTGTGCTTGGCCCCGGCTGGCCCGGCATTCTGCTGCACGAAGCCATCGGCCACGGGCTGGAGGGCGATTTCAATCGCAAGAAAACCAGCGCTTTCGCCGGGCTGATGGGCCAGATGATCGCCGCCCCCGGCGTCACCGTGCTGGATGATGGCACCATCCCGAACCGGCGTGGCAGCATTTCGGTGGATGATGAAGGCACGCCGTCGCAGAAAAACACCCTGATCGAAGACGGTCGGCTTGTCGGCCTGATGCAAGACCGGCAGAACGCCCGGCTGATGGGCACAGCCCCAACCGGCAACGGCCGCCGCGAAAGCTTCGCGCATATCCCGATGCCGCGGATGACCAACACCTATATGCTGTCGGGCAAGGATGATCCGGCGGGCATCGTCGGGTCCCTGAAAGACGGCATCTATGCCGTCGGCTTCGGCGGCGGGCAGGTCGATATCACCAACGGCAAGTTCGTGTTTTCCTGCACCGAGGCTTACCGTGTCCGCAACGGCATCATCGGCGAGGCCGTCAAAGGCGCCACCCTGATCGGAGACGGTGCCACCGCACTGAAACAAATCCGCGCCATCGGTAACGATCTGGCCTTGGATCCGGGCATCGGCAATTGCGGCAAATCCGGGCAATGGGTGCCAGTCGGCGTCGGCCAACCCACCCTTCTGATCGGCGGCCTCACGGTGGGTGGCTCGGCGGCATGACGCTGCTGCTGTCGGCCCCGGATGGCTTTGCCAGCCTCGGCTTGCGCGCCTACCTGCGCGGTTGTGCCATGGTTTGGCTGGCCCCCGCCCTGCTCGGCATGCTGGCGCTTGGCCTGCAATGGCTGGCAGGAAGCCAAAGCTGGGGCGACGGCTGGCTGATGCTCTGGGCGTTTTCGGTGCTGCTGGTGTTTTCCCCGGCGCTGACTTGGTTCGGACTGGTGCTGGTGTCGCCGCTGGTCGCGGTGCTGATGGATCGCGGCTGGTTCGGCTATATCCCCGCCACCGCCCTTGGCCTCGCGGTCGGCGCGGCCACCGGCTATCTGATCGGCAACCCGCTGGCGATCACCTTCGGCGCCGCAATGCTGGCGGCGCTGCGGGTGATCCTTGCACGGATCTGCCCGCAGGCCTTCGTCATCTGACCCAAAGCGGGCAGAAGCCGCCCTACCGCCCGAACTTGCCCTTCAGCGCATCGGCGAAGGCGCTGCTGCCCTGCGCCGGGCCTGCCGAGCTTGGCAAAGGCTTGCCCCGCTGCGGCTGCGGGCTGCGGTCCTGCCCGCGCTCGCGCATCTGTTCACGCGCCTCGGCACTGTCGGATTTCATCGTCAGCCCGATGCGCTTGCGCGGCACGTCAACCTCGACCACCCGCACCTTGACGACATCGCCCGCCTTCACCACCTCATGCGGGTCTTTGACGAACTTGTCGGCCAACTGGCTGACATGCACCAAGCCATCCTGATGCACGCCAATATCGACAAACGCACCAAAGGCCGCCACGTTCGTGACCGTGCCTTCCAGCATCATGCCGGGTTTGAGGTCTTTGATATCCTCAATGCCATCGGCAAACGTCGCGGTCTTGAAGCTGGGCCGCGGGTCACGCCCCGGCTTTTCCAATTCGGCCAGAATATCCTTGACCGTCGGCAGGCCGAACTTGGCATCAACAAAGCTGCGCGGATCGAGGCCCTTCAACGCGCTCGGGTCCGCCATCAGCGCGCGAATATCCCGCCCGCAGGCAGCAACGATTTTGCGCGCCACATCATAGGCTTCCGGGTGAACCGAGCTTGCGTCCAACGGCTCCTTACCGCCCGAAATCCGCAAAAACCCCGCCGCCTGTTCAAACGCTTTCGGCCCCAGCCGCGCCACTTTCAGCAACTCGCGCCGGGTGGCAAACGGCCCGTTGGCATCGCGGTGGCTGACAATCGCTTCGGCCAGCCCCGGCCCCACCCCGGAAACCCGCGCCAGCAGCGGTGCCGAGGCGGTGTTCAGATCAACCCCCACCGCGTTCACCGCATCTTCCACCACCGCCTCCAGGCTGCGGCCCAGCCGGTGCTGATCTACGTCATGCTGATACTGGCCGACGCCAATCGCCTTCGGTTCGATCTTCACCAGTTCCGCCAGTGGGTCTTGCAACCGCCGCGCAATCGACACCGCGCCGCGCAACGACACATCCAGCCCCGGAAATTCCTTCGCCGCCAACTCGCTGGCCGAATAGACCGAGGCCCCAGCTTCGGACACGATCACCTTCACCGGCTTTTCCGCACCCGGCAGTACCGCCAACAAATCAGCCACCATCTTTTCGGTTTCCCGGCTGGCGGTGCCATTGCCGATGGCGATCAGCTTCACCCCATGCTTGGCAATCAACTGGGCAATCACCACCTGCGCCCCGCGCAGATCGTTTTTCGGCTGGAACGGATAGACCGTATCGGTCGCCAGAACCTTGCCGGTGGCATCGACCACCGCCACCTTCACCCCGGTCCTGATCCCCGGATCAAGCCCCATCGTGGCCTTGCCGCCAGCCGGAGCCGCCAACAGCAAATCCTTCAGATTCCGCGCAAAAACCGCAATCGCCTCGGCTTCCGCCCGTTCACGCAGCTCGCCCATCAGATCCAGCGTCAGGCTGGTTTTCAGCTTCACCCGCCACGCCCAGGCCGCAGCCTCGCGCAACCACGCATCGCCGAGGCCCCGCCCCGAGGCATTCAGCGCCGCCGCACAGGCCCGCTCTGCCGGGCTGTCGCCCTTCGGCGCCTCCGGGTCAATCTCCAGATCGATGGTCAGAAAACCTTCGTTCTGCCCGCGCAGCATCGCCAGAACCCGGTGGCTCGGCGCGCCCGCCCAAGCCTCGTTATGGGCGAAATAGTCGGAAAACTTCGCGCCTTCGGTCTCTTTCCCCGCAACGCCTTTGGCCTGCAGCCGCGCCACCTGCTTCATATGGCTGCGCAGCCGCCCCAGCAGGCCCGCATCTTCCGACAGCCCCTCGGCCACAATATCGCGCACGCCTTCCAGCGCCGCTTTCACATCCGCCACCGCTTCGGTGATGAACCCCTTCGCCAAAACCGCCGGGTCCGCCGCGCGATCCGCCAGAATCGCCTCGGCCAAAGGTGCCAGCCCGTTTTCCCGCGCGATCATCGCCCGCGTCCGCCGCTTCGGCTTGTAGGGCAGGTAAATATCTTCCAGCTCGGCCTTGGTCACCGCCTTGGCAATCGCCCCCGACAGCGCATCGGTCAGCTTGCCCTGATCGGTGATCGACCCCAGAATCGCCGCCCGCCGCGCCTCCAGTTCGCGCAGATAGACCAGCCGTTCCGCCAGATTGCGCAACTGCGTGTCATCCAGCCCGCCCGTCACCTCTTTGCGATAGCGCGCGATGAACGGCACCGTGGCCCCCTCGTCCAGCAGCGTGATCGCAGACGCCACCTGCGCCGGAGTTGCGGCAATTTCACCAGCAATAACAAGGGGAATACGGCGCGCGGCTTCGGGGGTCATCTCTGCTTCCTTCACTTGGGAGGCTGACCATACCCCTTGCCCGCGCCGGGGCCAAGACCACAGTTCAGCCGCTTGCAGGCTTTCGCCACCAGCCAACCCGCGCCATCTGCGGTCGTTGATCGCACAAATTCAGGAGGAATGGTACCACGTCCCCGGCTCGAACGGGGGACCTCTTGATCCACAATCAAGCGCTCTAACCAACTGAGCTAACGCGGCACTTACGGGGGATTTACCCGCACACCTGACGGATTGCAAGGGCAGGATTGCCAAAGATTTGCACTCTTGTTAGGCCAATGTCAGCAAACAAGGAGCCAGCCATGGGTATCGACAAGCAAAGCGACATCGCCGCCAATATCCAGATCGGCCCGACCGATCAGGGCATGGTGCGAATCTATATCGAGGCTGATGGCGGTATCGAACTGCCGCTGGATTTTGACGCGGACGAAGCCGAAGAAATCGCCGAAGAACTGATGACCGCCGCCGAAGCCGCCCGCGCCATTGCCGGCGGTGCCAAACCCAAGAAAAAGCGCTAGCGTTTTCAGGTTTTCAAGGCCGCTTACACCTGAAAGACGCTGACGCCCGGATCGCGGAACGCCTGCAATCGCAATGCGGCGTGGCGGGCGAATTTCTGCAGCATCACCTTGCGACGGGCGGCCGGAAGCGGTGTTTCCGGCCCCATTCGCAAGATCTCGGCACCGTAAGCATCGCCGATGATCAGCCCGCTTGCCTCTGGCAGCAGATCGATCGGGAAATCGCCGTCCACCGCCCAGAAAAACCGGTCACACCACTCCAGATAGCCCTGCCATTTCTGATCCGCCCTGTAATCGGCGCGACTGGATTTGCATTCAATCACCCAAACCTCGCCCTTCGGACCCAGCGCCATCACATCGACCCGCAGACCCGGCGTCGGCACCAATTCCTCCACCGCGACAAAATCAAACTGCCGCAACGCCCGGCACACACCGCGCGCAAGCCGCTGGCCGGGCATCAAAGGCAAAGGCGGTGATTCATCCATCGGCAAAATATGCACAAAAGGTGAACGCCATGCAAGCACCGGCAGATTGACAACCCCAAACCCGCCCGCTAATGCGGCAGCACCGAAAAATGTCTGGCCGGTTGGTTATCCCGGTCCCCGCGCAGGCGGGAATGTAGCGCTGATTTTCCGCGCCAACCCACGGTGCTTTCAATCTGCGCGCAGGTCGCGCCATACCGTTGGGACCACCACATGACACATTCCACCCGCACCATACTGTTGGCGCAACTGTTCATTTCTTGCATGATGGCCGCGCTGATGACCGGTATTTTCGGCTTCGCAAAACTTGGCGCGACGCAGGCGTTTATGCAGCAATGGGGGCAAAGCTTCATCGTCGCCTGGCCGATTGCCTTCATGCTGTCGCTGGTGGTTGGGCCGATTGCGTTCAAACTCGCCTATCAGGTCAACCGCCTGCTGCCCTGATCCGTCATAACCCTTGCAGCAACGCGTCATCGCGCCTACATTCAGCCTTGGCGGGTTCTGCTCTTCTCGTGAATGGCCCTTTTCCAGTGGCCGATAAGCATCTCCGAGGGAGCTGGCTCTGGCAAGATCCTGGTCTTGCTACCTGGCGACCAACCTGAACACTCAGGCTCTCGGGAAATTCACGCCATCACGGCCGCTGCGGGCCCGCCACCTTTGCCGCAGTTAGTCTTTCGTGCTGATTCGCACCGGTTCCAGCCGCGACACGTTTGGGGCGCGCGTCCCGCCTTTGGGGCCTTCAGTGTCTTCCGCCATCCGCATCACCGCGATGGCGAACTGCACGCCGGCAAACACCACGCCATTCATCACGATCATCATGAAGGCGGCAACCCAACCCATATCCGACCCCAAAATCAGGTGCCGCAGACCAGCCACGTCTTGCCACAGCAGCAGCCCCAGAAACACCACCGACAGCGCAAAGCCATAGGCGACGTTGACGATATACAGCTTGATCAGTTTCGGCATGGCAGCCTCCATTTTCCTGAAAGCTAGCACGTTGCGCGTTAATGAAAAGCTACCGATTTGCCGCAGCCTGGTCGGTTGGCATCTGGAACAGCAGATCATGGCCGCCGCCACGCAAATGCAGCTCATCTGAGCCAATTTCCGCCGTTTCCACCGCCGCCAGCAGCGCAAAATAGCCTGACTCGGCCGCCAGCGCCTCGCAAGCCATCTTGGTAGAGCCAAGCGCCACAGGGCGAAACTCTGGCAAGTTACCTTCAACCTGCGCGAAATAGCGGTTGCACGGCCCCTGCCCGCTGATCCGTCCCGGCTGATCAAGATCAAGCGTGGCGGCATAATCCACCGCGATGCCATCGACACTGATCAGCACCCAACCCGCGCGCGCCGCATCGTCGGCGCAGGCGGGCAAGGCAAACAGCAGGGCAGCAAACAGCATCGGTTTCATCACAGGCTCCTTGCGTCAGACGCGCGACGGGCCCCGATCAGAACGCCCCAATCAAAACGCTTCGGGCTTGGCTTCGCGCGCCATGTGGTCCAGCACGGCATTGACGAATTTCGATTCCTTGCCTTCCGGAAAGAACGCCTTCGCCACATCGACATATTCGTTGATCGTCACCTTCGGCGGCGTGATCATCTGGGTCAATTCCGCCCCCGCCGCGCGGAACAGCGCGCGGATCACCGGGTCGATCCGGTCAATCGGCCATTTCGCCACCAGCGCGCGGTCGGTCATCTGGTCGATTCTGGCCTGAAAGTTCACCGCATGATCGACGACGGCGCGGAAGTGATCCACGTCGCCTTCCGCCATTTCATCGCCATCATAAATCGCGCCGAAACGATGCGTTTCAAACTCGCGGCGGATCGATTCCACCGTCTGGCCAGAGGCCTCCATCTGAAACAACGCCTGCACGGCATAAAGCCGGGCGGCTGATTTCATCTGTTTATTGTCAGGCTTAGTCATGGACGAAAACCGATCCCCTTGGTGTCGGAGGCCCATTTGCGCGACAATGCGATCAGGTGCAAGGCCGCAGCTGCCGCGCCGCCACCTTTGTTTTGTCCGGCGGGGTCGGCGCGCACTTCGGCTTGCGGCCGGTTTTCCACCGTCAGGATGCCATTGCCAATCGCGGCCCCCTGCAAGCCCAGCAGCGCAAGCGCGCGGCTGCTGTCGTTGCAGACCGTGTCATAATGCGTCGTCTCACCGCGAATGACGCAGCCCAGCGCCACATAGCCATCGTATTTCGCCAGCCGCTCGGCCAGCGCAATCGCCGTTGGCACTTCCAGCGCACCGGGCACCTCGATCAGATCCACCTCGGCACCGCAGGCCGCCGCGGTGATCCGCGCGCCCTGCACCATATTGTCGGCGATATCCTTGTAGTAGGGCGCCACCACGATCAGCAGCCGCACCGGCTTGTCAAAGCTTGGCAGCGGCAGGGTGTAATGGGTTTCATGCGCAGCCATGGTTCACTCCGTAATCGCGCGGGTGCCGCAGATCGACAGCCCATAAGCATCCAGCCCCACCACTTTCGGCGCCTGTGAATTTGTCACCAAAGTAATCGCACCCAAGCCCAGCGCCGACAGAATCTGCGCGCCCAGCCCGTATTGGCGCAGCGTGTGCGGCGTCGCCTCGTCCTCGCCGACCATCTTCATCGTGGTGTCGCGCAGCAGCACGATCACGCCCCGGCCTTCCGCAGCAATCACCCGCATCGCGCCCTGCAAATCGCCGACATGATCGTCACCAATGCCCAGCACATCCTCCAGCGGGCTCAGCGTGTGCACCCGCACCAGCACCGGAGCCTCGCCGGAAAGGTCGCCCTTGGTCAGCACGACATGTTCGTCGCCATGGGTCTCATCCGCGAAAATCCGCATCAGCCATTCACCGCCATGCAGCGAATGCACCCGCTTGACGCTGCGTTCGCGCACCAGATTGTCATGCCGACGCCGATAGGCGATCAGATCGGAAATCGTGCCGATCTTCAGGTTATGCTTTTGCGCAAAGCTGACCAGATCGGGCAGCCGCGCCATGGTGCCATCGTCGTTCATGATCTCGCAGATCACGCCCGACGGGTTCAGCCCCGCCAGACGGCTGACATCGGTTGCAGCTTCGGTATGGCCGGCGCGCACCAGCACACCGCCATCGCGCGCCCGCAGCGGGAAGACATGCCCCGGCGTCGCCAGATGCTGCGGCCCCGATTTCGGGTCAATCGCCGCCGCAATCGTCACAGCGCGGTCCTTGGCGGAAATCCCGGTCTCCACCCCCTCGCGCGCCTCGATCGACACCGTAAACGCCGTCTCGTGGCGGCTCGAATTCTTCGACGCCATCAGCGGCAACCCAAGCTGATCAATCCGCGCGCTGGTCAGCGTCAGGCAGATCAGCCCGCGCCCGTGCGTCGCCATGAAGTTCACCGCTTCGGGCGTGGCCATCTGCGCCGGGATCACCAGATCGCCTTCGTTTTCCCGGTCTTCGTGATCGACCAGAATGAACATGCGCCCATTGCGGGCATCTTCGATGATCTCTTCGATGGAAGAGATCGCGTCCGAATAATCGGTGCGTGGTTCGGTCATGGTTTGGCTTCCTGCAACTCTCTGCCCAGCCATAACCCGACCCGGCCTTGAATGCCAGAGCCGGGTCGGCTCATTTGCCCGAACAGGACCTGTGCGAAAACCTCAGCCCCATTCACGCAGCCGCGCCACATAGCGCGCCATGGTGTCGACCTCCAGATTGACCCGGTCGCCCAGCTTCACCGTGCCCCAGGTCGTTACCGCCTGCGTATGCGGGATGAAGTTGATGCCGAAATTGCAGCCCTCCACCTCGTTCACCGTCAGCGAGGTGCCGTTCAGCGCCACCGACCCCTTCGGCGCGATGAACTTCGCCAAAGCCTCCGGCGCGCGGAAAGTCACCCGCAGGCTTTCACCCTCCGGCACGATTTTCACCACTTCGGCCACGCCGTCGACATGGCCTGACACGATATGGCCGCCCAACTCATCCCCCACCTTCAGCGCCCGCTCAAGGTTCAGCCGCTTGCCCACCGTCCAGCCGGAAAGGTTGGTCTTGCTGACCGTCTCCGCCGAGATTTGCACGTCAAACCAGTTGCGCGGGCTGCTGCCCAGCGCCACCACCGTCAGGCACACGCCTTCGCAGGCAATCGACGCGCCAATATCAATCCGCGCCACATCATAGGCCGTGCCAATCCGCGCCCGCAGATCGCCGCGCTGCTCCAGCTCCAGCACTTCGCCCATATCGGTGACAATTCCGGTAAACATAGCCCACCCCTTTTCGCTTTGCCCCAGAGGTAAACTGCCCCGCGCCCTGCGGCAAGTCCGCCCAAACGCCTCAAATTTGCCGCGCTTTGGCAGTAACGGTTAACAATTCGATTGTTTTCCCCTTCTATTCTGCGCGCAACCGGGCAATCACGGACAAAAAACAGGGACATATGCAGCTTTCGGGGCAAAATCGCCGGTTTCTCTTTTTGCAGGGTCCGCATGGGCCGTGGTTTCACCGGCTTGGCAAAATGCTGTCCGCCACCGGGGCAGAGGTCTGGCGTGTCGGCTTCAACCGGGGCGACCGCGCGTTCTGGCACAATGCCGAAACCTATATCCCCTACAAGGGCAGCCTTGCCGATTGGCCGACCGCTTTCCGCAGCTTGATTGCACGAAAGCGGATCACCGATATCGTCCTTTACGGCGACACCCGGCCGATCCACGCCACCGCCATTCAGGCCGCGCGCGCCGCCGGCATCACCGTGCATGTGTTTGAGGAAGTCTACCTGCGCCCCTATTGGGTCACCTACGAACGCGGCGGCTCCAACGGCAATTCGCGGCTGATGCAGATGTCGGTGCCGCAGATGCAAAAGGCGCTGGAGTCCCTGGATATGGATCTGCCCGACGCGCCTGCCCGCTGGG
This sequence comes from Paracoccaceae bacterium, assembly GCA_009773375.1. Lineage (GTDB taxonomy): Bacteria > Pseudomonadota > Alphaproteobacteria > Rhodobacterales > Rhodobacteraceae > Cypionkella. The sequence goes on from WRPH01000008.1 coordinate 110,538, forward strand.
GTGACATGCGCCAGCACATGTTCTGGGGCGCCCTGTATCATTGGTTCGTGATGACCGGATTCTGGGATTATCGCAATTTCCGCCCGCATCGTGCCCTGACTGTGCGGCAGGAATTCTGGCTTTATGTCAAACGCCTTGCCCTGTTACCCTTCCACCGCTGGGAACGCATGGCGGCGACCTTCCGCATCAAGCACGGCGGTTTCCCCTATCATCTGGTCTTGCTGCAACTGGAACATGACAGCAGTTTCCAGATGCACTCGCCATTCAAGACCATGGCAGATTTCCTTGCCGTGGTGATGGATGGTTTCGCCAAGGGTGCCGCGCCGCATCATCACATCGTCTTCAAGGCCCACCCGCTGGAAGATGGCCGCGTGCCTGTCGCGCATGAAATCAAGCGGCTGGCCAAGCTGCACGGCGTTGCCGGACGGGTGCATTTCGTGCGCGGCGGCAAGCTGGCGGCCCTGTTGAACCACGCCCGCTCGGCCGTCACGGTGAATTCCACCGCCGCCCAGCAGGTGCTCTGGCGCGGATTGCCGCTGAAAACCTTCGGCGCGGCGGTCTATGCCAAACCGGAATTTGTCTCCACCCAGCCCCTGCGGGATTTCTTTACCCTGCCGACCCGCCCCGATAGCCGCGCCTACCGCGATTATCGCCACTACCTGCTGGAAACCAGCCAGGTCCCCGGCGGCTTCTACAGCTCGCGCGGGCGGCGAGAGTTGCTACGACAGGTGGTAGACATGATGCTGCAGCCCGAAGACCCCTACGACGCGCTGACCTCTGGCAAAGCGGCACCACGGCAACAGTTGCAGCTTGTGACGTGAACAAGGAAACCAAGTCTGGCAATTTGTTTCGTCTTTCTGTAGGTTTGCAGGCAAAACTTGAGGCAAATCCAGTTAAAGGAGCCCGGGCAGTGAAAATTACCGGTTCAAGGGGGGCGAAGGCCCTTGCCCTTGTGGCGCTTGTTGGCGCGGTTGGGGCCTGTGGCCTGCCGCGCTCTGGCCCCTCAAAGGCAGAGATCTACAAAGGCTCGGTGCTGAAACAGGGCGACGCCTTTATCGTCGCGGTGAATTCCCGCGTCACCCGCGCAACCGCCGTGACCCCTGCGCTGGGCTTCAGCTCTGCTTTCCGCACGGCTGGCGTGATCGGCTCGGATCAGATTTCGCCCGGCGACGTGCTGGGTCTGACCATCTACGAAAACGTCAAGGATGATCCGTTGCTGGGCAATACCGGCCAGCGGGTGTCGGCGCTGACCGAAATTCAGGTCGATGGCGCGGGCTATATCTTCGTGCCCTACGCTGGCAAGATCAAGGCCGCCGGGCAGTCGCCCGATGGCCTGCGCGACATCATCACCAAAAAGCTCGACACCCAAACCCCGGACCCGCAGGTTTCGGTGCAGCGGCTGGCCGGCGATGGCTCCACCGTATCCGTTTCCGGCTTTGCCGGCGCGCAAGGTGTGTTCCCGATCGAACGTCCGACCCGCACCCTGTCGGCGATGATCGCCAAGGCCGGCGGAGTCACCCTTGAACCCGAGGTTGCCATCGTCCGCGTCACCCGCGGCGGCAAAACCGGGCAGATCTGGCTGCAAGACCTGTTCTCGAACCCCAGTCTCGACATCGCCCTGCGCCCCGGCGACAAGATCGTCATCGAACGTGACACCCGCGCATTCACCGCGCTGGGGGCCACCGGCGCGCAAAACCGGGTGCCGTTTGAAACCCAGACCCTGTCGGCGATCGAGGCGATTGCCACCGTCGGCGGCCTGAATTCCGGCACCGCCGATCCGACCGGCGTTTTCGTGTTCCGCAACGAACCGGCCGAGATTGCCAATGCCGTGCTGGGCCGCCGCGATCTGCAAGGCGATCAGCGCATGGTCTATGTGCTCGATCTCACCCAGCCCACCGGCATGTTCGAGGCGCGCGATTTCCTCGTCCGCGATGGCGACACCGTCTATGTCACCGAAGCGCCCTATGTGCAGTGGACCAAGACCCTGTCGGCGATCACCGGCACCACCGGGGCCGCCGATACGCTGGCCACTGCCGGGAATTAACCCTTGTCCGGCAGCGGGCCCAACAATCAAGCCGTCGGGGCGATCCCCCGGCGGCTTTTCTATTACAACGCGGGCTTTCTGTGGCAACCGCGCCTGCGCCGGATTCTGGCGCTGGCCGGGCAGCAGCTTTGCCTTGGTCGCCCCGGACCGGAAGACGGCGTCATCGTCTGGGGCCGCTCGCCCTATGCCGCGCGCGGCGAGGCGATGGCTGCGCGCTATGGCGTGCCGCTGGTCCGGCTGGAAGACGCGTTCCTGCGCTCGATCCGCCCCGGCCGGATGGGCGACGCGCCGCTTGGCCTGATCATCGACCCGCTCGGTGTGCATTTCGACAGCGCCGCACCTTCGGCGCTGGAGGCGCTGCTTGCCCGCGCGCCCTTGGATGATTCGAACCTTCTGGCCCGCGCGCGTGACGGAATTGCCCGTATCCGCGCGCTGGACTTGTCGAAATACAACCTTCACCTGTCGCACCTCGCGCCGCCCGCCCCCGGCTATGTGCTGGTGGTGGATCAGACAGTGGGCGATGCCTCGATCCGCCATTCCGGGGCCAGCGCCGCCCGCTTTGCCGAAATGCTGGCGGTGGCGCAAACGGAGCATCCGCGCGCCCCCATCGTTATCAAGACCCATCCCGAAACCCAGCTTGGTCTGCGCCGTGGCCATTTCAGCCCGGCCGATCAGACCGACCGTATCAGCCTGCTGACCGATCCGGTTTCGCCCTGGGCGCTGCTGGAGGGCGCGGTCGCGGTCTATACCGTATCGTCGCAACTGGGGTTCGAGGCGATTCTGACCGGTCACCGCCCGCGCGTGTTCGGCCAGCCCTTCTATGCCGGATGGGGCCTGACCGCCGATGAATTTCCGCTCGACCGCCGCAAGCGCAGCCTGACCAAAACCCAGCTTTTCGCCGCCGCAATGATCCTTGCGCCAACATGGTATGACCCCTGCCGCGATCAGCTGTGCAGTTTTGAGCAGGCGCTGGATCAGCTGGAGGCGGAGGCCCGCGCCCACCGCGAAGACCGCGCCGGTCATGTGGCGCTTGGCATGCGGCTGTGGAAACGCGGCCGGTTGCAGGCGGTGTTTGGCCGGGAAAAGCCTTTGCAGTTTCAGGATAACCCGGCAAAGGCTGTCGCCCGCGCCCGCAAAACCGGGCGGGGGCTGCTGGTCTGGGCGGGCAAGGACCCCGCCGATCTGCCGCCCGATCTGGTGATCCGCCGCGTCGAGGATGGCTTCCTGCGCTCGCGCGGGTTGGGGGCAAATCTGGTGCCACCGCTTAGCCTCGTCACCGACGACTTGGGAATTTACTACAATCCAGGTCGCGAAAGCCGGTTGGAGCGGCTGATCCTTACACCTTTGCCACCTGACGCCCGCCGGCGCTGCGAAAAGTTCTTGGCTGCGCTGATTGCCGCACGGCTGTCGAAATACAACCTGCCCGGTAGCCTGCCCGATCTGCCCGAAGGCCCGCGCGTGCTGGTGCCGGGGCAGGTCGAAGACGATGCCTCGATCCGGCTGGGCGCGGGCAGCGTGAAAACCAACCTTGATCTGCTGCGCGCCGCCCGTTCGGCGCATCCGAAAGCAACGCTGATCTACAAACCCCACCCCGATGTCGAGGCGGGCCTGCGCCCCGGTGCGATTGCGCCCGAAGCCTTGCACGGTCTTGCCGATATCGTCGCCGATCATGCCGACCCGATCCAGTTGATCGAAGCTTGCGACGAGGTATTCACCATCACCTCGCTGCTGGGGTTCGAGGCGCTGCTGCGCGGCAAGCGTGTCACCTGCCTTGGCGCGCCGTTCTACGCCGGATGGGGGCTGACCTGCGACCTTGGCCCGATCCCGGCCCGCCGCCAGTTTGCCCCCGACGGCCACCCGCTGCCGCGCCCCGGCCTGCTGACCCTGGCCCATGCCGCGCTGATCGCTTATCCGCGCTATTACGACCCCGTCAGCCGCCGCCCCTGCCCACCCGAGGTGGTTCTGCACCGTCTGGCTGCCGGTACCGACGCGCCCACCGGGTTTGGCCTTCGCCTTCTGGCAAAGCTGCAGGGGCGTTTTGCCACCCATGCCCGGTTCTGGCGTTAGGTCCATGCCGCTAAAGCGTGTCAGATTCAGATTGAATCGAAATTCGCTGCCTCTCGCTTGCGCTCGAACGCGATTTTCGATGAAGCTGTTTCTCTCAAAATCTGACACGCTCTAGTAAATATAGCGGATCTGTTCGGTCCAATACCGCTCCATCCGCTTCAGCGACTGGTTCATGTTTTCCATGTTACCGGCATCGACCAGCCCACGCTTGGCCAGCCCTTCGGCGTGCCGCCCGAACAGATCCGCCAGCATACCGCGCACCTTGCGGCCCTTTTCGGTCAGCCGCACCCGCACCGAACGGCGATCGATTTCTGATCGCTGATGGTGCATGTAGCCCAGTTCGACCAGCTTTTTCAGGTTATAAGATACGTTCGATCCCTGATAGTAACCGCGCGATTTCAGCTCGCCCGCCGTCACCTCGTTTTCACCGATGTTGAACAGCAACAGCGCCTGAACCGAGTTGATTTCCAGAATCGCCACGCGTTCGAATTCGTCCTTGATCACGTCCAGAAGCAGCCGATGCAGCCGTTCCAGCAGTGCAAGGTTTTCCAGATAGCCCGCCATCAGCACCTTTTGCGAGCCATCCAGCAGGGGGGAGTGTAACGTCATGTGCAGTCTCCACGGCCAAGATCATCTCGGCACAGAATCGGCACAAAACGCAAACATAACGTAAACTCGCCTCGATTTTGGCGAAAAATCAGCCGCGGGCCAGCCGCGCACGGGCGAAATCGCCAATTTCCGCAATCAAATCCGCCAGATGCGCCGGGGCGGGGAATTGGCCCAGCACCCAGGGCAGCAGATCCTGATCGTTTTCTTCCAGCAACTGATCATAGATCTTCAGCTTGTCTTCACTCATCCCGGCCAGGTTTGCATCACCATAGGGGCCAAGAATCAGGTCCATTTCCTTGGTGCCGCGCCGCCAGCTGCGCATCGCCATCCGTTTCAGCCGCGCTTCTGCCGTTTCCATCGCATGCATCCTTGATCCAGTTCGCGTGCCAGCCTATGACACAGCGCGCGCCCTTTCCAGCCCCAGTTCGGAGACGTCCATGGCCTTCCTGTCCGATACCCTCGCCCGCGTCAAACCCTCGCCCACCATCGCCGTCACCACCAAGGCGGCGGAACTGAAAGCCGCTGGCCGCGATGTCATCGGCCTTGGCGCAGGCGAGCCGGATTTTGACACGCCGCTGAATATCCGCGAGGCGGCCAAGCGCGCCATTGATGCAGGCAAGACGCGCTACACCGCCGTCGATGGCATCCCCGAGCTGAAAAAGGCGATCTGCGCCAAGTTCCTGAACGAAAACGGCCTGACCTATCAGCCGAACCAGATCAGCGTCGGCACCGGCGGCAAGCAGATTCTGTATAATGCGCTGATGGCCACCTGCAATCCGGGGGATGAGGTGATCATCCCGGCGCCCTATTGGGTCAGCTACCCCGATATGGTGCTGCTGGCGGGCGGCACCCCGGTTCCGGTTGTTGCCACCATCGACACCGATTTCAAACTGACGCCCGCGCAGCTCGATGCCGCGATCACGCCGAAAACCAAGTGGTTCATCTTCAACTCGCCATCCAACCCCACCGGCGCAGGCTATACCCGTGCTGAACTCCGCGCCCTCTGCGATGTGCTGCTGAAACATCCGCATGTCTGGATCATGTCGGACGATATGTATGAACATCTGGTGTTCGACGACTTCGAATTCACCACCCCGGCGCAGATCGAACCCAAGCTTTACGACCGCACCCTGACCTGCAACGGTGTCTCGAAATCCTACGCCATGACCGGCTGGCGCATTGGGTATGCCGGTGGCCCGGTGCATCTGATCAAGGCGATGGGCACGATTCAAAGCCAATCCACCTCGAACCCCTGCTCGGTCAGCCAATACGCAGCCCTCGAAGCGCTGACCGGCCCGCAAGATTTCCTTGCCCCCAACCGCAAGCTGTTCGAACGTCGCCGCGATCTGGTGGTGTCGATGCTGAACGCGGCCAAGGGCATCAAATGCCCGAAACCCGAAGGCGCTTTCTACGTCTACCCTGACATCTCCGGCTGCATCGGCAAAACCAGCGCCGCAGGCACCAAAATCACCAATGACGAGGTGTTCGCCACCGCTCTGCTGGAAGAAACCGGCGTCGCCGTGGTGTTCGGCGCGGCCTTCGGGCTTTCGCCAAACTTCCGCGTCAGCTACGCTACCGCCGATGAGGTTCTGCGCGACGCCTGCACCCGCATCCAGAACTTCTGCGCAACCCTGACCTGAAGGACCCCATGTCCGGCGATCTTCCCGAGTTTTACTTTCGCATCCGTGACAACGGCGCTGCGGTGTTCCGGGTGGACACCGAGAACCGCCAGCGCCGGATCGACATGGAAGAAATCGCGCTGGTCAACGTCAAGAACGGCAATATCAAGCCGCATGGCGACCGCAAACTGACACCGCAAGAAATTGCGGTGATCGGCGATTGGGTCGCCAAACGTCAGGCCCTGCTGGCCGCGCGCGATGTCGATGATATCCTGCGCGCGGTCGATCACCTGAACCTGACAACGCAATGGGTGCAATCCAAAGCCTCCGAGGCGCAGATGGAAGAGGTCACCGACCTGCTGTTGCTGGCGATGCACGATCTGCGCTCGGTCTTGGTGCGCAAAAAGGCCGAACGGCTGATGAAGGGCGAAGCGGCGGAATAGTCAAAGCGGTTTGCGTTTTATCGGGGCCATGCCGGCTAAACTCAAACCGCTTTACACCCGCGCCCGCATCCAGAACCGCGCCATCAGCAGCGCCGCCGCCAGCACCAGCCCAACCACCAGCCCCAGCCAAAGCCCGACCCCGCCCAGATCGGCGCCAAAGCCCAGAAAATACGCCGCAGGAATCCCGACGCCCCAATAGCTGACCGCCGCCGCGATCATCGGCACCCGCGTATCCTTGACCGCCCGCAACAGCCCCAGCGCCATCACCTGCATCGCATCCGCCATCTGAAACAGCGCCGCCATCACCATCAGCTTGACGCCAAAGGCAATGATCTCGGCGCTGCCAGCTTTGCTTTCATCCAGAAACAGCGCGATGATTTGCTGCGGCAGCGCCAGAAACAGCAGCACCATCACCGCGCCAAACCCGGCAGACAGCGCAATCGCCACCTTCGCCCCGTCACGCAAGCCCACCGCATCGCCCGCGCCATCCGCCCGCCCGGCCCGCACCGTCGCGGCGTTGGAAAGCCCCAGATGCACCATGAACGACAGCGACGCCACCTCCATCGCGATGCCATGCGCCGCCAGTTCCACCGTGCCGATCCAGCCCATCATCAGCGCCGTCGCCTGAAACATCCCGCTTTCCGCCAGCGAGGTCACGCCAATCGGCCAGCCCAGCCGGAACACTTGCCCCAACGCCTGCCAATCCGGCCGCCAAAAGCGTTGAAACAGATGAAACCGCCGCAACTCTGGCAGCCATCCGGCGTAAATCGCAAGGATCACAAAGGTCAGCACCTGCACCGCCAATGATGCCCAAGCCGCCCCCGCCACCCCCAGCTCTGGTGCGCCCCAATAGCCAAAGATCAACATATAGGCCAGAATCAGGTTCACCAGCACCGCCGCCAAGGTGGTCCACAACACCACCTGCGTCCGCTCCAGCGCCGCCAGATAGCTTTTCAGCGCCATCACCAGCAGCGCCGGAACCATCCCCAAACCGCCAATGCGCAGAAACTCCTGCGCCAGTGCCGCCACTTCAGGCTTTTGCCCCAAAGCCAGCAAGATCGCCTCGGATTGCCAGAAAATCGGATAGGTCAACAGCCCATAGCCGATGGAAAGCCAAAGCCCCATCCGGGTATCACGCCGCACCCGTGTCTCATCGCCCTGCCCCAGCGCCGTCGCCACCAGCGGCATCACCGCCTGCGCAAACCCCGCCCCCAGAATGAACGTCACGAAAAAAGCCGAGCTTGCCAGCACCACCGCCGCCAATTCATTGACGCCATACCAGCCCAACAGCACGGTATCGGTGACATGCAACGCCATCTGCGCCAGATGACTACCGACCAGCGGCAGCCCCAGAACCAACGTCGCGCGGCCATGTGAAATGTAGGACATTCTTTTGATCATATGCCAGCATTACTCCGGCAAAATCACCACGACAAGCCAACTTGCATGCGCCAAGCGGGCAAAGCTCGCATCATCGGCCACCACCGCGCGGCGGCCATTGTTCGCCTGAACCCGACCGGGGGACCGTGAAAGCGACATAAGCAATATCATTCAAGCAGCTTTGCGCCTAGGCTTGCAAAATCCCACGCGACGAAAGGGGGGTGCCATGCAAGATAACAACGCGATGTTTGCCGATGGTGCAGCCTATGAACGCCTGATGGGGCGTTGGAGCCAGAAGATCGGGCAGCACTTTCTCGATTGGCTTGCCGCCACACCGGGCAAGGATTGGCTGGATGTTGGCTGCGGCAACGGTGCGTTCACCGAAATCATCCAAGCCCGCAGTGCGCCGGCCAGACTGGCCGGGCTTGACGCCTCGGAAAGCCAGATCGCCTATGCCCGCCAGCGCGCGGGCTGCAACGCGGCTGCGTTTCAGGTCGGCGATGCACAGAACTTGGCATTCCCCGATGCCAGCTTCGATGTCAGCGTCATGGCTCTGGTGATCGCATTTTTGCCCGACCCGGCCCGCGCCGTGGCCGAATTGGCCCGCGTCACCCGTCCGGGCGGCACCTGCGCCAGCTATATGTGGGATCTGCCCAGCGGCGTGCCGACCTTCCCGCTCTACCGCGAGCTTGCCGCTTTGGGCCATGTCGCGCCGATGCCGCCCAACGCCAAAATCTCCAGCAGTGCCGCGCTGCAACAGCTTTGGCAGGATGCAGGCTTTGAAGCGATCGAGGTGCAAACCTTCACCACCCCGGTCATTTTCGATGATTTCGAGGATTTTTGGGCCTCAAACAGCGGGTCCGTCGGGCCACAGGCCGCCATGCTGCACTCTCTCAACGACGCGGATCGCAGCAACCTGCGCGCGGCCCTGCGTCAGAAGCTCCCCACCGACGCCGCAGGCCGCATCGCCTATTCGGCAACCGCAAACGCGGTAAAAGGCCGCCGCGCAGGCTGACACGACCCGCGCGGCCACCGGATCACCCCAGCCGCACCGCCGGATGCATCGCGGTATCCAGAATATGCCCCGCTCCGCTCAACACCTGACTTGCCCGCCCGACGATCAGCGGATCAGCATGCCCGATCACCTCGGCATCCTTGCCGGGATAGTCGATGGTTGACAGGAAATGCCGCATGCAATTCAACCGCGCCCGCTTTTTATCGTTGGATTTCACGATCACCCAAGGCGCATCGGCGGTATCGGTATAAAAGAACATCGCCTCCTTCGCCTCGGTATAGTCATCCCACTTGTCGAGCGATGCCTTGTCGATCGGTGACAGTTTCCACATCTTCAGCGGATCGGTTTCCCGCGCCTTGAACCGCACCAACTGCTCTTCCCGCGTCACCGAGAACCAGTATTTGTATAGCCGTATCCCCGACCGCACCAGCATCCGCTCAAACTCCGGCGCTTGCCGCATGAATTCCAGATATTCCGAGGGCGTGCAGAACCCCATCACCCGCTCCACCCCGGCGCGGTTGTACCAGGACCGGTCGTAGAACACCATTTCCCCCGCCGTCGGCAGATGCTGGATATAGCGCTGAAAGAACCACTGGCCCTTTTCCGCATCCGACGGCTTCGACAGCGCCACCGTACGGGCATAGCGTGGGTTCAGATGCTCCATATAGCGCTTGATGGTGCCACCCTTGCCCGCCGCATCCCGGCCTTCCATCAGGATCACGAACTTCTGCCCGGTGTCCTGCGCCCAGATCTGCACTTTCAGCAACTCGGCCTGCAACTTCGCCTTTTCAGCCTCATAGCTGACCCGGCCCATCAGCCGCGCATAGGGATAGCGGCCGCTTTCAAACGCCTGCCGGATGGTGTCGGGATCAACCGCCGGGAACTTCTTCGGCCCGGTCAAGCCTTCCCCGTCCGCCGCAAGCACCACCGCAACGCTGTCCACTTCCACGTCCGCCCCGACAACCTGCTCCATGCTGACAACCTGATCCATCCGACTCTCCATCCTCAACTGTTACGCGACCGAGGCTAGGCCCGGCTGCAAGGCCGCAAATTGATCCGTGTCAAAACGACACATCTTGCCCACAGGAATCGCGCCGCTGTGCGGTCAGCGCCACAGTCCGCCGCCTGCCAAACCGCGTCCCGGCGGGCAAATCCTGCCCCGCTTGCGGCAGAAATCAGCAAATCCTTCCGAACTGCCCCGCCCCCCTTTTCGCCGCCCGCAACAATGCCTAGTCTGCCCGCAAATACCCAGCCTGCCCGCAACCCGATGACGAGGAATCCCCAATGATCACGCTGTATGGTGTCTACCGCTCTCGCGCCTCGCGCCCGCTGTGGTTGCTGGCCGAACTCGATCTGCCGTTCACCCATGTTCCGGTGATTCAGGCCTACCGCCTGCCCGATCCCAAGGCCGCCGATGCGCCGCTGCACACCGCCTCGCCCGAGTTTCTGGCCGTCAACCCGCTCGGTCAAATTCCGGCCTATACCGAAGAGGGGCTGGTGCTGACCGAAAGCCTTGCCATCACCCTGCATATCGCCCGCAGCCACGGCGGCCCGCTTGGCCCGCAATCCAACGCCGAGGCCGCGCTGATGGAGCAATGGTCGCTGTTCGCCGCCTCTGCGGTGGAAACCCCGGCGCTGGAAATCCTGTATATCCAGGGCGACGGCGGCGATAAAACCCCGGAAGGTCAGGCCAATATCGCCATCAATGCCGAGAAACTCCGCCGCCCGCTGGGCCGGTTGCAAGCGCATCTGGAACAACATGATTGGCTGGTCGGCAACCGCTTCACCGCCGCCGACATCAACGTCGCCGAGGTGGTGCGCTACGCCCAGGGCCACCCCACCCTGCTGGCCGAATTCCCCGCCGTGAAAGCTTGGCTGGAGCGCTGCCAATCCCGCCCCGCCTTCCAGACCATGTGGGCAGGCCGTCTGGCCGAACCGGCGTAGAGCGTCACAAGGCAGCCACAGGGCAGCGCCCGAACGCCGGGCGGGCGCTGCTGAAATAATTTTAGGCACTTTATAGCTCAGCCCCTCCCGACGAACTTTTGCGCACGGCATCAGCAAAGCGCCCGCCCGAGGGGGGTGATGAGCGATCAGAAATCCCCCAGTGGGGGATTTCCGCGAAGAACGCCCGGCCCGTGGCCGGGCCGGGAGGCGGGCGCTGCCCGGCGGCGCATTCGCGCCTTGATTCCGGGCCGGGTGCGTGCTTGAGACACCGAAAGGCACCCGTCCCCCCTCCACAAGAGACCCATAAAATGACGATCACCCAGCAGCACGAACTCGAAGGCCTGCAAGCCATCGGCCGGATCGTCGCCAACACCATGCAGGCGATGGCCAAAGCCATCGAACCCGGCATGACCACGCAGGAACTCGACGATATTGGCCGCAGCCTGCTCGACCGCGACGGCGCTCTTTCCGCCCCGCAAGCGACCTACGATTTTCCCGGTGCCACCTGCATCAGCATCAACGAGGAAATCGCCCACGGCATCCCCGGCAACCGGGTGATCAAGCCGGGCGATCTGGTCAACATCGACGTGTCGGCCTCGAAAGACGGCTATTTTGCCGATACTGGCGCGACCTTTCGCGCAGCACAGGTGCACCCCACGCTGGATAAGCTGTGCCGTGATGGCAAGCGCGCCATGCAGATCGGCATCGCGCAGGTTGGCAGCGACAAGCCACTGGCGGGCATCGGCAAGGCCATCGGGCAATTCGCCACCGATCGCGGCTATACCCTGATCCGCAATCTGGCCAGCCACGGCGTTGGCCGCGCGCTGCACGAATACCCCGAGGAAATCGCCACCTGGCCGAACCGCAGCGAAAGACGCCGCATCACCAAGGGCCTTGTGCTGACGGTGGAGCCGTTCCTGTCCACGGGCGGCCTCTGGGCCAACCAGGGCGATGACGGCTGGACGCTTTATGCCGATCCCAGCGCCCCTGTCGTGCAATACGAACACACCGTCGTTGCCACAGATCGCGGCGCTCTGATCGTGACCCTACCGGGCTGATCCGGCTTTCCGCGCCGGTGTGTAATCCTTAACCAACCCTTACCACACCCCCACAACCCCTTGAAATCACACAAAGCCACAGCCCGTCCACACGCGGACACCCCCGTTCACAGCGTCGGATCATCCACATAATTCCGCCAGTTGTGCTGCTCCTGAAACCCCAGAACCTGCCGGATCTTGCGGTTCGACAGCAAGCTTTCATGGCTCCCCAGCGGGCGGCTCAGCGGCACTTTCGGAAAGAACCGCGCCAGCAATTCCTGATTGCTCTGGCAGACCGAATTGGTATCGTTGCAGGCATTGAACACCTGAAACCCCAACCCGTCCTTCTTCAGCGCCAGATCAACAATCTGCCCCAGATCGCGCGCATCAATATAGCTGAACGTCACCCGCCGCCGCTGCCCCGGATCAACAAAGAACCCCGGAAACTTGCTGCGATACTCCTGCGGCTCGATCACATTTCCGATCCTCAGCGCATAAATATCATTGCCAAACCGCCGCTGAAATCCGCGCGCCGTTGCCTCATTCACCTTCTTCGACATGCCATAGCTGTCCATCGGATCAATATCGTAATCCTCCTCCAGCGGCAGCACCTTGGGGTCCACGATGCCATTCGAAAAGCAAACCCCGTAAGTCGTCTCCGAACTCGCAATAATCACCTTGCGGATGCCCAGCTTGCAGGCCGCCTCCAGCACATTGTAGGTGCCCATCACATTGACCCGGTAGGTCTCATTCTCCGGCTGCAGCATCAGCGCCGGAATTGCCGCGAAATGCACCACCGCATCAAATGGCGGCGCCGCCCCACCGTCCAACTCCGCCGCATCCATATGCGACGCCATCGCATTGAACATCTGCGCGCCATCGGTGATATCGGCCACCAGATCCGCCACCCCCGCCAGCCGCAGCGGCACCCGGTCCACGTTCAGCACCCGATGCCCCTGCGCCGCCAGATACGCGACCACATGCTTGCCCGCCTTGCCCGACCCGCCCGTAAACATCACCCGCATCGCCACCCCCTGTTTTCCCCGCAGCCTACCGCCCGTATCCCGCCCCAGCAACACCCCAACATCTTGCGCGCCTCCCCGGCTTTCTGTGATACTGCCCTGCAAAAGCCGCATAACAAGAATCGAGCAGCCCATGGCCAACGACCTCCTCTCCGGCACGCCCGAGACCTACGACGCCTCCTCCATCGAGGTGCTCGAACCGCTGGAGGCCGTCCGCCTGCGCCCCGGCATGTATATCGGCGGCATTGACGAACGCGCCTACCACCACCTCGCCGCCGAGATCATCGACAACTCGATGGACGAGGCGGTTGCCGGCCACGCCAACCGCATCGAGGTCGAACTCCACGCCGACGGCTCTCTCACCGTGCGCGACAACGGCCGCGGCATTCCGGTCGATCCGCACCCGAAATTCCCCGATAAATCCGCGCTCGAAGTCATCCTCTGCACCCTGCATTCGGGCGGCAAATTCAACGGCAAGGCCTACGAGACCTCCGGCGGCCTGCACGGTGTCGGCTCCTCCGTCGTCAACGCCCTGTCGGACCACCTCTATGTCGAGGTCGCCAAGAACAAGGAACTCTACGCGCAATCCTTTTCGCGCGGCAAACCGCTTGGCCCGATTCAAAAGATCGGCGCCGCCCCCAACCGCCGCGGCACCTCCGTCACCTTCCACCCCGACGCGCAAATCTTCGGCAGCCACCACTTCCGCCCCTCGCGGCTATTGCGCATGGTCCGCTCCAAGGCCTACCTGTTTTCCGGCGTCGAAATCCGCTGGAAATCCGCCATCCCCGACGGCGACACGCCCCTAGAGGCGACGTTCCACTTCCCCGGCGGCCTTGCCGATTACCTGTCGGATACGCTAGAAAAAACAACCACCTACGCCGACCGCCCCTTTGCCGGAAAGGTGATGTTTCAGGAAAAATTCGGCGTCCCCGGCTCGGTCGAATGGGCGATCAACTGGTCGCCCGTGCGCGACGGTTTCATCCAATCCTACACCAACACCGTGCCCACCCCCGAAGGCGGCACCCACGAATATGGCTTCTGGAGCGCGATCCTGAAAGGCATCCGCGCCTACGGCGATCTGACCAAAAACCGCAAAGCCGAAATGATCACCCGCGACGACATGCTTGCGGGCGGCTGCGCGCTTATATCCGTCTTCATCCGTGAGCCGCAATTCGTCGGCCAGACCAAGGACCGTCTGGCGACCGAAGAAGCCGCCCGCTATGTCGAGGGCGCGGTGCGCGATCACTTTGACAACTGGCTTGCCTCCGATACCAAATCGGCGGGCGCGATCATGGATTTTCTGGTGCTGCGCGCCGAGGAACGCCTGAAACGCAAGCAAGAGAAAGAAACCCAGCGCAAGACCGCCACTAAAAAGCTGCGTCTGCCCGGCAAACTGACCGATTGTTCCAGCAAAACCCGCGACAACACCGAATTGTTCATCGTCGAGGGCGACTCGGCAGGCGGTTCCGCCAAAGGCGCGCGGGATCGTGAAACGCAGGCGATCATGCCGTTGAAGGGTAAAATCCTCAACGTGCTGGGCGCGGCTTCTGGCAAGCTGAATGAAAACTCCGAAATCCGCGATATTTGTGAAGCGCTCGGCGTGCAAATGGGCACCCGCTTCAAGGTCGATGATCTGCGCTATGATAAAATCGTCATCATGACCGACGCCGACGTGGATGGCGCGCATATTGCCAGCCTGCTGATGACGTTCTTCTTCACCCAGATGCGCCCGCTGATCGACAAGGGCCACCTCTATCTCGCCTGCCCGCCGCTGTATCGCCTGACCCAAGGCGCGCGCCGCCTTTACGTCGCCGACGACGCCGAAAAAGAACTGTGGCTGGCCAAGGGCTTGGGCGGCAAGGGGAAAATCGACGTGCAGCGCTTCAAGGGCTTGGGCGAAATGGACGCCAAAGACCTGAAAGACACCACGATGAACCCCGCCACCCGCAAACTGATCCGCGTCACGATTGACGAGGACGCGCCGGGCGAGACGGGGGATCTGGTGGAGCGTTTGATGGGCAAGAAACCGGAATTGCGGTTCCAGTATATTCAGGAGAATGCCCGGTTTGTAGAGGAGCTGGATGTGTGATGGGTTCGACTGTAAAATCATGATTACTCTTGGAAACATCCAAAAGAGGCTGGTTACAGAGTTCTTCGACAAGCCTGTTATGGAAAATAATCTGCGCGGCTATTGGTGTGAAGCCATGGTTGCGGAACAGCTTGGGCCAACTTGCGCAATCACATCTGGCAGTTGGGCACCTTGGGATTTGCAGATTGGCAAAGACAGCGATAATTTTCCAGACCGCATCCGCATTCAGGTAAAAAACTCTGCAAGATTGCAGGCTTGGCACGGAACTAACTCTAATCCCTCAGTAGCTCAGTTCAATCTGACTTATCGGGCACTCCCAAGTTACTGGATCCGCGATTTTCCCGAGCGCCCGTCAGATCCAGAAGGTTTTCAGTGCGATGTTTTTGCACTTTGTTTTCACGACAACCACGACATCTTGACCGCCGATCAACGTGATCCAAAGCAATGGCGGGTCTTTTTGTTGAGTGCCAACCACGCAGACGGCGACATTACGGAATCCGAGTATTTGAATTGCAAGAAGGCATTCAAGGTGTCCGGTAGGCCGGTCACCCTGCAACGACGTCCAGACACGATGATGATCGGGATTCGCAATCGTCGGCCCGCGCACGTAGTTCAATTACCAGATTTGACTCTTGCGTTGGTTAACAAGGTGGTTGGGAAAGATGGCATGCTGTGATTTGAGTTGGGGCCTATTCAGTTAAAACCAAACGTTGCCGCCGGTCGCGCCCGGCCTGCCACATAGCGGCCCCTAAATCTCTATCCCCAACCTTCACCTCTGCATTTATTGTCAATGCTTGGATGTCAATTTGGAACTGGCTCAAGCCTAAGCGGATAGGAAGGTGTAGTGTAGGACGGGTTCCCAAACTGGCCAAACCTTAACAAATCCTAACCGCCAAACCCTAACCCCTTGAAAACAATCACCCCAAAACCGGTCCCGACTCGGGACCGTCTCAAACCTCCCCCCGCCGCAGCAGATAAATATCCATGATCCAGCCATGCGCCGCCCGTGCCTCGGCCCGCAGGCTCACAATCCGCGCGCCCACCTCGGCCAGCTTTCCCTCAACAATAATCTCCTCCGGCATCCCGACATATCCCCCCCACCAGATCGAAACTCCAGTCGGGTCCAGCGCCTGAAACGAACACTCCCCGTCCAGCATCACCACCGCGGTATCGACGCCCAAAGGAAACCCCTCGTCCCGCAGCCGCCGCCCCGTCGTCACCACAAACGGCGCGCCGATCTCATTCAGGGCAATCCCATGCGCCGCCGTCAGCGCGTGGATCGAGGTCACCCCCGGCACCACATGCACCCGGTCCGGCGGCAGCAACCGCGCGGCGATCCGCAGGGTGGAATCATACAGCGCCGGATCGCCCCAGACCAGCAGCGCCACCTTTGCCGCCGCCCCGATCGCCGCCTGCCACACCGCCGCAATCCGGTCGTGCCAGTCTTCAACCCGCGCGGTGTAGTCGAGGATGGTTTCATCCCGCACCGGCAGGTCAAACTCGACGATCCGGGTGGCGGGATTGGTCAGCACGTCGCGGCAGATCGCCAGCCGCAGTTCGGCCAGATCGGCCTTCCCCTCACCTTTGCGGGGGATCAGGATCAGATCAGCGGCGTTGATCGCCTTGATCGCCTGCAGGGTCAGATGGTCGGGATTGCCGGTGCCGATACCGATGAGGGTCAGGTCAAACATATGTCCTCCAGGGTCGGCATATTTGCAGCAGAACGCGCGCCAACCGCAAGGCCGGCGCGCGGGGTTTCAGAGCGGTTTGCCGGACCAGAATTGCCCGGCCAGCGCACCCAGCGCTGCCCAGACGATCAAGCCGACGCCCAGACTGCGGGTCGCAAAGGCTGCGGCAAGTTCCGGCGGCGCGACCCCCGAGAAACCCTCGGGATGCGGCGCGCCGATCACATGCGGCAGGGCTAATAACAGCGCCGCCAAAGCCAAGGACAGCGCGCCCTTGCCATAGCCCAACACCGCCAGCGCCAACCCGGTTGAAACAGCCGTACCCAGCCACCACAGCTGACGCGCGGTCAGATCGGCGGCCATGGAGCCGGGCAGTTCCGGCGCAAGCCCCATCGCCGGGGCGAGTTGGAAGGCGGCAAAGCCTGCCAGCCCCCACAGCAGCCCCTCGCGCAGGCCGATCGCTTTGCCATAGACCTGCGCCAAGCCAAACCCGGCCGTCAGCAACAGGGCATAGGCGATATAGGTCAGGCCAAAGAACAGGCTGGTCATCGCATTGCGATTTTCTGCCGGAGCGGCAGGCTCGTGCGAGTGGCCGTCGTCGGCATGTTCGGCGTCAGCTGCTGCTGTCGCGGTGGCATCCTGGCCGTGGCTTACAGGGGCAGGAGCGCCAAAATGTACCATGGTGCCGGTTTCATAACCTTCGCCAAGCAGGATCAGCTTTTGCACGAACGCAAAATGCAGCAGGGCCGCAAGCAGGCCTGCTGCAAAACCAGCGAACAACGCGCTGGTCACCATACGTTGGATCATGTCAGATCAGTGGCAGGGGAAGCCAGTTGCGTGGCGCACGTCATGTGCGGCATCGTGCAGCGCCTGCGATTGGGCGTGGCCTGCAAGGAACAGTACCGAGCCGCCGAGCATAGCAACAAACAGGACCGACATCAAAGCGGTGGATTTGGTCGAGGTAAGGGTCTTCGTGGTCATCATATTCTCCATCCCGTCACACCCGACGGGTCCGTGTTTCTTTGCAGGGCCGGTCTCCTGGCTCGCGGGTCGTAGCGACCTTCCGCCTTCCCAGCCTTGCGGCCAGTGGCATTTCGGAAGGCCGCTCACCGCATACAGTCGCGGGGGCGGCTGAGGCTTGGGGTGCCGATTGGTCCACCCATTCCCCATTCTCGTTTCAGTCCGGGCGCTTTGCGCTTTTCGGACACCTTGCCCCTTCATTTGCGCCCGCAGCCCGCATTGGGTCAAGCGCAAAAGCGACCCCTGAGGGCCGCTTTCACCAAGCCGGGCCGATCAGGCCGGGTTATGCAGGCGCAGGGTCGTCACGGCCGAAGCTTTGGCGCGTTTCGCCAGCGCCAGCACGCCCAGATCGACCAGCGGCTCCAACAGAATAACCAGCATATAGGCGGCACCAAAGCTGCTGACGGCGGCAAGATTCGCCACGCCAAAGCCCTGCCCGTAGATCGCCCAGAACGCCACCCAAGCGACGATGCCACCGTGATAGGCGGTCGAAAGTTTGAGCGCTTGTTTATAGGTCAAATCGACATAGGCAGTTTGCGCCGGGATGATGCGGGCAGCCAAGGCTTGCAGCGCGAACAGTGGCACCAGCAAAGTGGTGAGGTTCATGCCGTATTGCGGCAGGTCGATGGGTTCAAAGAGCAGGCCTTGCAGCAGCAGGCCCAGCATCAGCCCCATCGCCGCCGGGGCCGCACCAAGGATCAGGAACAGGGTGGAGCCAAGGATCAGGTGAACCTCGGACACGCCCACCGGCGCGTGTGGCAGCAGTTGGAAAAAGCTGAACACGGCAACGGTGGCAAGGCTGGCGCGTGCGACAAGTGAGACCGGCCCACGCAGGTTGGAATCTGCCAGCGCCAGTTTGGTGGCATAGGTCGCCGCAGCGGCAGCGGTGGCATAGGACAAGGCGATTTTGGCCTCGGAAACGAGGCCCGGTTCGATGTGCATAGTGTTCTCCATGCCGTCACACCCGACGGCGTTCAGGTTGCTTTGCACGGCCGGTTTCCTGACTCGCGGGTCGGTGCAGCCCTTCGCCTTCCCGGCGCAAGGCCAGTGGCGGATGAAGGGTGCTCGCCGCTTACAGTCGCGGGGGCGGTTGAGGCAGGGGCGCCGCTTGGGTCCGCCCTTCCCCATTCCCGATTAAGTCCGGGCGCTTTGCGCTGATCGGACACCGTGCGAGGCAAGTGTAAGCAGGGCGGCGAGCCACGCAAGACGGAATGCGGCGATGCCGGGCGGGATGCGACATTCAGCCCGGAATACGGGCAATGGCCTTGGTGCGCAGCGCGCCGAGGATGCGGGCATCGGGGAAGGTGCCGTCGGGGCTGGCTGCATAGGCGTGGGCGAAGTTTTGCAGATCCGGCAGGTCGGCTTCGGTGATGTTGCCGAACAGATAGGCGGTCTTGCCGGGGGCGCGGAAGGCCACGGTCTGATCACGGCTGCAGCCAGACATGCATTCTATTTCAAGCACTTGCACAAAGGCGGGCATGGCTTGGCGCAAGGTTTCGGCAAAATCTGCGCGGCCAAGGCTGCACGAGGTGCAGACGTGCAGCTTCACGCCGGAAACTCGGCCAGCGGGCCGTAAAAGATCAGCGCCGGGTTCGGGCTGACCGCGTCTTTCAGCAGCACGGCAAGGCTGGCGATGGTGTGGCGGCTGATCTTTTGCTCAGGCGTTGACACCGCCTCGGCCAACAGAGCCGGTGTCTCGGGGGAAAGCCCATGTGCGATCAGTTTTGCGGCCAGATCGGTGAAGGTGCGGCGCCCCATATAGACAACGGTGGTCGCCTGCGGATCGGCCAGGGCGGCCATGTTGATACTATCGGGAAGGCCGCCAGTGACATCGGCACCGGTGACAAATTGCACCCGGCGCGCGGTCAAACGGCGGGTCAGCGGGATGCCAGCCGCCGCAGCCGCAGCCGAAGCAGAGGTGACGCCGGGAATGATTTCGTATTGGATGCCAGCGGCTTGCAGGGCAAGGATTTCTTCCTCCAGCCGGCCGAACATGCCGCTGTCGCCCGATTTCAGCCGCACCACGCGTTGCCCTGCGGCGGCGTGATCGACCAACAACTGGCTGACGTGATCCTGTTTCGGCGAAGGGCGGCCCGCGCGCTTGCCGACCGCCACCAGATCAGCCTGCGCCGCCAGACCAAGGATCGGACCAGAGGACAGATCGTCAAACAGCACCACCTCGGCGGCTTGCAACCGCTGAACGGCTTTGACCGTCAGCAGATCGGGGTCGCCGGGGCCGGAAGAGACGAAGGATACGAAACCGGTCATGTCGCCTCTGCGATCAGGTGAAAGAAAGTGCCGGTGGCCAGCCCGCCCTGCGCATGGGTACGCAGCGAACCAGTCTCGACCACAGCGGTATCGGTGGCATCGACAACTTTTGCAAGAGGCGCGTCGGGCTGGGCAAGGATGGTGGCATAGTGGAATTCATGCCCGCGCAAGCGGCTGCCAGTGGCGTGGCCCGCTATGGGTGCCAAAGCTTCGGCCAGACGGTAGCCCAGATGCATCCGGCGCTTGGCAAAGCTGGTTTCCAGCCCCAACAGCCCTGCCATCTGGTGCCGGATGCCCTTGGCATCGACCAGCCCCGCACCCATCGCCATATAGCCGCCGCATTCGCCATGCACCGGTTTGGATTGGGCAAACTGCTGAATTTTTGTGCGGAACTGCGCGTTGCCCGCCAGTTTTCCGGCGTGAAGTTCGGGGTAGCCGCCGGGCAGCCAGCACGCCTCGGCGGTCGGGTCCGGGCCTTCGTCGGCCAGCGGCGAGAACGGCAGGATCGTGGCCCCGGCGGCCCGCCAGCCAGCCAGAAGATGTGGATATATGAAGGAAAAAGCCGCATCGCGGGCCAGCGCAATGCGGCCTGCGGGTGGCACAACAGCAAGCGGCTGGGTCGCCGGAAAAGCACCACGCGCGGCGGCGCGGATCGCGGCGAGGTCCAGATGTTCGGCGATGAAGGCCCCGGCCTCGGCCAGCAGGGCTTGCAGATGCGGCTGTTCTTCGGCTTGCACAAGGCCCAGATGCCGTTCGGGCAGCTCGATCGTGGCGCGGCGCGGCAACGCGCCCAGCACGCGGATGCCCGCCGCCTGCATGCCGTCGCGCACCAAGGCTTCGTGGCGCTGCGAGGCGACGCGGTTCAGCACCACCCCCGCGAAGGGCATTTCAGGACGCATCAGCGCAAAGCCCTTGGCCACTGCTGCGGCAGATTGCGCTTGCCCTGATACATCCAGCACCAGGATCACCGGCCAGCCCATCATCTGGGCAATATCGGCGCTGGCCCCGGTGCCGAAGGCGCCCGGCTTGGCGACGCCATCAAACAGCCCCATCGAGCCTTCGGCCAAGATCAGATCCGCCCCCGTCGCGACCGAAGCCAGCCCGGCGATCCGCGCCGGTCCCATCGCCCAACTGTCCAGATTGACCGACGGGCGGCCCGAGGCGGCAGCGTGGAAGGCCGGGTCGATGTAATCCGGCCCGCTTTTGAACGGCTGCACCACCACGCCTTGCGCGCGGAACGCCGCCAGCAGGCCCAGCATCAGCGTGGTCTTGCCGGTGCCCGAAGCCGGGGCAGAGATGAGCAGGCCGGGGATGGTCATTTTGTATCCGGGAAGCGCGGCTCGGTGCCGACGGGGCGGAAGCGGCGGTCATAATCGCCGGCATAGAGGCGGCTTTCCTCAAAACCTTCGGCGGCCAGAGCGGGGCCGACCAGGATCAGGGCGGTGCGCTCCATTTCCGCGCCGATGGCGGTGCGCAGGGTGGACAGGGTGGCGCGCACGATACGTTCATCTGGCCAGGTCGCGCGCCAGACCACGGCGACGGGGCAATCGGGGCCGTAGTGGGGCATCAGATCTTCGACAACCTTTTCAAGCACATGCACCGAAAGATGGATCGCCAGCGTGGCCCCCGTGGCGGCGAAGGCGGGCAGGTTTTCCTTTTCGGGCATCGCGGTGGCGCGGCCCGAGGTGCGGGTCAGCACCACGGATTGCACAAGGCCCGGCAGTGTCAGTTCGGTTGCCAAGGCGGCGGCGGCGGCGGCGAAAGACGGCACGCCGGGAGTAACATCATAGGGAATATCCAGCGCGCGCAGGCGGCGCAGTTGTTCGCCCATCGCCGACCACACCGACAGATCGCCGGAATGCAGCCGGGCGACGTCTTGGCCAGCGGCATGGGCGGCGGCGATTTCAGCGATGATCTGATCCAGCGACAGCGGCGCGGTGTTGATGATTTTCGCACCCGGCGGGCAATGGGCCAACAGAGCCTCGGGCACCAGTGATCCGGCGTAAAGGCAGACCGGGCAGGCGGCGATCAGACGCTGCCCGCGCAGGGTGATCAGATCGGGCGCGCCGGGGCCAGCGCCGATGAAATGGACGGTCATGGGATGCTCCTTTCAGCAAGGGCTGCGGTGGCCTTGCCGTCTTGTGAGGTCACGCGTGGGCCTAGCAGCCGCGCGCCGGGACCAGCGGCGGCAAGCGCCGCGGCCTCGGCCAGACTGCCTGTGCCGTAAAGCGCGCTGACACGGGGGGATTGGGTGAGGGTTTGTTGGCTGCGCAGGGTTTCCGAGGGGATCGCGCGCAGCGGCAGGGCGAGTTCGGCAGCAAGGCTCTGTATGACAAGGGCTTCGGCCTTGTCGGCAGCGGTGGCCAAGGCCTGCGCATGAAGCCCGCCCGCACGCGCAAGCGCATCGCGCAGCGAGGCTACTCCGGCATCTTTGCGAAAGCCCAAACCGGCGACGATCATCGGGTGACACTCCACTGCAGCACCGGGCGCGAAGCGTCCCAGCCGCGCATCCGGCCCAAAGGCGCGGCGCTGGCAAGATCAATCCGCAACAGGCTGCCGCCGCGTTGCGCGTGTTGCGCGGCGAGCAGGCTTTCGGTTTCCAGCGTCACCCCATTGGCGACAATTCGGGTGCCTTCCGGCAAAAGGCTCCAAAGCTGGTCAAACAGCGCCGCATTGCCGCCACCGCCGATGAACACCGCATCGGGCGTGGGATGGGCGGAAAGGTTTTCCGCAGCGGGGCCTTCAATGCAGGTCAGGCGGTGATCAAGCCCGAAGGCATTGGCGTTGGCACGGATATTGATGGCGCGGTCGGGGCGGAGTTCGAAGGAAAGCGCACGGCCTCCGGCAAGGCACCATTCCACCGAAACCGAGCCAGACCCTGCGCCGATGTCCCACAGCAGCTCGCCCGCGCGGGGGGCAAGCGCCGACAGGGTCAGTGCCCGGACCGGGCGTTTGGTGATCTGGCCGTCATTGGCAAACAGGCTGTCATCAAGGCCCGAGGCGCGGGGCAGGCCCTTGCCTGCGGTGATGGTCAGCGCAACGGCGACGGGGGCGGTGATGTCTGCCAGATCAAAGGCTTGCGCGGTTGTGGCACGGATACGCTCGTTCGGGCCACCCAGTGATTCCAGCAGCACCAGATCGGCGGCAAGGCCCTGCGCGGTCAGCCAATCGGCCAAGGCTTTGGGGGCCTCACCATCGCGCAGCAGGCAGATCGCGCGCTGGCCTTTGGTCAGCACCGGGCGCAGGCGAGCAAAGGGGGCGGCGTGCAGGCCGTGGCAGGTGATATCCTCCATCCGCCAGCCAAGGCGCGCGGCGGCAAGCTGGAAGGTGGAGGGGGCCGGGAAAGCCTGCCACGCGTCACGCGGCAAATGCGCGGTCAAGCTGCCGCCCGCGCCGTGCCAGAACGGATCGCCCGAGGCGAGGACGACCACGCGGTGGCCTTCGCAGGCCAGCACGGGGGCAATGCTGAACGGGATCGGCCATGCTTGGGCACGGTCCACGGCTTGCACCAAAGCCAGATGCCGCGGGCCACCGAAGATGATTTCGGCTTGCGCAAGGGCTTGGCGGCTTGCATCTGACAGGCCCGCCACGCCATCTTCGTTCAGTCCGATGATCGTAACCCAAGGTTTATCCATGAAGCGCACGCTTGTTCTGGGCGGCACCACCGAAGCCAGCGCCTTGGCGCGCAGTTTGGCCGCAGCCGGGGCGGATGCCATCTTTTCCTATGCAGGACGCACCGAAGCCCCGGTGGCGCAGCCCTTGCCGACGCGGATCGGCGGCTTTGGCGGTGTTGCGGGGTTGGTGGACTATCTGCGGGCAGAAAACATCGGCGCGGTGGTTGATGCCACGCATCCCTTCGCCGCGCAGATGAGCCGGAATGCGATTGCCGCCTGTGCGCTGGCCTGTGTGCCGCTGTTGGGGCTGGAGCGCCCGGCTTGGGTCGCGGGTATTGGTGACAGCTGGAGCCATGTTGACAGCATTGAAGCCGCTGTGCAGGCCCTGCCCGAAGCGCCGGCACGGGTGTTTCTGGCGATTGGCAAGCAGAACCTGACAGGCTTTGCCGCCAAGCCGCATCATTACCTGTTGCGGCTGGTGGATGCGCCCGAGTCCCCGCCGCTGCCCGATTGCACGGTCATTCTGGCACGCGGGCCGTTTGACGCCGCAAGCGACAAGGCCCTGCTGGTACAACATGATATCAGCCACATCGTTGCCAAGAACGCGGGCGGAGCGGGGGCGGAGGCCAAGCTGATTGCCGCGCGGGCGCTTGGGCTGCCAGTCATTCTGATCGACCGCCCCAGCCTGCCGACAAGGCAGGTCGTGGGGGCGGTGGCAGAGGTGCTGGCGTGGCTTGGTCATTCCGCTGACCTTGGGGTGTAGACGAACCGGCCGACGCGACGGGTGGCGGAGTTGCCGACCAGCACCACGGTGCGCATGTCAGCCATTTCTGGCGTGGCTTCGGCCAAGGTGACGGTCTGGATGCGTTCGTCAGGGGTGGAAACCGCGCGGGCGAAAGTGATCAGCCGATCCGGGCCGCATTCTTCGCGCAGAATCTCCAGCGTGCGGGTGAATTGGTGCGGACGGCTGGCCGAGCGCGGGTTGTAGAACCCCATCGCGAAATCGGCCTGCGCGGCAAGGCGCAGGCGTTTTTCCACCAGCGGCCAAGGCTTGAGATTGTCGGAAAGGTTGATGGCGCAAAAATCATGCCCCAAGGGCGCGCCGGTATGAGCGGCGGCGGCGAGCATGGCGGTGATGCCGGGCAGAATGCGGATATCAAGGTGATGCAGGTCGGGGCGCTTTTCGAGCGCTTCGAACAGGGCTGACGCCATGGCAAACACGCCGGGATCGCCGGAGGACACGATCACCACCCGCGCGCCTTCGGACGCCAGACGCAGCGCGTGGCCGGCACGGTCAATCTCAACCCGGTTGTCAGACCCGTGCAGGCTCAGGCCCGGACGCGGCGCAACACGGGCGACATAGGGAAAATAGCCGATCACATCGGTCGCATCGGCCAAGGCGGCGCGGACCTCTGGGGTGACCATGTTCTCATCGCCGGGGCCAAGACCGGCAACAGCCAGCCAGCCGGTCATTCTGCGCCACCCAGTTCGGGGCGGCGGCCCTGACCATGCACCAGCACAATCGCAAAATACGGGCAATCGGCGGCATCGACATTGACCAGCCGCGCGATGCGCTGGTTCGGCATGGTGCCACGTTCGACCAGCCACGCATCGTCTAGCCGCCCGACAGCTTCCAGCGCCGAACGGACTTTCGGCAGGTTGCGCCCGGTTTTCATCACCACCATCGCATCAGACCGCTGCATGTGCTCGCGCAGATCGGCTTCCGGCAGGGTCGCCATCAACACGGTCAGCACATCGTCGCCCCAGGTGAAGGGTTCGCCAATGGCGTTCCAACAGCCGGTCATGCCGGTGATGCCGGGGATCACCTCGACTTCGGCCCGGCCTTGCAAGCGGGTGTGCAGGTGCATGAACGAGCCATAGAAGAAGGGGTCGCCTTCACATAGCACCACAATATCTTGAGCCTTGGCCAGATCGGCCAGCCGGTCGGCCCAACCGTCATAGAACCGCGCCAACGCTTCGATGTATTCCGGGCTGTCAAACGGCAGTTCAGTGGTAACGGGGTATTCCATCGGGTATTCGGTGACACCTGCCGCCAGCATGCTGCTGACAATCCGCCGCGCCTGACCTTCGCGGCCCGCCTTGCGGAAATAGGCGACATGCGCCGCCCCCCGGATCAGCCGATCAGATTTGACCGAGATCAGATCCGGGTCGCCGGGGCCGAGGCCGGTGCAGATGATCTTGCCCATGTTATTCCTTCCGGCTGGCCAGCGCGTTGATCGCGGCCACTGTGATGGCCGAGCCGCCAAGCCGCCCGCGCACGATCAGCGAGGGCACCGGCAGATCCTGCATCAACGCCGCTTTCGATTCCGCAGCACCGATAAAACCGACAGGGCAGCCAATAATCGCGGCAGGGCGCGGGCAAGCCGGGTCTTCCAGCATGTTCAGCAGGTGGAAAAGCGCCGTCGGCGCGTTGCCGATCGCCACCACCGCGCCCGCAAGGTGCGGCCGCCACAATTCCAGCGCTGCGGCGGATCGGGTGTTGGCCATGTCTTTGGCAAGGCCGGGAACCGAAGCGTCATGCAGGGTGCAGATCACCTGATTGCCCGCGGGCAGGCGACCGCGCGTCACCCCTTCCGACACCATCCGCGCATCGCAGAGGATCGGCGCCCCCGCCTCAAGGGCTGCGCGGGCGGCGATGGCCATGCCTTGCGAGAATTCAACAAAAGCCTCCAGCCCGACCATGCCAGCGGCGTGGATCATCCGCACCACCACGATTTCTTCCTCGGGGGTGAAGCGGGCCAGATCGGCCTCGGCCCGGATGGTCGCAAAGGATTGCCGGTAAATCTCGGCACCGTCGGTGATGTAGGTATGCGGCATCAGGGGGTCTCGGTCAGGATATTGGTTTCGGTGAGGTCAGCGGCGGATAGACCGACGCGGAGCGGCGTGCCAGAGGCCGTGCCGTTGCGGATCAGCGCAAAGCCTTCGGACGTGGCGGTCAGAGTAAGGGGCGCGGCGGTCGGATGCGCGCAGCCTTTGGCGCAACCCGATACATGCAGGGTTTCGGTCAGGCGGGGCGCGAGACTGCGGGCCAAGGGCCGGGTGGCGGCATGGGCTTGCAGGCAGCCCGGCGCGCCAGTGCAGGCAATCACGCGCAGCATCGGGTCGGCGGCATCGGTAATCAGGCCGGAAATTTGCGGGGCTTCGGTCAGCGCTTCGATCAGCAGCATCCGCCATGGCGTGATCCGCAGCGCGCCAAGATCGGCCAACGCGGCAAGGGTTTCGGCCTGCATCTGGCCGAATTCAAAGCCAACAAGCTGGCCTTGCGCTGAAGGCCCCGGACGCGGCGGCGCGACAACGGGCAGACGGGGAACGGTGAAACCTTCTGGCAAGGCATGACGTTTCAGCAGCGCGGCCATGCGACCCCTGCCCTCGGTCACGCCACCTTTGATAATGAACCAATGGGCAAGCGCCACGGCCTCGGGGATGGCGGTTGCCGCGGTGACGGGCTTTGCCAGCGGATGATCGGCGGCTGCGAGCAGCAGGCCGTCTGGCCCGGTTTCCAGCCAGATATCGGCAGAAACCTCGCGCAGCATCGGGACGGAGGCGGTGTCAATCACGAAGCCGAATTTGCCGGGCAGCGCGGGGGCATTGGCGGTTGAAAGCGCCTGTGTCATTCGGGCAGCTAGGTCTTGAGTTGCATCACTTGCATCCCAGAACGGGGTGACAACGATATTGCGGCGAGCCTCGGCCTCGGCATTTGCGTCGATCAGATCAAGCGCGCGCAGGCCTTCGATCAGGGCCGGATGGCTGGCCTCGGTGACGCCGCGCAGTTGCACATTGGCGCGCGAGGACAGGTCAATCAGGCCGTTGCCGTGGGCCATGGCCATGGTGGCGATGGCGCGGGCCTGATCCGGGGTCAGGCGGCCACCGCGCGGGCGAATGCGCACGACCAGCCCATCGCCGGATTGCATCGGGCGCAGGGCACCGGGGCACCAGCCCTGGATGATCGGGGTTTGGTTGTTGGCCCCGCTCATTCCGACGCCCCCAGCATCGCGGCGATGGAATTGCGCCGGGTGATCCAGAGGCCCGCGTCGTGCAAAGCCTGAAACCGGGCTTGCAAGGCGGCGAGGGCGGCGGGGTTTTCGGCCTGCATGAAGTCAACCAGATCGGCACGACCCAGTGTTGCTTCGTGATACAAATCAAACAGATGCGCCGGGACATCGCGGGTCAGATGGGCGTAGGCGGCAAGGTTATCCAAGGTGGCGGTGATCTCGGCGGCACCGCGAAAGCCGTGGCGCATCATGCCAGTGGCCCAAGCCGGGTTTGCGGCGCGGGCGCGCACCACGCGACCGATTTCTTCGGCCACCAGACGCGCTTGCGGCGCATCCGGGCGGCTGGCGTCGATGTGGTAAAGCGCGGGCGTGGCAGCTCCGATTGCGGCCATCGCGGCAGCAAACCCGCCTTCATGCGCGGCGTAGTCGGGAGCAAGCAGGATGTCGGTTTCGACCAGATCCTGAATATGCGCGTAGCCGTCGGCATTGCGCAGGCGGTCTTCCAGAGCGGCGCGATTGTGCTGGGTCTGACCCTTGGCATCGATGGTCCAATCTGACCCCGACAGCCACGCCTCGCCCGCCGCCGCGCGGCCTTCGGCGCTGTAATCTTCCAGCGCGGGTTCCATGCCCATGCCATAAAGGCCGGGTTTCGGGCCGAACACGCGCGGACCGGCGGCCAGATAGGGGTTCATGTCAGCCGCCTCGTCGCGCGCTGCCAAAGCCGCAGCCCCGGCATCGAAGAGCTGCGACAGCCCGCCGAACACATCGCGGAACAGACCCGACACCCGCAGCGTCACGTCAATCCGTGGCCGCCCCAGCAAGGCAAGCGGTACGACTTCAAAGCCGGAGACCCGTTCTGATCCTTCGTCCCATTTCGGCGCAAGCCCGGCGAGGTGCATCGCCATCGCCAGCTCTTCGCCCGCCGTGCGCATCGTCGCCGACCCCCACAAGTCGATCACCAGACCGCGCGGCCAGTCGCCCTTGTCTTGCAGATGACGGCGCAACAGTTCTTCGGCCAGCTTGACGCCTTGAGCATGTGCCCCGCGTGACGGGACGGCGCGCGGATCGACGGAATAGAGGTTGCGCCCGGTCGGCAGCACGTCAGACCGCCCCCGCCACGGGCTGCCCGATGGGCCAGCGGTGACGCGGTGGCCCGCAAGGGCTGCCAGCAGGCCTTCGGTTTCCCCCGGCGCTTGGCCATAGATGTGCAGGCCGTCGCCGAACTGGCTTTCCTTGATATCGCAGACAAAACGGTCGATGCGGGTGATCGCCTCGGCCGCGCTGGCGTTTTGATCCAACCCCAGATCGGCCTCTACCCCCGAGGCTTGCGCCTCGTCACGGATGGTGGCGATCAGGCGATTGCGCCGGGCCGGGTCAAGGCCATCGGCGGTGGAGTATTCATCCAGCAGTCGTTCCAACCGCAGCAGACCGTCGGGCGTGGCACTTTGCGCCAAGGGTGGCGGCATGTGGCCCAACGTGACAGCCCCGATGCGCCGCTTGGCCTGTGCGGCTTCACCGGGGTCGTTGACGATGAAGGGGTAGATCACCGGCAGCGCACCCGTCAGCGCCTCTGGCCAGCAATCGGTTGAAAGTGCAACGGATTTCCCCGGCAGCCATTCCAGCGTGCCATGCGCGCCAATGTGGACCAGCGCATGCAGGCCTTGCGCGCGCAGCCACAGGTAAAAGGCGACATAGGCATGGCGCGGGGTGCGGGCGAGATCGTGGTAATCGGTTTCCCGCTGGTCCACGGTGCCGCGTTCGGGTTGCAGGGCGATAAGCGCTTCCCCTGCGCGGGTGGCGGCGAAATGGAACTGGCCGTTTTGCACGAGGGGGTCGGTTTCGGGGGCGCCCCAAGCGGCGGTCAGGGCGGCTTGCAGCGGTTCCGGCAGCGTGGACAAGACAGCTTTGTAAGCCTCCAGCGGCCAGCTTAGGGTTTGGCGGATCAGGGTTTGGCCGAGCTCTTTGGCGGGGCAAACCGGATAGCCTGCGGCGGCCAAAGTCGCGGTCAGCGCCTCGGTCGAGGCCAGCGCATCAAGACCCACCGCATGGGCGATCTGGTCGGGCCTGCCGGGATAGGTCGAAAGGATCACCGCCAGCTTGCGCTGCGGCGCGGGGGTTTCGGCCAGTCGGTGCCAGCCCAGAACCCGATCCACCACCGCCTGCACGCGGGCGGGATCGGCGCGGTGGGCAAACCGGGAAAATTGCAGATACGGGTCGCGCTTGCCGGGGGATTTGAAGCTGATCACACCGGCGAAGACACGGCCATCGACCTCGGGCAGCACCACATGCATCGCCAGATCGGCGGGGGAAAGGCCGCGTTCCGACGCCGCCCAATCCCGACGCCGCGCGGTGGAAAGCGCAACCTGAAACACCGGGCAACCGGCGGCATCGAGAGGGGTGGAGCCATCGGCCAGCCGCGCCGAAAATGCGGTGGCGTTGACAATGGCAACCGGGCGCAGATGCGCAAGCGCAACACGCAGGAATGCGGGGGCGCCGGGGGCCTTCAGCGATGGCGCAAACACCCCAAAGGCTTGCAGGCCGCGCGCCCGAAAGCTGCGGATCAGCGCATCGACAGGGTCGGTGTCGGCAGCGGTCAGATAGCTGCGGTAGAAGATGACGGCCACGGCAGGCCCGGTGATGTCAGGCGGTTGGATCACGCCTTGGTCAGGATCATACCAACCACAATCGGGCATGGTTTTATCGCCCATGACCGGCCCGGCATAAAGCCCCGCCGCCAAGGACAGTTGCGCCAAAGCCGCCTGTGCCGCCACCGCGCCGCCCGCATCACACAGCGCCGACAAGCGCCGCAAGGTGCTGATCGGCAAGGTAGAATAGCCATCCAGCGCCGTGTCTTCGCGACCATCGGCAGGCAGCACGGCCAGCGCGATGCCCTGACGCCGGGCAAGATCCTGCAGCTGCATCAGACCATAAGACCAATAGTTTTCACCGCCGATCAGCCGCACCAGAAGGCCTTTGACCCCCGGCAGGGTCTGCTGAACATAGGTGTCCACCGACATCGGGTGTTTGAGCGCAACAAGGTTCGCCAAGCGCAAGGAGGGCAGCTTTCCAGCCTCCCCGCTTTGATTTGCACGATGCCAGCCCGCCGCGAAAGCGCCAAGGTCGCTGTCGGAAAACGACAAAACCACCAGCTCGGCAGGGGATTGCCCCAGATCGAACGGGGTTTCAGTATCCTCCAGCCCATGGCTTTCGCGGAAGACGACGTGCATGGCTCAGGCCCCCAGCACAGCGCGGATGGCGGCCAGATCGACGTGATCATGCTCGGCGATCACCACAAGCTGACCCTGCCGCGGGCTGCTGCCCCAAGGCCGGTCAAACTGATGCCGCACCCGCGCACCCACCGCCTGCACCAACAGCCGCATCGGCTTGCCGGTGACAGCGACATAGCCCTTCACCCGCAGGATGTTCTGTTCCGTGGCAAGCCGCTGGATCGCCGCGACCAAAGCATCGATATCGCTGATTTCCGGCAGGTCGATGACGACGGTGTCGAAATCGTCATGTTCGTGATCGTCGTGGCCATCGTGATGCGACGGGCGCGCGGCCAGATCATCTTCGGCGCGGGAATTCAGGCCAAGGATCAGCGCCGGGTCAATGATGCCTTCGCTCATCGACAGGATCGGAATCGGGCGCGGGCTTTCGGCCATGATCACCGCACGGGCCGCAGCAAGACCCGCGTCACCCGCCAGATCGGCCTTTGACATCAGGATGATGTCGGCACAGGCGATCTGATCTTCGAAGACTTCGGACAGCGGGGTTTCGTGATCCAGACTGGGATCAGCCATGCGCTGCGCGTCCACCGCCGCGACATTCGGTGCAAAGCGGCCAGCGGCAACCGCCTCGGCATCGGCCAGGGCGATCACGCCATCAACGGTGATCTTCGAGCGGATCGCAGGCCAGTCGAACGCCTTCAGCAGAGGCTTCGGCAAGGCAAGGCCCGAGGTTTCGATCAGAATGTGATCGGGGCGCTGCGGCAGCGCCATCAGCGCCTCAATCGTCGGGATGAAGTCATCGGCGACGGTGCAGCAGATGCAGCCGTTGGCGAGTTCGACAATGTTTTCAACCGGACAGTTTTCATCGGCACAGGATTTCAGGATGTCGCCATCCACCCCGACAGTACCGAATTCGTTGACCAGAATAGCCAGCCGCTTGCCCTGCGGATTGGCCATCAGGTGCCGGATCAGCGTGGTTTTACCCGCGCCCAGAAAGCCGGTAATCACAGTGACGGGGATTTTTGCCAGATCAGACATTTGAAGGCTCCAAAGGGGGAATAATCGGCGGGATTCGGGCAAGACTTTGCTTGCGGAAGATCACCGGGCGGGCGCGCCACGGCACAAGGCCATCGGGTGCGGCAACATAAGCAGCAGCACCGGCCAGAATTTCGGTGGCATCGGCTTCTGTCAGCCGGCCATAAACGTAAGACCACCGGCCAGGAGCCGACAGCGCCACAGCCGCGCCAGAGTTGCAGGCCGACAGGCATTCAACGCCGACGATGCGCAGACCTTCGGGGACTTCACCCGCGATCAGTGCGGCATGAAGCCGTGCGCCCGGCACGGGGCGGCCATCTTCAACCGGCTCTCCGGCTTTGCAGGTGGTGCAGACGTGCAGCGTTACGGTCATCGGCCAACCCAGTTGCGGCAAGACGGGAATGGCCAGAGCAAGCGCAGAACGCGCAAAGCCTGCTGGTTGCGGAAAACACCCCGTCCGCCCGTTCAGTTCATGCGCTGGCAGGTCTCCCGGCTTGCGGATCCGGGGTTTCCCCCACGGCGGCCTGCCTTCCCGGATTGCTCCAGTGGCATCAGGCAACCTCTCCGGTCACGGTCGCGGGG
Source organism: Paracoccaceae bacterium (assembly GCA_009773375.1). Taxonomy (GTDB): domain Bacteria; phylum Pseudomonadota; class Alphaproteobacteria; order Rhodobacterales; family Rhodobacteraceae; genus Cypionkella. The sequence continues at coordinate 143,251 of WRPH01000008.1, forward strand.
GCGGCAGCTTTCGGGGTTGCCCCCTTTCGCATTCCCTCTTCGCCTGTCATAGACAGGAACCAGCGCGGCTTCACCTCTTGGCAGAACCACGCGCCTTGTCAAGCAACGGATGGCCCCATGTCTGACCCCCTGCCCCCCTCGGAAACCGAACACGACGCATCAGGTGATGAAAACGCCCGCCACGCCCGCAAGATGGCCAAGAAGAAGGCCGCGCGTGACAAGATCATGGCCGGCAAGGCTGGTGACAAAGGCCTGATCATCGTCCATACCGGCGCGGGCAAGGGCAAATCCTCCAGCGGATTCGGCATGATTCTGCGCTGCATCGCGCATGAAATGCCCTGCGCGGTGGTGCAATTCATCAAAGGTGCGTGGGATACCGGCGAGCGGCGGATCATCGAGACGCATTTCGCCGACCTGTGCGAATTTCACGCCATGGGTGAAGGCTTCACCTGGGAAACCCAGGATCGGGAGCGCGATATCGCGATGGCCCGTAAGGGCTGGGAGAAGGCGAAAGAGTTGATCCGCGACCCCGATATTCGCTTCGTGCTGCTGGATGAAATCAACATCGCGCTGCGCTATGACTATCTGGATATCGCCGAGGTGCTGGCGTTTCTGGCCACTGAAAAGCCGCCGCTGACCCATGTGGTGCTGACCGGCCGCAACGCCAAGCCCGAGTTGATCGAGGCCGCTGATCTGGTCACCGAAATGACTCTGATCAAACACCCGTTCCGCTCGGGCATCAAAGCCCAGCCGGGGGTGGAGTTCTGACAGGTCGCCCCCGACGACAGGGCGCAAAGGGGGCCAGCCCCCTCACCACATTGGCCAAGGCCAATGTGGCTTACCCCCGGGATATTTGAGCCAAGATGAAAGTAACGGAATGTTAAGTTTGTCCTGCGAATCTGATCTTGCCGAACAGGGGGGGACCCCGATGACGGCCCAAGGTGAAAGCGCAACACCTCCCCCGAGCAATCGGCCCGAGGTGTTGCGCCGTCCTTTGGCTTTCATCTTGGCTTCAAATATCCCCGCCGGAGGCTCCCGCCCCGGAGACAAGCTCTGCGTTTGGGGATGGCAATGAAGGCGATCATGATTCAGGGTGCCGGTTCCAACGTCGGCAAGTCGCTGCTGGTGGCGGGGCTGTGTCGGGCGGCGCGGTTGCGCGGGCTGTCGGTGGCACCGTTCAAGCCGCAGAATATGTCAAACAATGCCGCCGTGACCGCAGACGGCGGCGAGATCGGCCGCGCGCAGGCGTTGCAGGCGCTGGCTTGCGGGCTGGAGCCGCACACCGATATGAACCCGGTGCTGTTGAAGCCGGAAAGTGAAACCGGCAGTCAGGTCGTGGTGCAGGGCAAGCGCATCGCCACGGTGAAGGCGCGCGATTATGCCGCGTTGAAGCCCAGTCTGATGGCCCCGGTGTTGGACAGTTTTAATCGCTTGAAATCGCAGCATGATCTGGTGATTGTCGAGGGTGCCGGATCGCCTGCGGAAGTGAATTTGCGCAGTGGCGACATTGCGAATATGGGCTTTGCGCGCGCGGCCGATTGCCCGGTGATCCTGACCGGAGATATCGACCGTGGCGGGGTGATTGCGCAGATCGTCGGCTCTCAGGCGGTCCTGGACCCGGCCGACAACGCGATGATCGCGGGTTTTTTGATCAACAAGTTCCGTGGTGATCCGCGACTGTTCGACGATGGCTACCGTCTGATCGAGGCGCGCACCGGCTGGCGCGGCTTTGGCGTGGTGCCGTTCTTTGCTGATGCGTCAAGACTGCCTGCCGAGGATGCGCTGGATCTGCCGAAAGGCACCGCGCGCGCGGGCTACAGGATTGCCGCGCTGACCCTGTCACGCATCGCGAACTTTGACGATCTGGACCCCCTGGCGCAAGAACCGGGCGTCAGCCTGACGATGATCCGGGCGGGCGAGGTGATTCCGTGTGACACCGATCTGGTAATAATTCCGGGGTCGAAATCCACCCGTGGCGATCTGGCTTTTCTGCGGGCGCAGGGGTGGGACATTGATCTGGCGGCGCATCTGCGGCGGGGTGGCAGGGTTCTGGGGATTTGTGGCGGCTATCAGATGCTTGGCCAGATCGTGCGCGACCCGGACGGCATCGAAGGCGCGGCCGGTGAGACGCCCGGCCTGGCGGCTCTGGCGATTGAAACCGTGATGACGCCCGACAAACGCCTGTCCCGGATCGACGCCATTCACGCCGCCACGAAGCTGCCGATGCAGGGCTATGAAATTCACATCGGGCGGTCGGATGGGCCTGATCGCGCGCGACCCTTTGCCTATGTCGATGGTCAGCCCGAGGGCGCTGTTTCGGCGGATGGCCGGGTGATGGGCAGCTATCTGCACGGCATGTTTGCCAATGATGGCTTCCGGGCCGGTTTTCTGCGCCAGATCGGGGCGGCGGCGTCAGGGCTTGCCTATGGCGCGGGGGTGGAGGCGGTGCTCGACGCGCTGGCAGCACATCTGGAGCAGCACATTGACGTCACCGACCTGCTGGCACTGGCACGTTAGCGCAGCTGCCATTCGGTTTCGGCATTGGCTTGCCAGCCAGTGCGGTGCAACAGCGGCGTGTCGTCGGTGAATTCGGGATGGCCAATGCAGAGGTAGGCGGCGAACTCCCAGCCTTGCGGCACGGCCAGTAACGCTTCGATCCCATGCGGATCGAGGATCGACACCATCCCCAGCCCAAGGTTTTCGGCCCGCGCCGCCAGCCATAGCGTATGGATCGCCATCGCGGTAGATTGGCGCAGGGTTTCCGGCAAGGTCTGGCGGCCAAGGCCGTGGCCTGCCTCGGGGTTCACTTCGGTAAACACCGCCAGTTGCACCGGAGCCTGTTCCAGCCCGGCGAGTTTCAGTGCCAGATATTCGGCGTGTTTGTCGTCGATATACAACTGCGCGGCTGCGGTGTTGCAGCGCAGGAAATTGGCCCGCACCTCGGCGCGCAGGGCCAGATCCTCCACCCGGATCACCCGCCATGGCCGGGCGTTGCCGACCGACGGCGCGCATTCCATCGTGGCGCGCAGGCCATCCAGCGTAGCTTCGTCAACCGGATCGGGCCGGAAGTGGCGGACATCACGACGCCAGCGCAGGATGCTGCGCAGGGTGATGGATTGTTCATGCGTGAACTGCATCAGGCGACCATCGCCTGCGCAAGTCGCGCCCATTCGCGCGCGCTGCCGGGCAGCCCCAGCCGCAGCCAACGGTTCGAATAGGGAAAAATCCGCGACCATATCTGCCGCTCGGCCAGCCGGTTCTGTGCCGTTTCTGCATCCGGGGTGTCGTAGGTACGGAACAATTCGCAGCCGCCAACCAGCGCCCAGCCTGCCGCCTTGGCCAAGGCGTCTGCTTGGTCCATCTCGGCCCGCAGGCGTTGGATGGTGGCTTCTGCCCATGCGGTATCGGCCAAGGCTGCGGCGCCGATCCGCAGCGCCGCACCATTGACCGGCCACGGGCCAGAGATTTCCTCAAGCGCTGCGATGTCGGCGGCAGGGCCGATCACAAAGCCAAGCCGCACCCCGGCAAGGCCGTAGAATTTACCGAAGGATCGCAGCACCAGCAGGCCCGGCATTCCGGCATGGGGCGCGACGGAAAGCCCGGGCTGGGCGTCGGCAAAGCTTTCGTCCACCACCAGCCGCCCGACCTTGCCCGCCAGCTCCTGCAGATCAGAGGAAGCATAAAACCGGCCATCCGGGTTGTTGGGGTTGACCACCACCGCCAGATCGGCCCCGGCAAGCTGGCCGAACTGGCTGACCTGTTCCACCTTCCAGCCAGCGGCGCGCAGGCTGGCGGCGTGCTCGTTATAGGTCGGGCCAAGCACGCGGGCATTTCCCCGCGGGGAAATCAGCGGGATCATCTGGATCGCCGCCTGCGCCCCGGCGACAGCCAACATCGGCGCTTGCGTGCGATAGGCGCGGGCGGCCACATCCAGCAGAGCCTGCTTGGCGGAACGGGTTGGCAGCATCGTCCAATCCTCCGGCTGCAAGGACGGGATCGGATAGGGCACACGATTGATGCCGGTGGAGAGATCAATCCAGTCCGCACCACCAAAGCGCGCGATGGCTCCGTCAATATTGCCGCCGTGATCGCGCATGTTTGCCCCTCAGATCAGCGCCAGCCCTGCCAGCCCACAGGCCAGCAGAAACATCGCGCGGGCGTAAAGCGCAAGACCCCGCTGCAAATCGCGTGGCGTGGGGTCGGCGGCACCTGCATTGACCCAAGGTTCTTCCGCCACCCGGTCGGCATAGACGCGCGGGCCGGAAAGCCGCACACCAAGGCCAGCCGCCATTGCCGCCTCGGGCCAACCGGCGTTGGGTGATCGGTGCAAGCCGGCATCGCGCCACATCACCTTCAGCGCAGTCTTCGGCCTGCCGGAAACGGCGGCAAACAGCGCCCCGGTCAACCGCGCCGGGATCAGATTGACCAGATCGTCGATCCGCGCCGAGGCCCAACCAAAGGCCTCAAACCGTGGAGTGCGGTGGCCGATCATCGAATCGAGCGTGTTGATCGCCTTGTAGGCGGCAATCCCCGGCAGGCCCAGAATAGCGCCCCAGAACAGGGGTGCGACAATACCATCCGAGGTGTTTTCGGCCAGACTTTCCATCGCCGCCCGCGCAACGCCAGCCTCGTCCAGCACAGCGGTATTGCGGCCAACGATCATCGAGACGGCAAGGCGGGCCTTGTCCAGATCTTTGGCCTGCAACGGCGCAACCACCGCCGCGACATGGGCATACATCGACCGCACAGCGACCAACGGCCAAGCCAGAACGCCACCCAGAATGATCCCAAGCCAACCTGCGGGCAAAGCCCATTGCAGCCCATACGCCAGGACCGCAACCACGCCAATCACCACCAAAGCCGCCGCCACCCCGGCCAAACGGCGCCGCGCGGCGGCAGAGCTATCGTGGTTCCACTGGGCATCAAGGCAGCGGATCAACACGCCGATCCACGTCACCGGATGACCGATCCTCGCATAAAGCCAACCGGGCCAGCCGAAGGCCAGATCGAGGCCGATAGCCACCAGCATCATCGCGGCGAAATTCATCCCTGCCCCCCGGCCCGAAACTGCACGATCCCGCGCAAGCCAGCCTGCCTTAATACCTGCCGTGCCCGCGCAGGCACACCTCCCGGCGCAAAGATCAGCCCGCGCGCCGCTCCGGTATGGGCAATGACATAGCCGAGCGCGCCCAGATCTGCGGCAAGCGACATGGTAGGGTCGGTTCCCGTCCCGCGCCGTTCCAGCGTCCGGCGTGCGGAAACTGCAGCCAGATCGGCCAGCGCCGCAAGATCGCCCGCCTTGGCGGCATTGCACCAATGCAGCAGCAGGTCTGCGATGTCGGGGAAATCAGTGTCGGCCGGATTGGTGCGCTGCACCGGGCCGTAAAAGCCGCCAATTACCTCAAAGGCGGGTAGTGTTGGCAGATGCGCCAGAATCTCACCATGACGCGAGGCCCAAAGCAGCGTCTCGGCATCGGCAAACATCAGCGGATCGGACGCGCCTTCGACGGCGAGACAGGCCTGCGCAAGAACCTGCGGCGGGCCCTGCCACCCAGCCAGCCGCGCGACGGCCACCAGAGCAGCCGTCGATGCCCCCGCGCCACCGCCCACTGGCATTTCCGCCCGCAGCAGAATGCGCCCCGGCTGAGCAAGCCCCAGATGCGTCAAAAGCGCCCGTGCCCGCTGAGGTGTCAGCAGACGTTGCCCTGCTCCGTGCAAAGTCAGTTCCTTTTGCGGCAGAAGCGACGCCGAAACCCGCAGCGCGGGGCACGACAAGCTGACCAATGCGACCGGGCCATTGCGCCCGATCCGCCCCTGCAACAGCTCGCCAAAATGTCCGGCAACCCGGACGACTGCCTGCCTCATCGCCGCATCCGGTTGACGCCCGAAATCGACCAAGCCCCGCCTGGCAAGGCGATGATCGTGGTCATCGACAGCGGTGCAATCTGAAATGCCAGCCCTTGTGCGGCTTGCCCCAAGGTCAGCCCCAAGGCCGCGCGGATCACCCCGGCGTGGGCAATGATGGCAACCTTGCCGCCGCGTGCCGCCAAGTCCTGCAAGGCAGGCGTAACCCGTTCATAGACATCAAGAAAGCTTTCACCATGTGGCGGGCGATGTGCGGCCAGATCGGCGACGGGAAGCGGGCCAAGATCGGGAAGATCGCTGAAGGGCACATCCTCCCAAGCGCCGAAATCCTGTTCCCACAACCGCGCATCGTGTGCCGGTGCGGCATCCGGCCACAGCTGCGCGGCAGTCTGCACGCAGCGCAGCGCCGGGCTGATAACGCAGTGATCCACAGGCCCCAGCGCGCCCCGCAATGCCGCAAAAGCCAAGGAATCACTGCAATCGGCGGCCACATCACGCCGCCCGGCCATCCGGCCTTGGGTGATCGCCGGGGCATGGCGGATCAAGTGCAGCTCTGTCGTCACATGGGCGGGCACGGTCGTATTTCTCCTTTCGCGCATCCGCCGTTTCTGCTTTGTCACGAGCAAAGGAACAAGGCCCCATGCAGAAAATTATCCTCATCACCGGCGGAGCGCGATCAGGCAAAAGCCGGATCGCCGAGGACCGGGTTTTGCAGATGGGTCGCCCCGCCCAATATATCGCCACCGCACAGGCTTGGGATGATGAAATGCGCACCCGCATCGCCGAACATCAGGCACGGCGCGGGGCCGAATGGGTCACAACCGCCGAGCCGTTGGATTTGCTGGCCGCGCTGGCGGCAACCGATGGCAAAGGCCCGCGTCTGGTGGATTGCCTGACGTTGTGGCTGACCAATCTGATGCTGGCCGATCACGACTGGCGCAAGGCGGGGCAGGATTTGCTGGCCGCGCTGCCCGGCCAGCATAGCCCGGTGGTGTTTGTGACCAATGAAGTCGGCATGGGGATCGTGCCCGACAACGCCTTGGCGCGCGCCTTTCGGGACGCTGCCGGAACGCTTAACCAATGGGTCGCGGCTGCGGCGGATGAAGTCATCCTTGCCGTGTCGGGCCTGCCCTTGAAGGTGAAATGATGCAACTGACCTCTCTTGCCGCTGTCGCCAGCCTTGCCACCACCTTGCCGAAAGCCGACGCCGCCGCCGCCGCCGCCGCGCGCGCCCGACAAAACAGCCTGACCAAACCGCCGGGATCGCTGGGACGACTGGAGGAGTTGGCCGAGTTCATGGCGGCCTGGCGCGGCACCGCACGCCCCACGATCACCAAGGCGCAAGCTATTATCTTTGCGGGCAATCACGGCATTTGCGCGCAGGGGGTCAACCCTTTCCCGCAAGAAGTGACCGCGCAGATGGTGCTGAACTTTCAGGCTGGTGGAGCCTCCATCAACCAGTTGTGCCGGGTGAATGGCGCAGATTTGTCGGTGGTCGCGCTGGAGCTGGACCGCCCGACGGCTGACTTCACCGAAAGCCCGGCGATGACCGAAGCGGAAACCCTGGCCGCGATGCAGGCGGGTGCGGATGCGGTAGATCTATCCGCCGACGTGCTGATCCTGGGTGAAATGGGCATCGGCAATTCCACCATCGCCGCCGCGATGGCTGCGGCGCTGTTTGGCGGCGAAGTTGCGGCTTGGGTCGGCGTCGGCACCGGCTCGGATTCCGACGGGATGAAGCGCAAGATCGCGGCGATTGAAAAGGGTTTGGCCCGGCACAAGGGCCTGCCCGCAATGGGCGTGCTGGCAGCGTTGGGCGGGCGTGAACAGGCGGCGATCTGTGGCGCGGTGCTGGCGGCGCGGGCAGCGCGGATTCCGGTTATTCTGGATGGCTTCATCTGCACCGCAGCTGCATCGGCGCTGTATGCGGCGGACCCGACCTTGCTGGATCACTGTCTGGTTGGCCATTGCAGCGCCGAGCCGGGGCATCGCAAGCTGTTGGCGGCGCTAAACAAACGCGCCGTGCTGGAGTTTGACATGCGGCTTGGCGAAGGCTCGGGTGCGGCTTTGGCTTTGGGCATCGTGCGGGCGGCTCTGGAATGCCACAACGGCATGGCGACCTTCGGCGAGGCCGGGGTTTCAGAGGCATGATCCAATTGCGCCCCCGTCTGGCCGAGGTGCAGTTGGCAGTCATGCTGCTGACGCGCCTGCCTGCGGGACGGATGGCTGTCGCGCCTTCGATTGGTGCGGCGGCGTGGGCCTTTCCGCTGGTCGGCGGGGTGGTCGGCGGGGTTTCGGCGGCGGTTCTTCTCGCGGCCATGGCGGTTGGCATTGCGCCGGGGATGGCTGCGGGCATCGCCCTCGCTGCCGGGATTCTGGCTACCGGTGGCTTGCACGAAGACGGGCTGGCGGATGTGGCGGATGGTTTCGGCGGCGGCCGTGACCGGGCGCGCAAGCTGGAGATCATGCGCGACAGCCGGATCGGCAGCTATGGCGGGCTGGCGCTTATCCTGTCGCTGGGGCTGCGCTGGCAGGCTATTGCCCTGCTGACCGTTGAAAGCCCGAAGCTGGGGGCTTTTGCCCTGATTGCGCTGGCGGTTTCCAGCCGTGCGGGCCTGCCGTTGGCGCTGCTATGGATGCCTGCCGCGCGGACAGATGGGATGGGGAAATCAGCTTCCGGGACAACGCGGGCGCGGGCGCTGATTTCGGTTGCCATCGCCGCGCTGGCCTTGGCAGTTCTGGTTGGCCCTGCCGAAGCCCTTACGGTTATGGTGGTGCAAGCGGTCGTGCAACTTGCCTTCGCCCGCCTTGCCCTGCGCCAGATTGGCGGGCAAAGCGGCGATGTTTTAGGGGCGATGCAGCAGTTGGCCGAGATCACCGGCTGGCTGATGCTGACCCGCTGAAGACGAGGGGGCCAGCCCCCTCGCCGGTTTGGCACGCCAAACCGGCCCTCCCCCGGAGTATTTTTGCCAAGATGAATGCAAATTTTATTAAAGTTGTGGGCGCTTTTGCAAAAGTGGCATGACATCGGCCATTTCCGGGCCTGCATCAAGGCCGGTGACGGCGCGACGCAGCGGGCGGAACAGGGTTTTACCCTTGCGCCCGGTTGCCTCTTTTACTGCATTGGTCCATTCGCCCCAGGTTGCCGTTGTCCACGGGCCTTCGGGCAGCAGGGCGAAGGCTTGCGCCACGAATTCACGGTCTTCTTCGTCAACCAGCGGCGTTGCGCCATCGCGGAACAGCGTCCACCAGCCTTCGAGATCGGCCAGAACGGTGATGTTGCCCTTGGCAACGTTCCAGAACGCTTCGGCCTTGTCGGCGGGCACGCCCAGCTTGGCGATACGGTCGGCGACGTTTGCCAGCGGCAGACTTTGAACATGCGCGCGGGTCAGCGGGAACAGGTCTTCGGCGTCGAACTTGGTCGGGGCAGCGCCAAAGCTGCCAATGTCAAAGCCGTCGATCAGGTCTTGCATCGACGAGGCGAGCTCCACCGGCTTGGAAGAGCCAAGCCGCGCCATCAGCGACAGCAGCGCCATCGGCTCCACGCCCTGCGCGCGCAGATCGCGCAGCGACAGCGTGCCAAGACGCTTGGACAGTTCTTCGCCCTTCGCGCCGGTCAGCAGCGAATGGTGGGCGAAATTCGGTGGGGTGCCGCCCATCGCCTGCATGATCTGGATTTGCGTCGCGGTATTGGTGACGTGATCAGCACCGCGCACGATAAAGCTGACGCCCATGTCGATATCATCGACCGACGAGGCGAAGGTGTACAGGATCTGCCCATCGGCGCGGATCAGCACCGGATCCGACACCGAAGCCGCGTCGATCGAGATCGGCCCCAAGATGCCATCGGGCCACTCGATGCGCTGCTGATCCAGCAGGAAACGCCAATAACCAGCACGGCCTTCGGCGCGGGCGGCGGCTTTTTCATCTTCGGTCATCCGCAGCGAGGCGCGGTCATAGACCGGCGGCTTGTGCATGTTCAGCTGCTTCTTGCGCTTCAGGTCCAGTTCGACCGGCGATTCAAAGCATTCGTAGAACCGGCCCGCTGCGCGCAGCTCATCCGCCGCCTGGTAGTAGCGGTCAAAGCGTAGCGACTGCTTTTCAACGCGATCCCAGTGCAGGCCCAACCATTCCAGATCTTCCATCAGGCCATCGGCGTATTCCTGCTTTGACCGTTCCTGATCGGTGTCATCCAGACGCAGGATGAACGTACCCCCGGCCTTGCGGGTGATCAGATAGTTCATCAGCGCGGTGCGCAGATTGCCGACGTGGATATATCCGGTCGGCGAGGGGGCAAAGCGGGTAATGGTGGGCTTGACGGTCATGGAGGCTCTCCTGCAACCGCCCTTCCCTGTCATATGGGCCGCGATTTGTCCAGTTGCTGCCAACCGGGCTTGCAAAGCCATAGCGGCTGGCTAGGCTGCGACCATGACCGTGCCTTTGCCCACCGCCCTTGCCCCCGATGCCGCCCAGATCGAAGCACTGGCGCATCAGGCCATTGCCAGCCTGCCCGAGGCCTATCGCCGCGCCGCAATGCAGATCGTGCTGCGGGTCGAGGATTTCGCCTCTGATACCTTGTTGGCCGATCTGGGCTGCGAAAGCCCGTTTGATCTGACCGGGCTTTACGAAGGCACGCCGCTGACAGAGAAATCCTTTGCCGATCAGGTCCTTCACCCCGATCTGATCTGGCTGTTCCGCCGCCCGATTCTGGATGAATGGATTGAACGCGGCGATGTCACGCTAGCCGATCTGGTGACGCATGTACTGGTGCATGAGCTGGCGCATCACTTTGGCTGGTCAGATGACGACATCGCTGCAATTGATCGCTGGTGGGAATAACCGATTGCGGCGGCATTTCTGCTTGTGACTTGGACAGCAGGGCAAAAAGTTCTTATGATCCCGTGCGGGCGCGTTCGCCTGTTTCAAGGAGCCAAGACATGTTCAATAAATCCAGCATCTTTTTCGCATGCATTCTGGGGACAGCTTTGGCAGCACCCGCGCTTGCTGGCACGGTGGCCGACAAGGCTGCCGAGATTGAAACCCTGATGGCTGTGCCGGACTCCGGGGCCGCTATTGATGCGGCGAATGCGCTATTGGCTACGGTTTGGGACAGCACGGCCGAGGTCGGCATTCACCAGACCGTTCTGGTCACGGAACCGGCGGCGGGCTTTGGCATCTACAACCCACGCGCCAATGATCAATACAAGGTGGGCGAGCCGATCATGATCTATGCCGAGCCGTTTGGTTTTGGCTATGGCGCCGCTGGCGAAGGGCTGTATTCGATCGCTTTTGCGGTCGACCTGAAAGTGATGACAGAGGCGGGCGAGGTCTTGGGCGAGATGCCCGATCTGGCCAGCCTTGAACTGACCTCACGCTACCAGAACCGCGAGTTTCAGGCCAACCTGACCTACACGCTGGATGGCGTGCCGCCCGGTCGTTATGTGCTGGAAACCACTTTGCGCGACAAGAATTCCACCAAGGTCGGCACGTTTCAGAACGTGGTCGAATTCGTCGAGTGATCCGGTTTTGCGAAAGTTGAACCGATGACAACGGAGCAGCAGACCCCGATCCTGACGCTGACGCTGAACCCCGCGCTGGATATGGCGACGACGGTGCCAGAGATGGTGCCGGATCGGAAACTGCGCTGTGCCGCACCCTTGCTGGACCCCGGCGGCGGCGGGCTGAACGTCAGCCGTGCCGTCACGGTGCTGGGGGGCGAAAGCCTGGCGCTGGTGGCTTTGGGCGGGCTGACCGGGGATCGGCTGGCGGGGTTGATCCGGGCTGAATCCGTGCCATTTCTGGCGCTGATGGGGCCGGGGGAAACCCGGCAAAGCCTGACGGTGACCGAAGAGAAAAGCGGGCGTCAGTATCGGTTCATGTTGCCCGGCCCGGTCTGGTCCGAGGCAGATCAGGGCCGGGTGTTTCTGCTGTTGCGGGCCTCGGCACGGGTGGGGGCCTATGGGGTGATCTCGGGCAGCCAACCGCCGGGCGTGCCGGGGGATTTTCTGGCCCAACTGGCCCGGTCGATGGCGGGGTTGCAGGTGCTGTTGGATACCTCGGGGGCCGCTTTGAAACAGGCGGTGGCGCATCCGATTCCGGGGCTGTTCGTGCTGCGGATGGATGATCTGGAGGCCGAAGAACTCGCCGGGCATGCGCTGACCACGCGCGTTCAAAGCGCTGATTTTGCCGCCAGTCTGGTGGCCCGCGGCGTGGCGCAAAAAGTGATCCTCGCGCGCGGCGCAGATGGGTCGGTACTGGCCGAGGCCGGGCAGCGGCTGTTTGTGAAAGCCGCCCCGGTCAAGGTGGTCAGCAAGGTCGGCGCTGGTGACAGTTTTGTCGCAGGCTTTGTGCTGGCTCTGGCGCGCGGCGGCACATCGGCGCAAGCGATGGCCTATGGCGCGGCGGCGGCAAGTGCGGCCGTGATGACCGATGCGACGCAGCTGTGCAGGCTGGCCGATGTCGAACGCATCTTGCCAGATTGCTGGGTCGAGGCGATTTAGCGGCCCCTGCCTTGCAACCGCGACTGAAGAACGCTGCTAAACCTCATCGCGCCAGCGGTTGGCCACCGGATAACGGCGATCCGCCCAGAACGCCCGCCGGGTCAGCCGGGTGCCGGGCGCTGCCTGAAAACGCTTGTATTCGCTGATATAAATCAGATGCTCGACCTTCTTCACCGTGGCGCGGTCAAAGCCCTTTGCCACCAAGTCTGCCACCGACATATCCTGATCCACCAAACCATCAAGGATCGCATCCAGCACCGGGTAGGGAGGCAGGCTGTCTTCGTCTTTCTGATCCGGGCGCAACTCGGCACTTGGCGGCTTGTCGATCACGCGTGGCGGTATCACCTGCCCGGCTGGGGCCAGCATCCAATCGCGATGGTGTTCGTTGCGCCAGCGACAAGTGTCGAACACACGGGTTTTATAAAGGTCTTTCAGTGGGTTATAGCCGCCATTCATATCGCCATAGATGGTGCAATAGCCCACTGCCACTTCAGACTTGTTGCCTGTGGTCAGCAGCATTTCGCCAAACTTGTTCGACAGCGCCATCAGCAACAGCCCGCGCAGACGGGACTGGATGTTTTCCTCGGTCAACCCCGGTTCGGTGCCTTCAAACAGCGGTGCCAGCGCATCGCCCACAGCGTCTTGCGGGCCAGAGATCGGCACCGTATCCAACCGACAGCCCAGCGCCTGCGCCACCTGTGCGGCATCTTCCAGCGACGAGTCGGAAGTATAGCGCGACGGCAGCATCACGCAGCGCACGTTTTCCGGGCCAATCGCATCGGCGGCGATGGTCGCAACGATAGCGCTGTCAACGCCACCAGACAGACCCAGCAACACCTTCTTGAAACCGGTCTTGGCAAGATAATCCTTCAAAGACACCACCATGGCACGATAGTCGGCCTCCAGCGAACGCGGCAACAAGGCCTTCATCCCGGGCAGCGCCCGCCAGCCTTCGGCGGTTTCTTCAAAATCGACATGCACAATGCAGGCGTCAAACTGCGGCAGTTGCACCGCCAGATCACCACCGGGGTTCAGCACGAAAGACGCGCCATCAAACACCTGATCATCCTGCCCGCCGATCATGTTCAGATAGATCAGCGGCAGCCCGGTTTCGACCACCCGCGCCACCATCAGATTGGTGCGCACCGCAGGTTTGCCGCGATGATAGGGCGAGCCGTTCGGCACCAGCAAGATCTCGGCCCCGGTCTCGGCCAGTGTTTCGCAGACCTCGGAATGCCACGCATCCTCGCAGATCGGCGACCCGATGCGCAGCGGACCAACGCGGTAGGGGCCTTGCAGCGGCGCTTCGGCAAACAGCCGTTTTTCGTCAAACACGCCGTCGTTCGGCAATTCGTGCTTCAGCACCGTCGCCGCAATCGCACCATCTTGCAGGATGTAATAGGCGTTGAAAAGCTGGCCGTCCTTGACGCAAGGCGCACCAATGCCAAGCGCAGGGCCTTCCGTGATGCGGGCCGCCAAAGCCTGCACCGCGCCCATGGCATGGGCGGTGAAGGCAGGTTTCAGCACCAGATCCTGGGTCTGATAACCGGTGATGAACATCTCGGGCAGCGCCACCATCTGCGCCCCCGCCGCGCGGCCTTGCAGCCAGGCGTCATAGGCCAGCGCGGCATTTGCCTCGATCGCGCCCAGCGTGGGGTTCAACTGGGCAAGGGTCAGGCGGAAAGTCGCGGCCATGATGCGCTCCGGTAAGGGTTTTCTTGGTTCTAGCAGGTTCGGGGCCAAGGGAAAGACCATGCACGCGCCCGGCTTCACCCGACTTGTCAGCCAAGCCCCTCAGGCGATAGGGTGGCACGCGGCAGAAGGATGACAAAGATGCGATTGGCGACAAGCGTGGTTTCGGCGGTATTGCTGGCTTTTGCCGCACAGGCTCAAGACAGCGGCGAAGTGATCAGCAAGCAGTACGCCGACGGCTCAGTCTACGAGGGCACTTTCGTCAACGGCCTCCAAGACGGCACCGGCACTTACCGTTTGCCGAATGGCTTTGAATATTCCGGCACTTGGGTCGCTGGTGAAATCATCGGCACCGGTATCGCGCGTTATCCCAACGGATCCGTCTATGAAGGCGCTTTCGCCAAGGGCCAGCCCGAGGGCAAGGGCAAGATGACCTTTGCCGATGGCGGCAGCTATGAAGGCGACTGGACCAGCGGCAAGATGACCGGACAAGGCCGCGCCGCCTATGCCAACGGCTCGGTCTATGTTGGCGGTTTTGTGGACGGCAAACATCACGGCACCGGCAAGATCACTGACCCCGGCGGCTATGCCTATGAAGGCGACTGGCAAGCCGGTGAAAAGCACGGTGCTGGCAAGATCAGCTACCCTGATAGCACAACCTATGTCGGTGCCTTGGTGCATGGCGCGCGCGAAGGCTCCGGCACGCTTATGATGCCAAACGGGCTGAACTATGCCGGGGCTTGGAAGGCCGGGCAGATCAACGGTCTGGGCAAGCTGACCCAGCCGAATGGCGATGTTTACGAGGGTGATTTTGTCGATGGCCTGAAGGTCGGCAAAGGCACGCTGACTTACGCCAATGGCGATATCTACAAGGGCGAATTCAAGGCCGACAAGCGCAATGGCAAGGGCGATTTCATCGCCAAAGACGGCACTCGCTATAGCGGCGATTGGGTGGCAGGGCAGATGCAGGGCGGCGGCAAGATGACCTATGCCGATGGCTCAGCCTACGAGGGCGGCTTCAAGGCCGATCAGCCGGACGGCGTTGGCAAGATCAGCTACCCCGACGGATCAGACTACGATGGTCAGTGGAAAGCGGGCGCCATCTCAGGGCGCGGCAAGGCGACCTATGCCAACGGCAGCAGCTACGATGGCACGCTGGTCTCGGCCAAGCCCGATGGCATGGGCGTGATGACCTATGCCGATGGCTTTCGCTATGAAGGCGCATGGAAGGCTGGCACACGCGAAGGCGTCGGCACCGCGACCTGGGCAGATGGCACGGTCTACAAGGGCAATTTCAAAGCGGGCCTGCGCGACGGCAAGGGCGAATTGATCCAGACTGACGGGTTTCTGTACACCGGCGACTGGAAAGCTGGCCGGATGGAGGGCGCGGGCAAAGCGACCTATCCCTCGGGAGATGTCTATGAGGGCGGATTTCTTGCCGACAAACGCGAAGGCGCTGGCAAGCTGATCTACAAGAACGGCAAGATTTCGGAAGGCATCTGGAAGGGCGGGGTCATCATCGGCCCCTTGCCCGCAACCCCAGACGCAGCCCCGGCTCCGGGCACAGAGGCTCCCGCAGATGCCACGCCCCCTGCTGCGACCAACCCCTAGCGCCCTACCACGGCACCCGCTTGCCTGCCCAATCATAAAACCCGCCAGTCTCGGCGGGGGTCAGTTGCGTCAGCACCCGCAGCAGGTTCTGCGCCGAAACTGCGGGCGTGACTTTCGCGGCCGGATAGCCTTCGGTAAACTCCGTCACCACCGTTCCCGGATGTAAACAGGCCAACACCGCCTGCGGATGGCTGCGCGCAATCTCGATCGCAGCGGTATGAACCAACTGGTTCAGCGCCGCCTTCGCTGCCCGGTAAGAATACCAGCCGCCCAAGGCATTATCGCCAATCGAGCCAACCCGCGCCGACAACACCCCCACCCGCGCCGGGCGATCCTTTGGCAACAGTCGCACAAGATGCTTGATCACCAACGCAGGCCCGATTGCATTCACCGCGAACTGCTCCGCCATCTGCGCGGCGTCCAAAGCCCGCAGCGCCTTTTCGGGCCGCCCCAAAGCGCCGGTCGCAATCACCACCAGATCAAACACGCCGCTCAAAGCCCCCAGCAGCCGCGCAACCGAAGCCTCGTCCGTCACCTCCAGCCCATCGCCCGACCGCGACAGCGCCACCACTTTCCCCCGCAGCGCCAGTTCATCCGCCAAAGCCATGCCAATCCCGCCCGAAGCCCCAACCACCAACGACCAACGACCGCATCACACCCTCCGGCTTTTCCCAACCATATAGCCGCCGACCCGGCTCCGGCCATTCATCTTGGCAAAAATATCCCCCCCGGAGGGTCCGACACCTGCCCTTATCCCGTCCCCACCCACGAATCCGCGTCAGCGTCGCCTCGGGGGGCTCGATGCCCCCCGAGGCGGCTGCACTTTTTTGCGCTGCCCCCTTCCCTTCCCATATTTCCGCCGTATAGTTCCGGGCATGACACGGGAACGCTTCATATCTTCTGCCCGCATCGCGCACCGCGCGCTGCCTTCCCGTGGGCTGCTGCTTCTTACTCGCTTCTGAGCGTGCCCTTGGGTGCGACCGCTCGGAAGTGACCAGCGCCCAAAGGAAGCAACACCAGACCAGGGAATACCGATATGACCGACAAAGCCGCCCAACCGCGCGTAATCATTTTTGACACCACTTTGCGCGATGGCGAACAGTCGCCCGGCGCGACGATGACCCATGAAGAAAAGCTGGAAATCGCCAGCCTGCTCGATGAAATGGGCGTCGACGTGATCGAGGCTGGCTTCCCGATTGCCTCGGAAGGCGACTTTGCCGCCGTGTCGGAAATTGCCAAACGCTCGAAAAACTCCACCATCTGCGGTCTGGCCCGTGCAAATTACAAAGACATTGATCGCTGCTGGGAAGCGGTGAAGTTCGCGCCAAGCCCGCGCATTCACACCTTCATCGGCACGTCGCCATTGCACCGCGCCATTCCGAACCTGACCATGGACGAAATGGCCGAGCGTATCCATGACACCGTGACCCATGCCCGCAACCTGTGCGACAACGTGCAGTGGTCGGCGATGGACGCAACCCGGACCGAACATGATTATCTCTGCCGCGTGGTCGAGATCGCCATCAAGGCGGGTGCCACCACCATCAACATCCCCGATACCGTCGGCTACACTGCTCCGCGCGAATCTGCCGATCTCATCGCGATGCTGCTGGCGCGGGTGCCGGGTGCAGACGGTGTGATCTTCGCCACGCATTGCCATAACGATCTGGGCATGGCGACAGCCAACGCCCTCGCAGCCGTCGATGCCGGCGCACGGCAAATCGAATGCACCATCAACGGTCTGGGCGAACGTGCAGGCAACACCGCGCTGGAAGAAGTCGTGATGGCGATGAAAGTGCGCAACGACATCATGCCCTACCGCACCGGCATTGATACCACCAAGATCATGAACCTGTCGCGGCGCGTGGCGTCGGTGTCGGGCTTCCCGGTGCAGTTCAACAAGGCCATTGTCGGCAAGAATGCCTTCTTGCACGAATCCGGCATTCATCAGGATGGCGTGCTGAAAAACATCGAAACCTTCGAAATCATGCGCCCGGCTGACATCGGATTGACGGCCAACAACATCTCGATGGGCAAGCATTCCGGTCGTGCAGCGTTGCGGTCCAAGCTGAAAGAGTTGGGTTATGAACTGGCCGACAACCAGTTGAACGACGTCTTCGTGCGCTTCAAGGCTTTGGCCGACAGCAAGAAAGAGGTCTATGATGAAGACTTGCTGGCGCTGGTCGCGGACGAGGCGACCAATGATGCGCATGACAGCATTCAGGTCAAACGCCTGCGGGTGGTCTGCGGCACCGAAGGCCCGCGTGAGGCGGAATTGACGCTGACAATCGACGGCGTCGATCATTCGATTGACGCCACCGGCGACGGCCCGGTGGATGCGGCGTTCAATGCGGTGAAAATGCTGTTCCCACATTCGGCACGTTTGCAGCTGTATCAGGTGCAAGCCGTAACCGAAGGCACCGACGCACAAGCAACGGTTTCGGTGCGGATGGAGGAAGAAGGTCGTATCGTCACCGGCGCCTCCGCCGACACCGATACGGTGGTGGCAAGCGTGAAAGCCTATGTCAACGCGCTGAACAAACTGGTGGTGCGGCGGCAGAAGTCGGCGCCGGACAGCGACAAGAAATCTGTGAACTACAAAGATTTGACATAAAGACAGGCGGGCGGGGGTTCGGCCCCTGCCCGCTTGACCTCAGGCCTTGTCGGACACAGCGCAGGCCCGCAAGGCCGCCGTCAGTGCCGCTTGCATCGCAGTTGAAAATCCGGCGGCCTCGGCGGCGTCCAATCCAGCTGCGGTGATACCGGCATAGTCGCGGAAAGTTTGCACCGTCTCTGCCGCAGTCTCGATCCGGCCCCGCAACAGGCTGCTGCCATCGCAGATCGCGGCCTCGACGGCGCGGCGGGCGATGGCTTCGGGCAACCCTTGCCCGCGTGCAAATGCCAGCATCGCCGTCGCCATCAGCGCCGGATAGGCCGGGCCAGAGCCGGGCAGCACCGTCATCACATCCAGATGCGCCTCGCTTTGCACCTCGTCTGCGGTGCCGATGCTGGCTAACAGCCGCACCAGCGCCGCCTTGTCAGCATCATGCACCCCCGGCCCGGCAAACCACGGCGAATAGGACCGCGCCTGTTCAGCCAGCGCATTCGGCATCACCCGCAACACCCGCGCTTTGGTGCTGACCAGATCGGCAACCGACACCATCGCCATCATCGACACCACCAGCTTGCCCTCGGCCTTCAGGTCAAGCGCGCGCCAGTCTTGCGGGCGCACCGCGATCACCACGATATCAGACCGCTCTACCAGTTCAGCGGCCGAAGCCGCCCAATGCACCGCGCCATGCCCGTAATAGTCGCTTTGGGGCGGGCGGCGGCTGATCACCGTCAAATCCGCCGGGGCCACTGTGCCAGTCTCCAAAAGCCTGCGCCCCAGCGCCCCGCCGATCCAGCCAAGCCCCCCGATAATGCCTGTTTTCATCACCGCTTCCCTTTGCTTATGCGCCCGCAGTCTGAAAGAAGACATGATGGAACGAAAGCCCCCTTCGCTGTCGGTTTCGAATGGCGCGATAGTTTCGGACAGTCCTCCGACTTCCGCCATATCTGGAAAATCACGCAATGGTGTTGACGGGAAAGCGACGGCAGAATGTGGAATTGGCTATAATAGTTGTAAAACTGCAATATTTTGGCAAGTTTAGGCACCGGAACCACACAGAAAATGCGATTAGGTACACTGCGCCGCGCAAGGCGGAAAGGCGCGCCCCAAAAGTTGCGGGTCTTTCCCCGGCCAAGGCATGGCCTTATATGAAGACGCCCGCCTCGCACCGTGTGAGTCGCGGGCGTCTTCTTTTCGTGGATCAAGGATCACCTCAGCATGTCTATCCTTTCGAGCCTGTTTTCGTCAGACATGGCGATCGACCTCGGCACGGCCAACACCTTGGTCTATGTGCGCGGGAAGGGCATTGTGCTGAATGAACCTTCGGTGGTCGCCTACCACGTCAAGGACGGCAAGAAGCAGGTGCTGGCGGTGGGTGAAGACGCCAAGCTGATGCTGGGCCGCACCCCTGGCACCATCGAGGCGATCCGCCCGATGCGCGACGGCGTGATTGCCGATTTCGACAGCGCCGAAGAGATGATCAAGCATTTCATCCGCAAGGTTCACAAGCGTACCACCTTCTCCAAGCCCAAGATCATCGTCTGCGTGCCGCATGGCGCGACCCCGGTGGAAAAGCGCGCGATCCGGCAATCTGTGCTGTCGGCGGGTGCCCGCCGCGCTGGGCTGATTGCCGAACCGATCGCGGCGGCGATTGGTGCCGGCATGCCGATCACTGATCCCACCGGCAACATGGTTGTGGATATTGGCGGCGGCACCACCGAAGTGGCGGTGCTGTCCTTGGGTGACATCGTTTACGCGCGTTCGGTCCGCGTCGGCGGCGACCGGATGGATGAGGCGATCATCAGCTATCTGCGCCGCCACCAGAACCTACTGATCGGCGAATCCACGGCTGAACGCATCAAGACCAGCATCGGCACCGCGCGGATGCCCGATGATGGCCGCGGTGCCAGCATGACCATTCGCGGCCGCGATTTGCTGAACGGCGTGCCGAAGGAAACCGAAATCAACCAAGCGCAGGTGGCCGAAGCCCTGTCGGAACCCGTGCAGCAAATCTGCGACGCGGTAATGCAGGCGCTGGAAACCACGCCGCCGGATCTGGCGGCGGACATCGTTGATCGCGGCGTGATGCTGACTGGCGGCGGCGCGCTGCTGGGCGATCTGGACCTGTCGCTGCGCGAACAGACCGGCCTGTCGATCTCGGTTGCCAACGAGCCTTTGAACTGCGTCGCCTTGGGCACCGGCAAGGCGCTGGAATACGAAAAGCAACTGCGCCACGTCATTGACTACGATAGCTGAGCAGGCGGCCTTGCGGCCTTTCAGGTGAAACGGTCCAGTCATGGCAAGAAACCGCATCGATCCGGAAGATTTCCACCGCCCGTTGCGCCGGGTGCTTGTGGGGCTTTTGGTATTGCTTATGCTCGGTCTGTTCTTCCTGTGGCGCATTGACAGCCCACGGGTAGAACGCTTCCGCTCGGCGCTGGTGGATCGGTTTGTCCCCAGCTTTGAATGGGCGATGGCGCCGGTCACCTGGGCGGCAGGAGTGGTCGATAATTACCAGTCCTATTCCCGGCTTTATGAACAAAACCAACAGTTGCGCGAAGAATTGCGGCAGATGGTGGCGTGGAAAGAGGCAGCTTTGCAGCTGCGCCAGACCAACGCGCGGTTGCTGGACCTTAATCAAGTGCGGCTGGACCCGATGCTGACGCATGTGACGGGTGTGGTTCTGGCAGACAGCGGCTCGCCATTCCGTCAATCGGTGCTGCTGAACGTCGGCGCGCGCGATGGCATCCGCGACGGCTGGGCGACGATGGACGGCATCGGTCTTGTCGGGCGGATTTCCGGCGTCGGCCAGAAAACCTCGCGCGTGATCCTGCTGACCGACAGCAACAGCCGGGTGCCCGTGACGGTGCAGCCCTCGGGGCAGAAGTCGATCCTGTCGGGCGACAACTCTGACCTGCCGCCACTGGAGTTTCTCGAAGACCTCGATGAGGTGCGCCCCGGCGATCGGGTGATCAGTTCCGGCGATGGCGGCATGTTCCCGGCGGGCTTGCTGGTGGGGCAAGTGGTGCTGGGCACCGACAAGCGCCTGCGGGTGGCCCTGGCCGCCGACTATCAGCGGCTGGAGTTTTTGCGCGTGTTGCGCAGCCATGAATTGACGCCGATCACCGATCCTGGCGCGCTGGTCGCGGTGCCACCGCTGCAAGGCCCGCCGCGCCCCCCCGTTTCGCCCGAGCCGGGCGCGGAGGGTGAAAATGGTTGACGGTGCCACCCGCGAGGTTTGGCTGCACCGGGCGCTGTTCGTGGCGATTGCGCTGATCCTGCTGTTCTGGCGGCTGCTGCCCCTGCCAATCCCCGGCCTTTCGCAATGCGGCGAAGCTGAGGGCTGGTGCCGCTTTACCGTCTGGCTGGCGCGGATGCCGGGGCCGGATTTTCTGCTCTGCGTGATCTTCGCCTGGATGATGCGGCGGCCAGATTATCTGCCCGCGCTGCTGATCGCCGCCGTGGTGCTGCTGGAGGATATGATCCTGATGCGCCCGCCGGGCCTTTGGACGGCACTGGTGCTGATCGCCTCCGAATTCGTGCGCGGGCGGGTTGCACTGACTCGTGAATTGAACTTCGGCGTCGAGTGGCTATTGGTGGCGGGCCTGATGCTGGCGATGCTGGTGGTCTACCGGCTGACCTTTGCCATGGTGCTGGTGCCGCAACCCGGTTTCGGCTTTGCGATGGTGCAGGTGGCCTGGTCGATCCTGTGCTACCCTGTCGTGGTGTTCCTGTCGCGCTATGTGCTTGATCTGCACAAGCCCGCGATGGGCGAAATTGACGCTTACGGGAGACGGATGTGAGACGCACGCCGCGGGATACCGAAGCCACCTCGCGCAGCGTCACCCGCCGGGCGCTGGTAATGGGCGGCGGCATGGCGGCCATGGTCGCCGCCTTGGGCGCGCGGATGCGGTTTCTGGGTGTCGAACAGGCCGACGAATTCCGCCTGCTGGCCGAGGAAAACCGCATCAACATCCGGCTGATCCCGCCCGCGCGCGGGCTTATTCAGGATCGCAACGGCAAGCTGATTGCCGGCAACGAACAGAATTACCGCGTGGTGATCACCCGCGAAAATGCCGGCAAGACCGATGAAGACGTGCAGCAGGTGCTGAACCGGCTGAGCCATATCATTCCGATGACCGCCGAAGACCTCAGCGACGCGTTGAAGGCGTTGAAGCGCAACTCTGCATTCGTGCCGATCACCGTGGCGGATCGGGTCAGCTGGGACGATTTCTCGAAGATCGCCGTCAACGCCCCGGCCCTGCCCGGCGTCACGCCAGAGGTGGGGCTGAGCCGCGTCTACCCGCGGGATAGCGATTTCGCCCATATCGTCGGCTATGTCGGGCCAGTGTCGGAAAAGGATCTGGCCGGACTGGAAAATCCCGACCCGCTGCTGCGTATCCCGAAATTCCAGATCGGCAAGATCGGCGTGGAAAAGTGGATGGAAGACACCCTGCGGGGCAGCGCGGGCACCAAACGTATCGAGGTGAACGCCGTCGGCCGCGTCATGCGCGAGCTGGACCGCGAAGAAGGCGTCAAGGGCAAGGACTTGCGCCTGACCATAGATGCCGATGTGCAGAACTTCGTGCAGGCGCGTCTGGGCGACGAAAGTGCCGCCTGCGTGGTGATCGAGGTCAACACCGGCGATATCATCGCTGCCGTGTCCTCGCCGTCGTTCGACCCCAACCTGTTCGTGCGCGGCATCAGCCAGACCGATTACAGCACGCTGACCGAGCACGACCACCGCCCCTTGGCCAACAAGGTCGTGCAAGGCGCCTACCCGCCCGGATCGACTTTCAAGATGGTCACCGCGCTGGCTGCGTTGGAGGCGGGCGCGGTAGATGTGAACACCTCCGTCCGCTGCCCCGGCTATCTGGAGGTGGGTGGCCGCAAGTTTCACTGCTGGAAGCGTGGCGGCCATGGCAAGGTAGACCTGCAACGCTCCTTGGCCGAAAGCTGTGACGTTTACTTTTACGATACCGCGATGAAGGTCGGCATCGACAAGATCGCCGAAATGGGTCGCAAGCTGGGGCTGGGTCAGCGCCATGATCTGCCAATGTCAGCCATCACCGAAGGCAGCATGCCTGACAAGGCGTGGAAGCGGGAAAAGCACAAGGCCGAATGGGTAATCGGGGACACCATCAACGCGTCGATCGGACAGGGCTTTGTGCTGACCTCGCCACTGCAACTTGCGGTGATGACGGCGCGGATTGCCAGCGGCAAGATGGTCGCCCCCCGCATCATCCACTCCATCAACGACCAGCCGGTCGATATTGCCCCCGCCGAAAGTCTGGGGCTGGAAGGCTCGAAACTGCGCGCGGTGCAGATGGGCATGTTCGAGGTGATGAACGGCGCGAATGGCACCGCAAAATCCTCGCGCATCGTCGATGAGACAATGCGGATGTGCGGCAAGACCGGCACAGCGCAAGTGCGCAACATCTCGACCGCAGAACGCGATACCGGCGTGGTGTCGAATGACAGGCTGCCGTGGAAGCAGCGCGATCATGCACTGTTTGTCGGTTTTGCCCCGGCGGATAATCCGCGTTATGCGGTGTCGGTGGTGGTCGAACATGGCGGCGGTGGCTCTACGGTAGCCGCGCCGATTGCCCGCGATGCGCTGTTGCGCGCCCTGACCGGCACGCTGCCACCGCTGACGGCCTACCCGGCCGATCAACGTGGCCGGATGGAAACCCTGCTGAACGCGCTGCAACTGCGCCTGCCCGATGGCTCGCAACCCGCACCGTCGAAAGTGTGAGGCAGAGATGAGTTTTCTGGAATATCGCCTTAAACTGGCCCCCAGCGGCATCGCCAAGGTGTTCTACATCAACTGGGCGCTTATTCTGGTGCTGACCGCCATCGCCGCCATCGGCTGGCTGATGCTGTATTCCATCGCAGGCGGCGAGATGGACACTTGGGCGCTGCCGCAGATCAAGCGCTTTGGCATGGGGCTGGCGCTCTTGTTCGTCGTGGCCTTCGTGCCGATCTGGTTCTGGCGCTCCATGTCGGGCGCGGCCTATCTGGTGGCAATGATCCTGCTGCTGGTCGTCGAGTTTTTCGGCACCGTCGGCATGGGCGCGCAACGCTGGATCGATCTTGGCTTCATGCGCCTGCAACCGTCCGAGTTGATGAAGGTCACGCTGGTGATGATGCTGGCGGCCTATTACGACTGGCTGGACGACAAGAAAGTCAGCCGCCCGCTCTGGGTGCTGATCCCGGTGTTGTTGATCGTGGCACCGACGATTCTGGTGCTGATGCAACCCAACCTTGGCACTTCGGTGATGCTGATCATGGCGGGCGGGGCGGTAATGTTCGCCGCCGGGGTATCGCTCTGGTATTTCGGCGTGGTGGCGGCAGGTGGCGGCGGCACGGTGGCGGCGGTGATCTTTTCCGAAGGCACGCCGTGGCAATTGCTGCACGATTATCAGTACAAGCGCATCCACACTTTCCTTGACCCCTCCGCCGACCCGCTGGGTGCGGGCTACAATATCATTCAGGCAAAAATCGCGCTGGGGTCTGGTGGTTGGGCGGGCAAAGGCTTCATGCAGGGCACGCAAAGCCGCCTGAACTTTCTGCCAGAAAAACACACCGACTTCATCTTCACCACCTTGGGGGAAGAGTTCGGCTTCATCGGCGCGATCTCACTGCTGGCGCTTTATACGCTGGTGCTGGTATTCTGCATCTTCGCGGCAGTCCAGAACAAGGATCGCTTCAGCCAATTGCTGATCATCGGGGTGGCGGTGAACTTCTTCCTCTATATCGCGGTAAACCTGTCGATGGTGATGGGCATGGCGCCGGTGGTCGGTGTGCCGCTGCCGCTGCTGTCTTACGGCGGTTCGGCGACGCTGGTGATCTTGCTGGCCTTTGGTCTGGTGCAAAGCGCAATTGTCCATCGGCCCCGCTGAAAGGGGCGCGCTGAACATGGCGCTTTTGGCTCTGACCCGCGCGGTGCAGGGTCTCGCGGAATAAAGGCGGCCTCGCTGGCGTCCCACGCCTTGCAGGCCATGATCCGGGCGCATAGGCTACGGCGAAAATCAGGAGCCTGCGATGCCTTTGACCGTGTTTTTCTCGGCCCCCGCTGTATGGGATGAATACCACGATCTGCTGCCCGCACTGCTAGCCGAAGCCGGAATTGACGCCTTGGTGCTGACAGAAGCCCCGGACCCGGAAGCGGTCGATTATATCATCTACGCCCCCTCTGCGCCCTTGCAGGATTTCACCCCCTACATCCGCTGCAAAGCGGTGCTGAGCCTTTGGGCCGGGGTCGAGCGCATCGTCGGCAATGCCACCCTGACTCAGCCCCTGTGCCGGATGGTCGATACCGGGCTGACCGAGGGCATGGTGGAATGGGTGGTCGGCCATAGCCTGCGGCATCATCTGGGGATGGACCGGCATATCGTCAATCCGGGCCATGTCTGGGAGGCCACCTGCCCGCCCTTGGCGCGCGAACGCCGGGTGGCGATGCTGGGCATGGGCGCGCTTGGCACCGCCTGCGCGCAGGCTTTGGCCGGGTTGAATTTCGATGTCGTAGGCTGGAGCCGCAGCGAAAAATCCGTACCGGGAATCAAGTGCCTGCATGGCGAAACCGGGCTGGAGACGGCATTGCGCAGCGCCGATATCGTGGTGACTTTGCTGCCAAAGACGCCCGAAACCGAAAACCTGCTGGATGCGCAGCGGCTGGCATGGCTGAAACCCGGTGCCGTCATTCTGAACCCCGGACGCGGCGCTTTGATCGACGATACGGCGCTGCTGGCGGCGCTGGACGCAGGCCGGGTTGGCCACGCCACGCTGGATGTGTTCCGGGTGGAGCCCTTGCCGCAGGACCACCCCTATTGGACGCATCCAAAAGTCACGGTAACACCACATATCGCCGCCGACACGCGGGCAACCGGGGCAGCCAAGGTGCTGGTGGAAAACATCCGCCGTGGTGAGGCCGCAGAGCCGTTCCTGCATCTGGTCGACAGGACGCGCGGCTACTGACAAGATCACCGCATCTGGAAAATTCTGCCCACGATTTTTACAAAAATCGGCGCAAAAATTTTCGAAAATTTTTGATGCCCGGTACCAAGGTCGGGAATGGAACAGACCTGCCGCGCCTGAATCGCGAGGCTGCGCGGAAAACAGGGGCTGGCAATGAAATATACAACAGGGGCGGCCCTGATCTTTCTGGCCGGGGTGCTGTGGTCGGTTCAGGGCCTGATCATCCGCAATATCCACGAGGCCGGGTCATGGGCGGTACTGGTGTGGCGATCGGTCGGGGTACTGCCGGTCTTGCTGATCTGGCTGGGATTGCAGGGCCGGGTGTGGCCGCAGATCCGTTCCGTCGGCACACCGGGCATTTTGGGCGGCCTGGGCTTGGTGATGGCGTTTTCGGGCGCAATCTACGCGTTTCAGACCACCACCGTTGCCAATGCGGTGCTGCTGTTTTCGGCCTCGCCATTCTTTGCGGCCATTCTGGGCCGCGTGCTGCTGCGCGAGCATGTCTCAGCGCTGACGTGGTTTGCCATTGGTCTTGCAGCCTTGGGTATTCTGGTGATGGTCGGCGGTGGCCTGGCTGGTGGCGCGCTCGATGGCAATATCGCCGCACTGCTGTCGGCGCTTGGCTTTGCGATTTTCACCGTGACACTACGCTGGGGCAAACTGGCAAACATGCTGCCAGCCGTGGTGCTGGGCGGGGTGTTCTCGGTGCTGGCAGGTGTCGGGGCCGGGTTGATCTTGCAGCAGCCCTTGCTGGTACCAATCAACGAAATTGTCATTGCGGCAGCGATGGGCGCGGTGACGCTGACCGGTGGCATGCTGCTTTACACCATGGGAAGCCGTGTGGTGCCGGCAGCACAGGCAACGCTGATCTCGTTGGTCGAGGTGTTGCTGGCCCCGCTCTGGGTCTGGCTGGTCTTGGGTGAAACCGTGTCACAAGGCACCCTGATCGGCGGCGCGGTGTTGCTGGCGGCGGTGCTGCTGAATGCCTATGGCGGCCGCGTGCAGCGGGCGTAAGGAGGCTAGAGCGTGTCAGATTCTGACAGAAAACAGCTGCATCGAAAAACGCGTTCGAGCGTAAGCGAGAGGCAGCGATTTTCAATGCAGTCTAAATCTGCCACGCTTTGCCCCCCTGCCGGGTTTGCACCCCGGTTTGCGCGAGGCACACCGGTACCCCCAGAGTATTTTCGCCAAGATGAAGCCAATTCGGCCCAATCTTAGCGGTGCCTGCGGAAAAACCGTGTGCGGGCATACAGCCCTTCAAGCCGCTTCATCCGGCCTTCGGTGACACTCCAGGTCAGATCCTGCACCGCCGTCAGCAGGGTTTCCACCAGCACCATCAGCGTGACATTGCTGTCCCAGGCCGAGGGCGCTTCGATGTGACAGGCCAGGGTGTGGCGCGCGTGCGTGGCGGCGGGCGACACCCAGCGATCGGTGATCAGCACGATCTCGGCCCCCTGTTCTTTCGCCATTTCCGCCACTTGCAGCACGGCGTTTTCATAGCGGCGGATGTCGAACACCACCAGCACATCGCCGGGTTTCATATCCAGCAAGGCAGGCGGCCACGTCGAGGAACTATCCGACAGCAGCGTCACTTCCGGGCGAACGATCATCATCAGCGAGGTGAAATAATCCGCCATCGAATGGGTAATCCGCCCCCCCATCGCAAAAACATGCCGCTGCGGGTCGGCCAGCAGCGCGGCGGTTGCATCAAACTCGGCATGGTCGATCTGACCCAGCGTGGCTTGCAGGTTGGACACCACCGCATCGGCAAAGCGGTTCAGGATGTGGGTATCAGGCACCCCACCTGCCCAGCGATCATGCTTGGTCAGTGGCGAGACCAGCATCGCCTCGACCTCGCCGCGCAAGTTGTTCTGGAAATCAGGATAGCCTTTGTAGCCCAGCTTTTGTGCCAGCCGCACCACTGTAGGCGTCGAGACGGACGCCGCCTTGGCCAGAATGGTGATCGAGCCAAGCGCCGCGACTGGGTAATGCGACAGGATATGCGTGGCCAACTGTCGCTCTGCCCGTGTCAGATCGGGCAAGGCGGCGCGGAGTTGATCGTCAAGCGTCAGACTGGTTCCCATCATGCCCCCCCGTTCGCGGTCAGGGTAGCGCAGATTGTCGCATTTGGAAAAGATTGTATCAGCGGGGCGCGCAAAGAAACATTCTTGACAGAAGCAGACCAAACAGGGAGCCTTTCCCGAAATCAGGGAGATGACTCGTTGCCATGCGAGCAACAGCAAAAACCAATCCGGCGACATGCTTTCCGCCTGTGATCGAGAATGAAGCGGCGACAGGCCGGTTCATTCTGGTTTGCGAGCATGCCTCGCACATGATCCCGCCGCGCTGGGGTGATCTGGGGCTGACCGAAGCGCAGCAGCTTGCCCATATCGCCTGGGACCCCGGCGCTTTGGAGGTGGCACGCGGGCTGTCGCGGCGGCTGGATGCGGTGTTGATCCATGCGCCGGTCAGCCGCTTGGTTTACGACTGCAACCGCGCACCTGACATGGCGGGGGCGATGCCTGCGCGCTCGGAAGTGCATGACATTCCCGGCAATACCGATATTTCGCCCGCCGAACGTCTGGCCCGCACCGAGGCGATTTATCTGCCGTGGACAGAAGGCCTGCACGGCCTGATCGCACGCCGGATCGCCTTGGGGCTGCGTCCGGTGATCGTGACGATTCATTCTTTCACGCCGGTCTTTAATGGTAAACCGCGCCGGGTCGAATTTGGCGTGATCAACGATGCCGATGCCGCGCTGCCGGTGGCGATCCTGAACGCCGCACGCAAACTGACCCGGCTGCAGGCCGAGCTGAACGCGCCCTATTCGGCGAAGGATGATGTGACCCACACCTTGCGGGTGCAGGCGACGCCCTACGGATTACCCAACGCCATGCTGGAAATCCGCAATGACCTGATCGCCACCGCCGAAGCCGCCGACGCGATGGCCGACCAGCTCGCTCCGGTTCTGAATATGGGTTTGGTGGAGATACAGAAACAAGCCAAGGCCAGTTGACGACGTCTTGAAGGTTTTCCTGCGGGGGGCGGTTGCGTTCCCCGATCCTGACATAAGACCCCGCAAAGCTTGGGGACATCAACAGTGGAGATCCCGGATATGCCCGGCAATATGACCCTTTCCGACCTGAAGGCCGCCGTGAAGGCTGGCGAAATTGATACCGTTCTGGTGGCTGGCATCGACATGCAGGGCCGCCTGATGGGCAAGCGCTTTCATGCGCAATTCTTCTGTGATGGCGGCTGGGAGGAAACCCACTGCTGCAACTACCTGCTGGCCGTCGATATGGAAATGAACACAGTTCAGGGTTACAAATCCTCGAACTGGCAGACCGGCTATGGCGATTACATCCTGAAAACCGACATGAGCACGCTGCGCCGGGTGCCGTGGCTGGAAGGCACCGCGCTGGTTCTGGGCGACACGCTCGACCATCACCACAACCCGGTGCCGCATGCACCGCGCAATATCCTGAAACGTCAGGTCGAACGCGCCCGCGCCATGGGCTTTGAGCCGATGATGGCAACCGAGCTGGAATTCTATCTGTTTGAAAACAGCTATGAATCTCTGCGCGACAGCAATTTCACCGGGTTAAAGCCCGTCAGCGCCTACAACGAGGATTACCACATCTTCCAGACCACCAAGGAAGAAGAGGTAATGCGGGCCGTGCGCAACGGGCTTTATGGTGCCGGCATCCCGATCGAAAACTCCAAGGGCGAGGCGGATGCCGGGCAGGAAGAGGTCAACTACCGCTACTCCGACGCGCTGGATACCGCCGACAACCACACCATCGTCAAGCACGGCATCAAGGAAATCGCCTGGACCAAAGGCAAATCCGCGACCTTCATGGCGAAATATGATCACCGCAAGGCCGGGTCTTCCAGCCATTGCCACCAGTCGTTGTGGACCAAAGACGGCAAGCCCGCGTTCTTTGATGACAAAGACACCCACGGCATGAGCCAGCTTATGAAGCACTACATCGCGGGGCAACTGGCCTATGCCCGCGAAATGACGGTGTTTCTGGCACCCTATGTCAACAGCTACAAGCGCTTCACCGTGGGGATGTTTGCCCCGACCAAGGCGGTCTGGTCGGCCGACAACCGCACCGCAGGCTTCCGGGTCTGTGGGGAGCATACCAAGGCGATCCGGGTGGAATGTCGCATTCCAGGTTCCGATGTGAACCCCTATCTGACCTGTGCGGCGTTGCTCGCGGCCGGGCTGGACGGGATCGAACAGAAGATGGAGCTGGAGCCTGAAATGGTTGGCGACATGTATGCGGCGGGCAATGTGCGCGAAATCCCGCATAACCTGCGCGAGGCGGCGGATTTGCTGAACACCTCTGCAATGTATCGCCGCGCCTTTGGCGATGATGTGGTGGACCACTACCACCACGCCGCCCAGTGGGAAATCTCGGAAACCGACCGCGTTGTCACCGATTTCGAAATCCAGCGCCTGTTGGAACGGGCGTAAACTTTTACGGGTAGGGTGGGTGCAACCCACCCTACCCTTCACCAAGGACCAACACGATGAAACCCATTCAACTGATTTCCCCGGTGGACGGTTCGGTCTATGCGACCCGCACGCCGCTGACACTGGAGGCCGCACAGGCCGCCGCCGCCCGCGCCCGCGCCGCGCAAAAGGGTTGGGCAGCAACCCCCTTGGCCGAACGCATTGCCTTGGTGAAGGCGGGTGTCGCCAACCTGAACGCCAACGCGCCGAAGATCGTCGAAGAACTGGCCTGGCAAATGGGCCGCCCGACCCGCTACGGCGGCGAATTTGGCGGCGTGAATGCCCGCACAGACTACATGTCGGAAATCGCGGCGACGACTCTGGCCCCGCAAACCATTGAAGACAGCGATAAATTCCGCCGCTATCTGGCGCGCGAAGCCGTGGGCGTGGTGTTCATCGTCGCCCCATGGAACTATCCCTACCTGACCACCATCAACACCCTGATCCCCGCCCTGATCGCTGGCAACACGGTTGTCCTGAAGCACGCCAGCCAGACCATGCTGGTCGGGGAACGTCTGGCCGAGGCGTTCCACGCCGCAGGCATCCCCGCAGACGTGTTCCAGAACGTCGTGCTGGATCACGCGACCACAGAACAGCTGATCGCGGGCCGCGCCTTCAATTTCGTCAACTTCACCGGCTCGGTTGGCGGCGGGCAGGCGATTGAGCGCGCAGCGGCGGGCACCTTCACCGGGCTGGGGCTGGAACTGGGCGGCAAAGACCCCGGCTACGTTCGCGCCGACGCGGATCTGGACGCCGCCGTCGATACGCTGATGGATGGCGCGATGTTCAACGCAGGCCAGTGCTGCTGCGGCATCGAGCGGATTTATGTGCATGAATCGCTCTACGATGCCTTCGTCGAAAAGGCCGTGGCTTGGGTGAAAACCCTGAAACTCGGTAACCCATTTGACACGACAAGCACCCTCGGCCCGATGGCAAACAAGCGTTTCGCCGCCGTGGTGCGCAGCCAGATTGCCGATGCGATCAAGGCGGGTGCGAAACCGCTGATCGACCCGGCGCTGTTCCCCGCAGATGATGGCGGCGCCTACCTTGCGCCGCAAATCCTTGTAAACGTGGATCATTCCATGCGGGTGATGATGGAGGAATCCTTCGGCCCCGTGGTCGGCATCATGAAGGTCACGGACGACGCCGAGGCCATCGCGCTGATGAACGACAGCCCCTACGGGCTGACAGCCAGCATCTGGACCACCGATTACGACACCGCCGCCGAGATTGGCGCGCAGATCGAAACCGGCACCATCTTCATGAACCGCGCCGACTACCTTGACCCGGCGCTGTGCTGGACCGGCTGCAAGGATACCGGGCGCGGCGGCTCGCTGTCTTATCTGGGTTTCCTCTCGGTCACCCGTCCGAAATCCTACCATCTGAAAAAGGTGCAGAAATGACCCATAGCGTTCCCAACCGGAACTGGTCTTACCCGACCGCGATCAAATTCGGCGTTGGCCGCATTGCTGAACTGGCCGAGCATTGCGCGGCGGCAGGGGTGAAAAAACCGCTGTTCGTCACCGACAAGGCCTTGGCATCGCTGCCGATCACCGCCGAAGCCGTGGCCATTCTGAAAGCCGCA
Source organism: Paracoccaceae bacterium (assembly GCA_009773375.1). GTDB lineage: Bacteria > Pseudomonadota > Alphaproteobacteria > Rhodobacterales > Rhodobacteraceae > Cypionkella. Next base: position 175,611 of record WRPH01000008.1, read on the forward strand.
GGCCTTGGCGCTGCGGTGTTTTCCGAGGTTGACCCGAACCCGAATGAAACCAACATGGCCGATGGCATCAAGGTTTTCCTTGCTGGCGGCCATGATGGCGTGATCTGCTTCGGCGGCGGCTCGGCGCTGGATCTGGGCAAGATGATCGCCCTGATGGCGCATCAGCGCGCCGACCTTTCGGTCTGGGATCTGGAAGATATCGACGACTGGTATACCCGCGCCGATGCGTCGAAAATCGCCCCGATCATCGCGGTGCCAACCACTGCCGGGACCGGCTCTGAAGTTGGCCGCGCCGGGGTGCTGACCAACTCGGTGACGCATAAGAAAAAGATCATCTTCCACCCGAAACTGCTGCCCGTGGTGGTGATCTGCGATCCCGCGCTGACCGTGGGGATGCCGCGCTTTATCACCGCAGGCACCGGTATGGACGCGCTGGCGCATTGTCTTGAGGCATACTCGAGCCCGTTCTACCACCCGATGAGCCAGGGCATCGCCTTGGAAGGCATGCGGCTGGTGTTTGAAAACCTGCCGAAAGTCTACGCCAACCCCAACGATCTGGACGCCCGCGCGCACATGATGTCGGCGGCGGCCATGGGGGCTGTGGCCTTCCAGAAGGGGCTGGGGGCGATCCATTCCCTTAGCCACCCGATTGGCGCGGTCTACGGCACCCATCACGGCACCACCAACGCAGTCGTGATGCCGATGGTGCTGGATATGAACCGGGCGGCGATTGAAGACCGCATCAATGCAGCCGCTGCCTATCTGGGCATTCAGGGCGGCTTTGATGGCTTCCGCGCCGCCGTGATGGCGCTGCGGGCCGAGTTGAACATCCCCGCCAACCTGACGGCGATGGGGGTGAAGCGGGAAGACCTTGATATGCTGACCGACATGGCGCTGGAAGACCCGTCTTGCGGCGGCAATCCGGTGGTGATGACCCGCGAAAACACCCGCGCGCTGTTTGACGCCTGCATGTAACTTGAAAAGGGGCGGCTTTTGCGTCTTAAGGCGCGGCAGCCGCCCTTTCCTTTGATGACGGACCTTAGCATGACCCAGCACCTGACCACCGATATCGCCATCCTTGGGGCGGGGGTTGTGGGGCTTGCGATTGCCGAGGCTTTGACCGCTGAGGGCCGCGAGGTGGTGGTGGTCGATCCCGCCCAGCCGGGGATGGGGGCCAGCTATGGCAATGCCGGAACCATCGCCGATTACGCGGTGATGCCGGTCGGCAGCCCGGATGTGCTGCGCAACCTGCCTTCACTGCTGTTCGATAAAAACTCACCGCTGGCGATCCGGCGTGCAGCCCTGCCCTCGCTGCTGCCGTGGCTGGCGCGGTTCGCCCGGCAATCGCTGCCGGGGCCTGCCAAGCAGAATGCGGCGGCAATTGCGGCTTTGCTGGCCGATGCCTGCCCAAGCTGGCAGGCGCTGGCCGCCCGGATCGGTGCGGGCGCGATCCTGCAAAACAAGGGCTGTCTTTATCTTTACGAAACCCAGACCGCCTTCCGCGCCGCTGAAGCCGACATGGCGTTCCGGCGCGGGTTGGGTATCTCGGTGGAGCTGATCTCGCCCGAGACTCTGGCGGCGATGGAACCGGGGCTGCCCGCCGTAGCAGGCGGCGCTGCGTTCTTTCCGCAAGCGGTGTTTCTGAATGATCCTGGGGCGATGGTGCAGACCCTGGCCAAGCATGTGTTTGCCAGTGCCGGGTTTGTACAGGCCGAGGCACAGGCGATCACCCGGCAGTTTGACGGGGTGATCATCGAGGGGCCGGGGCTGCGGCTGCATGCGCGGCGGGTGATCATCGCGGCGGGGGCGCATTCCAAGCGGCTGGCGGTGCAGGCGGGCGATGCTGTGCCGCTGGATACCGAGCGGGGCTATCATGTGGAATGGGATATGGCGGCCCCGAGACTGAACCGGCCTGCCTGCCCGACGTCGCGCGGGTTCTATCTGTGCCCGATGCAGGGCCGGTTGCGGGTGGCGGGGACGGTGGAGCTGGGCGGGCTGACCGCGCCTGCCTCGCCGCACCGGATCGCCAAACTGGTCGAGGGGGCGCGGGCGATGTTTCCGGATCTGGGCGAGCCGGATCGGGAGTGGATGGGGTTCCGCCCCTCGATGCCGGATTCGGTGCCGGTGATCGGGCCGTCCCGTGCGGGGCCAGAGGTGATCCATGCCTTCGGGCACGGCCATATCGGGCTGACGCTGGCCCCGATCACGGCGCGGCTGGTGGCGGCTTTGGTGGCCGGGCGCGCGCCGGAACTGGATTTGCGGCCTTACCTGCCCAGCCGGTTCTAAGCTGGTGGTCCCAACTCGGGACCATTTTTTATGTTTTAATATCAATATGATAGGTATGAAGAATTAAGGAAATCTTAAGGTTTGCGGCTTTTCTGAGCGGCGACACTTGGTTTGATTTTTGAGGGTTTAACGGATCGTTTAAAATCAATAGGTTACATGGATGCGATGTCACTTGGTTTGACGCGTTTCCGGTGGGAACGGCGGGCTTTGCAGTGTCTGCAAACTTTGATGTCAAGACAATGTTTAATGAAATCAATGGCCTTCCAACGGAACTGTGGGCCGATTAACCCACACCCCATGGCTTAAGTGCGAGACGAGAGAACGTCCAAAATTGCCTTGTCCCGCAATTGCGGCGTCGCCTGCGACGATATCGTCATGGAATAAGAGCGCGAGTGCGGTGTCTAGCACTTCGGTCCTTTCCTCCATTGCAGCGGCCAAATCCTGTTGCGACTTACGGAGCAACGCCCAGAAGCCTCCGGGGCTACCAAACTGACGGTGAATCTTCGAATAGTCGTTAGAGAGAGCAACACTTGCCCTAACTCTTGTGAAGCGGAAGAGGGTGAGACGGAAAGCGTGATCCTCGTAAGGGCCCCAACGAAGCGGTGGCGTGTTGACCGTCTGGTGATCTGCACCAGCAGTGATTGAAAGGTAACGCTCTGGCACCGCACCTCGCGCTCTCCAAGCAGAAACTGTCCGCTTGTCGACGGCAAGCTTCCGAGCAAGGTCCGAGTCTGTGACCGCTTTCAACCGCAGCTTCAGCGCTTCAATGGTTTCTTCAATATCACTCATAGAAGCCCCTTGATGGTTTTATGCATACTGTCGCGAGAAGGGATACACCCGGCAGAACCTCGGGGCGGCGCTTCTTGGGAATTGGACCGGACCAAAGGCAGAAGAACGCGTGCGCGTGGTTTGCCAAGACTTGGATATTGTCGATTGATCGACCTTCGGTTGCGTTGCTTGGCTGCCGATTGCTGCCGTTCAGGACATGCTGTCGGATCGCCAGCTTGAACGCGCCACCGCCGCACAGAACCGCGTGCAGGACAAGGTGAACGCGGCGGTGCGGCAAGGCTACCTCACGCGCGGCATGCGTGACTGGGCCTTGGCGCTGTGTGCCTCTGATGAAGCCGCCTTTGACACGTTCTGTGCGAAGGCCGGGCCAAGCTTTGCTTATCTGTCGCAACCCGCCTTTGGCGCGCAAGCCTTCCGGCAAG
>WRPH01000039.1 GCA_009773375.1 Paracoccaceae bacterium
CAGAGGCATCATGATTATGCCGAGTGGAGATCCCAAAATGAAACATCATATCAACGACATGAAGCGCCGCGCTCTGCATAACGCGGACGCGGCATATTACGTCCTTGACTACCTCGCCCATTCCTTCCCGGTGCAGCTCTATGAGCTCTTCACCGACAGTGAGGGCAATCTGTCGTCGCGGCCCGTATTCCGCGATGGCCAGCCCATCGAGTGTCGGGAGGCTGCCCGCCGTCGCGACGCCCTGATCGAAAAGCTGGCTGGCCTGCCGCCCGTGCCGGGGGCGCTTGACCAGATCGTCCAGCGTTTCGGCACTGACCTCGTGGCCGAGGTCACGGGCCGCTCGCGCCGCATTGTGCGCAAGGGCGACGGTCCTGCCGCGCGCCTTATCGTGGAAAGCAGGGCGGGGTCTGCAAACCTCGCGGAAACCGCCGCCTTCATGGATGACCAGAAACGCATCCTGATCTTCTCGGATGCTGGCGGCACGGGGCGCAGCTATCACGCCGATCTCGGGGCGAAAAACCAGCGCCTGCGCGTTCACTACCTCCTGGAACCAGGCTGGAAGGCTGATGCCGCCATTCAGGGCTTGGGCCGCACCAACCGCACCAACCAGGCGCAGCCGCCGCTCTTCCGGCCCGTGGCCACGGATGTGAAAGCGGAAAAGCGGTTCCTGTCGACCATCGCACGTCGCCTTGACACGCTCGGGGCGATCACACGCGGTCAGCGCCAGACCGGCGGGCAGGGGCTGTTCCGCCCCGAGGACAACCTCGAGTCTCCTTACGCCCGCGATGCCTTGCGCCAGCTTTACCGCCGCGTCTATCGCGGCGATGTGGCGGGCTGCTCGCTCGGGGCCTTCGAGGATGCGACCGGACTCAGCCTGACGGACGACAACGGTCTGAAGGACGATCTGCCTCCCATCACCACCTTCCTCAATCGCCTGCTGGCGCTGACGATTGCGATGCAGGGCATCCTGTTTACTGCCTTCGAGGAGCTTTTGGCGCAGCGCATCGAAGGCGCCATCGCCGCCGGCGTCTATGACCTCGGGCTCGAGACGCTGCGCGCTGAAAGCTTCTGCGTCACCGATGCGCGGGTGATCTACACCCATCCCGGCTCCGGTGCGGAAACCCAGCTTCTGACCATCGCAGAAAAGCGCCGCAACACGCCGACTTCTCTCGCGGACGCTCTCGACTGGCTCGACGACCCGAATGCACGCCTTCTGGTCAACAGCCGTTCAAGCCGCGCGGCGGTACAGGTGCCCGCGACCAGTCTGATGCTGGACGACGGCACGATCGAGGCGCGCCTGAGGCTGGTCCGGCCAACGGAGGCCAGCACGGTCCCGGCGAAGATCATGGACGATACTCACTGGCTGGAAGCCGACCGCGCCGCCTTCGCTGCCGCCTGGACCGCGGAACTGGCCGAGGTGCCGGAGTTCAGCGAGTCCATGCTGCACATCGTGGCGGGCCTCTTGCTGCCGATCTGGAAGCAGCTTCCCCAAGACGAGACTCGCGTCTATCGGCTGCAGACCGATGACGGCCGACGCATCATCGGCCGCAGGGTTTCGCCCGCCTGGGTCGCGACCACGCTGGCCGCTGACGCGCCAAAGCTCACGGCGGCACAGGTCCATGCCATTGTTCTGGAGGGCAAGACCGTGGTGCGGCTCGCCGAAGCGATGGAGTTGCACCGGTCCTGCGTCATGGGTGTGAACCGGATCGAGCTGTCCGGGTTCACGGAAGCGCAAAAAGACCGCCTCAAAGCCGATGGCTTCTTCTCGGAAATCATCAGCTGGAAGCTGCGGCTATTCTGTCCCGCCGATGCGAGTGGGATCGCCGTGCTCGACCACCTGCTTGCACTTTTCCCCATCCAGGGTCTACATGCACGCAAAGGTTGTTAATCGTGTGTGCCATGTCATTGGAAACAGAAGATCTGCTGCGGGATCTCTCGCAAAATGCCGAAAGCGTTTGCCGCCATTATCTTCCCGCCGGGAGGCGGGAAGGCTCCTACTGGATGGTCGGCGATCTGCAGAACAATCCAGGCCGCTCGCTGTTCGTCAGGTTGACCGGCCCCGCCTCGGGGCCGGGTGCCGCCGGGAAATTCACCGACAGCGCAACCGGGGAACACGGTGACCTCCTCGACATCATTCGCGAGCGCACGGGGATCACCCGCTTTCCCGATCTTCTGGCAGAGGCACGGATGCATCTTGGCCGTCCGCAGCCGGTTCTCCCGGATGCCAATTCCCCGCGCAGCCGAAAATCCCCCTCGGGCACGCCTGCTTCGGCATCGCGCTTGTTTGCGGCCTCGCTGCCATTGGCAGGGTCCTTGGCAGAAATCTACCTGCATTCCCGGGGTATCACCCAGGCGGTGCCGAGCGCGGCCCTGCGCTTCCACCCGAAGTGCTGGCATCGGGATGAGGGTCAGACCAAGCCGGTGCCCAGACCAGCGATGATCGCCGCGGTCACCGATGGGGCAGGGGTCTTGCAGGGTGTGCATCGCACCTGGTTGGCGCCCGACGGACAGGACAAGGCGGCTGTCGACACACCGCGGCGGGCTATGGGTCACCTTCTCGGAAATGCCGTCAGGATCGCCCCCGCAGATCAAACCCTTGTGCTGGGCGAAGGCATCGAGACCATGCTGTCCGTGCGCGAGGCGGCGCCTTCTTTGCCCGTCTGGGCGGCGCTCTCGTCGAGTCACCTCGGAGCCGTCCTGTTGCCTGGCGGATTGCAGCGCCTCTACGTTGCTATCGACCGCGATCGGGCCGGGCAGCGTGCGGCGGAACGGTTAACCGCCAGAGCAACCGAGGCCGGGATTGCCGTGCGGGTGCTTGAGCCGCAGCTCGGGGATTTCAACGACGATCTTCGAGCCCACGGCGTTGAGGCGCTGCGCCAGCATCTGGCAGAGCAAATCGACCTTAAGGATCGGCATCGGCTGACGATCTGAACTCTAAAAGCGCAAAGGCAGTTATGGCGCGGGGCAGAGGTCAAGCATCGCTTGAGGAACAGGGGCGCGTCTTTCTCCTCTTCCCGGCTGTCGAACCCGCCCGACACCCGCACGTCCTTCAAGAGATGGGCAGGCGGCCGTCAAAGGGGTCGCCCCTTCAAGGACGGGGGGCAACTGATTTCCGCCGGCGGGGCTCGCCCCGCCTTTGCATCGCGAGGCAAATCAGCCGCCCCCCGTCCTCCTCCACATGCGTTCCGGCCCCAAAGAGGGGGTGAAGGGGCATCCCCTTCCACGGCTTTCGCAGCCCATGAAGGCCGCGCGGGATGTCGCGTGGGCTCGAGCAGCCGGAGGCAAAAGACCATGACGACCCAATTCCAGAGCGAGGATTTCGACCGCAACCCCGCCCTTTCCCAGACCGCCTGGGCGCTTCAGGAGCTTCAGCTCTATGGCACCCGTGCCTTCCAGGACGAGGTCGATCTGCGCCCGATGCCGGAACCCGAGCGCCTCATCGACGCGGTCAGCGATATCTTCGATGCCCTCGCAGCAACCCTTGCCGAAACCCGCATGGAACTCGACCTCGAAGAATTGCTCTGGGGCCAGGTCAACCTCTTCCACCGCGCCGCCGCCCGCACCGAGCGCCTGCTCGACGACAACGAAGTGGCGCAACACCGCCTACAGCGCGAACAAGACGGCTCTGAGGTGAAATCGACTGAGCTTGAGCGCCTGACGGCCGAAGGCACCAGCCTTGTCGAACGGCGGCATTGTCTTGAAGCCTTCCGCGACCGCAGCGCCGAGGCGTTCGAGCTGCACACCGGCTCCACCTGGCGGCCCCGCTCTGGCTCGATGGTGAACCACAAGCACCTGACTGCGGCCCTGATCGACAGCCGCGATTTCCTCTCCGCCAAGCGCCGCTCGGAAACCGAAGTGATGCTGCCCCAAGGCACCAAGATTGCCCTCACCGGTGGGACCGACTTCAACGATCACCGCCTGATCTGGGGCAAGCTCGATCAGGTCCAGACCAAATATCCCGACATGATCCTTCTCCACGGTGGCAGCCCCAAGGGGGCCGAACTCATCGCCGCCAAATGGGCCGAAGCCCGCAAAGTCACGCAGGTCGCTTTCAAGCCCGATTGGACCAAACACGCTAAGGCCGCACCCTTCAAGCGCAACGACGCGATGCTGGACGTGCTGCCGGTGGGCGTTCTCGTCTTCCCGGGCAATGGCATCCAGGAAAACCTCGCTGACAAGGCCAAGAAGCTGGGCATCCCGGTCCTGAAGTTCGAGAAGGGGGCATGAGCCCCCTCAGATCTCGTTTTCGGCCCAAAGCGGACGTTCGGGGCTTTTGCTCGTGCGGCACCTTTTCGTGCCCAGTCCGACCTAAGCGTTGCCCCGGTTAATTGAATATTTTCACAGGGAGTTCGGCAGAGGTTGGCGACGATTTATGGCGCAACTACACGCCCAAGCATTGTTTCAAGCGAGTGCCCGGAGCCCGGGAATGGCCGCGGCGGAAACAACTATTCGCGCACTATGGTAACCTTGGTTCCCCAGTCGGCGCATCTGCGGGCGAGATCCGGTGGAAGGGCTCGATCGGTAAACAGAGTATCAATTTCTGCCAGAGAGGCCAGTCGGGCTGGTGCCGATCGGTCGAGTTTGGAGGCATCGCAAACCAAGAACACCTTGCGCGATTGCCGAATGATAGTCTTTGAGACCCGGACTTCTGCCAGATCAAAGTCAAGAATGTCGCCGTCGTGATCCAGCGCCGAAGCGCCGATCACCGCATAATCAACCTTGAACTGCTCGAAGAACTGGGTCGTCAGTTCTCCGACCAAACCACCGTCGGAACGGCGCAAAGCGCCACCTGCGACCATGATCTCGCAGCCCGGATTGGCGGCCAGCGTATTGGCGACATTCATGTTGTTGGTCACGACGGTGATATTGCTGTGGTTCAGTAATTCCTGCGCAACAGCCTCGGTGGTCGTACCAAGGTTCATGATAAGCGAGCAGTTCTCGGGGATCGCTGCCGCGCAGGCCCGCGCGATGGCTACCTTGCCATCTTGATTCATCCGCCGCCGCTGTTCATAGCCAAGGTTGGCGGCCCCGGTCCGTGGCACCGCCCCGCCATGCACCCGGTCCAGATGCCCCATGTCGGCAAGTTCCGACAGGTCGCGGCGAATGGTTTGCAGCGTGACGTCAAACTTTTGCGCCAGATCGTCGACCACTACCCGGCCTTCAAGTCGGGCTATGTCGAGGATCTCGCTTTGACGAAAGCTGAGCGCCACGTCTTATTCCTTGGTTTGCGAAAGATATCGTTGATTTTCGTTCAAGTTCCTTTGCTGCACAAGAGGGAAAAACCGGCGGCGCAATCGCCTCCAGCCGATGCCGCGACGCAGCGCGAAATTGTGCGATTGCAGAAAAATATCGGGACTTAAGGCACGGACAAGATGGAAATATCCGCATATATGCCCGCTTGATGTTCGCTTTTGGAGGTATCGCACAAAAGCGAAAATAACTGATTGACTCAAGACGTTCTTTAGACTTGTATCTCGGCATTTGGGGGAGATTGGCGTGCCATTGACAAGCGGGACCAACCCGACCGACCTGTTCATAATCGGCGGCGGCATCAATGGATGTGGCGTCGCGCGAGATGCGGTGGGTCGTGGTCTTTCTGTTGTTCTGGCAGAGCAAGGCGATCTGGCCCAAGCCACATCCTCGGCATCGACCAAGCTGTTTCATGGCGGGCTGCGCTATCTTGAATATTTCGAGTTCCGGCTAGTCCGCGAAGCGCTGGAAGAGCGTGAGACGCTGCTGGTCGCCATGCCGCATATCTCTTGGCCCATGCGGTTTGTCTTGCCCTATTCTCCCGACATGCGGTTTGAAGGCGATACGCCGACAGGGCGGCTTTTGTCGCGAGTGATGCCTTGGATGAAGGGGCGGCGACCGGCTTGGCTGATCCGGCTTGGCTTGTTTCTTTATGACACGCTGGGGGGCCGCAAGATCCTGCCCGGCGCGCGCACGCTGGATCTGAAGCGCGATCCTGCGGGTGCAGCCCTGCAGCCGAAATTCCGCCATGCCTATGAATACTCGGACTGTTGGGTAGAAGATTCGCGGCTAGTGTCGCTGAACGCTCGCGATGCCGTGCAACGTGGAGCGGTGGTTTTGACACGGACCCGCGTCACCTCTGCCACCCGAATGGGGGATCTGTGGGAAGTTGTGACTGAAGGGCCTAACGGCACGCACACCCATACGGCGCGCGCGCTGGTCAATGCGGGCGGGCCTTGGGTCGAAGATGTGATCCGCAACGTCGTTCGGATCAATACAGCCGAAGGCGTGCGGCTGGTGCGCGGCTCGCACATCGTCACCCGCAAGCTTTACGACCACGACCGCTGCTATTTTTTTCAGGGCACCGACGGCCGCATCATCTTTGCCATTCCTTATGAGCAAGACTTCACCTTGATCGGCACCACCGACCAAGACCATCAGGGCGCGCCCGGCGAGGTGGCCTGCACCGATGGCGAGCGTGACTATCTCTTGGATTTTGCCAGCCGCTATTTTGCCAAGTCGGTCACTGCCGAAGATGTGGTCTGGACCTATTCCGGCGTTAGGCCGCTGTATAACGATGGGGCCAAGTCGGCCACGGCGGCGACGCGGGACTATGTGCTGTCGCTGGACACCAACGGCGCGCCTTTGTTGAACGTCTTTGGCGGCAAGATCACCACCTATCGGCGTTTGGCCGAAAGCGCGCTTGCAAAGCTGGCGCCGTTCTTTCCGCAAGCCTCGGGTCGCTGGACAGCGCGTGTGCCCTTGCCTGGCGGGGATTTTCCGCATGATGGCGTGGCCAGATTGACCGATGATCTGAAGGCGCGGTTCCCGTTCCTGTCGGATTACTGGGCCGGGCGTCTGGTGCGCGCCTATGGATCAGAGGCGGCAACCCTGCTGGGCGATGCGCAGGCTGCAGCCGATTTGGGCCGCGACTTTGGCGCGACCATGACCGAGACCGAAGTGCGTTGGCTGATGAGGCGCGAGTTTGCCCGCCGCGCGGCAGATGTGGTCTGGCGGCGCACCAAGCTTGGGCTGCGGTTAACGGCGGACCAGATCGCCGCGCTGGACGTGTACATGATCGCAGCCGCACAAGACGGGGCGCTTAGCCCCACTGCCGAATAGGAGAACCGGATGGCGCTTGAACTGAAATCAGTCTCACGGTCAGTTCAGGGGCGCGCGCATATTCGCCCGACCGACCTGATGCTGGAGCGCGGCACGATGAACGTGCTGTTGGGGCCAACACTGTCTGGCAAGACCTCGCTGATGCGCCTGATGGCCGGGCTGGACGTTCCCACCACAGGCCAGATTCTTTGGAACGGCACGGATGTGACCGGTCAACGCGTGCAGGACCGCAAGGTCGCCATGGTCTATCAGCAGTTCATCAACTACCCCGCGATGAGCGTTTATGACAACATCGCCTCGCCCTTGCGTCTAATGGGCAAGACTACGACCGAAATTGACCGCGCCGTGCGCGAAACCGCCGATATGCTGAAACTGACGCCGATGCTGACCCGCAAACCGCTGGAGCTTTCGGGCGGCCAGCAGCAGCGCTGTGCGCTTGCACGGGCTTTGGTCAAGGGCGCGGGGCTGGTTTTGCTCGACGAACCTTTGGCCAACCTTGACTACAAGCTGCGCGAGGAATTGCGCGTCGAAATCCCCCGGATTTTTGAGGCTTCGGGGGCGATTTTTGTCTATGCCACCACCGAACCCGAAGAGGCCCTGCTTCTGGGCGGCAACACCGCCACCCTGTGGGAAGGCCGCGTCACCCAGTTTGGCCCGACGCCAAAGGTTTACCGCCTGCCCACTGATGCCACCACGGCGCGGGTGTTTTCGGATCCGCCGATGAATTTTGTCCCGGTCGTCAAGACCGGTCCTCGGCTGGATTTTGGCGGGTTGGCCAAGGCCCCCGCAGAAGGGGCCCATGCTGCCTTGCCAGATGGCCGCTATCTAGCAGGCTTCCGCGCCAATCATGTGACGCTTGACAAGCATTCGGGCGATGCCGTCGAACTGCCCTGCACTGTGGCCGTGACCGAAATCACCGGGTCAGAGTCTTTCCTGCATCTGCGGCACGGGGCCGAGAAATGGGTGGGCCTTGTGCATGGGGTGCAGGATCTCGCCCCCGGCACGGCGGTCAATGTCTATCTGAACCCGACCCGTATCTATCTTTTCGACGCTGATGGCGCGCTTGTCGCACCTGCGTCCTATGCATTGGCGGCCTGACCCATGGCACAGATCACGCTTTCAAAACTCGCCCATTCCTACGCCGCCAACCCGAATGCCGAGTCGGATTATGCGCTGAAGGAAATGGATCACGTCTGGCAAGACGGTGGGGCCTATGCTCTGCTGGGGTCGTCGGGCTGTGGCAAGACCACGCTTTTGAACATCATCTCTGGCCTTGTGCGGCCAAGCCATGGGCGGGTGCTGTTTGGCGATCTGGACGTGACCGATCAGGAAACCGCAGCGCGCAACATCGCGCAGGTGTTTCAGTTTCCGGTGGTCTATGACACGATGACGGTGCGCGAAAACCTGTCCTTCCCGTTGCGGAACCGCGGCATGGATGCGGCCTATATCGCGGGGCGGGTCAACCAGATCGCCCAGATGATCGGGATGGAAGACATTCTGAACCGCAAAGCGCGCGGGTTGACCGCCGACGCCAAGCAAAAGATCAGCCTTGGCCGCGGCATGGTGCGCGAGGATGTCAACGCGATCCTGTTTGACGAACCCCTGACCGTGATCGACCCCCACATGAAATGGGAATTGCGCACCCAGTTGAAACAACTGCACCGCCAGTTCGGCCACACCATGATCTATGTCACCCATGACCAGACCGAGGCTCTGACTTTTGCCGACAAGGTGGTGGTCATGTATGACGGCCGTGTGGTGCAGATTGGCACGCCGGAAGAGTTGTTCGAAACCCCGGCCCATACCTTTGTGGGCTATTTTATCGGCTCGCCGGGGATGAACCTGCTGGACGCGACCGTTTCGGGAACCATCGCGCATCTGCAAGGGGCCGAGATTTCCTTGGGCGCGGGTTATGGCCCGCTAAAGGGCCGCACTCAGATCGGCATCCGGCCCGAACATTGCAGCCTGACCGATGGTGCGGGCTTGCCCATCACGATCCGGCGGATCGAAGATGTGGGCCGTCACCGCATTATTCGGACCGATCTGTTCGGCCAGCCTTTCAACATCATCGCCCCCGAAGGATTGGCCATCAGCCCCGGCATGACCCGCGTCGCCTTTGCGCCGGGCAAGATCAGCGTCTATTCCGATGACTGGCGCGTTGCAGAGGGGGCTGTCTGATGGAAAAGACCCAGAATAACAAGGCATGGTTCCTTGTGCTGCCGGTCCTGGTGATTGTCGCCTTTTCTGCCGTGATCCCGCTGATGACGGTTGTGAATTATTCAGTCAACGACACCTTTGGCGAAAATGAGTTTTTCTGGAACGGCCTTGGCTGGTTTGAAGAGATGATCACCTCGGACCGCATGCATGCAGCGCTGGGGCGGCAAGTGCTGTTTTCGGCGATCATTCTGGCGATCGAAGTGCCCTTGGGCATCTTCATCGCGCTGAACATGCCGAAAAAGGGCTTTTGGGGCAGCGTTGTGCTGGTGCTGATGGCCTTGCCGCTGCTGATCCCGTTCAATGTGGTCGGCACGATCTGGCAGATCTTTGGCCGGGTGGACATTGGCCTTCTCGGCCACGGTCTGGCTGCTTTGGGCATTGATTACAACTATACCAACGATCCGCTGGACGCATGGATCACCATCATCGTGATGGATGTCTGGCACTGGACCTCGCTGGTCGCATTGCTGTGCTATGCAGGTCTGCAATCCATCCCGCAGGCCTATTACCAAGCCGCCCGGATTGATCAAGCCAGCCGGTGGAGCGTGTTCCGCTTTATCGAGCTGCCAAAGATGGCAGGCGTGCTGCTGATTGCCGTTCTGCTGCGCTTCATGGACAGTTTCATGATCTACACCGAACCTTTCGTTGTCACCGGCGGCGGCCCCGGCAATTCCACCACTTTCCTGTCCATCGACCTAGTGAAAATGGCCGTCGGCCAGTTCGACCTTGGCCCAGCGGCGGCGTTCTCGCTGATGTATTTCCTTGTGATCCTGCTGGTCTCTTGGGTGTTCTACACTGTCATGACAGCCCTTGATAAAGCGGAGACCAAGTGATGCGTTTCAAATCCTCCGCCATCGTCATGACGCTCTATCTGCTGTTCCTACTGATCCCGATCTATTGGCTGGTCAACATGAGCCTGAAGACCAACTCTGAGATCACCTCGACCTTCACGCTGTTTCCCAATGATCTGACCTTTGCCAACTATGTCACCATCCTGACTGATCCGTCATGGTACATGGGCTATGTCAATTCGCTGATCTATGTGGTGATGAACACGGTGATTTCGATCACTGTCGCGCTGCCTGCCGCCTATGCTTTTTCGCGATACGGCTTCATGGGCGACAAGCATTTGTTCTTCTGGCTTCTGACCAACCGGATGGCCCCACCCGCCGTCTTCGCGCTGCCCTTCTTTCAGCTTTATTCCTCGGTTGGGCTGTTTGACACGCATATCGCCGTGGCCTTGGCGCATTGCCTGTTCAACGTGCCGCTGGCGGTCTGGATCTTGGAGGGCTTCATGCGCGGCGTGCCCAAGGAAATAGACGAGACCGCCTATATCGATGGCTATTCCTTTGGCCGCTTTTTCACCCGCATCTTCATGCCGCTGATCGCATCGGGCATCGGTGTGGCTGCGTTTTTCTGCTTCATGTTCTCATGGGTTGAACTGCTGCTGTCGCGCACGCTGACAAGCGTCAACGCGAAATCCATCGCCTCGACCATGACCCGCACGGTGTCTGCCAGCGGGATGGACTGGGGGGTTCTGGCCGCCGCAGGTGTCCTGACCATCATCCCCGGCGCCTTGGTAATCTACTTTGTCCGCAACTACATAGCCAAGGGCTTTGCCCTAGGGAGGGTGTGATGACTACATCGCGCTGGAACGGCATTTACGTGGGCACCCTTGCCCTGATGGCCACCATCCTTGGTTTTCTAGTCTGGTCAGTGCCGCGTAACGAAGAGGGGATGGCGTGGTTTGACCCGATGATCCCCGGCGGCTGGATGGCCTGGACCTTCCCCGTCGCCCTCTTCTTCTTCTTAATCGCTTGCCTGCTGATCCTCTTCACCTTGCTGGCGATCCGCTTTCCTGAAACACCCCGTCGTGGCGTACTGCGTATTGAAACCACGCGAGGCGACCGGTTGTTCATCACGCTATTGGGCTCGGCCTTCATCAATTTGGGCTGGCTCTTTTTCTTCGGTGCGCCACTGACTTGGCCGCTGATCCTATGCCTGCTTTACGCGGCAGCGGTGTTTCGCTGGGTGTAAGTGGGGAAAAGGCGCCGAAGGGCTGGGATCGCACCCCTGCCCCCCGGCTGGACTGCAAAGAACGGACGTCTCACAATCTGGGAGGATACATAATGAGACTAAGGAAAACTGCAACCGCCATGGCGCTTGCGCTGATGGCCAGCGGTCTGCCCGCTTGGGCAGATATCGAGGCGGCGAAAGCCTTCCTTGATGCGGAAATTGGTGATCTGTCCACGCTTGACCGCGCGGGTCAGGAAGGTGAACTGCAATGGTTCATCGATGCCGCAAAGCCCTATGCCGGCATGGAAATCAAGGTGGTGTCGGAAACAATCGGCACCCATGAATACGAATCCAAGGTTCTCGCTCCGGCTTTCACCGCCATCACCGGTATCAAGGTCACCCATGATCTGATCGGCGAAGGCGACGTGGTGGAGAAGCTGCAAACGCAAATGCAGTCGGGCGAAAACATTTATG
The DNA here is from genome assembly GCA_009773375.1 of Paracoccaceae bacterium. Lineage (GTDB taxonomy): Bacteria > Pseudomonadota > Alphaproteobacteria > Rhodobacterales > Rhodobacteraceae > Cypionkella. The sequence continues at coordinate 11,800 of WRPH01000039.1, forward strand.
ACGCCTATATCAACGACTCAGACCTGATCGGCACCCACTGGCGCTATCAGCTGGCCCGCAACCTGACCGACTGGATGGCAGGCGAAGGCGCTGCTGTCACCAATCCCGGTCTGGACATTGCCGACTTCATCGGCACGTCGTTCACCACTGGACCGGACGGCAAGCTGTACCAGCTGCCCGACCAGCAGTTCGCGAACCTTTATTGGTTCCGCTACGACTGGTTCAACGATCCGAAAACCAAGGACGACTTCAAGGCCAAGTATGGCTATGACCTTGGCGTTCCGGTCAACTGGTCGGCTTACGAAGACATCGCCGAGTTCTTCACCGGTCGCGATATGTCTTACATGGGCGGGCCTGCCACTGGCGTCTATGGCAACATGGACTACGGCAAGAAAGACCCCTCGCTCGGCTGGCGCTACACCGACGCGTGGATGTCGATGGCCGGTATGGGCGACGTTGGCGAGCCGAACGGCCTGCCGGTTGACGAATGGGGCATCCGCGTCAACGAAAAGTCGCAGCCCGTCGGGTCTTGCGTGGCGCGCGGTGGTTCGACCAACGACGCAGCAGCCGTTTACGCTGTGACCAAGGCTATCGAATGGCTGCAAAAGTACTCGCCGCCTGAAGCGGCCGGTATGACCTTTGGTGAAGCTGGCCCGGTTCCTGCTCAGGGCGCGATTGCCCAGCAGATGTTCTGGTACACCGCCTTTACCGCAGCCTCGGTCGAGCCGGGCACGCCCGTGATGAACGAGGACGGCACGCCCAAGTGGCGCATGGCCCCCTCGCCGCATGGTGTTTACTGGCAGGAAGGCCAGAAGATCGGCTATCAGGACGCCGGTTCCTGGACCCTGATGAAGTCCACCCCGGTGGACCGCGCGCAGGCGGCTTGGCTTTATGCCCAGTTCGTCACCTCCAAGACCGTGGACGTGAAGAAATCCCATGTCGGGTTGACCTTCATTCGTGAATCCACGATTCAGCACGAATCGTTCACCGAACGCGCTCCGAAACTGGGCGGCCTGGTCGAATTCTACCGCTCGCCCGCCCGCGTTCAGTGGTCGCCTACCGGCACCAACGTTCCTGACTACCCCAAGCTGGCGCAGCTGTGGTGGCAGAACATCGGCGACGCCATGTCGGGCGCCAAGACCCCGCAAGAGGCGCTGGATGCGCTTTGCGCGGAGCAGGAAAAGGTCCTGATCCGTCTGGAGAAATCCGGCGCACAGGGCGAACTTGGCCCGGTCATGAACGAAGAGCAGGACGCGCAGGTCTGGCTTGATGCCCCCGGCGCACCGGTGGCGAAACTGGAAAACGAAAAGCCCATGGGCGAAACGGTTTCCTATGACGAGCTGATCAAGTCCTGGCAGAACTAAGCAACAATGGGGGCGGCATCCAATGGGTGCCGCCCCTTTTCCTTGCCCCTTCCGTGGCGCGACCTTGCGTGCCAGAAGGGTAGGGAACGTGGCCTGTTCACGGCGCGAAGTGTAAACAAGTGGTTAAAATGGAAACATTAAGCCATTGAAAAAAAACAACTCCAAAAAATGTCCCAACGTGGGACATCGCAAAGACGGACCAACGCTTCCATGACCCATATTCTGGCCATTGATCAGGGCACCACCTCATCCCGCTCCATTCTGTTTGATGGCAACCTGAGGGTCGTGGCCACGGCGCAAGAGGAATTTCCCCAGCACTACCCCGCCTCGGGCTGGGTTGAACATGACCCGTCTGACCTGTGGTCCACCGCCGCCGGAACCGCCCGCGCTGTGATCGAAAAAGCCGGGATCAACGCCACCAATATCACCGCCATCGGCATTACCAACCAGCGCGAAACCACGCTGATCTGGGACCGCAAAACGGGCGAGCCAATTCACAACGCCATCGTTTGGCAAGACCGCCGCACCGCCGACACCTGTGCCGCCTTGAAGGCTGCTGGGCACGAGCCGATGATCACCGCCCGCACCGGGCTGCTGCTGGACCCCTATTTCTCGGGCACCAAGATCAAATGGCTGCTCGACCATGTCCCCGGCGCAAGGCAGCGGGCCGAGGCCGGCGAACTGGCTTTCGGAACCGTTGACACCTTCCTGATCTGGAAGCTGACCGGCGGGCGTGTTCACGCGACCGACGCCACCAACGCCGCCCGCACCCTGATTTACAACATTGCCAAAGGCGAATGGGACGCCGAGATTTGCGGCCTTCTGGACATCCCGATGTCCATGCTGCCCGAGGTCAAGGACTGCGCCGCCGATTTTGGCACCACCCGCGCCGACCTTTTCGGTCGCGAAATCCCGATCCTTGGCGCCGCCGGTGACCAGCAGGCGGCGACCATAGGTCAGGCCTGTTTTCAGCCCGGCATGATAAAATCGACCTACGGCACTGGCTGCTTTGCGCTGTTGAACACCGGGGCCGACATGGTGCCCTCGACCAACCGTCTGCTGACCACCATCGCCTACCGTTTGGACGGCCAAACCACCTATGCGCTGGAAGGGTCGATCTTTATCGCTGGGGCCGTGGTGCAATGGTTACGCGACGGGTTAAAGATCATCCGTGAGGCGCGCGAAACCCAACCGCTTGCCGATGCCGCCGACCCCACGCAGGATGTCGTGCTGGTTCCGGCCTTTACTGGTCTTGGTGCGCCCTATTGGCGGCCCGATTGCCGCGGCGCGGTCTATGGGCTGACCCGCAATTCCGGCCCGGCTGAACTGGCCCGCGCCGCACTGGAAAGCGTGGGCTACCAGACCCGCGACCTGCTAGAGGCGATGCGGTCAGATTGGGGGGCCGCCGCCGATGGCATCCTGCGCGTCGATGGCGGGATGACGGCGTCGGATTGGGCGATGCAGTTTCTGTCCGATATCTTGGGCGCGCCCGTGGACCGGCCCGTCGTGACCGAAACCACCGCCCTAGGCGCGGCCTATCTTGCGGGGCTGCAAGCGGGCATCTACCCGCAGCCTGACGAGTTTCAGAAAAGCTGGGCGCTGGAGCGGCGTTTTACGCCCGCAATGGACCCCGCCACACGCGATGCAAAATACGCCCGCTGGGGCCGCGCCGTTGCCGCAACCATGGCCGTGTGATGGGATTTTCCATTCAGACGCCAACGCAGATCCTGTTCGGCCGGGGCATGAAGGACCGGGCGGCGGAGGCCATTGCCGCATTTGGCCCGCGCGGGGTGTTGGTGCACGGCGCAAATCCCGCCCGCGCCGAATGGCTGTTGCAGGCTTTGCGCGCCAAGGGCTGCACTTTGATGACCCTGCCTTGCGCCGAGGAACCCACCCTGCCGATGCTGGAAGCGGCGCTGGCGACCGCCCGCCCGTTTGCCCCGGATTGGGTTGTGGCCTTGGGCGGCGGCGCGGTGCTGGACATGGGCAAGGCGCTGGCGGCGCTGATCCCGTCGGCCACGCCCCTAATGGACCATCTGGAGGTCGTCGGGCGCGGCTTGCCGCTGTCCACCGCACCCCTGCCGCTCATCGCCTTGCCCACCACCGCCGGAACCGGGGCCGAGGTGACCAAGAACGCCGTGATCGGCCTGCCCGACCATCGCCGCAAGGTCAGCCTGCGCGATGACCGTATGCTGGCGCGGCTGGCCATCGTCGACCCGGCTTTGACGGATCACTGCCCGTGGAAGGTCACGCTTGCCTCGGGGCTGGATGCCGTGGTGCAGGTGATCGAGCCTTACCTGTCCGTCCGCGCCAATGACTTTACCGACGCGCTTGCCCGCCCCGCCATCGCGCGCGGCCTGACCGCCTTGCACCGCCTGTCGCAGGGCGAAGACGCCACCGCCCGCGATGAACTAGCATGGGTCAGCCTGTGCGGCGGCCTTGCGCTGGCCAATGCCGGGCTTGGGGCGGTGCATGGGTTGGCCGGACCGATTGGCGGCATGTGTCCCGCGCCGCATGGTGCCGTCTGCGCCGTGCTGCTCGGGCCGGTTCTGCAGATGAACCGCAACCGTGCGGATCAAAACGCCCAGGCCGCCCAACGCTTGGCCGAGGTTTGTACCCTGATTGCACAGGTGCTTGGCGGCATCGCTGAAACTGCGCCCCAGACCACCGCAGATTGGGTCCGCCGCGCCGGGCTTGAGGGTCTGAGCGTGCAAGGGCTTGCGCCTTCCGATCATGCGGACGTGGCCGAAGCAGCGCTGCAATCTTCATCGATGAAATCAAATCCGGTGCCTTTGACACATGCAGACCTGATGTGGATCCTGTCGCAGGCCGCCCCATGACCAAACGGGGGGACGATGGATCGTTGGCCCGATAACCGCGCGTGGTTCCTGCTGTTGCCCGCCCTTTGCCTGCTTGCGCTGGTCGGGGGATTGCCGTTGCTGGCGGTCGTCAACTATGGGCTGCACGACATTTTTACGCTGGACCAACTGCATTGGGTCGGCTTGCAATGGTTTGAGGATATCCTGCACAGTGACCGCTTCTGGGCCTCGCTTGGGCGCAGCCTGTTGTTTTCGGCGCTGGCCTTGGGCGTGCAGATCCCTTTGGGCATTCTGGTAGCCAAACTCCTGTTGTCACTTGGCCGCCGCGCGGTTTGGGGGCTGGTGCTCTGCGCGCTGCCGCTGGTGGTGCCGTGGAACATGATCCCGATGCTGTGGCTGGGCATGATCCAGCCGCAGACCGGGCTGTTCGGCTTTGTCGCGGCTTGGGGGTTTGACTACAAATTCAACCCGGTGCACACATGGATACTCATCCTGATGGTGGATACATGGCACTGGCTGGGGCTGGTTGCGATCCTTGCCTATGCTGGCTTTGCGTCGGTTCCCCAAGCCTACCGGCAAGCCGCGTCCATTGATGGGGCCACGGGTTGGGCGGTGTTCCGTCATATCGAACTGCCCCGCATCACCGGCGCTTTGGCGATCGTGCTGTTACTGCGCTGTGTTGACAGCCTGATGATCTATACCGAGGCGTTCACGATCAACGCAGGCGGCCCGAATGATGCCACCCGGTTTCTCACGCTGGAGCTTGGCGAAGAGATCAAGGGCTTTTCCTATGGGCAGGCCGCCGCGCGGGCCAGCCTGTATTTCCTGATCGTGCTGACCATCGTCTGGGCCTTTGTCATCGCTACCCGCCGCGAGGAACCGACAGCATGAGACGCGGTTTCGCCATTCTGGCTCTTGCCGCCTTTATCCTGCTGCCGCTGACGCAGGCTGTCATCCTTAGCTTCACGGTGACGCTTCCGGTCGAGGGCCGCGCCGTGGGAAGCTTTAGTCTGATGAACTACACCCATGTGCTGACAACGCCCGAATTGCAGTCGGCCATCCTGAACTCGCTTGCTTATGTGACGATGAACGTCACGCTGTGCCTGATCTGCGGGTTGCCTGCGGCCTATGCGCTGGCGCGATTTCGCTTTGTAGGCGACCGCCACTTTCTGCTGTTGATCCTTGTGTTTCGCGTCACGCCGCCGGTGGTGCTGTCCTTGCCGATCTTCATCATCTTTGCCCGTCTTGGGCTGGTGAATTCCCCGGTCGGGATTGCCCTTGTGCATGCGCTGTTCAACCTGCCCGTAGCGATCTGGATTCTGGAAAGCTTCATCCGCGCCGTGCCGCGCGAATTGGACGAAACCGCTTTTCTTGATGGCCATTCCGGCACGGGGTTCTTCTTTCGCCACCTGATCCCAGCCCTTGCACCCGGCATCGCCGTTGCTGCCTTTTTCTGCTTTGTCTTTTCCTGGATCGAGGTCGTCTTTGCCCGCATCTTGACCGTGACCTCTGGTAAGCCGATCACCGTGGCCATTTCGGCGATGTTCAGCTTTCAGACCGACATCGGCGCTGTCATGGCGATGACCTGCCTGTCGTTTCTCCCGGCGCTTGTGTTGATCGTTCTGGTCCGCAACCACCTTGCCAAGGGGTATGTCTTGCGCGCTTAATAAACGCCAGTTCGGGTCCGCCTCTTGGATCGGGATTCTGGATGAGACTCCCAGTTTGGAGAGTGGACATTAAACCCGGGTCGCCCAATTTCTTCCAAACTCGTAACCAGCAATTTGTCCAATCCGCAGCGAAGGACAGCATTCCTGAAGGTTTTTCGACGTGGACCGCAGCGCGACGCCAGCCGCGGAGGGGTGGCGGTCCACGTTGACAAACCTTGGAAGGATGAAGCCGCGGGGGCCG
>WRPH01000040.1 GCA_009773375.1 Paracoccaceae bacterium
CAATAGTCTTTCTGCATTCCAGCAGTTTGCCGCCCTCGCAGCATAATCATGTCGAAAAATTTGGCACCCTCAGGCTACCCCAAAGTTTGCGACACAACCTTTCGCCCGACTTCAACCGCCCGATGCGGATTTCACGCACCAGATGCGAAGCCACGCGTGAGGGCAGGTGATCAACCTCGCCAATATCCAACGACGGCCTTTTCATCGTGCAGGCTCCTTTGGGGCGATCAGGCAACCGGGGTTCATCACCCCAGTGGGATCAATCGCGGATTTCAGCCGGGCCAGCAGGTCAAGCTGCACCGGATCAGCGGTCGCGGCCAACCGATCGCGCTTGCTGCGCCCGATGCCGTGTTCGGCGCTGAACGAGCCGTCCAACCCGGCCACGACCCGGAAAATCGCGGTCTCAATGGTTTTTCCGATGCTGCGTTGAGTCGTAGGGTCGATGCTCTTGGGCGGCACCGCGCTGAAATGCACATTGCCATCGCCCGCATGGCCATAGGGCAGCGCCGTCCAGCCGGGGAAGTCCTGCGCCAGCATTGCTTCAAGCTTCGTGATCAACTCGGGGATCGCACTCAACCTGACCGACACATCAGAGCGCACATGATAGCCGTTCAGCGCCTGGCCCTCGACCAGCCCCTCACGGATGGCCCAAAAGCTGCCGGCCTGCGCCTTGTTTTGCGCAATTGCGGCATCCACGATCTGCCCTGCCTCCAGCGCCGCGCCCAGAAACGTCTCAAGGATGTCCATCAGCGGCAGGGGACCGGCGCAGGACAGCTCGATCAGCACATGCACCGGGATTTCGGCATCAATCGGCACCCGCAGATCAGGTTTGGCCAATCGGGCCAGCGGCAGGCAGCGGTTGGAGATGATCTCGAATCCCGACAGGAATTCGTGGCACTGGCGGCGCAGCAGGGTCAAAAGTTGCATAGCATCGTGGAAAGACGCACAGCCGACATAGGCGGTTTCCACGGTTTTGGGGGCCGGGGACAGCCGCAGGCAGGCCCCGGTGACGATGCCGAAGATGCCTTCGCTGCCGATGAAGATTTGGCTCAGATCGGGGCCGCGGTTGTCTTTGCGCAGTCCAAGCAGGTTGCTCCACAGCCGCCCATCCGGCAACACCACCTCCAGCCCCATGATGTTGGCGCGGGTCATGCCGTGTTTGACCACATTGGTGCCGCCCGCATTGGTGGACACGATGCCGCCGATATGGGCGCTGCCTTCGGCCCCCAACGAGACCGGAAAATAGCAATCCCGCGCCGCAACCGCCGCCTTCAGAGTCTGAAGGATGCAGCCCGCATCCACCGCAGCCGTCAGGTTGACCGGATCAATGCCGCGGATCTTGTTCAGGCGTTCCAGGCTCAAGATGACGCAGCCGCCCGCCGCGTCGATGGCGCCGCCGACCAGACCGGAATTGCCGCCCTGCGGGACGATCGGCACCCCCACCTGCGAACAAAAGCGCACGGCCTTGCAGACATTCTCCACTGTGGCAGGGCGCAGAACCACCAGTCCGGTGCCGGCATGGTCGCCCGACCAGTCCTTGAAATAGCGAGACAGATCTTGATCGGCATCCACAATCGAATCGGCACCGATTTCGGTGATCAAGCCGCGCACAAGCTGATCAATATCAAGGGGCGGTCGGGTATCGGGGAGGGTCATTTAGTCCTCATTTTAATAGGGGGGTGTTAGTAAATGTCTGGTTGTCCTACAAGCAGATGAATCAAGGTCAGCCAAGAAATCTGCAAGCGGTGTGTAGATTTCGGACGGCGAGAAACACCACTATCTGGGCGCTTTGGGTGGGGCCGCGTGCGCGGGTTTCGGGTGGCCTTTGTGCTAAAGCTAATGGTGCCCGTATGAGCGGTATTCCGGCGCGCTTCGGCCCTTTTTGATCGGCTGGGCCTGAGCAGACAGACCAAACCTGCATGTCCAAAATATGCCACCATCGCAGGTGGTAGGGGGGCCATGCTGGCAAATCGCCTGCATGGCCCCAGTGATCAGCCGAACATCCGCACGCGCAGGGCGTCAATGGCCACTGCGATGAAGATCATCAGGCCGCCGATCATGCCGACATAGAAAGACGGCACTGAGATGATCGCCAGACCGACTTGAATGACCGTCAGCAGCAGCACACCGCCCAAAACGCCGATCACATTTCCGCGCCCGCCGAACACCGACACGCCTCCGATGATCGGGGCTGCGATGGCATAAAGCAGAAAGCTTTCGCCTTGGTTCGAGGTGATGGCCATTTGCCATGACGCCAGCAGAAAACCCGCCACACCGGCCAGGAAGCCGGCCAATGTGTATGTCTTGATCTTTGTCGCCTCCACCCGGATACCGGCGGAATTGGAGGCCACCGGATTGCCGCCAACCGCATAGATGCAGCGCCCAAAGACCGTGCGCGCCAGCACCACGCCAAGCCCGATGATGGTGGCCACAAAGACCAGCGGCATGATCGGCCAGCCACCCCAGACCGCGGCCTGCCCGATCCAGACATAGGCATCGCCTAACTCGGTCAGGGTGCGCCCGTGAGTCATCGCGAGCAATGCGCCCTGCAGGATGATCATCATCGACAGCGTCTGGATCAAGGACACCATCCGCAACCGTGTGATGCACAGCCCGTTGAAAAACCCGATCGCGGTGGCAATCGCCACGCCAAGACCCGCCCCAATCCACCACGGCAACCCCATGGAGTTCATCGCAATGACGCCAACGGCCGAGGAAAACCCCATGTTGGCGGGGATCGACAGATCAATCTCGGCCACCAGCAGCGGCAGGCACATCGCCAGACCCAGCATGCCCAGCACGGTGGCCTGCACCATGATGTTCTGCATGTTGAACACGGTAAAGAAGAACTGATTGAACAGGCCAAACAGCACCACCAGCGCCACCAACCAGATCCAGACCACGTTTTGCAGCACCCAGGTCAAGGGCTTGTTGCCCGCATCGCCCTTCGGGTTGGCGGGCTTTGCCGCGCCGGTGTTTGTCGATGCGTTCATATTGCCGCCTTTTGTGTTGTCTGTAATGGTCATGCTTCACCCATGATACTGCGCAGGGCTTCCGCGTTGATTTCCGTGCCGCGCAATTCGCGCCGCAACCTGCCGCCGCCAAAGACGCAGACGCGGTCGGCGGACCGAACCAGCTCATCCGTATCGGTCGAGACAATGATCACGCAGACGCCCTGCGCCGTCAGATCGTCGATGATCTGCAACACGTCCTGCTTGACGCCCACATCAATGCCGCGCGTCGGCTCGTCGAGAATCAAAAGGCGCGGTGCCGTCGCCATGACGCGGCCAAGGCAAACCTTCTGCTGGTTGCCGCCGCTGAGCGAATCCACTGTGGCCTCGGGGCCAGCGGCCTTGATGCCCATGGCGGCAAAATAGCGCGCTGACAGAGCGGCCTCGGCAGCGCGGTCTACAAAGCCCCAGCGCGACACCTTGTCCAGCGACGACAACGAAATGTTGCGCCCAATGGCCATCTGCGTCACCGCACCGTCGCGGCGCCGGTCGTCGGAGAGAAAGGCGATGCCGCGCTTGAATGCCTCTCCGGGTGAGGTCGGCAAGGCTTCGCCGCCATCGCCCGCGTGAAAGTCAATGCTGCCGCCCTGCGTCGGGATCAGCCCGAACAGACAGCGCACTAATTCCTTGGCCCCCGCACCCGGCAGGCCGGTAAAGCCCAGAATCTCACCCTTGTGGATATCCAGCCGGTCCAGATCGACCTTGGCCGAGCGGATGTTTGACAGGGTAATCGCCACTGGTGTGGCCCCCAGATCGTGCTGATGGCGCTGGAACAGCTTCAACCCGCGGCCCAAAACCAGCTCGGACAACTGTTCCGAGGTCATCGCGCCCACATCCTCGGATCCGCCCGCAAGCGCACCATCGCGCAGCACGCTGACCGAATCGCAGATATCCAATATCTCGTCATTGTAATGCGAGATGAAAATGAAGGTCACGCCCTCGGCCTTCAGCCTGCGCATGAAATCAAACAGTTGGTTGCGGTCATCGACGGTCAGGGCGGCGGTCGGCTCATCCAGAATGATGACCTTGCCACCCGAGAACATCGCCCGCAGGATGTTCAGCTTGCGCCGTGCCACCGCGTCAAGGCTGCCTGCGCGCTGGGTCGGATCAATGCCCGTGCCAGCCAGCATCTGTGCCGAATCCGCGCGCAGCTTGCGCCAGCGCACAAAGCCCCGTTTTGCGGGCCATATCCCCAGCATCAGGTTTTCGGCGGCAGACATATGATCGATGATCATCGGCTCTTGTGTGACCAGAAACACGCCCGCCTCTTCCATCGTGCGCACGTCCTTGGCGTCGATCGGCTCGCCATTAAAGCGAACATGGCCCGAGGTCGCGGTTTTTTGCCCCGATATGATGCCGACCAGCGTGCTTTTGCCCGCACCGTTTTCGCCCAGAAGGCCGTGGATGGACCCGCGCCGGATGCCGAAGGACACATCCTTTAGCGCGTCGAAATTGCCATAGCGTTTGCCGACGCCCTCGATGCGAAGGACTTCGTCGGGCAGGGTCGCGGCAATGCTGGGTTCGCCTGACATGGTGTGATGCCCCTCAATTCAAAAAGCCAACCCCCCGCAACGCGGGAGGTCGGAGTTGTCGTCCGAATGGCGGACGACAGGGAGATTCATGTGTAGGGAATGCCCCAGACTTCTTCTGCGACATGCCCCCAATGGCGTTCATCGGTTGCATTGGTCGGGTCGATTATGAACGGCGGGATGATCATGGTGGGGCCTGCGTCGCCCGCGACGATCTCGGATTTCTCCCAGAAATATTTCTTGTTCTCATAGGTGCCAAGCGGAACCGCTTCACCCTTCATCGAATGCTTGGACAGCAGTTCGACTGCGATTTCGCCATAGGCGATCGGGTCTTGGCTGACGCAGGCATCCATATAACCTTCCTTGATCCAGTTCAGTGCCACCGGCTCGCCGTCGATGTTGACGAAGATCACGTGGCCTTCTTCGCCGATCTTTTTCCAGCGGTCCTTTTGCTTCAGCGCCGTGACAATCCCGCGCGACGGGCTGTCGGAAGGCGCATGCACGGCGTCCAGATCGGGGAATTCCGACAGGGTGGACAGGGTGACAGACATCATCTGATCCAACGCGCCTTCTGTCGGGCGGGCCAGATACTTGATGTTTGGATATTTGGCGAATTCGGCGTCCATGCCCTCTTTGCGCAGGCGCCAGGCTACCGATTGCAGCGCGCCAAAGCAGTTCAGCACGGTGCCTTTGGGCTCGCCGTATTTCTCCACCAGACGCTTGATGATTTCCTGCGCCGCGGTCTGGCCGCCGATATAGTTGTCAAAGCTGACGGTGATCGCGACATCCGCACCCGCAGCGGCGGGCGTGTCGATGATGGCGACGGGGATGTTTTTCGCATTGTAGCGCTTGATCGCCGAGACGATGGCCTGGCTGTCGATCGGGTCCGAGACGATGGCGGACGGGTTCGACAGCATCAGCGATTGCCACTGTTCCAACTGACGGGTGTTGTCAAAGCTGGCATTGGTGGCCTGGAATTCCCACTTGCTGCCCTCGACCGCGCGCTTCACAGCCTCTTCCTGGATCACGAAGAAGTAATAATCGAGGCTTTTATTCGAATAGGGGATGAAGACGCGATCCTGTGCCCAGGCGGTCCTGCCCAGCATGGATGCGGCTCCGGCGGCGACCCCGGCTTTCAAAACGCCGCGTCGGCTTATCGGCATTGATTGTGTCATTTTGGATCCTCCTCCAAGTTTCTGATACGTAGTATTACTATATAATCTTTCGCAAATGTCAATGTTTACTGCGAGACACGATCGAAAACCAATTGCACGCCTTGGGTAGAAGAAGTGCCTTATTATCCTGATAAATAATGATTATCATAACTAGCGCATAGCTGTGGTGAAGCATGGGGCGGCGATTGTCTTGGCACCCCATGAAAGTGATACTAACATGGTGAGGAAGTTTACTACGTTTAGCGTAGGCTGACGTAGGCCGTGCCATCCAGACAGCCCACAACCATGCCATCTGATTCGCGCGTGAACAGGCCATTTTCAACGACACCCGGAATAGCGTTCAGCGCGATCTCCAGTTTGGCAGGGGCGTCGATGCGCAGACAATGGCAATCAATGATGAAATTGCCGCTATCGGTGACGATGGGCAGGTCGCCGCGCATACGGCGGCGGGTGTCAATCTGCGTGATGCCATGGTCGCGCAAGGCGTTCTGGATCATGCGGTCGCTTTGCTTCCACGCGAATTGCACCACCTCGACCGGCAAGGGGAAAGCGCCGAGGTGATCGACGATCTTGGTCTCATCACAGATGGTGATCATCTTCTTGGACGCATGGGCGATGATCTTCTCCCACAGCAGACAGGCCCCGCCGCCCTTGATCATGTTGAACCCGCGGTCGATTTCATCGGGGCCATCGACCGTCAGATCCAACTCTCCGATCTCGTTCGGGTCAGTCAGCGCGATGCCCACCTCATGCGCGACATCATTAGTGGACCGCGAGGTGGTGGTGCAGGTCAGCTTCATGCCGTTGGCCACGTATTTACCCAACTCACGCACAAAGAAATGCGAGGTGGTGCCAGAGCCGAGGCCCAGCTTCATGCCATCCCTGACGAATTCCTCGATGACCTTGCGGCCGGCCAGTTTCTTGGCTTCGTTCTGTGCGTTCATGGGGATCTCCATTCATGGGGGCCTTTGCCCATCGAACGGGCAAGGCGGCGTTTTCGGATATCGGGGCGGCGCTAGATCTTGTCGGTTTGCCAGGAATCCAGCGCCGGAAGCTGGTCGGGAAAGGCGGACCCTTTGGCCATGGCGATCATCGTCACCATCATGTTCACCACCAGATGGTGGTTCAGCCGCGAGGCCAGCGGGGTCATCAACTCGGTGTGTTCATAGGGAAGTACCGCGATCAGAATATCGGATTGCGCGGCCAGCGGGCTGTTGGCGGCGGTGATCGAGATCACCTTGGCCCCTCCGGCGCGCGCGGCGGTGGCGATTTCGACCATTTGCCGCGTGGCACCCGATTGTGAAAAGATTAACGCCACTTCGCCGGGGCGCGAATGTTCGGCGTGCATCCATTGCTTTTTGCGCCCAATGATCGCCTCACATCGCATGCGCAGGCGTTGGAATTTGTGTTCGGCGTCCAGCCCTGTGATTTCCGAGATGCCGGTGGCATAGATACCGGTCCATGTCGCCTTGGCCAAGGCTTCGCCTGCTTCGGCGATTTGGCTGGGGATCAGATCTTCTTGCGCGCGCTGAATGGCGTTAAGCGAGTTGCGGCAGGTCTTGCGCACCACGTTTTCCACCGAATCCCCGGCGGTGATTTGTTCGTATTCAAAAGGGGCGGCTGGCACCAGGGTTTGCGCGAGGTTGATCTTGAAATCCTGATAACCGTCAAAGCCAAGGCGACGGCAAAACCGCATGATGGTGGGGTCGCTGACATCGCATTGTTTCGAAAGGGAGGCCATGCTCATATGCATTACTTCATCGGGGTGTGAACTGGCATATTCTGCGATACGGGTTTCGGCTGCACCCATGGTCTGGGTCATCTCAAGGATGCGTTTGAGCAGACTGGCAGTCATGTTTCGCCTCTTTCCGTGGTGTTGTTGGCCAGTTTGAGTAGATCGGCCAAACCACGCAACCGATAAACCGGGGCCACATCCACCTCGGCACCGCCACCCCAGGGCACAACATAAAAAGGCACATCCGCCGCCTGCGCTGTAGCCTGATCGACGACGGTATCTCCGACGTAAACATAGTCGCCGGGACTGAGGTTCATCTGGGCAGCCACGGCTTGCAGATGGCCTGGGTGGGGTTTGCAATCGGGGACTGCGTCAGCGCCGATTGCTGCCTCGAACAGATGTCCCATGCCAAGAGCTGACAAGACACGACCTGTCATTTCATGGGGTTTGTTGGTGCAGATGCCAAGGCGCAGCCCCGCTTTGGCAAGGGATTCAAGGTCTCGGCGGACATTGGGAAAGAATTCGGTCTGGCCTGCCGGGTTCTGGCGGTAGTTCTCCAGATAGGCCAGATGTGCGCGATCCACTGCCACGTCATCGTCGGGGTGGCCGATATGGCCAAACACATCCAGGATAAGGCGGCGCGGTCCATGGCCGATAAAGGCCTCGATAGTGGCGACATCCAGCGTCTGCCAGCCGGTATCCACAAGGCATTTGTTCAGAGCCGCCGCGATATCGGGGGCCGAGTTGATCAGCGTGCCGTCCAGATCGAAAATCACGGCTTTCACGGGGTTGGTTCGAACAGTCATGCAACTGCACCATGTGTTTGGATCGCGTCAAAGCTGGGTTTGAGCGCGGGATAAAGGCCTGCGTAGACGTCAAAGGCCTCGCGATAGGCGACTCCGGTCCGGACGTCGGGGGCCTGCTGCGACAGATCCCGGCAAAGCTGAGCGGCCTCGGCCACATCCGACCAGGCACCCTGCGCTACGCCCGCCAGCAAGGCAGCACCAAAGGCCCCGCCCTCGGCGGCCCCCAGCGTGGTGACCACCGGGCAATCGAACAGATCGGCCTGCATCTGCCGCCATAGATCGGACCGCGCGCCGCCACCCGAGGCCTTGATCAGCGATTTCTCGATGCCCATGCGGTTCATCAATTGGTAGATGTCGTAAAAGGCAAAGACGATGCCCTCCATCAACGCGCGGGTCATGTGACGGGCGTCGTGCCGCCCGGTCAGGCCGACAAAAGCCCCGCGCGCCAAAGGATCGGGATACGGGCAACGCTCGCCGTTCAGGTAGGGCAGGAACAAAAGCCCTTCGGCCCCGGCAGGCACTTCGGCGGCGCGTGCGACCATGGCGGCATAATCGCCCGCGCCCAGCAGCCGCGTCAGCCATGACAGTGATGCGCCAGCATTCAGCGAGACCCCCATGCAGTGCCACAGATCGGGGGCCACGTTGCAAAACACCTGCAAACGGCCATCTGGGTTGTCGGCGGCCGAAGTCAGGGCGGCGGCGATGATGCCGCCGGTGCCGATGGTGGTCTGCAACACTCCGGGGCGCACGACGCTGGTGCCAAGGGTCTGGATCACGGAATCCCCACCGCCCCCAATCACCGGGGTGCCGGGGCGTAACCCGAACAGCTTGGCTCCGATGTTTGAGACTTGCCCCGAGACAACATCGGATTCATGACATTCAGGCAGCAGCTCTGCGTCAAACGGCAGTTTCTCGAGCAGCGCGCCGCTCCACGCGCGGCTGCGCACATCGAAAAGCCCGGTGCCAGAGGCGTCGGACACTTCGGTGGCAAAGGTGCCGGTCAGGATATAGCGTAGATAGTCTTTGGGGTTGACTGCATGCGCCACCTTGTCGAACTGATCCGGCTCGTGGCGCTGCATCCACAGGATTTTTCCGGCGGTATAGCCGGTCAGCATGTCATTGTTGGTCATGGCCAAAAGGGCGTCGCGCCCCCCGGCCAGCGCTACAATATCGCCCGCCTCTGCCGCGTTGCGCTGATCGTTCCACAGCAGAGCAGGGCGCACTACATGGCCCGCCGCATCCAGTGGCGTAAAGCCGTGCATCTGCCCGGAAAGGCCCACTATTTCAATCTGATCGGCAGGCACGGTTTGCAGCACATGCCCGACCGAGACGCGCGCCCCCTCGATCCACAGGCGCGGGTCCTGCTCGGTCCAACCGAACTTCGGACGGGCGAAATCATAGGTTTCGGTATGTGTCGCCAGGATCTCGCCAGACTTGGACAGCACGAGCGCCTTGCAGCCCGATGTGCCGATATCTATGCCCAGAAACGCCATGGCTCAGGCGCCTTCGGGCAGATCAAAGCGCACGCGGATGTGCTTGAAATTCATATATTCCAGCATGCCCTCGCGCCCATGTTCATAGCCCAGCCCGGATTGCTTGCGCCCGCCGTAGGGGGCGTTGATGATGCCTGCGTCCACTGTGTTGACGGCGACGCTGCCATAATCAAGCCCGCGCGACAGATAGCGGATGTCGTCGGACGCCTTGCTATAGACATAGGACGCAAGGCCATAGGGCGTGTCATTGGCCAGCGCCACCGCCTCGGTCAGCGTGTCAAAGGGCGCGATGCCGACGATGGGGCCAAAGGTTTCCTCGGTCATGATATGCATGTCATGAGTGCAATCGGCAAGCACGGTGGGGCGGAAGAAATGCCCCTTGGCAAACTCTGCCCCCTGCGGCGCGGCACCACCCGCCAGCAGCCGCGCGCCCTTGGACAGGGCGTCGGCCAGATGTTCACGCGTCTTGCCCAAGGGTTCGGCAGAGGCCATTGGCCCGAGGTCGGCGCAGGGATCGGTCAACCCGTTGGCCACGCGCAAGCCGTCGGCTGCCTGTGCCAGTTGGATTAGAAACGACTCATAGATCGGGCGCGCCACATAGATCCGGTTGATGGCGATGCAGATCTGGCCGCAATTGCGGAACGACCGGCGCGCAGCCCCCGCCACCGCCGCCTTCAGATCGGCGCTGGCGGTCACGATCATCGGGCAGTTGCCACCGAGTTCCAGCGCCATCCGCTTGACCGAAGTGGCCGACTGCTGGATGCGCAAGCCCACCTTGGACGAGCCGGTAAAGGCGATCTTGTCGATACCCTTGTGTTCGACCATCGCCTGTCCCACCTCGGACCCCGGCCCGGTGATGACGTTGACCACGCCTGCCGGAATCCCCGCGTCTATGCATTTGGCTCCGATAGCAAGCGCTGTGAAGGGCGTGATCTCGGCTGGTTTGATGACGATGGTGCAGCCAGCGGCTAGGGCCCCGCACAGCTTCCACCCCACCAGTTCCGCCGGATAATTCCACGGCGTGATCGCGCCAACCACGCCAATGGGTTCGCGCAGCACGGTCGAATCGAAATCATTTGTGTCGTTGGGGATGGTTTCGCCGTGAATGCGCACTGCCTCTTCGGCATAGAAATGGCAGGTCTCGGCCAGCTTCAGGATCTCACCGCGCGCCTCGTTCACCGGCTTGCCTTGCTCCAGCGTCATCAGCCGCGCCATCGCATCGGCATCGGCTGCGATCACATCGCCCAGCCGGTGCAGATAGCCGCTGCGTGCCTTGGCGGGCAGGCCGGACCACGGACCGAAAGCTGCGCGGGCCGCACTGACCGCCGCCTCTATCTCGGCTGCGGTGGCCGCGCCGACCATGCCGATCTTGTCGCCGGTGGCGGGATCAAACACCGCAACCGTGGCGGATTGCGCGGCCATCATTGTGCCGCCAATATACATCTTGCCGTTCAGGTCGCTTATCATGATCGGGGAACTGCCTTTTTTGTCATCAGTTGTTTGTTTTACTATATATGAAAGCTGCGATGGTGCAAGCGTCACGGTTTTCTGATGCTGAGAAAAGCGATTTCTGCTGTCGGGTCGCCGCGCGAAAATGCGGACAATCTCGTTTTTTATCATAAACTACGATAGTTTGCTCCAATCTTCACCGTTTCGTAGCCATCGGCCACCCGATGCCCTGTGTTTGGGTGGTTGACAGAATCTCTTCGGGTGTAATAGTAATACTACTTGTCCAGCATCATGAGGTCAAAATGCTTCCCATCAACGCCGACACCGCGAAACTGGTCGGACGCGTCTGGCGCAAGGATGTCCAAGGACCCTCGGTCGTGCTGTTGCGGGGCGGGCAGATCATCGACGTAAGTGCGCGCTATCCCACGATGACGGATCTTCTGAACGCCGATGTCGCCGCACAATTTGACACATTGGCTGGCGAAGACCTTGGCCCGCTGGGCGGCTTTGTGCATGCCCCCACCGCGATGCGGCATGGCAGTGATCAGAGCTGTCTGCTGGCGCCTTGCGATCTGCAAGCGATCAAGGCCTGCGGCGTGACATTCGCCAGCTCGATGATCGAGCGGGTGATTGATGAGCGTACGCAGGGCGATCCGGCCAAGGCCAACCTGATCCGCACCCGGATCGGTGAGTTGATTGGCGGCAACCTGTCGTCAATCAAAGCCGGGTCAGAGGCCGCCAAATCTGTCAAGCGGGCGTTGGAATCCGAGGGCCTTTGGTCGCAGTATCTGGAGGTGGGCATCGGCCCCGATGCTGAGGTTTTCACCAAATCGCAACCGATGTCGGCAGTGGGCTATGGGGCCGAGGTTGGTGTCAATCCGATCTCGAACTGGAGCAATCCCGAGCCGGAAATCGTAATGGTGGTGGATGGTGCGGGCCTTATCCGGGGTGCCGCCCTAGGCAATGACGTGAATCTACGCGACGTCGAAGGCCGCTCGGCGCTGCTTTTGGGCAAAGCCAAGGACAACAACGCCGCCTGCGCGGTTGGGCCCTTCATCCGGCTGTTTGACGATACCTTCACCATCCGCGATATCGAAACCGCGCAACTGTCGATGAAGGTCACCGGCACTGACGGTTTCCAGATTTCGGGCGCGTCGAACATGTCGGAAATCAGCCGCTCGCCCGCTGATCTGGTGGGGCAGACCTGCAACGCCAATCATCAATATCCCGATGGTTTCATGCTGTTCACCGGCACGATGTTTGCGCCCACGCAAGACCGTGGCGCACCGGGCAGCGGCTTCACCCACAAGCACGGCGATGTGGTCGAGATCAGCACGCCGCTGTTGGGCACGCTGTCCAACACCGTCACCGGATCTGACAAGGCCGCCCCTTGGCGCTTTGGCCTGCGGGCCTTGATGGGAAATCTTGCGGCGCGGGGGTTGCTTGCATGACCGCAAGGCAAGGGGCGGGCGCCAAGGGCTATGCTGAAAAATTGCGGCTGAACGGCAAGCGCGCCTTGGTCACCGGGGCAGGACAGGGCATCGGTGCCGCTTGCGCCGAGGCTTTGGCGGCAACCGGCGCGCATGTGATCTGCACCGACATCGCTCTTGCCCGCGCCGAGGCGACGGCGCAGGCTCTGCGCGCCAATGGGCTGACAGCCGAAGCGCATGCGCTGGACGTGACCAGCACTGCCGCCATCGAGGCTTTGTCGGAAAAGCTGGGCGCTTTGGATATTCTGGTCTGCAACGCGGGCGTCGTCACCTCTGCCGGGGCTGAGGTGATGTCGGATGCCGATTGGGATTTCGTCATTCAGGTCAACCTGACCGGCGTGTTCCGCTGTTGCCGCACCTTTGGCCGGGCGATGCTGGCCGCAGGCGGCGGAGCGATTGTCAACATCGGCTCTATGTCGGGGCAAATCGTCAATACGCCACAGCCGCAATGCCATTACAACGCCTCTAAGGCTGCGGTGCATCAGTTAACGCGGTCGCTTGCAGTGGAATGGGCGACGCGGGGCGTGCGGGTCAATGCGGTGGCACCCACCTATATCGCGACGCCCTTACTGGACGACGTAAAGAACGGCGCGGCACTGATGGCGCGCTGGAACGACCTGACCCCGATGGGCAGGATGGGCCAACCCGATGAGGTGGCCTCGGCGGTGCAGTTTCTGGCCTCGGATGCGGCCAGTTTGATTACCGGCACCATCCTGAATGTCGATGCGGGATACACCTGTCTGTAGGGGGGAAGCCGAATGCCGATCGCATTGGTTCTGGAACGCGCGCTGGAGTTGGCGTTGCGCGAGATTGATCTGCCGCTGGATCTTGCCGCCGATGCGGTGCGCATCAAGACCGAGGTGGTCGGCATCTGCGGCAGCGATGTGCATTACTACCAACATGGCCGCATCGGGCCGTTTGTAGTGACAGCTCCGATGGTACTGGGCCATGAGGCGGCGGGGGTGGTGGTCGAGGCGGGTCGCGATGTCACCGGCCTGCGCATCGGGGATCGTGTCTGTGTTGAGCCGGGCGTGCCGGATTTCACCTCACGCTCCAGCCGGATCGGGCGCTACAATCTGGACCCCTCGCTGACCTTTTGGGCAACGCCGCCCGATCACGGCTGCTTAACCCCGCATGTCGTGCATCCGGCTGCGCTGTGCTACAAACTGCCCGACAGCGTCAATGCCGCCCAAGGTGCCATGGTAGAGCCGCTGGCCGTCTGCATTCAGGCCGCGACCAAGGCGCGGATTCAGCCCGGCGATGTGGCCGTTGTGCTGGGGGCAGGGCCGATTGGCCTGTTGCAGGCGCTGGCCGCGCGCGCCTCGGGCTGTTCGGATGTCTATATCTTTGATCCACTGGAGCAAAAGCTGGACGTTGCGACGCGCTATCTCGGCATCCATCCGCTTTACGCTCGCAACGGCAGCCCTGCTGCGCAGATCGCCGCCGTCACGGGCGGTTGGGGGGCGGATGTGCTGTTTGAATGTTCGGGTGCCGCCGCCGCCTATCGCGGCATCGCCGATCTGCTGCGCCCCGGTGGAACCGTGGTTGCTGTGGGCATGCCGATTGATCCGGTAGCGGTGGATATCGTCGCCTTGCAACTGCGCGAAATCGCGGTATTCACCGTGTTTCGCTATGCAAATGTCTATGACCGAGCGATCAATTTGCTTGCCAGCGGCCAGATCGACGTCACCCCGCTGATTACCGCAACCTACGCGTTCGCGGACAGCATCGCGGCCTTCCAACGCGCGGCCGAGGGCCGAGCAAAAGATATCAAGATTCAGATCCGGATGCCGGAGTGATCTCGCCCAGACAAAGGATTTTACGATGACAACCTCCAAGCAGTTCATCCCGCACGGCAAGCACTTGATCGCAGGCCATTGGGTTGCGGGAGCCGACAGCTTTGCCAGCGCTCCGGCGCATGAGCCCTCACATCGCTTTTCGGTCGGCACGCCGGCGCATGTGGATGCAGCAGTGCAGGCGGCTGAACTGGCGTTTGAAACCTATGGGATGTCCAGCCGCGCCGACCGTGCCGCCTTTCTGAACGCCATCGCCGATGAGATCGAGGCACGCGCCGAGGCGATCACCCTGATCGGCACTCAGGAAACCGGCCTGCCCGAAGCCCGTCTGCAAGGAGAGCGCGGGCGAACCACAGGCCAGTTGCGGCTGTTCGCCAGCCATATTCTTGCCGGGGATTATCTGGATCGCCGCCATGATCTGGCCCAGCCTGAGCGCAAACCCTTGCCACGCCCCGATATGAAGATGGTGCAGCGCCCGATTGGTCCGGTGGCGGTTTTTGGCGCATCAAACTTCCCGCTGGCGTTTTCGACGGCGGGTGGCGATACGGCTGCGGCACTGGCGGCGGGCTGTCCGGTCGTGGTCAAGGGCCATTCTGCCCATCCCGGCACGGGTGAGATCGTGGCCGAGGCGATCCACGCCGCGATTGCCCGCTGCAGTTTGCCTGTGGGCGTGTTCAGTTTGGTGCAAGGCGGGCGGCGCGATGTCGGTGAGGCGCTGGTGCAGCATCCGTTGATCAAGGCGGTGGGCTTTACCGGATCGCTGGTCGGGGGTCGCGCGCTCTTTGATCTGTGTGCTGCGCGTGCTGAGCCGATTCCGTTCTTCGGTGAACTTGGCTCGGTCAACCCGATGTTCCTGCTGCCTGGGGCGGTGGCTGCGCGCGGGGCAGAGATTGCCAAAGGTTGGGCGGGATCGCTGACCATGGGCGCTGGGCAGTTTTGCACAAATCCCGGCGTGGCTGTGGTGATGGATGGCCCCAACGCCGATGCTTTTGTGGCCGCCACAACCGCAGCTTTGGATCAGGTCGGCGCACAGACCATGCTTACCGATGCTATCGCCCAAGCCTACCGTAGCGGGCAGGCGCGCATTGCCAACAGCGATGGCGTGCAAGAGGTTCTGGCCACGCAATGCGGCGGGCGCGAGGCGACGCCCTATCTTTATGAGACCACCGGGCAGGCCTGGCTGACCAATCCATCGCTGGGCGAAGAGGTGTTCGGGCCCCTGGGTCTGGTGGTTCGGGTCAGCGACGCCGACCAGATGCGGGCCGTGGCGCGCAGTCTGCACGGCCAGTTGACCTGCACCCTGCACATGGATGAAGGCGATACCGCGCAGGTGCAGGTTCTGGCACCGATCCTGGAGCGCAAAGCGGGGCGGGTGCTGGTCAACGGCTTTCCAACCGGTGTCGAAGTGGCCGATACGATGGTGCATGGCGGGCCATATCCGGCCTCGACCAACTTCGGTGCGACCAGCGTGGGAACCCTGTCGATCCGCCGCTTCTTGCGCCCGGTCTGCTACCAGAACGCCCCTGACGCGATCTTGCCGCAAGATATACGCTCGGCCTGAAACCTAGGCTCGTCCGGGGGGTGACGCAAACCGGTGCCACGCACCGCCCGTGAAATGACCCGGAAATTCAGGCCGCAAAGCAATCGGACAGACCGGTGATGATCGAGGGTAGTGTCGCAAACTTTTCTGGGTTTCATCTGAATCACCACTGTAGCAATGCTTGGCTCTCAGGCGAAGCAGACAGGCGGGTCAGAACGGTGTTAGATTTCAGGGGCGTACACTACCCGAAGGCAGTAATCCTGCATGCCGTGTTTTTCTATGTCCGCTATGCCGTCTCGTACCGCGACCTTGAAGAAATATTGGCCGAGCGCGGCGTGGCCGTCGACCACGCTACGCTGAACCGGTGGGTTGTGAAGTATTCGCCGCTGATCGCGGCCACCGCCCAAGCCAAAAAGCGCGCGACGGCCAAATCCTGGCGG
>WRPH01000056.1 GCA_009773375.1 Paracoccaceae bacterium
CCTTCTTGCGCCGCACCACCGGCACACCCATGCGCACGCAGGCGCGGTACACCGTGCTGCGGTCCACCTCTTCGTTCTCGCCCATCAGTCCTTCAAGCCGGGCTCGGCGCAGGATCTCCGGCAGCGATGCGCTGATATCTATCTCCTTTTGCAGTCGCACAAAGTTCAGCAGGAACTGCGACAGCACCACAGACGAGGTCGTGCGCCGCCGCGACGCCGGCTCCAAGTTGGCAATGTCTCGCTCGCGGTACGCCGCCAGCCAGCGGTACAGCGTGCGTTCACCGACCCTGCGCGACTTTCCTTGCGGGGTCATGTGGGTCCGCGCGGCGACATCGGCGATAGCGCCCGCAGTGGTCTCTTCGCCCAGCACTTGTGAAAGCACCTGCGATACCAGGGAAAATCGAAACAGCGCCTCGTCCGACGGGTTCGAACGTGGCTTTTGGGGGTCCTTTGGGCCCATCGGCGTACTCCAGGCTGCTTGGGCAGCGTGCGGTGCAGCCTAAGCGCCGACGACCTGCCCGCCCATGTCCCAAAGTCGTGGATGCGACTCGGACCCCGGCAAACGGCTACGGCGGGCGTGTTCCGTCGCCGCGGAATGCCCACAGGCGCAGTTGGCGGATCTGACCATCCCAGCGCCACGGCGGCCCCCACAGGCCGGCCAAATGCCCTGCGGCCACAATGCACTGCAGCAAGCACGGTCCATGCGGCAGGCGCTTGAGCACGCCCACGACCGCAGCACCGCGACTGCGGTAACCCGCCGCCCCCGCAATGGTCTTGCTGGCATCGAGCAGGCTGAGCACCTCTACCTGCAACGCTGCCGCGACGGCCGGCCTGGCCGCCATGTCGAGCTCTGGTGCGACGCCGAAAAGCCGCACAGCGATCGCGACTTGCCGGCGCTGAGTGCTCCACCAGGTATCGCTTCCACCCGGGCACTCGCGATGCCACGCCTTGCCCTGACTCGCATCGCGCGCGGCGTCAAATAGCGTCTCGGCGCCCTCGACTTGCGGTGATTCGTGCTCGGCACCCGTAAGCGTCACGGCGGCAACCGCTTTGCGACCGAACGGTACATGTCCTGGCGGATACAGCGTAAATGCACCGCCATGCCCCAAACAGACCATGACCGCCAGCGGAAAGCAGGGCCCTGTCGACCGCAGCCGCCAATGGTTCAGGCAAATGTGACAGAGCACGCCATCGCGGTCGTGACACGGGCCGACATCGGGCCACACCGGCACGAGCATCCCGACCGCATCGGGGCGATAATCCGTGATGATGAAAGGCCGACTGGCAATCGGTCTGGAGGTGTGGCAAGCTTGCAGGGCAGTCCGGCTGCGCCGACAGGCTCGCGAAAATCCGTTCTGGCGCGAAGGGTTATGTAGGGCTCACGATCTTGGCGGATCGTGGGCCCTACGCATTTTTGGCGTCTATCCTCGGAATGTAAACAAAACAGCGGTTTGGCGGCGCAGGTGGGCAGGGCGCAGGCACGCAGCCCCCCCCAGCCCCCGGGCTGTGGACCGTGCCGCCCCGTGGACAAGTCGATGTACCGTATAAGGATAATTGGAATGTCTGCGCCGACTTGACCACCGGGCTTGGACAGCGCCGCGATCTGGCTGGGACTGGTGGCAGGCTTCTGGCGGCCCTGCCCACACGGCCCACAGCAGCCGCCGCCGCAGAGAAAGATCCGGCAGGAACAGCCAGCCGGTCGCCCCCCCAAGGGCCAATTTACGTCACGCTGACCACGGACGTTCTGCCAAGTTCAGTGCAACGGAACCGGGCTTCTGGCGACTTTGGGGGCGCTACGTAACAACTGGCCCAA
>WRPH01000057.1 GCA_009773375.1 Paracoccaceae bacterium
CCTGCTGCCCATCGGCGTGACCAAAGTCGAGGGTGCGTTCGGCAAAGGCGACGCGGTGGTGCTGAAAGACGGCCAAGGCCGGGAACTGGCGCGGGGGTTGAGCGCCTATTCGTCCGATGAAGCCAAAAAAATCATCGGCAAACGCTCGGCGGAAATTGAAACCGCGCTGGGTTATCGCGGCCGCGACGAATTGGTGCACAGAGACGACATGGCGCTCAGTTGAGGCGGCGCGGTCGGATGGTCAGAGGATACAAACAGCGATGATTGAAGCGGCGACAAATATTCCGGCCTTGATGAAGGCCTTGGGCCAGGCGGCCCAAGCGGCGGTGCATGAACTTGCCTTGGCCACGACCGAGGCGAAGAACCTGGCCTTGATCGAGGGCGCCAAAGCCATTCGGATGCACAAGGCCACCATCCAAGCCGCCAACGAACAAGATGTGACGGCGGCTCAGGCCAAGGGCCTGACGCCCGCGCTGATCGATCGTCTGGTGCTCAATGATTCGCGCATCGAAGCCATGGCCAAAGGGCTGGAAGCGGTGGCGGAACTGCCCGACCCCGTGGGCCGCGTGCTGGCCGAGTGGGATCGTCCCAACGGATTGAAAATTCGCCGCATCGCCGTGCCGCTGGGCGTGATCGGGGTGATTTACGAAAGCCGCCCCAACGTCACCGCAGACGCGGGTGCGCTGTGCCTGAAAGCGGGCAACGCCGTGATCTTGCGCGGCGGTTCGGAAAGTTTTCATTCCAGCGCCGCCATCCATGAATGTCTGGTGGCCGGGTTGAAGGCGGCGGGTCTGCCCGAAACCGCCATCCAGCGGGTGCCCACCACCGACCGCGCCGCCGTGGGCGAAATGCTCACGATGGTGGATACCATCGACGTCATCGTGCCGCGCGGCGGCAAGTCGTTGATCGAACGCGTGACGGCGCAAAGCAAGGTGCCGTTGTTCAAACATCTCGAAGGCATCTGCCACACTTATGTGGATGGCTCGGCGGATTTGCAAAAGGCGCGCGCCATTGTGCTTAACGCCAAGATGCGCCGCACCGGTGTGTGCGGAGCGACGGAAACTCTGCTGGTCGATGCAGAACTGGGCGATGGCGTGTTGACCACGCTGGTCGAAGATTTGCTGAATGCGGGTTGCGAAGTGCGCGGCGATGCGGCGGCGCAAGCGGTTGATGCGCGGGTCAAAACCGCCACGGCGGATGATTGGGATACGGAATATCTCGACGCCATCATCTCGGTCAAAACCGTGGCCGGGGTGCGTGGCGCTATGGATCATATTCAGGCGCATGGATCGCATCACACGGATGCCATCATTACCGAAGATGAAGATATCGCGGCTGAATTTCTCAACGGCGTCGATAGCGCCATCGTCATCGTCAACGCCTCGACGCAATTTGCCGATGGCGGTGAGTTTGGCATGGGTGCGGAAATCGGCATTTCCACCGGCAAGATGCATGCGCGCGGCCCCGTCGGCGTGGAACAGCTCACCAGCTTCAAATATCAAGTCATCGGCACCGGCCAGACGCGTCCGGTGTGAGGGTGGGTGTCGGTGTCTAGAGCGAACCGGAAAAATCAAATGAAGCGCCGTATTGGTCTGTTGGGCGGGTCGTTCAATCCGGCCCATGCGGGGCATCTGCACGTTTCGACCTTGGCGCTGGAAAAGCTGGGACTGGATGAACTGTGGTGGCTGGTCAGCCCGCAAAATCCGCTGAAATCCACCCACGGC
>WRPH01000041.1 GCA_009773375.1 Paracoccaceae bacterium
TCCTGCCCATAATTGACCCCAACATCTGCCATGGGCAGAGAGAATCACAAATCAACCGCCAAGGGAATCCCGAATCGAAATGGCCGCAACCCGCTCTAACGCTTGATGAATGCGCGCCTGCAACCCATTGAAAACACGCAGACCGCCCCGTGTCCACATGTGGAAAGTCGGCGGCGTTGATCAGTTCGTCATCAGATAATAGCTGTTGCGCGAGCCGCCGTTGTTTTGCACGGTAACATGGAAATAGCCGTTCCAGCTCGGCACGAAATCACAGTAGATCTTGTCCGACCAGCTGACATCGTAGCAGATCGTATTGCCGTTTTCATCGGTGACCAGCACGTCCAGATTGGCATCGCCATCGCCCAGCACCGCAAGTTCGGCATAGCTGTCGCCGTAGAACGGGATCTCCCAGACATCGCTTTGCCCGGCGGGCAGCCGCGACAGCGTCGCTAAGGTGCCGCCGATCCGCCCGCGCGCGCCTTCTGCCACCACATCCTCGATCAGCCCGGTCAGGGTTTCATCCTCGCCTGCCAGTTCCCTGGCCGAGGCCAGCATGGTGCCGGCATCAACCGGGGCATCGACGCCATCGGCCTGATCGGCCAGCGCCTCGCCCTTGGTTTCTTTCTTGCGTTCGGTCTCTTTCACCTCGATCGACCCGGCCAGCTTGGCTGCCGTCAGCACTGTCAGCGCATCCTTGTTGGTCATGCCGAGCGTGTAAAGATCCTGCGCCAACGCCAGCGTTGCCACCGCGCCCTTGGTGCCGGTGGCCGAGGATTTCACGTTTGGGCCTTTTGCCGCCGCAACCGGTGCAACAGCGGGGGTGTCTTCCGCGAAAGCGGGCAGCGACAGCGCGACAAGGGCGGTGGTGGCCAGAACCGGGAACAGCGTCTTGAACGTCATGATCTCTCCACTCCAACGCCCCTGCCGACGGCTTCCAGGTCGAATCTGGCAGGATGCGGCGGGCTTGGGAAGGGGGCATTGCATGACAAATCGCGTCACCGGATGCCGCGCACGGGGTTTCGCCGCGGCCCGCTTCGCGCTAGCTGTGGGGCAAACGGGGGGCAGCATGCGCGCGATTTTCGAACGGTTGATGAGCTTTGATACGGTCAGTTCCAAGCCGAACATGGCGCTGATGCAGTATGTGCAGGGCCTGCTGGCCGAAGCCGGAATTGCCGCCACGCTGATCCCGGACGCCAGCGGCGGCAAGGCCAACCTTTACGCCACGGTCGGACCGCAAGGCGTCGGCGGGGTGATGCTGTCGGGCCATACCGATGTGGTGCCGGTCGAGGGGCAGGCCTGGACGCTGCCACCTTTTGCGCTGACAGAACAGAGCGGTCGCTACTACGGGCGTGGGGCTGCGGATATGAAGGGCTTTGTCGCTTGCGCCATCGCCGCGCTGCTGAATGCCGCAAAACGCCCGCTGAAAGTGCCGTTGCATCTGGCGCTGTCATATGACGAGGAAATCGGCTGCATGGGCGTGCGGTCGCTGGTGGCGATGCTGGAAACCGCGCCAGTGCGGCCGCGCATGTGCATTGTGGGCGAGCCGACCGCGATGCAGGTGGCCACCGGGCACAAGGGCAAGATCGCGCTGCGGGCGACCTGCATCGGACGCGAGGGCCATTCGGCGCTGGCTCCGATGGCGCTGAATGCGCTGCATCTGGCGGCAGATTTTGTCAATGTTGTTCGGGTGTTACAGGGTCGTGTCGCAGCCAGCGGCCTGCGCGACGGCGATTATGACGTGCCCTATACCACGCTGCACGTCGGCAAGTTGAATGGCGGCGTACAGGTGAATATCGTGCCGAACGCGGCGGTGGTGGATTTTGAAATCCGCTCGCTGGCCGGCGAGGATACCGATGCGCTGATCGCCGACTTGCGTGCCGGGGCAGAGGCGATTGTCGCCCCGCTGCGCGCCGACTTCCCCGAGGCGGAAATCCGGGTTGAACGGCTGTGGGATTACCCCGGTCTGGGCACGCCAACGGATGCCGGGGTGGTCAATTTCGTCAAATCGCTGACCGGGGCGAATGGCACGATCAAGGTGGCCTTTGGCACCGAAGGCGGGCTGTTTGATGCGCGTCTGGGCATCCCGACGGTGATCTGCGGCCCCGGCTCGATGGCGCAGGGGCACAAGCCGGATGAATATGTTGCGGTGGAACAGATGCAACGGTGCGAGGCGATGCTGTCGGCACTGACAGACCGGCTGGAGACAGGGATTTAGCGGTAGGGTGCGTGCTTGCACGCACCGCGGGTTGGCACAGGCAGGCCTGTGATCTTGCTGGCCCGCTGCCAGACCGTTGCACATCGCTGCCGCGCTGTGTTTGCGCGAAGTTCTCGCACCCTTCGGCTTTATCCTTAACAAATGATGATCAACCCAGACTAACCCATTGAAATACCTGAACCCAAACTCCCGTCCACACTTGGACGCGCCGCGCGCCACACAACCCCCTTCCCGGCCCCCCCCAAACCCGCTATATCGCGCGCATGACCCAGCTTGATCTCATCCGCAACTTCTCCATCGTGGCCCACATCGACCACGGTAAATCCACCCTCGCCGACCGGCTCATCCAGATGACCGGCACGGTGGCTGCGCGCGATATGAAGGCGCAGATGCTGGACAGCATGGATATCGAGCGCGAGCGCGGCATCACCATCAAGGCCAACACGGTGCGAATCGAATATCCGGCGAAGGATGGCAAGACCTACATCCTGAACCTGATCGACACCCCCGGCCACGTCGATTTCGCCTATGAAGTCTCCCGTTCCATGCGCGCGGTTGAAGGCTCGCTTCTGGTCGTCGATGCCAGCCAAGGCGTGGAAGCGCAGACCCTGGCGAACGTTTATCAGGCGCTGGATGCGGGCCACGAAATCGTGCCCGTTCTGAACAAGATCGACCTTCCGGCGGCGGAACCAGACCGCATCCGCCAGCAGATCGAAGACGTGATCGGCCTTGATGCCAGCGATGCCGTGCTGATCTCGGCCAAATCCGGGCTTGGCATCCCCGACGTGCTGGAAGCCATCGTCACCCGTCTGCCCGCCCCGAAAGGCGACCCAGATGCGCCGCTGAAGGCGATGCTGGTGGACAGCTGGTATGATGCTTATCTTGGCGTCGTCGTCATGGTCCGCATCATGGATGGCGTGATGAAAAAGGGCGACCGGGTTCGGATGATGCAGACCAACGCGGTCTACGGCATCGACAAGCTGGCGGTGCTGAAGCCGCAGATGGTGGACATCGCCGAGTTGGGGCCGGGCGAGATCGGCATCTTCACTGCAAGCATCAAACAGGTGCGTGACACCCGCGTCGGCGACACCATCACCCACGAGCGCAAGGGCTGTGTCGAGGCCCTGCCGGGCTTCAAACCTGCCCAGCCGGTGGTTTTCTGCGGCCTGTTCCCGGTGGACGCCAACGAATTCGAAAACCTGCGCGACGCGATCGAGAAACTGTCACTGAACGACGCTTCTTTCAGCACCGAGATGGAAACCTCGGCCGCACTGGGCTTCGGCTTCCGCTGCGGCTTCCTTGGGCTGCTGCATCTGGAAGTTATCCGCGACCGGCTGGAACGCGAATATGATATCGACCTGATCACCACCGCGCCTTCGGTGGTCTTCAAGCTGCACATGAAAGACGGCAGCGTGCAAGATCTGCACAACCCCGCCGACATGCCCGACCTGACCTTCGTCGATCATATCGAAGAGCCCCGGATCAAGGCCACGATCATGGTGCCCGATGAATACCTCGGCGACGTGCTGAAACTGTGCCAGGACCGCCGTGGTATCCAGATGGATCTGTCCTACGCTGGTTCCCGCGCGATGGTGGTTTACGACCTGCCGCTGGCCGAAGTGGTGTTCGATTTCTACGACCGCCTGAAATCGGTGACGCAGGGCTATGCCTCCTTCGACTATAGTATCTCGGAATATCGTGAGGATTTCCTCGTCAAAATGTCGATTCTTGTCAACGAGGAGCCCGTCGATGCGCTGTCGATGATGGTTCACCGCGACCGCGCCGAAGCCCGTGGCCGCGCCATGGTCGAAAAACTGAAAGACCTGATCCCGCGCCACATGTTCAAGATTCCGATCCAGGCAGCGATTGGTGCGCGGGTGATCGCCCGTGAAACCCTTTCGGCGATGCGCAAGGACGTGACGGCGAAATGTTACGGCGGCGATGCCACCCGGAAGAAAAAACTGCTGGAAAAACAAAAGGCTGGCAAAAAGAAGATGCGCCAGTTCGGCAAGGTGGAAATCCCGCAGGAGGCGTTTATCTCGGCGCTGAAGATGGATAGCTGAGCCGCTGCCCGGTTGGGGGCCGGGTTCGTCCGGCCCAAACCAAAGCTGCTC
Source organism: Paracoccaceae bacterium (assembly GCA_009773375.1). GTDB lineage: Bacteria > Pseudomonadota > Alphaproteobacteria > Rhodobacterales > Rhodobacteraceae > Cypionkella. The sequence goes on from WRPH01000041.1 coordinate 4,330, forward strand.
TGCTGTCATAACGATCATTCTAATGCTGTCCTTCAGGCGTGGACATGAAGAACGCCAAGGCATTTGCCGGATGCAATCGGGCTGCTTGCGCTGACTGAAAAGTGGTTAAAGTTGAAAATGTATTGTGGGTGGCGGCCGCAGGAAGTGTGAGGCAAAAGGTCGGAGATGAAGTCAGCCGCTGTCACCATGGTTTGGAGCGACAACTGGTTCCTGTCGCGCTGGCTCGCCTATTTCGGCCCGCGTCTGGGCCGGGAAAACCTGTATGTGATCACCCACGGGCCCGATGCGATCGCTGCGGAACTGTCGCAGGGCTGCAATGTGTTGACGGTGCCGCGTGATGAAATCACCGTCGATTTTGACGTCGTGCGCTGGAAATTTCTGTCGCATTTCACTTCGTCGCTGGCCCAGTTTTACCACAGCGTCCTTTGTCTGGATGTGGACGAGTTGGTTGTGCCGACCGCGCCCGACCGGACGCTATCAGAAGTGCTGTCCAGTCTTTCACGCACCACATCCTGGGCCATGCCGGGTTTTGAAGTTTTCCCAGCCGCCCCCGGCACGGAAACCTACGCAAACGGCGAAGGCATCGCGCGCCAGTCCGGCAGCGCGCTGTTCTCACCATTTTACAGCAAATCCTGCGTTGCCACTGGCCAGATTGATTTTTACCCCGGCGCACATGGTGCCGGGCCAGAAAAGCCAAGCCTGACCAATGATTTGGCATTGTTGCACCTGCGCTTTGTTAGCGGGGCAGAGTTGGAGCGGCGTCGGATCGAGCGGGAAAAACTTACCAGTTCTGCCTATGACGCGGCCGGCGTGACCACCGAAGAAATGACGGCCAGCGGTCGCCTTGTCAGTTGGGCCCACGCGCGGCGGCGGCATCGTAAGCTCTTCAAGGAACACGACGAATCTGAAAAGATCGGCTGGCAGGACGGGCTTTCCCGCGCAGCCACGCTGTTGCCGGGCCTGTGCTTCGAACACCGGGGCCACCATCTGTTCCGAACCCAGCGCCACCGGTCTTTCAGTGCAATTTTACCGGACTGGATGGCCGAAGCCTTCTGATCTTAACTTTGTATTAACGGATCTGCGCCAGTCTCTGCGCATGCGTATCTTGCTGATCCTTGTTTTTCTTGCTGCCTGTGGTGCCCAGCCAGCGCCAGAGTTTTTCTCTGCACAACGCGCGGAAGTGACGCGCAATGGTCGGCAATACTCTGTTTTCTTTACTGAAAATCGTGTCGAGGTGATCCGCCATGGCTATGCCGCGCGTCGCGAGCATCAGGCCATCCGGGCAGAGATGATCACTTTGATCCCGGAAGTGACGGGATGCTCGTTGCGTCCCGCCAGCCTGAAGGGGGATTCCGGGGAAATGCGTGGCTCTATTCGATGTCGCGGCGGTTGAAAATCAACACCCACAATGCATATGCGCCGGCCGCCATGAACAGGATGCCCCAACCGGGGCTGCCAAGGTATAAATCTACGGCCCCCCAAGCAATCGGCAGCAGGCCAGTGGCCCAACGCCGCCAAGGTTGTGCGAAAAATGGGTCGTTTGGATCGAGCAGTTTCATATCATACCTTTTTGCCGCCCAGATATGCGTAACGATAAGCCAAAGCAACACCACCTGCGCCGCCAAGCAGATTTCCCAGCGTTACCCAGAACACATTGGCCAGCGCCGCAGGCAGGGAAACATCGGCGCCAGAGAGAATGCCCAATGGAAACAGGAACATGTTGGCGATAGAATGTTCAAGCCCCAGCAAAACAAAGCACGAGATCGGCCAAAGCACCGCCAATATCTTGCCGGTTGTGTCGCGGGCCGAGAAGGTCAGCCAGACAGCAAGGCACACCAGGGCGTTGCACAGCGCGGCTTTTGTCAGCATTGCCAAGATCGGCAGCGTGGTTTTCGTGGTCGCAACCTTTGCGGCGGTTTCGCCAAACGGGGTGTCCAGCAGGCCGGTGCAGGCAAACGCCGCAGCCAGACCTACAGCGCCAATCGCATTGCCAAAGTAAACCACCCCCCAATTGCGCAGCAGTTCGGTCAGGGTAATCTTGCGATCCACTGCCGCCATGACCATCAGGGCATTGCCGGTAAACAGTTCCGCCCCGCCGACGATGCAAAGGATCAGGCCCAAGGAAAAAACCAGCCCGCCCAACAGCTTGGCGGGGCCAGTTGGCTCAACACCGGTCATCACCATCAGGTAGGCCGCAGCTCCGAAGCCGATGAAGGCACCGGCAAGGATGGCCAGCGTCAGCATTTGACCAAAAGGCAGCTGGGCTTTTGTGACCCCGGCGGTCGCGATCAGGGCGGCGATCTGGGCGGGTTTATAAGCGTCGTGATCTTGTTCCATGACCGCAGCTTGGCGGGAAAATTCAAGGCTGCCAAGCCCAAGCCGCTTGCCCGACTCTGCCCGGCTGCTTAGGCTGTGAAAAAAGGAGGGCCGACGATGACCGAAATCTCCACCGCCTTTACCGGCCAGACCGTAATCACCACGTTTGAGATGACCCCCGCCACCGCGCATGAGCTGATGGAACGCTTGCAGGCGGCCTATGATCAGGTGATCCGGCATCAGCCGGGCTTTGTCAGCGCCGGGTTGCACATGAACGATGCGATGACGCGGATCTGCAATTACTCGCAATGGCAGCGGCGCGAAGACTATCAGGCGATGCTGCGCACCCCGGAAATGCGCGAGCGCAACAAGCTGATCAACACATTGTGCAAGGGATTCGAGCCGGTCATGTATGAGGTGATTGGGGCGTATTGACATAAATCGCATCGCACCTCTAAGATTCACGCTATGATTGCGCCTGTTATATTGTTTATTCTTTGCAGTGTCTTGGCAGGTTTCAGTCTGTTTGTTTCGGGCGCTGTTTTGTCGGATTTGATGTTATTGGCCTTGGTTGCAGGGCTGGCCAGTCTGATCCTGCTGCTGCTTGTAGCCTTCCGGCGCAGGCAAGATAACTGGCCCAGCGACGATGGCGCGCCGCGGCGGCAACGCGCTGCAACGCCGAAGCCGAAAGAGCGGTATATCCTGATCGACGGGTCCAATGTGATGCACTGGAAGGACGAGCTGGCGCAGCTGGCTACGGTTTGTGACGTGGTTCAGGCCCTGACCGCGCGTGGCTTCAGCCCTGGCGTGATGTTTGACGCGAATGTGGGTTACAAACTGGGTAATCGCTATCAGGACGATCTGGAATTGGCGCAGCGGATGGGTCTGCCAGAAGATCGGGTTCTGGTTGTGCCAAAGGGGACGCCTGCCGATCCTTATTTACTGAAGTGCGCCCGCGATCTGGGCGCGCGGGTTGTCACGAACGACCGTTTCCGTGATTGGGCGGCCGAGCACCCGCAGGTGCGGGAGCCGGGGTTCTTGATCAAGGGCGGCTATCGCAATGGCAGGCTTTGGTTTGACGAGGCGGCGCTGACGTTAGAAAAATCCACAGCATCGGTTTAGCGTCTGCTGCGCTTGCCGCCCCGTTGCCCGGCCCGCCCACCTGTGGAGCGGCCAGCCATTTTCGTAGCTTCTTCAACGGCTTCCTCGACCACCGATTGCCGCGCCAGGGGATCGTCTGCGATGGCGAGTTCCACCGCCTCCAGCCGTTTCACCTCATCGCGGATGCGCGCGGCTTCTTCGAATTCCAGATTTTCGGCCGCCTTGCGCATCGCCAGACGTAGCGCGTCCAGATGGCTGGCGAGGTTGTTGCCCAGCATCGGCTTGTCGATTTTCGCCGTCACCCGCGCCTGATCGGTGTCGCCCTGATAGATGCCGAGCAGCACATCCTCGACGTTTTTCTTGATCGTTGTGGGCGTAATGCCGTGCAAGGTGTTATAGGCGACCTGCTTTTCGCGGCGACGGTTGGTTTCGCCGATCGCGCGTTCCATGCTGCCGGTGATGCGGTCGGCATACATGATCACCCGGCCTTCGGAGTTGCGCGCGGCGCGGCCGATGGTCTGGATCAGCGAGGTTTCCGAGCGTAGGAAGCCTTCCTTGTCGGCATCAAGGATCGCCACCAGGCCGCATTCGGGAATATCCAGCCCCTCGCGCAGAAGGTTGATGCCGACCAGCACGTCAAACGCTCCCAGCCGCAAATCACGAAGAATTTCAATGCGTTCTATGGTGTCGATGTCGCTGTGCATGTAGCGGATGCGGATGCCCTGTTCGTGAAAGTATTCGGTCAGATCCTCGGCCATGCGCTTGGTCAGGGTTGTCACCAGCACGCGCAGACCCTGCAAAGCCACTTTGCGTATTTCGTCCAACAGGTCATCGACCTGCATTTCCACTGGGCGGATTTCGATCTGCGGGTCGATCAGGCCGGTCGGGCGGATGACCTGTTCCACGAAAACGCCGCCGGTCTGTTCCAGCTCCCACGCCGCTGGGGTTGCGGACACGAACACCGTCTGGGTGCGCATTGCGTCCCATTCTTCGAACTTCAGCGGGCGGTTGTCCATGCAAGAGGGCAGGCGGAAGCCATGTTCCGCAAGCGTCATCTTGCGGCGGAAGTCGCCCTTGTACATGCCACCGATCTGCGGCACCGAAACGTGGGATTCATCTGCAAAAACAATGGCATTGTCGGGGATGAATTCAAACAGCGTCGGCGGCGGCTCGCCGGGTGCGCGCCCGGTCAGATAGCGTGAGTAGTTTTCAATCCCGTTGCATACTCCGGTTGCCTCCAGCATTTCCAGATCAAACGAGGTGCGCTGTTCCAGCCGCTGCGCCTCCAGCAGTTTACCCTGTGACACCATCAGATCCAGCGTCTGCCGCAGTTCTTTTTTGATGCCAATCACCGCCTGATTCATCGTCGGGCGCGGCGTGACGTAGTGGCTGTTGGCATAGATGCGGATTTGTTTGAAATTGTCGGTTTTCGCACCCGTCAGCGGATCAAATTCGATGATCGCCTCCAGTTCCTCACCGAAAAACGAAAACCGCCAGGCGCGGTCTTCAAGGTGGGCGGGCCAGACCTCGACGCTGTCACCGCGCACCCGGAAGCAGCCGCGCTGAAACGCCTGATCGTTGCGCTTGTAGGCCTGCGCCACCAATTCGCCCAGCACTTGCCGCTGATCATAGCTTTGGCCGACCACCAGATCCTGCGTCATCGCCGAATAGGTCTCAACCGAACCGATACCGTAAATGCACGACACCGACGCCACGATGATCACGTCATCGCGTTCCAGCAGCGCCCGCGTGGCCGAGTGGCGCATCCGGTCGATCTGTTCGTTGATCTGCGATTCCTTCTCGATATAGGTATCGGTCCGCGCCACATAGGCTTCGGGCTGATAGTAATCGTAGTAGGAAACGAAATATTCCACCGCGTTATCGGGGAAGAAGTTCTTGAATTCGCCGTATAGTTGCGCGGCAAGCGTCTTGTTCGGGGCCAGAATGATCGCCGGGCGCTGGGTCTGTTCGATCACCTTCGCCATTGTAAAGGTCTTGCCGGTGCCGGTGGCGCCCAACAACACCTGATCATGTTCCCCCGCCAAGACCCCGCGCGACAGTTCCGCAATCGCTGTCGGCTGATCGCCCGCCGCCTGAAACTGGGTGTGCAGCACAAATTTACGGCCGCCCTCCAGCTTGGGGCGGGTCAGCACCTCGGGGCGCACGGTCAGGGCGTTGTCGTTGTTGTGGGGCATGGGTGATTCCCTCCGATGGGCTAATCTATTCCGTTTTTGTTCACGGGGAAGGGGCACGGAAAGCTGCTGTTAACCAATCTTGCGACAAAGTGAACAAACGAGATACAATTTTAACGAAAACACAATTCAAAGGCTCAATTAAAGATTGTTTTGCGGGCCGACCTTTGGCAATCTGACCCTGCAAGCAGCTACTTCGCTGCCGGTTGGTCGCACCACACACCCCACCCACACTCCCCGCGATCAACCGGCAGCCCCTTCCGGGCTTGCGTTTTCCCGCCATTTTCGGAATAAACCTCTCCAAGCAAACGGAGTTTTCGACATGCGTGCTCGCATCTATCAGCCCGCCAAGACCGCGATGCAGTCTGGCACTGCCAAAGCCACCGGATGGGTGCTGGAATTCGCCCCGGCCTCCGCGCGTGAGGTGGATCCGCTGATGGGGTGGACCAGCAGTTCCGATACGCAAACCCAGGTCAAGCTGCGCTTTGACAGTCGCGAAGCCGCCGAGGCCTATGCCACGGCCAAGGGCATCGAATTTGACGTGTCCGAGCCGCAAAAGCGCAAGCCGCTGATCCGGCAGCGCGGCTATGGTGAAAACTTCGCGACCGACCGCAAGGGTGCCTGGACGCACTGATTTTTTAGGTTTTTCCGAAGCCCGCCCTGCACGGCGGGCTTTTTCATTTGCGCTCTGAAAGGTTCCCCGATGCGTTTTGCCCCCATTCTTGCGCTGCCGCTCAGCCTTGTCGCCAGCATTGCCGCCGCCGAAGCCACGCCGGAAGGTGCCGCCGCGCTGACCGCCACGTTGCAAACCTATCTGGGGGCCACCGAAGGTGTTGTCACCGTCGCGCCGGAAGGCGAAGCCTATGCCGTGACGCTCGATTTCGCGCCGCTGATCGCCAAGGCCCCGGCCGAGGTGCAATCCAGCGTGACACCGATCGAGTTCAGTCTGACCGACAACGGCGATGGCACCTGGGAAGTGGAGCAAGATCAGGCGCTTGACCTGACCATGACCGTCCCCGGTCAGGCCGATATTTCGGTGAAGATCGGCAATCTGTCTGGCACCGGCACCTTTGATGAAGCGCTTGGCGCGTTCTCGACCTCGACCACCAGGCTGACCGATATTGTGGTGACGGAAAAGATCACCGACCCGCAGGGCATGGCCACCGATGTCAGCTATACCGTCGCCTCTGCCAGCTTTGAGGGCACCTCTGAAGCGGGCGAAACCGGGGTAGACAGCCAGTCCACCTTTGCCGCCGAAGGCCTTGCCGAAAGCTTTCAGCTGCCCGGCATGGACGGCGCGCCGATGCAGTTGAAGATGACGGCGGAAACCACCACTGGTAACGCCAGCATCACCGGCCTGCGCCCGGACGCGCTTTACAAGCTGGTGGCGTTCTTTGTCGCCAACCCCGATGAAGCCGCAATTGCCACCCAGCAGGCCTCGCTGAAAACCATTCTGACCGATGGCCTGCCGCTGTTTGAAAACATGCTTTCCACCAGCACGCTGAACATGATCGCCGTCGACTCGCCGATGGGGGCCTTCGGGCTGGCCGATATGGCGGTGACGGTTGAAGCCAATGGCGTGGTGACAGACGGCTTGTTCCGCGAGGCGTTTACCTTGAATGGCCTGAGCCTGCCTGCGGGCCTCGTGCCGGACTGGGCGGCGCAACTGGTGCCGACCTCGCTGAGCCTCGATTTCGCCGCCTCGCGCTTCAACCTTGCGGCACCTGCAGCGATGCTGCTGCAAACGCTCGATCTGGCCAACCCGCAGCCGAACACGCCTGAACAGGATCAGGCGCTGCTGGCGGCGCTGCTGCCCGATGGCGTGGTGGATATCACGCTTGCCCCCGGAAGCATCACCGCGCCGCTTTACGGGCTGACCTATCAGGCCAACTTCTCGGCTGGCCCCGCAACCACGGTTCCGCAGGGCAAAGCCACCATCACCGCGACCGGCATTACCGCCGTCAAGCAGGCGCTGACCGCAGCCCCCGAAGACATCGGCATGCAGGTCGCGCCGATGCTGGGCATGGCCGAAGGCATGGCAAAACCCGGTGAAAACGGCACGCTGGTGTGGGATCTGGAAACCACGCCCGAGGGCGGGTTGCTGGTAAATGGCGTCGACATGATGCAGATGGGCGGTAACTGATGACCTTTACCATCGCCAAGGAAAGCCCGTTGGGCGCGGATCTTGCGCTGCTGATGCAGCGTCATACCGAAGACATGCACGCCGACACGCCGCCCGAAAGCATCCACATGATGGACGCGGGCCAGCTTGCGACCCCTGAAGTGTCGTTCTTTGTGCTGCGTGAGGCCGGGCAGCCCTTGGCGATGGGCGCCTTCAAGCGCATCGACGCAGGCCATGCCGAGATCAAGTCGATGCACGTTCTGGCCGAGGCGCGGGGCAGGGGCCTGTCGCGCGCCATGCTGGAACACCTTCTGGTCGAGGCAAAGGCGGCGGGGTTTCAACGCCTGTCGCTGGAAACCGGCATCCAGCCCACCTTCGTCGCCGCCCGCGCGCTGTATTACAAAGCCGGCTTCGTCGATTGCCCGCCGTTTGAGGGCTACTCGGAAGACCCGAACTCGGTTTTCATGACGCGCAGCCTTGCGTAACGCCCAAACCTGCCGCAAATAGGCAAAACGCGGCTCCGTAGCTCAACTGGATAGAGCAAGGACCTTCTAAGTCCGAGGTTGAGGGTTCGATTCCTTCCGGGGCCGCCATTTACTATTGAAATCATTGCATAATTTAGAGGAATCCTCGCGCTACCCGCCATCATACCCGCCAAACGAAAAACGCTTGGCCTTCCCTCTCTCGTTCTGCCACCCGCAGCGGCGCTGGGCCAGTATCGT
>WRPH01000042.1 GCA_009773375.1 Paracoccaceae bacterium
TTGAAAAGAGCCGCATCGAAAGGCCTGACACAAGCGCGCACTCGATCACATGTTCAAGAGGTTCAAAATGTCCTTGCAAACCGGGCGGCATCCACACAAGAGGGTCTCTGTGCGCCTCGTGGCAGAAGGCGGCCGTCAGGTGCGCGCCGAGCTGGAAGGTATCGGCGAGGCAGGATCGCGCGGCTTTGGCCGTCTGTCCTCCGAGATGGAGCTGGCCAACACCCGTCTTGGCAGCTTCGCCCGCAAGGCCGGGATTGCATTGGCTGCGGTGACTGTCGCTGCTGCTGCGGCAGGCGTGGCGATGATCCGCTCGGGCCTCGCGAATGTCGACGCACAGGCCAAGCTAGCGCAATCGATGCGGACCACGGTGGAAAGTGTGCAGACCCTGACATGGGCCGGGGAACTCGCGGGCGTGTCGATGGGCGAGATCGAACAGGCGACGAAGAAGCTGACCACGCGCCTGTCGGAAGCTGCCGCAGGATCGGGATCCGCGGTGGGGGCGTTGCAGCGGTTGAATCTGACAGCGGCGCAATTGCAGGCCCTGCCGCTCGACCAGCGCATCATTGCCATTCAGGAGGCGCTAATCCAATTTGTACCTGAAGCGGAACGTGCTGCGGTGGCCTCGGACCTCTTTGGCGACAAGGCCGCGCTAGCCTTCCTGCGCATTGATTCCGCAACGCTGCGAGAAGCAGCGCAGGACGTGCGTGACTTCGGAGTGGCGGTCAGCGCCAGCGATGCCGCGCAGATCGAGCGCACGGGTGATGCAATCGCGCGCCTCAGCCTTATCTGGATCGGCTTGACCAACCGCCTGACCGTCGCAGTTGCACCGGCGCTTGAGACGATTGCTACCAAACTTGCCGATATGGCGCGCGCGACAGGACCTATTGGGCGCGCAATCACGTCGCTGTTCGACAACCTCGGACGGCTGACGACCTACGCCGCCACCTTCGCAGGCATCATGGCCGGGCGCTGGGTGGCGGGCATGGCGGCGGCTGCCCTGTCCGTGCGCGGCCTGGCCACAGCACTAATCTTCCTGCGTGGTGCGCTGATCCGCACGGGGATCGGTGCGCTGATCGTCGGCGCGGGTGAACTGGTCTATCAATTCTCGCAACTTGTCACCCGGGTCGGCGGCGTGGGCGAAGCGTTCCGGCTTCTTGGCGATCTGGCCAAGGAGGTCTGGTCGCGCATCGGCCTGTCGCTCGACGCCGCCTTTGCCAATATGGCTGCTGGCTGGGAGGGGCTGAAAGCGGCCGGGCTCTCTGCACTCGAAGGCACCATTGCAGGAGTCGTCAGCTTCGGCGACCGGACGGCGGCCATTTTCCAAGGAGCCTATGATGCGGCCGTGGCGATCTGGGGCAGTCTGCCCGGCGCCATTGGTGACTTTGCGTTCCAAGCCGCGAACGGGCTGATTTCCGGCGTTGAAGCGATGCTGAACGGCGTCGTCACCCGCATCAACGGTTTCATCAACGGGTTAAACGCAGCTCTGGCCCTGCTGCCGGAATGGGCAACAGGTGAAGGTGGCATCAGAATCGGCACGCTGGATCCAGTGGATCTGGCGCGGATCGGCAACCCGTTTGAAGGTGCGGCAACGGCAGCGGGTGCCGCCGCAGCCGATGCCTTCTCCGCCGCGCTGTCGCGCACTTATCTGGAACCACCTGACCTCGGTCTTGGCACAATAGCCGACGACGCCCGCGCCCGCGCCGACGGTTACCGCGAGGCCGCAGGGATGCTTGCCGACGCCGCGGGCCGCCCGCTTGCCAGTTGGCAAGCGCTGCGAGACGCGGTGACAGGCTCCGGTGCCAAAGCTGAAGCCGCACTGGCCGATGCCGCGGCCTCGGCCGATGCGCTCGGTCTGGAATTGGACGACACTGCCGCCGCTGCCGGTGGTGCAGGAGCCGCCGCACGCGATGCCGGGGCGGCAGCAGCCGAGGGCGCGGGGCAAGCCGCAACCGGCTGGGGCGCAGTCACCGCAGCGCTCGCCGACTATGCCGCCAAGGCACGCGATATCGGTGGTGATATCGGAAACGCGCTGGTCGGGGCCTTCACCTCGGCCGAGAACGCAGTGGGCGAGTTCGTGAAAACCGGCAAGCTGGATTTCCGCGACCTGGTCACCTCGATGATCGCCGATCTGGCGAAGCTGGCGGCGCGGCGCTTCATCCTTGGCCCGATTGCCAATGCCCTCTCGGGCGCCTTGGGCGGTGCGGGTGGTTTATTCGCGGATATCCTGCATGCCGGTGGCGTGGTCGGCACGGCGGGCAGCCAACGCATGGTCCCCGCCATGGCCTTCGCCGGTGCCCCGCGCATGCATGCGGGAGGCTGGGCGGGACTGCGCCCCGACGAGGTTCCGGCGATCCTGCAACGGGGCGAGCGCGTGTTGTCGCGCCGGGAGGCGGCTGGCTATGGTCAGTCCAGCGCCCCCAACGTCAACGTCACCATCATGTCGCGCGATGCCGAAAGCTTCCGGCAATCGCGCACGCAGGTGGCGGCAGACATTGCCCGCGCCGTGTCGCTTGGCCGGAGAGGCATGTGATGGCCTTCCACGAAGTCAGGTTCCCCGACAACATCAGCCGCGGCGCGCGCGGTGGGCCGGAGCGGCGCACCCAAATTGTGGAACTGGCAAGCGGCGACGAGGAGCGCAACGCCAGCTGGGCCAACAGCCGCCGCCGCTATGATGTCGCCTATGGCATCCGTCGTGCCGACGACCTGGCATCTGTCGTCGCGTTCTTCGAGGCCCGCAATGGTCGCCTGCACGGCTTTCGCTACAAGGATTGGGCCGACTACAAGTCCTGCCTGCCATCGCAGGCGATCACCCCCACCGATCAGCAGATCGAGACCGGCACCGGTAGCCTGAAATCCTTCCAACTGGCCAAACACTATGCCTCGGGTGCGCAAAGCTGGACGCGGACGATTGCCAAACCCGTGGCTGGTACTGTTCGCGTGGCGCTGGGCATGGTTGAGCAGATGTCGGGCTGGACGCTGGATGCGACCACCGGCGTCATCACCTTCACCATCGCTCCGGCCAATGGCGTCATCGTCCGCGCCGGTTTCGAATTCGATGTGCCGGTCCGCTTCGACAGCGACACCCTCGACGTGACCCTCGATTTTGAGAGGCTCGGATCGATCACTTCCATCCCACTGCTGGAGATCCGCAGATGAAAAACCTCTCCCCTGCGCTGCAGGCCCACCTCGATGATGGCACCACCACCCTGTCCTGGTGCTGGCGGATTTCGCGCAGCGATGGCGTGGCGCTGGGCTTCACGGACCATGATCGCGCGCTGGCTTTCGATGGCACCGACTTTGAACCCGAAAGCGGGTTTGCCGCGTCGGAAATTCGCGCTGGCTCCGATCTGGCCGTCGATGCGCAAGACGCAAGCGGCGTGCTGACCTCCGATCGGATCACGGAAACCGACATTCTTGACGGGCGCTGGGACAATGCTGCGGTCGAGCTGTGGCGGGTCAATTGGGCCGACACCAGCCAGCGCGTACTGTTGCGCCGGGGTGCAGTGGGACAAATCCGGCGCGGCCGCATGGCCTTCGTCGCAGAGGTTCGGTCAATGGCGCATGTGTTGGGGCAGACGGTCGGACGGACGTTTCAGGCAGGGTGCGACGCGAGCTTGGGTGATGCGCGTTGTGGCATCGATCTGGAAAACGCCGCCTATAGGGGCACGGGCGTGGTCACTGACCTGTTGCGGGACCGGGCATTCATGGCTTCGGGGCTGTCCGGATTTGACTCTGGATGGTTCACATCGGGCACGATCACCTGGACCAGCGGTGCCAATGCCGGGCGCACCACGGAAGTCCTAGCACATGGAATGGCCGATACCATCGCCACCCTGACCCTGCTGGAAGCCCCGGTGCGCGCCATCACCGAGGGCGACGGCTTCATAGCGCGGGCGGGCTGTGACAAGCGCATCGCCACCTGCAGCGCCAAGTTCGCGAATGTCGCCAACTTCCGAGGCTTTCCCAACATCCCCGGCCAAGATGCAGTCCTGCGCTATGCCAGCCAGGACGGCGGCCATGAAGGGAACGTGCTGTGATGACTGCAGATTCCGCCTTGGTCATCGCCGTCGCGCGGTCTTGGCTTGGCACGCTCTACCACGATCAAGCTAGCCTTCGCGGGGTCGGCTGCGATTGCCTTGGCCTTGCACGTGGCATCTGGCGCGAGGTGGTCGGCGACGAACCGTTCTCGATCCCGCCCTACACTCGGGATTGGGGCGAAACAGGGCCGCATGAGGTGCTGGCGAACGGTGCCGCATCAATGCTGATCCCGATTGCAATGAGTGATGTCGGTCCCGGCGCACTTGTCCTGTTCCGTATGGCCCCACGCGCCATCGCCAAACACGTCGGGATCCTCACCGCGCCTGACCGCTTCATCCATGCCTATGAACGGCTGGGCGTGGTCGAGGAAGTCCTGACCCCCACTTGGCGGCGGCGCATTGCTTTTGCCTTCCTGTTTCCGCTCCCAAGCAGCATCTGAGATCTTCATAATGGCAACTTTAGTTCTCGGGGCCGTCGGCTCCGCAATTGGTGCTGGCTTCGGCGGTGCCATCCTCGGCTTTTCCGGTGCGGCCATCGGTGGCTTCATCGGCTCGACCATCGGGTCGGTCGTCGACAGCTGGATCGTCTCGTCACTCGCACCGACCCAACGCATCGAGGGCGCGCGGCTAGACAGCCTTCGTATCACGTCCTCGACCGAAGGGGCCGTGCTCCCGCGCCTGTTCGGTCGCATGCGCATCGGCGGCAATATCATCTGGGCGACGGATTTCCGCGAAGAGACCAAGACCACCAGCCAAGGCGGCGGCAAGGGTGGCGGCCCGAAGGTCAAAACCACAGAATACCTCTACTATGCGTCGTTTGCGGTGGCGCTCTGCGAAGGCGAAATCACCGGCATTGGTCGCGTCTGGGCGGACGGCAAGCCCATGGACATGGCCGGAGTCACCTGGCGCTGGTATCCCGGCGACGAGTTCCAAAACCCGGATCCGTTCATTTCGGCCAAGATGGGAGCGACCAATACGCCCGCTTATCGCGGCACGGCCTATGTCGTATTTGAAGAACTGGACCTCAGCGGTTTCGGCAACCGCCTCCCACAGATCAGTTTTGAGGTGTTCCGGCCGCTGGCTGATCCCGACACGGCCGAGGGGCTCGTCAAGGCGGTGACGCTGATCCCAGCTTCGGGTGAATTCAGCTACGCGACCGCGCCGGTCAAGAAAACCAGCGGCGCTGGCGGCGCGACCGTTGCGGAAAACCTGAACGCGATCACCGATACTGCCGACATGGTGGTGGCGCTGGATCGGCTGCAATCCTTGGCCCCTGCCGTGGAAAGCGTCAGTCTTGTGGTGGCCTGGTTTGGGGATGATCTGCGCGCGGGGAACTGCAAGGTGCGGCCGGGCGTCGAGGTGGCGGCCAAGACCACCACGCCATCCCCCTGGTCCGTGAACGGTGTCGCACGCGCGGATGCGTTTCTGGTAAGCCGCGATGCAGAGAACCGGCCGGTCTATGGCGGCACGCCTGCCGACTTTGCCGTTGTGCAGGCGATCCAAGAGATGAAAGATCGCGGACTGCGCGTAACCTTCTATCCCTTCATCTTGATGGACGTCCCGCCGGGCAATACCAAGCCGAACCCCTACAGCACCAATGCCGCCACCTCGGGCCAGCCGACCTTCCCCTGGCGCGGGCGTATCACCTGTTCCCCGGCAGCGGGCTTTTCCGGGTCGGTGGACAAGACCGCGACCGCTGCCACGCAGGTCGCGGCGCTGTTTGGCACAGCCGCGCCCGCCAACTTTACCGTTTCCGGCGAAACCGTCGACTGGACCGGCCCTATCGGGGAATGGGGCCTGCGCCGGATGATCCTGCACTATGCGCACCTGTGCAAAGCGGCCGGAGGCGTGGACGCCTTTCTGATCGGCTCGGAAATGCCCGGACTGACCACCACCCGCTCGGGGGCCAGCAGCTATCCCGCTGTCACGGCGTTCAAAAGCCTCGCAGCTGATGTGCGGGCGATCCTCGGCGCTGGGCCGAAGATTGGTTATGCGGCCGATTGGTCGGAGTATTTTGGCCACCACCCGGGCGATGGCAGCGGTGATGTGTATTTTCACCTAGATCCGCTCTGGTCGGATACCAATATCGATTTCATCGGCATCGACAATTACATGCCGCTGTCCGACTGGCGCGACGGGTTTGATCATGCCGATGCGGCCCTCGCGCCTGCGATTTATGAACGCGCCTATCTGCAATCCAACATTGTCGGTGGCGAGGGATTTCACTGGTTCTATGCCAGCCTTGCCGACCGAACAGCGCAAGTCCGCACGCCTATCACCGATGGCGCAGCGGCCAAACCTTGGGTCTTCCGCTTCAAGGACCTAAAAAATTGGTGGCAAAATCCGCATTTCAATCGTCCGGGTGGGGTGGAGAGTGGGACGCCAACATCGTGGGTGCCGCAGTCAAAACCGATCTGGTTCACGGAATTGGGCTGCCCAGCCATCGACCGTGGCACCAATCAGCCGAACGTGTTTTTTGATCCAAAATCGTCGGAAAGCTTCACGCCCTACTTCTCACGTGGTTGGCGCGATGATGCGATCCAGCGGGCCTATTTTGAGGCGACCTATCTATTCTGGGGTGCAGCGGCGAACAATCCGACCTCCTCTATCTATTCTGCGCCGATGGTCCATGTGCCTGAATGCGCCGCCTGGACCTGGGATGCCCGACCCTATCCGTTCTTTCCAGAACTGACCGATGTCTGGACCGATGGTCCGAACTGGCGACGCGGACATTGGCTGACCGGACGGCTTGGTGCGGTATCGCTGGCGGCGCTGGTGCGGCACCTCTGTCTGCGCGCAGGAATGCCGGAAGATTACGTCGACGTCTCCGGCCTCTGGGGTGCGGTTGAGGGCTATGTGATTTCGGCCTTGGAAGCGCCACGCGCCTCGATTTCCACGCTGGCACGGCATTTCGGCTTCGATGCTGTCGAGAGCGAAGGACGCATTCGCTTTCTGATGCGGGGCCGGATTGCCAGCGCCACAGTCACCCCGGACAGCATGGTCGCTCCATCCTCCGCGCAAGGCGACGTTATGGAACTGACCCGCGCGCAGGAAACTGAACTGCCCCAGGCGCTGAAATGGCAGGTCGCCCGCGCCGACGAGGATTACGACGCAGCACAGGTCGAAGCCCGACGCATCACTGTTGATACCACGCGCATCGCGTCCGAGGCCTTTCCGATGGCCGTGCCACCCGAGGAGGCCGAACGCCGCTGCCGCCGTGCGTTGATGGAAGCGTGGGTCGGGAGGGAGAGCGCGGTGTTTCGCCTGCCGCCCTCAAGGCTGGCGCTGGATCCTTGCGACGTGATCCTCCTCGATCATGATGGCCGCCTGACGGAAATGCGGCTGGTATCCATTGCCGATTCTGATCTGCGCAGCATTGATGCCGTGCGGCAAGACCGCGCGGTTTACGATCTGCCACCCGGCGATCCACGCCCGGCCACGCTGTCGACGCCGACGGTGTTCGGCACTCCCGATGTGCTTCTGCTTGATCTGCCGCAACTGCGCGAGGACCAGCCTGCGCATCGACCATTGATCGCCGCACATGCCAAACCATGGCCGGGAGAAATGGCAGTCTATCGCAGCGCGTCGACAGATGGCTTTGACATGCTGACCAGTTTCGACAGCCGCGCCCGGATCGGCGTGCTCGCAGCAGACTTTTATGCGGGCCCGGTTTCGCGCTTCGATCTCGGCAATACGCTGGTGGTCGATCTCTATTCCGGCACGCTGGAAAGCGTCACCGATATTGCACTTTGGGGCGGGGCCAATGCGCTGGCCGTCGAGACCGGCGCGGGGCAATGGGAGATCATCCAGGCTGGCGCGGCTGAGCTGATCGCACCTGGCCGCTATTGCCTGACTCGCCTCCTGCGTGGCCAGCGCGGCACAGAGAACGCGGTCGTCAGCATGGTGCCAACCGGCGCGCGGGTTGTCGTGCTGGATGCGGCGCTGGCATCGCTGCCGATCGCTGAGGCCGATCTTGGTCTGCCATGGAATTGGCGCATCGGCCCGGCGCAACACCCGGTCAGCGACGAGACCTTTGTCGCCACCAGCTTCACGCCTGAAGGCGCTGGGCTGCGGCCGTTCTCCGTCGGCCATGTCGAACAGCCATGGCGCACCGCGCGCAACCCCGGCGATCTGACGATCCGCTGGACGCGCCGGTCGCGCTCTCTTGCCGCCGACAACTGGGGCGCTGGCGATGTGCCTTTGGCGGAAGACTTTGAGGCCTATGAGGTCGACGTTCTCGACGGGGCAACTCGTAAGAGAACCTTACAAGTTGCCACCACCTCGGCCCCTTACACCGCCGCCCAGCAGATCGCCGATTGGGGATCCCTCCTCGGGCCCGGCCAAACCCTCTCAATCCGCATCTACCAGCTCTCCGCCCTGATCGGTCGTGGCGCTGGGCGATCCGTCACCCTCACTTTCTGAAGGCTTTCCTATGTCTGACATCACCACCCATCTCCTGCTGCCTTACATCCTGGCATCGCAGGCTCAGAAGCACGTCACCCACAATGAAGCCCTGCGCCTGCTCGATGCCATGGTGCAGCTGTCGGTGCTGGATCGGAACCTGACATCCCCACCCGCCAACCCGGCCGACGGGAATCGCCATATCGTCGCGTCCAGTGCCAATGGACTCTGGGCGGGCTGGGATCTGAACGTTGCCTTTTGGGTCGATGGCGTCTGGATGCGGCTGGTGCCACGACCGGGCTGGCTCGCCTGGATCGCAGATGAGTCTGCTTTTGTTGTCTGGAATGGCAGCGCATGGGGTCCGGTCGGCGTGCCGCAGGATGTCTCAGACGCGATCTTCAGTCTGGTAAATGCCGTCGATCCGACGAAAAAAGCGCTGTTTTCTCTGTCTGGCATCAGCACCGGCACCACGCGCAGTTTCACCCTGCCCAACTCCTCGTCGGAACTGGCGATCCTTGCGGGCACGCAGACCTTCAGCGGCAACAAGACGTTTTCCGGAACGCTGACAGCCTCTGGGACAGTCACTGTATCAGCAGCCGTAGCCACTATCGGCACGGCGGCGACGACCGCTACATATGGATTGGGCACAGGAGCCACGACCACCGGCCTCTCCAAAACCCTGAACCTCGGCACTGGCGGGGCCTCCGGATCCAACACCGTGGTGAACATCGGCTCGGCCACCTCAGGCGCAGGCGGCACCACCGTGGTCAATACGCCAACAGTGACCTTTGCCAATACGGTCACGCAGGTTGGCATGCCGCAAGCGAACCTGACGGCGCAGTTGTTGGGCCTCGGTGGCGCAGCAGCGGACAGCACCAACCGCTTCTCGATCAACGCTCCGGCCATGCTGTTCAATAACGCCGGGGCCGGGATCGAGGCGACGTTCAACAAGAACGCCCCCGGCAATGATGCCGCCTTCGCCTTCAAGACCGGCTTTTCAGCGCGGGCGCTGATCGGGTTGCTCGGATCGGACGATTTCAGCTTCAAGGTCAGCCCAAATGGCTCGACCTTTTATGACGCGATCCGGATCGACCGAGCATCAGGGCGGGTCGAACTGCCTGAACCGCTGTTGATGCCCAGCCTTCCCGCTGCCCCATCGCCGCCACCAGCCGGAAAACTGGCGGTCTATGCCCGCGACCGCGCCGGGGCCGGATGGCTGGATGTGCAGCGCCCCTCAGGCCGGTTCTTTCCGTTGCAACCGCATTTCGGGGTGAACCGGATTGCGACTTGGGCGCCCTCGACCAGCACAACGGTCAACACCAATGGCATGCCGCGCACAGCTGTCGGTACAGTTGCGACGCCGACCTTGGCGACCACAAACCTCTCAACCAGCATGCGGCGCTGGCGCGTGACCAGTGCGGCAACAGCGGATGCTGTGGCCGAGGAACGCTCAGCTGGCTGGGTCTGCTGGCGCGGCAATGCCGATGGGCTTGGCGGCTGGAATTACGTCAACCGGCTGTCGCTGACGACTTTGCAGGCAACCGGCATGGGGTTCTTCGGGCTTTACGGGTCTGTCGCGGCGCTCGCCACAACGCTGACGCTGGCAACCGTGGTGAACGCCGTAGGCATTGGCTTCCAGCGCGGCACCCACACCAATTGGCAGCTGGTACGCAACGACGGCTCCGGTGCGCCAAGCCTGACCGACCTCGGTGCCAGCTTTCCGGTCAATAGCCTGACGAACGTGCTGACACTCTACATCGCTGCCGCCCCGAATGGATCCGATATCGGCGTGCGCGTGGTTGAGGAAGTCAGCGGCGCAGCCGTCGAGTTCACCCTCACAGCCGACATACCCGCCGCCACTCAGCTTTTAAGCCCCCGCAACTACATGAACTCCGGCGCGACCGCCGCGACCGTCGCCTATGACTGCTCCGGCGTCTACGTCGAGACCGATTATTGAACCGCAGGACCGCGATAACGAAGGACACCCCATGAGTGACGAGCCCAACCTTTTTGAAACCATCGCGCAAGCCTTCCGCGATAATGGCCTGACCGCCGCCATCACCGCGCTGATTGGGGGTTTCCTCGCGCTTCTCGCAGCCGTCACGCGCCGGGCCTTCACCAATGACGCGATGTTGGCGCGGATGGACCGCGAGTTGCTGGCTGAGCGCAACCGCGTTGATCGACAGCGCGCCGAGGATCGCAAGGGCGATGCAGACCGGCTGGAACGGATCGAAACCGATATCCGCGCCATGCGCGATCTGATGTTCGAAGCGTTCCAGCGCAGCCGCACCGACTGACGAACACCACCCACCACTGAATCTGTCACCCCACCCGCCCCAGAGGCGGGTTTTGCATTTCTGGAGAACCCCATGCCGACCACGACCTACGCCCATTTCCGCGATGTGCCTGAATCTGCCTGGCGCTGGCCCAGCTTCTCCCCAGCCGAGATCGCCTGCCGTGGCACCGGGGCGATCAAGATCAACACCGAGGCCATGGACAAGCTGCAGTCCTTGCGCAACCGCCTCGGCAAGCCGCTGATCGTCCGCTCCGGCTATCGCAGCCCCAGCCACAACCGCGCGGTTGGCGGGGCCCCAGCTTCAAAACACATGCTGGGCACGGCGTTTGACATCGCCATGTCGAACCATGATCCGGCCACCTTCGCCGCAGCCGCCCGCGCCGTGGGATTTTTGGGTTTTGGCACCTATCCGCGCTCGGGCTTCATGCACATTGATCTCGGTCCCGCCCGGTCGTGGGGTGAACCCTTCACTCCCCGCGCCACGCCCTTCGTGCCGGAAGTGGTTCCTGCCCGCGAAGTCCTGGCCGACAGCCGCACTCTGAAAGGCGGCGGTGCTGCAGGGTTAGCAACCATCGGCGCGGCCGGGGTCGAGGTGGCGCAAGACGTCCTGGCAGAAACCCAATCCGCCATCCTGCCACTGGTGCCGTATCTCGACACCCTGCGTTGGGTCTTCATCGCTGTGGCCCTGATCGGCATCGCCGTCGCCATCCGCGCACGGATCGACGACTGGAAACGAGGCCAGCGGTGATGGGCTGGATCACAGCCATCGTCGCCAGCGGCCCTGCGCACAAAGCGATGGGCTTGTTTCTGGCCACCGCCACCCTCGCCCTGTGCTTGCTCAACCTCCGCCGCGCTGGGGAACGCACTGGGCGACTGGCAGAGCGTCTTTCAAATTCGGAGAGAACCCATGAAATCCAACGCCAGATGCTGGACGCCGCCAGCCGTCGTCCCCAAGATCGCGATGCTTTGGCTCAGCGCATGCGCGACGGGCGCTTCTAATTGTCGGTCACTATGCCCGCCCGTAGTTGAGTACAGCATCACGGATCAGGCCCGCGCAGCGGACGAGATGGATGCACTGCCAGATGGCACGACGGTCGTCCGGATGTTCAACGATTACGCAGTCCTGCGCGACCAGGCGCGCGCATGCCGGTGAAGAACGGACCGGGTACTTTCCCCGCAGGAAGGGCCAAACGGCTCGACCGCAGGTGCGTGCCCAGCCAGTTTCTTAGATTCACGGTTTGAAGGAGCAGCAGGGATTCGCTGCTTGCCAATGATACAATGGGCTACCTTGGTCTGGCGCAATTCGAAATGGGCACAATTGTGGATCCGCCGCATGGGCATGTCTTGATGCATCGGCTTCGGCCCAATAGGATAATCGCTTTTGCCGCAGGAAAGGCAGCGACAGTCGCGATCTGTGCGACCATCGAGGGTTGAGCTATTTGCAGGGCTTGAAGGACGAGCACTGACCGGGCAAGAAGGCAGGCAACCCTTTATAAGGGCAAAACTACCCTTTGCATTGCCGAGGGCAGGGTGACGATGATGAAGATGATCGATTGAGCACAGGAATTGGAGACTGATAGATGAGCGGCGAACTGACAAGCAGTGCTGACAAAGGTGCACATTTCTTTCGCTGCGACTTCCAAGTTCACAGCCCTAGGGATCGTCAGTGGACGGGCCAAGCGCGGATTACTGATGAAGAGCGCGCTGAATACGCTACTTCGCTCATCGCTGCTTGCCGAGAAAAGGGTCTAGGTCATGTTGACAAATGGCGGAGCCAGATGCGGATCGAGGTGATGTCGATGAAGCCCAGGAAGCTCTCTGCGGTTTTGTCGTAGCGGGTGGCGAC
>WRPH01000043.1 GCA_009773375.1 Paracoccaceae bacterium
GACATCAGGTCTCGTGCCAAGCTGGTCTCCATCGCAGATACCAGCTTGAATCACGTTCAGCACGTCCTGTGAATCCCTTTTGTCAACACGGCCTAGCACTCCCTCTACGACAAGCATTGCACCTTTGCGTTTCAGCCGCTTCTTCGTGTCGCGGCTATCGAACTTATCGAGCCAATGCCGTAGCATCCAAGTGCCTTCAAGCTGGTCGTTTGACTGTGAAAGTGACGTGAGCCAAAGCTCTTTGTTCTTGATCAGGGAAAGAAAGACGGAAGGTGAGCAGTAGTGGTGAATTTGATCAATCACATAAGCACTCTCAAGTTGTCGCAGGGCATGCTTTAAGTATTTGGATTGAGCCTACAGACAGATGTCGTCTTCATCAATGTTTGCGAAGGCTTCTTGCCAGCCCTTCAGGTCCCGCCTTACTGCGCTGCCCCCGCGCGAAGCTTCAGCCTGCCGCCCGCGTCTCACCACCACCACCCAACAAAAAGGGGCCTTGCGGCCCCCTTATCTCGCACAATCTGACGCAAGCCTTACTTCGGGCCGATCATCATCACCATCTGGCGGCCTTCAAGACGCGGCATTGATTCGATCTTGCCTTGCTCGGCCACGTCGGCGGCGACGCGGTTCAGCAGTTCAAGGCCCAGCTCCTGGTGGGCCATTTCGCGGCCACGGAAGCGCAGGGTAACTTTCACCTTGTCGCCTTCTTCGAGGAATTTCAGCACCGAGCGCATCTTGACGTCATAGTCATGCGTATCGGTGCCGGGGCGGAACTTGATCTCTTTGATCTCGATGATCTTCTGCTTTTTGCGCGCTTCGGCTTCGCGTTTCTGCGATTCATACTTGAATTTGCCGAAATCCATGATCTTGCAGACCGGCGGTTCGGCATTCGGAGAGATTTCGACCAGATCGAGCCCGGCTTCCTCGGCCATCTGCATCGCGCGCGCAGGCGTCACGACGCCGACATTTTCGCCATCCGCGCCGATCAGGCGAATCTCGGGGGACCGGATACGATCGTTGATGCGTGGGCCGGTGTCGCGTTGCGGCGGGGCATTGTGGGGTCTGCGGGCTATGGTGGTCGTCCTTCGAATGGTGGAAAGCTGGCGCAAGATAGTCGGACGGGGCGGCGGCTTCAACCTGAATCGCTTGGCTGCGGCAGATGCTTTGCCGGGGCAGCCGCCGCAGCGCAGCGTAGGTCTTTCCTTTTGTTGCTGATTCTGTCATAGAACGCGGCAACCGAAGGGTACTCGGTGACAGGAGATAGATCATGAACAAGAACGTCCTTATTGGCATCGTGCTGATCGCATTGGCCGGCGGCGGCTACTACCAGTTCAGCGTGAAGCCGGCTCAGGAAGCCGCGGCGGCGGCGGCTGAAGCGGCCAAGGCTGCGGCAGATGCGGCGGCTGCGGAAGCCAAAGCTGCGGAAGAAGCTGCTGCGAAAGCCGCTGAAGAAGCCGCCGCGGCAGCCGCTGCTGCTGCGACTGACGCTGCTGCCGCCACCACCGAAGCTGCGACGGATGCCGCTGCTGCCACCACCGAAGCCGCGACTGACGCCGCCGCCGCCACCACCGAAGCTGCCACCGATGCCGCTGCCGCAACCACCGAAGCTGCCACCGATGCGGCGGCTGCCGTGACCGACGCTGCCACCGATGCGATGGCCGCTCTGGACCCGGCAAACTTTGACGCAGCGAAAGTGGCTGCGCTGATCGACGCCTCCGCGCTGGACGATGCGACCAAAGCCGCGCTGAAATCGGGCGTTGACGCTGCCGCTGCTGACCCGGTCAAGCTGGGCGAGGCTCTGGCGGCTGTGAAAGCTGCTCTGGGCATGTAATCCTTGCCGCAAGGCAAAGATCGGGCCGCGCGGGGGAAACCCGGCGCGGCCTTCTTGTTGGGTGACAGTCCAAGCCGCGGTTCGGCGGCCAAGTGGGGGTCTTGCGTTTCATCTTGGCAAAAATACTCCCGCCGGAGGCTCCCGGCATTTATGTCAGGAGCCTCCGGCGGGAGTATTTAGACCAAGATGAATGTGGCGTCAGATGCCGTCGCCGACGAAGGCTTTTTCGACCACGAATTGCTTGGGGTCAGAGTTGGCGCCCTCGACCAAGCCGAAACCTTCCAGAATGGCTTTGACATCGACGTTGAACGCCAGACTGCCGCAAACCATGGCGCGGTCTTCTGCCGGGTTCATTTTCGGCAGGCCGAGATCGGCGAACACCTTGCCCGACAGCAGGTTATCAGTGACGCGGCCCATGTGATGGAAGTTTTCGCGGGTGGTGGTGGGGTAATACAGCAGCTTGCCCGCCACCATCTCGCCGATCAGCGGGTCATCCTTCAGGCTTTCCACCAGATGGCGGCCATAGTCCAGCTCGGCCACCTCGCGGCAGGTGTGCATCATGATGACCTGTTCGTATTTCTCATAGGTCTCGGGTTCGCGCAGCAGGCTGGCGAAGGGGGCAAAGCCGGTGCCGGTGGACAGGAAATAGATCCGTTTGCCGGGCAGCAGCGCATCGTGAACCAGCGTGCCGACAGGTTTCGGGCGCAGGATGATTTCGTCGCCGACCTGAATATGTTGCAGCTTGGAGGTCAGCGGGCCATCCGGCACCTTGATCGAGTAGAACTCCAACTCCTCATCCCAAGCCGGGGAGGCGATGGAATAGGCGCGCAGCAGCGGTTTGCCGGTATCACCCATCAGGCCGATCATCACGAATTCGCCCGACCGGAAGCGCAGGGTGCGCGGGCGGGTGACGCGGAAGGAAAACAGCCGGTCGGTCCAGTGGGTCACTTGCGTCACCACCTGGGCATCGGGCAGGTGCGGTTTGGCGGCGGCAGCGGGGGGGGGGGCTGCGGGCTGGTGGTTTGCGTCGGGCATCACGGTCGCTTCGGTCATTTCATTCGTCTTTCGAGATACGTCTTTCCGGGGCTTGGGGGAAGCCTGAACTCAGGCGCGCAGCCGCGACTGATAGTCATGCGCCTTCCAGTCGGCGCGGGCGGTCCACTGTGCCTCGGGCTGGCGGGCGGCGAGATCATCCGGGATTTCGACCTGATCAAAGCCGGTACGGCGGGCCATCGGGTATTGATCGGCGATCACCGGGCCGTGGGCGCGCAGGGTGCCGGCAAAGCCAAGCGCGCGCAGGCGGCGGGCGATGGTGAAGGCGCGGCCATCGCTGAACGCGGGGAAAGAGATACGGATCAGCGTCAGGCTGGCCAGATAGGGCGCCAGCGTTTCGGGATCGTCGGTGTGGGCCAGATCGACCGCGCCCTGATGGCTGGCGATATCGGCCAGCGTGACAAAGCTGTCGGTCGGGGCGGGCTGAAAGCCCGTGTCGGTGACGAGAACGCTCATGCTGCGGTGTCCTTGTTCATGCGCACGGCCTGACCATTGATGAAATGGATGCCGCATTCGGTTTTCGACTGGCCGCGCCAGCGCCCTGCGCGCGGGTCTTCGCCGGGTTTGACCGGGCTGGTGCAGGGGGCGCAGCCGATGGAGGGGTAGCCCTTGGCGACCAGCGGGTGGCGCGGCAGGCGGTTGTTGACGATATAATCTTCCAGATCTTCGCGGCCCCAATGCGCCAGCGGGTTGACCTTGATGCGGGTGTCGCCCTCGGCCTCAAAGAAATCGACGGTTTGCCGGGTCGCGGCCTGAAAGCGTTTGCGCCCGGTGATCCAGCCGTCAAAGCCCGCCAGCGCACGCTCCAGCGGTTCGACCTTGCGCACGCCGCAGCAGGCATCGGTGGAGAACTGATGCAGGGTGCCGTCTGGGTCTTCGAAGGCGACTTTCGGCTGTGCTGCACGGATGGTGCGCACATCGCAGAGATGCAGCTTTTCGGCCAGCTCGCGTTGATAATCCAGCGTTTCCTGAAACAGCATGCGGGTATCGACGAACAGCACCGGGGTTTCCGGGGCGATCACCGACACCAGATGCAGCAGCACCACTGATTCCGCGCCGAAGGACGATACCAGCGCCACCTGACCCAGATCGTGATCCTTCAGCGCATGTTCCAGAACCGAGGTGGCCGCATGGTGTTTGTAGCGGGCATTCAGCGCCTCTACCCGTTCGGCCACCGATCCCCGAGTGGTGTCACGCGGCATCACGTCCGCCCTCGGCCCCGTAAAGGGCTGATTTGAAGGGGGCAAGGCCAACCCGGCGGTAGGTTTGCAGGAAGGTTTCCGACGCGTCCTGACGGATTTCCAGATAGGCTTGGATGATGCGTTCAATCGCCGGGGTGATTTCATCATAGGCAAAGCCGGGGCCGGTCTTTTCGCCGATGCTGGCGGTTTCCGAGCCGTCGCCACCCAGCGTGATCTGGTAGTTTTCCACCCCGGCGCGGTCGAGGCCCAGAATGCCGATATGGCCGACGTGGTGGTGGCCGCAGGCGTTGATGCAGCCGGAGATCTTGATCTTCAGCGGGCCGACATCGTGTTCCAGCTTCAGCTCTTCAAAGCGCAGCGCCAGTTCCTGCGCCACCGGGATTGAGCGGGCGGTGGCGAGGGCGCAATAATCCATGCCGGGGCAAGCGATGATATCGGACAACAAGCCGACGTTGGCGGTGGCAAGCCCGATCTGCGCCAGCGCTGCATGCACCGCCGGAAGATCGGATTTATGCACATGCGGCAGGATGACGTTCTGTTCATGGCTGATGCGCAGATCGTTGTGGCCGTATTTCTCCGCCAGATCGGCCATCAGCCGCATCTGGTCGCTGGTCGCATCGCCGGGGGTCTGGCCATGGGCTTTGATGCTGATGGTGACGATGGCGTATTGGTCGTTGCGGTGGGCGGCAAGGTTGGTGTCGGCCCAGGCGCGGAACACCGGGTCGGCCTTGTAGAAGGCGTCGTAGGCGTCAACCGGAGCGTTGCGGAAGGCCGGCGGCGCGAAGGCGGTGCGGATGTCGGCCAGCAAGGCCTGATCGGCACCGCCGAATTGCGGGCGCATTTCCAGGAAGCGTTCTTCGACCATGCGGGCGATTTCGTCGCGGCCGGTTTCGTGCACGGTGATCTTGATGCGGGCTTTATACTTGTTATCGCGGCGGCCAAGGATGTTGTAGACCGACAGCACGGCCTCCACATAGGGCAGCAGGTCGGCCACCGGCAGGAAATCGCGGATGGTGAAGGCGATCATCGGTGTGCGGCCAAGGCCACCGCCGACCATCACTTCAAAGCCCGGCTCGCCTGCGGCGTTGCGCACCATGCGCAGGCCGATGTCATGCGCGCGGGTGACGGCGCGGTCATTGGGGGAGCCAGTGATGGCGATCTTGAACTTGCGCGGCAGGAACTGGAACTCCGGGTGGTCGGTGGACCACTGGCGCAGCAGTTCGGCATAGGGGCGAGGGTCTTCGATCTCATCCGCCGCAGCACCGGCGAAATGATCGGCGGTGACGTTGCGCACGCAGTTGCCGCTCGTCTGGATCGCGTGCATCTGCACATCGGCCAGCGCCGTCAGAATGGCGGGGACGTCGGGCAGTTTCGGCCAGTTGAACTGGATGTTCTGCCGGGTGGTGAAGTGGCCATAGCCCTTGTCCCAGGTGTCGGCGATCAGCGCGAGCTGGCGCATTTGGCTCGGGTTCAGCGTGCCATAGGGGATCGCCACGCGCAGCATATAGGCGTGGAGTTGCAGATAAAGCCCGTTCATCAGCCGCAGCGGGCGGAATTCATCCTCGGTCAGCGCGCCGTCAAGCCGACGGGTGATCTGATCGGAAAACTGCGCGACGCGGGCGCGGACGAAAGATTCGTCGAAATCGGAATAGTCATACATCTGCCAGATCCACTTGCTTGCCCAGATCCACTTGCTTGCCGTGCGCGTAGTTGGAGGGGCCACGGGTGCGGAACGCCTCGCGGAAATGCACAGGCTCCGGACCGTTCGTGCCGGGTTTCGCATCGGCGAGATAGGGCCCGACGACAAGGTTGCGCTGCGCCGCGGCGTGCAGCAGGCGCAATTGCGCGTGGGCCTCGTCTTCGATCAGCTCTGCCTCGCTGTGCAGGCGGGTCCAGCCGTCATCGGCGGCCAGATAGACCACATCGCCCAGCCGCAGGTCATTGGCGGTGACGACTTTCGGGATATATTTCCGGCTCATGCGCGGCCTCATTGGGTTGAACGGGCGGTTGGGGGTAAACCCCGTGGTTTTCTGCACTCAACATAGGATATTTTCCCCTGATTTGGCCAGATACCCTTGCGGATAAGGACGATTGTTCCGATACTGACGGCAGATGGAATGAATTTCTGCGAATTGGGGGAAGCGGCGAATGGCGGCCCAACTGGACGATCTGGACCGGAAAATTCTTGCCGAGCTGCAAGACGATGCCGAGCAGTCGCTGGACGAGATTGCGCGCAAGGTGGGGTCGTCGAAAACCCCGGTGTGGAACCGAATCCGGCGCATGCGCGAGCAGGGCGTGATCCTGCGGCAGACCGCCCTGCTGGACGCCGAAAGCCTGGGGCTGGAGGCGTGTTTCTTCGTGCTGATCCGCACCAGCGAACACGAGGCTGACTGGCAGCGCAAGTTCCTGCAAGTGCTGCGCTCGCGCCCGGAAGTGCTGGAGGCGCATCGGTTGGCGGGGGATATCGACTATATCCTGAAGGTGCGGGTGAAGAACGCGCGGGCCTATGACACGTTTTATCAGGCGCTGATTTCGGAAGTGAAGATCTACAACGTGACAGCACTTTTAAGCATGGAAGAGATCAAGGCGACGACGGTGTTGCCGCTGTAAGAGCTGCGAAATTCCGCAAGGCGAATTTCAGGGGGCTTCCGCCCCCTCACCCCGGAGAGTATTTTTGCCAAGATGAAGGACGGGGTATTCATCTTGGCAGAAATACTCCGGGGTGAGCCCGAAGGGCGAGGGGCTGGCCCCTAATCTGCCTGCACCAACAGCCGGGTCAGGCCGTGGAAATGGTAGACATCGCCGTAGGTTGGCGCCTCGGTCAGCCGCAGCTTCGGCAGACGCTGGAACAGGATCGGCAGCGCGGTTTGCAGCTCCAGCCGGGCGAGGGGGGCGCCGACGCAGAAGTGCAGCCCGGCACCAAAGGTGACGTTTGGTTTGATCGGGCGGGTGGGCTGGAACTGATCAGGGTCGTCCCAGACGCCGGGATCGCGGTTGGCGGCGGCCAGCAGCAGCGCCACCTGATCGCCACGGTGGAAGGTATGGCCCATCACCTCGATCTCCTCATAAGCCCAGCGGGTGAACATATGCAGGGCGGGATCGAAGCGCAGGATTTCCTCGATGCAGGTTTCGGCGTTGCTGGCGGTGGCGCGGTGGCCGGTTTCCAGCAGGGTTTTCACGCCATTGCCGATGGTGTGGACGGTGGCCTCGTGGCCGGCGTTCAGCAGCAGGATGCAGGTGGTGATCAGCTCGTCGGTGCTGAGCTTTTCGCCGGCCTCTTCAGCGGCGATCAGCGAGGTGATCAGATCGTCGCGCGGGTCCTGGCGGCGGGCTTCGACATATTGCCGCATGAAGGCGACGAAGCTTTCGGTGGCGGCAATGGCGCGGTCTTCGCGGGCGCGGCGCGCGATGGGATCGGCTGGGCCTGCCATATACATGCCGACCATGGCGTTCGACCATTTCAGCAGGTCATCCGACATGGACTCGGGCACGCCGAGCAGGCGGGCGATGATGATGACCGGCAGTTTCTGGCCGAAGTGTTTCAGCAGATCAAAGCCGCCCGCAGGCAAGGCGTCGATCAGTTGATGCGACAGCGCCTCGATTTCCGGTTGCAGGGCGTTGATGCGGCGCGAGGTGAAGGCGCGCAGCACCAGACTGCGCAGCCGGGTGTGGCGCGGCGGTTCGAGTTCCAGCATCGAATGCGCCTCGACCGCATAGAACGGTGCCAGATGCGCGGGGATCTTCGGCGCAAGTTCAGCCGGGGTTTCGCGGCCAAAGCGGCGGTCGCGGAAGACGGCGTTGCAGGCGGCGGCGTTGCCGGTGCAGACCATGTTGTAATCTGACCAGCGGAAGAACGGCCCTTGCGCGCGTGCCTGTTCGTAGAACGGGTAGGGGTTTTGCACGAAGTCTGGATCATGTGGCGATTGCGACAGGGTTTTCATAAGGTTAGCACCCGACGTTGCAGGGGGATGATGCCTTGCGCCACCAGCACGCCGACACCGACGATGGCGGCACCGAAGGCTTGTTGCCAGTTCCAGGCAGCGCCAAAGGCGAACAGGATCAGCATGACATAGAACGGTGTGGCGTTGATGTGCAGTGCGGCGAGGCCAATGCCCAGTTTGCCGACCGACAGAATCCACAGCACCTGGCTGACCGCCAGCGAGCCAATGGCGAACACCGCCAGCGCGCCGAATTCCTTTGGCCCGAGCAGGCCGAAATCCGGCACCGGGCCGAAGGTGATCGCATGCAGCGGCGCAATGATCAGGGTGGCGATGGCGGCTCCGGTCAGCGTGACGGTGGTGCGACCCAAGGGGGTAAGGGCGGGGAAGGCGGTGACGGTCAGCCGCGAGCCAAGCGTGAAGGTCAGCACCGAAGCAAAGCAGATCAGCGCGCCAAAGCCCAAGGACAGCCCGCCGACGCCGCCGCCCAGGGCGACGATGCCGCCAACCACGGCCAGCGCCAGCCCCAGCACCAGCGCGGGCGTCAGGCGGCGGCCATCCAGCACCACCTCCAGCGCGATGCCGACGATCGGCATGGTGGCGGAAATCACCGCGACGGTGACGGCATCGGTCAGGCTTTGACCGAGAATGACAAACAGCCCGCCCAGCCCGATCATGCCGCCAACCGCGATGCCCTTCAGCCAGCCTGCGCCGCGCAGCACGCCTGCGCCTTCGACCAGCATCCAGAACGGCAGCAGGGCGGCGGCGGCCAGCCCGAAGCGCGCCGCCGACAGTGACAGGGGGGGCAACAGCGGCAACAGGATCTCGTTGGCAGGCAGGCCCGCCGCCCAGATCAGCATCGAGAACATGCAAACCAGATTGGCCGTCAGCAGGCCCTTTGACGTGGTCATGCCAAGGCTGCGACAATCGCGCCGAAATCGGCAGCTTTCAGGCTGGCCCCGCCGACCAAAGCACCATCGACATCGGGCACCGCGAAAATCTCGGTGGCATTCGACGGTTTGACCGAGCCGCCATACAGCAGCCGGACGCCGCGCGCCTCGGCGCCGATCCGCGCCAGCAAGCGGACGCGCAGGAAGGCGTGCACCTCGGCAATCTGCGCAAGCGTTGGGGTGCGGCCGGTGCCGATGGCCCAGACCGGCTCGTAAGCGATCACCAGCGTCACGGCGGTGGCGGTTTCGGGCACCGAGCCGTCAAGCTGCGCGCCGATCACCGCAAGCGTGTCGCCCGCGTCGCGCTGACCTTCGGTTTCGCCCAGACAGACGATGGCGATCAGTCCGGCGGCGATGGCGGCCTCGGCCTTGGCCCGCACCAGCGCATCGGTTTCACCATGATCGGCACGGCGTTCGGAGTGACCCAGAATCACATAAGACGCGCCCGCATCGGCCAGCATCGCCGCCGAAATATCGCCGGTATGCGCGCCCGAAGTCTTCGGGTGGCAATCCTGCCCGCCGACCGCCAGCGCCGAGCCTGCCGCCTGTGCCGCCATCTGCGCCACCAGCGTGGCGGGCGGGCAAAGCAGCATGTCGCAGGCCGGGGCCGGATGGGCGGCCAGCAGCGCCTGCACCTCGGCTAAAGCGGCCGTGTTGCCATTCATCTTCCAGTTCCCTGCGGCGAGTTTTTTCATCGGCGTCTCCCTTGTCTGACAAATGGGTAGCGAAGCCGGGCCAAAAGGGGAAGGGGGCAGCGGGGCGGATTTGACGAATTGAAAAGCCGGTCGTGCCAGAGACACCCGCGCGTCAGCGCTGAAGCGGTGTGCGGCGCAGCCGCGCTTTCAGATCACGCCGGGGGGGGCGTTCAGGCGTCTTTGAACTTGATCGACTCGCCGCAGCCACAGGCCTCGGCCACGTTGGGGTTGCGGAATTTGAATCCGGCCTGCAGCAGATCGACCTCGTAATCAATCTCGGTGCCGATCAGGAATATCTGCGCCATCGGCGCGATCAGCACCCGCGCGCCGTCTTGTTCTACCACCTCATCCAGCGGATTGGCTTCGGCGACATAATCCATGGTGTATTCCATGCCCGCGCAGCCGCCTTTCTTGATGCCAATGCGCAGGCCTTTGGAGCCCTGCTTTTGCATCAGCCGCGCAATCTGCTGCGCAGCAACGGGGGTCAGGGTGACGGCGGCCTTGCCGGGAATGCCAAACATCGGGGTGTCCTCAAAGCTATACCGTCAAGATAGGTTTGCGGCGACCTTGCCGCAAGGGGCTTACATGAAGCCGAGTTCCAGCCGCGCCTCGTCCGACATCATCTCCATTCCCCAAGGCGGATCGAAGGTCATGCCGACCTTGACCTCTTTCACCCCGGCGACCGGTTCCACGGCGTCCTGCACCCAGCCTGGCATCTCGCCTGCGACCGGGCAGCCGGGAGCGGTCAGGGTCATCAGGATTTCAACTTCGTTTTCCGGGCTGATATCAATGGTATAGACCAAACCCAGATCATAGACGTTGACCGGAATTTCCGGGTCGAACACGGTGCGACAGGCTTCCACGACCTGATCATACAGGGGGTGGTCGGTGGTAGAGGGGCGGATCAGCGGCGCACCCTCGATCTTGTCCTGCGGCTGGTTCATGGCGTTCTCGCGTAGTTGTTGAGCGATTATATAGGGAATTTAGCGCCAGTCGTCCAGTGCCGCCGGGCGAATAAAGCCTCCCCCGCCATGCAGCTTTGACAGGCGGCGGAAAATACCTGCGCCGCCTGTGGTCTGGACCAAGGCGGCGCGCGGTGTTTTGATGCGATTTGCTTCAGAACGGGATTTCGTCATCCATGTCCGAGCGGCCAGCGCCGCCCGATGCGCCACCGCCCGAAGCACCACCGCCATAGCCCGCGCCGCCGCCCGAGCGGGCATAGCCGCCACCGGAGCTGCCGCCTGCGCCGCCACCGGAGCTGCCGCCGCCCATGTCATCGTAGCCGCCACGGTCGTCATAGCCGCCGCCGGAACCACCGCCCGCGCCGCCTTCGCCACGGCCACCGAGCAGTGTCAGCTCGCCCCGGAACGGACGCAGCACGATTTCCGTGGTGTATTTCTCGGCCCCCGACTGGTCTTGCCATTTGCGGGTTTCCAGCTGGCCCTCGATATACACCGTGGAGCCTTTGCGCAGATATTGTTCGGCAATCTTGCCAAGCGCCTCGTTCAGAATGGCGACGCGGTGCCATTCGGTGCGCTCTTTACGCTCGCCGCTGGCCTTGTCGCGCCAGGTTTCCGAGGTGGCGATGTTGAGGTTCACCACCTTGCCGCCATTGGCAAAGGTGCGCACCTCTGGATCGCGGCCCAGATTGCCGACGATGATGACTTTATTGACCCCTGCCATGTTGCACTCCCTGATTCCGGTCTTGCCCGGCAGTTTTGCCGGGATTGGTTAAGAATTGCTATATCCCGGCCCCTGCCGCGCCGCAACCAACCAGCGGCAGCGACAAAGCCGCATGGTGTGGCGCGGGCACTGGAAATGACCGCGGAAATCGGTATAGTCGCAGCGATTGAAGCGAGGACAGGGTTTTCAATGCGGCTTACTTCGGTTGCGATGCGGCTGGCTTTGGCAGCCGGTTTGGCTTTGGCGCTGCCTTTGGCGGGCGAGGCC
Source organism: Paracoccaceae bacterium (assembly GCA_009773375.1). Taxonomy (GTDB): domain Bacteria; phylum Pseudomonadota; class Alphaproteobacteria; order Rhodobacterales; family Rhodobacteraceae; genus Cypionkella. The sequence continues at coordinate 11,617 of WRPH01000043.1, forward strand.
GAGGGGCTGAAGCTGTCTGGCTCGAAAAAGAACCGCACGGCGTTGATGAAATCGCAGATGTCGCTGCTGGATGGCCGCTTGGCCAAGCAGTATGACGGCTCGGCCCGGCTGAAGCCGAATGCCAAGAAGGGCGACGCGGCTGGCCATGATGGTGCGGCGCCGCGGTTCAGCGGCAAGTACAAGGGGGCTTATCTGGAGGTTGCGCGCGCGGTGGCGCGTCAGCACGGCGTGCCGGAGGATATGTTCCTGCGGCTTGTGCAGCAGGAAAGCGGCTGGAATGCCGGGGCGGTTTCGCCGAAAGGCGCAACTGGCCTTGCGCAGCTGATGCCGGGCACGGCAAGCAATCTGGGCGTCGATATCAATGATCCGCATCAGAATCTGGAAGGCGGCGCGCGCTATCTGAAGATGATGTATGATCGGTTCGGCAGCTGGCGACTGGCTTTGGCGGCCTATAATGCCGGGCCGATGGCGGTGGAAAAGCATGGCGGTATTCCGCCCTACACCGAGACGAAAAACTACGTTGTGGCTATTTTGGGGTAAGGCCCGACCCCGGCAAAGCCGGGGTGAAAACGCTCCGGTGGAGCGTTTTCAGGGCCTTACGCGCGCGCAAACCTGCGCGGGCCGGGAAACTTTACGTTCTTTAATCCTAGAGCGGGTTGCGGCCATTTCGATTCGGGATTCCCTTGGCGGTTGATTTGTGATTCTCTCTGCCCATGGCAGATGTTGGGGTCAATTATGGGCAGGA
>WRPH01000044.1 GCA_009773375.1 Paracoccaceae bacterium
CTGAAGGTTATGTTCTGCGGGTTATGCTTGGGTCAAGGCATGCGTGACCTCCCTTTTCGTTTTGGCTGCTGAGCTGGCCTTGAATCGGAAGCTGTTGTTTCCGGTCTCAAGGATGTGGCAGCGGTGGGTGAGGCGATCGAGCAAGGCGGTGGTCATCTTGGCGTCGCCAAAAACCGTGGCCCATTCGCTGAAGCTGAGGTTTGTTGTGATGACGACGCTGGTGCGTTCGTAAAGTTTGCTCGGCAAACCGTTGAGCAACTACTACGGGCTGTCAGAGGCTTTTCCGATCTTCGCCCAGTACGCGGGCGAAACCGCTGCTGTGCCCGCCGGCGCGACCGGCCGCCTTGCCCCTGGAGCCAGGGTAGAAATTCGGCGCCCCGACGGCAGCCTTTGCACTATTGGCGAGGCGGGCGAGGCCTATGTAAGCGGCCCGGCGGTGATGAAACGCTACAACAAAGACCCCGAGTTGACGACGGCGGCCCTGCATGACGGGTTGTTCCGGACGGGCGACATAGTGGTTCAGGATGCCCAGGGGTTCTTCACCATCAAGGGGCGTCTGAAGGAAATCATCATCCGGGGCGGCCACAACATCTCGCCAGCAGAACTGGAGCAGACCCTCGTCTCACACCCGGCTGTTGCTGATGCGGCCGTCGTCGGAATGCCCGATCCGGTCTTTGGCGAAAAGCCGGTCGCCTTCGTGGTCTGTCGTCCGGGCTTGAAGGTTCAGGCAGAGGATCTCATGGCCCATACGGAAGCGCAACTCTCGGACTACAAGGTTCCAAGGACCATACATTTCGTTCAGGAACTACCGCTTGGAAAGACCGGCAAGGTGGACAAACGCGCCCTGCAAGAGATCGCAGCTGGATGCTAACCCATTCTGAAGATGTAGGCATTGCCAGGACCAGAGCACGCCACACTGCGGACCGTCTTGCCCAAGTCAATCCCAAGAACCGCGATATCCATCGGAATACACCTCTCTGTCATACCGATACCCGCAACAATAGCTGGCGCGCACCGGCGTGGGCTTTGCGGGCTGCAGCTTCTTGGCCCGGTTGTTGGGCTTTTCCTTGTGTGGCCGTGCGCGCCCCTCGGCCGGCGGGTCTGTTCAGCGCGGCAGAAGTCGGCGCGCCGCACCAGCGGCTGCGCATCTTCATCTTGGCCCACACCGATGAGCCTGCATCCCGGCACGCGCGCGCCCTTCCTAACAAGGGCAAGGATCGCACGTGCAGTGACATAAGTCTTGCCGGTACCCGGCGGCCCCTGGACCGGCAGAACCGTCTCCTCCATCGCCGCGACAGCCGTGATTGTGCCCGCGACGGGATCGGTAACAGACTGCAGGGGCCCGCTGGCAAGGCGCGGCGCGGTACGAGACAGCAGGTCATCGACCGCCCTGTACGTGCGCGAACCGCACTGATCGGCGATCACGTCCCGCAGGGCGGCAGCGATCACGTCGGTGTTCAGGGGCCAGTCCGGGTGCAGCGTGAGCCGGTCCGTCAAAAGGTGCGCCTTAGCAGCCCCTGCTTTGACCGTGATCTGGCGCGCCGTGCGATCCATTTCCTGGATGCTTACTGTCGCGGGCGGACCGTCCACAACCGGCACAGTCGCGTTTCTTCCGCGCCGCAACTTCGTCTCCTGCTGGGGAAAGCGGTAGGTGCGTGCCATGGATCGCTTGACCTGTTCGACGGGCCCGGTGGCTTCTAGCCCGGCAAGCGCATCCAGATCGTCGATCAGATCGTCCTCGTCCTTGCCGACGCTGTCGAACACCGCCCATTGCGCAGGCTTGGCTTCGCGTTTGTGGAAAACGCCAAGGCTGAACAGCATATCCCGCCGATCTTGCGGCAAGCCGGAGGCGGCAAGCATTGACCGCAAGGCTTCGGTATCGGCGTCCTCTTCGGCCTCCTTGGGCCCTGCGTCCTGCCCGAGCACGGGCCAAGGCGCGGTCGGCCGAATACCCACTAGCCAATCGCGCAACTCCTCGGTCGAGATGCAGTCGACGCGGTTGTAATCCTCGATCTCGTCTAGGATCTGCTGATCACCCGTTTCGCGCCAGCGTTCATAGGCGACGACCGAACCCCCTGCGGTTTTCACCTCGCCATCTCGCTTGCGGCCATAGAAGGCTTCCATCGACTTGATGGAGTAATTGGCCTCTGATCCGATCAACCCGCCGCGCACCACGGCAAAAAGATCAACGAAACGGCGCTCTCGCAGCAGACGGTCGAGAAAGGCCTCGCCGATCCCATATTTCGTGGTCAGCCGCCGCAGCGCCGTGATTTCGTAGGCGGCGTAGTGGTAGATGCGTGCGGCTGGATGCGCGTCGAGGCGGTCACGGAAGAACGAGAGCAATTCGGAAAGTGCCTGTGCCTCGGCGGCATGGTCATGGCCCCAGAACGCGCGAAACTCACCGTCGAACCAGACGCCATGCAGGTATTCCAGGCCGCCTTCGAAATGCGGATCGCCTTCGATGTCATAGAAGATGTCGCCGGGCTGCGGCTCGGGCAACAGCTCAAATCCCTTGCCAGGTTCGGGCGTACGCAGTTCGAACGTCGGCTCACCGGTCTTGCGAGCGTGCTGCAGCCGGGCTTGCGTGATCAGTCGCAGCCGGGTGTTTTCGGCCATACCACGAACCGGATAATCGAGGTTGGCCAGAGCTTCCATCGTGGCGATGCCCGCAGCTTCCAGCTTCTTAACCTGTCCACGGCTGATATTGGCCACGTTGAACAGGCTGGGGGGCGGCGCATCTACAATGCGCTGTGGCAGCGGTTTTCCGGGCCAGTGCGGATGCTGATGGAGAACCGCTATGTTTTCAACCCGTTCTGGCAGCATCACAATGGGATCGACGGGTTCGCGGACTGGGAAGATCGCTTCAGGGCTTCGGCCCGCTCCTTCGCGCAAGCGTTCCAAGTGGGCGACAGCGCCCGGGTTCTGAGCTTCGTCTTCGACCGGCTTTATGTACTACGCAATCAACTGGTTCACGGCGGCTCAACCTGGAACAGCGGCGTGAATCGGGCGCAGGTGCGCGACGGCGCCGCGATCCTCTCCTTGATCGAGAAGCCTTGCTCGATCCACAGCGACACGGCGAAGTGGCGCAGGTCGTGCCAGCGCATCGTCACCTCGACCTTTTCCTGCAGCTTGCGGAACCGATCCTGCGTCCGGGTGTGCTGCAGGATCCCGCCCTGCGGTGCGGGGAAAACCAGCCCCAACTCGCTTTTCGGGCAGCGCAGTTTCCAACGGCGCAGGGCGTTCAGCACCATCGGCCCCGCCGGAATGTCGCGAAACCCTGCTCGCGATTTCGGCTCGCCCATCTGGTTATAGGCATCGGCGCGCTGGCGGATGTGCAGGAAGCCCTTTTCGAAATCGACGTCCTGCCACCGCAGGCCCCGCAATTCGGATGCGCGCAACCCGCCCAGCGCCGAGACGATCAGGAGCGGCTTGAAATCCTCGTCCGCCGCCTCGATCAGGGCGCGGATCGCTTCCTTTGACGGCACCGGGGCCTTGTGCTCGATCCGGCTGGACTTGATCACCCGCACGCCCTGCGCGGCATTGGTGAACAACTGGCCGTTGTCGATGGCATGGTCGAGGATCAGCTTCAGCACGGAAATCGCACGGCGGGTCAGGTGTTCGGACCGGCCATTCAGCAGCAGCCGGTCGCGCAGTTCGTTGACATGGCGGCGGGTCAGTTGGGCGATCAGTTTGTCCCCGATCCCGACCTCGGGCGCGGTCAGGTGCAGGCGCACATAGTCGCTGTAGCCGCGCAGGGTGGACCGCTCCATCCGCCGCCCGGTCTTGCAGCGCACCTCGCAATGATCAAGCCAGCTTTTCGCGGCCCCCGCCAGGGTCGTGCTGTCGCTGTCGGCCAGATAGGTGTGGTTGGCGACCAGCGAGCGGACCTTGACCAGGTAGACATCCGCATCCTTGCGGCGCGGGAACAGTTTGGACCGCCGTTTGCCCGCCTGGTCGGTGAAATCCACCTGCCAGCGGACCAGCCCCGAGGGCAGCGTGCGTTTGCGGATCGTGGCCATGATTTCCCTCCGTGACCGTAAGAAACGGGACCAGTTGTCAAAGTCCGTCAATGGCGATAAGCACCATCCAGCACACACTTGCAACGGATCATCTCATGTGTAAATCCCTTGTTCATGAACGGAGCCCTCATCAATGACAGCCAACGAATGGAACGGCGCGGAAGTGCCCGAACCGCTCCTTTTTGGCGACGCGGACGCTGTGGCGGCATCGGGGATGCCCTTGCCCAGTCTGCGTGTCCTGCAAGCGGCCGGAGCCATTCAGGCGCAGAAAACACCCAAGGATCACGGCGGCTTCAAGCGGATGTGGCGCGAGGAGGACGTGCTGATTGCATCAATCGCCGCCGCGATCAGCGAGCACTTTGCCTGGAACATCCGGATCGTGGCCGAGGCGATGGCCAAGACGCGTCCCGGCACATGGTCTGCGCTGGTGGCCTCGATTGCGGGGACCATCTCGCCAGACGAGGGCGCGCTGATCCGATCATCAAAGGACGATTGGCATCTCGAGCTGATCGACCGGAAGTTCCTGTTCCTGCGGTTGCCGCCTCATTACGCCGCGCTTTTCCCCGATGCGCCGCCCGGAGAGACCAACCTTATCGTCGGCTTGGCGACGTCCAAGGACAACTTCCAGATGCTGCCGTGGATGCTCGGCCATCAGCAGGGACGCCAAATTCTCGCACCAACATTCACGCCGGACCATATCCATCGCCTAGCGCGCATCTACAAAATCGCCATGGCCACCCGCGCCAACGCGCTGAGCACCGCCAGCATCAACATCAGCATGCAGGTCCGCGCCTCATGGCGCCGCCTTCACGGCCTTGACGCTCACTTCCTCCAAGACGCCCTGCCCCAGAAAGGAACCTCCAATGACCCAACATCCCGGCCCCGCCCAAAAGATGCAACAGACAGCGACTGAGGTGACGCTCGGCGATGATCTGCTGCACGGCGCAGATGCAATCGCCAAGTTCATGTTCGGCGACGCGAAGCACCGCCGCAAGGTCTACTATCTGACCGGCGAGGCGACCAAGGGCCTGCCGCACTTCAAGATGGGTTCGCTTATCTGCGCGCGCAAAAGCACCATCCTGACCTGGATTGCCGAACAGGAGGGTCGTGCATGACAGCCGCACTTGCGGATGATCTCACCGACCTGCGCCTGACCCTCCATCGCAACGCCTATCGCCCCGTTCCCGTCCTTGGTCCGCATGTGGCCACGAAAGCTGCGGGAAAACGTCCGGTCATGAAATCCTGGGAGGCCGTCTGTGCGGCGGCCGACGAGGCCGAAATCGCCCGCTGGACCAACGCCCAACGCAACTGCACCAATACCGGCCTCCTGTGCGGCACGCTGATTGGCATCGACATTGATGTGCTGGACGCGGGCAAGGCTGTACATCTGACCACCCTCGCCTGCGACATGCTTGGCGCGACACCTGCCAAACGCATCGGGCGCGCGCCGAAGATCCTGCTGGCGTTCCGCACCGATGATCCCTTCGACAAGATCCAGACGCCCGAGTTTCACATGCTCGACGGCACAGTGGCGCGCGTGGAGGTGCTGGCGACCGGGCAGCAGTTCGTGGGCTTTGGCATCCACCCCGACACCAAGGCACCTTATCACTGGCCAGAACGCTCGCCGCTTGAGGTTGCGCTGGCAGACCTGCCCCCTGTTTCAAAGGAGAGTTGTGCTGCGTTCATCGCGGCGGCGGATACATACCTGCGCCAGCATGGCGGGCAGAGCAAGGCGGACACGCGCGATGTGGAGCGCGAAGGCCGGAAGGCTGCTGGCCTGCGGCGGCTCGAGGCCCCGTCGTTCGCCTTGGTCGAGGAGGCGCTGTCCTGCATCCCCAATGACGATCTACCTTACGATGAATGGATCCGGGTCGGGCTGGCCCTTTACGCAGCGCTGGGCGCAGAGGGCCGCATCTTGTGGGAGGAATGGTCCGCGCAGGCCGCCAAGAATGACGCAGCCTGTTAGGCGAAAAAATGGGACAGCTTCTCGGAGGTGCGCAACATCACCGTGGGCACGCTGTTCTGGCTGGCGCGGTCGCACGGCTGGCGCGCGGAGAAGCCTCACAGCCCGAGCGCCAAACCGGCGCAAACGGACCACGACGGCCATGCGACCGAGGATGACGGTCGGCCCACCATCAGGATCTACGCGGGCTTTCTGCCTGAAACCGTTGACAAGGCCGAAGGCGCGCTGATGCAGGCCAAGCTCGGGTATTACCAGCGCGGCAGCATCGTGGTGCGACCGGCGATGGTGCCTGTGGACGTTTCCGGCGGCCGGATCGTCGCTGTGCCGCGCCTCGTGGATGTCAATGCCCACCATATGGCAGAGGCGCTGACGCGCGCCGCGCGTTGGGAGCGGTTCGACAAGCGCGCCGAGGAATGGCTGCGCACCGACTGCCCCCACAGGATCGCCGAGACGTTTCTTGCGCGTGAAGGCCAATGGCGCCTGCCTGTTCTGACCGGCATGATCATTTCGCCCACGCTGCGCGCCGACGGCTCGATCCTCGATCTGCCCGGCTATGATACCGAAACCGGACTGCTGTTCGACCCAAAAGGATGCCGTTTTCCGGTGATCCCGCGCGATCCTGACCGCGCCATGGCCTTGCGGGCGCTGGGCTTCCTAAAGGATCTGATCTCGACCTTTCCCTTCGTGACCGAGGCGGACCGCGCGGTGGCGCTGTCGGCCATCCTGACGGCGCTGATCCGCCGCTCGCTGCCCACGGCCCCGCTGCACGGCTTCAGCGCCCCGACCGCCGGAAGCTGGAAATCCATGCTGGTCGATCTGGCGGCCACCATCGCCACATCGCGCCCAGCGCCCGTCATCGCGCAGGGCAAGTCAGAGGAGGAAATGGAAAAGCGTCTCGGCGCGTCCCTGCTTGCAGGCGACACGATCATCGCCATCGACAACTGCGAGGACGCGCTGGGCGGCGAGTTGCTGTGTCAGACCATGACCCAGACGAGCCTCAAGGTCCGGATACTCGGGAAGTCCATCAATGCCGAGGTTCCGAGCAACTCCGCCGTCTTTGCCACCGGCAACAACCTGAAATTCGAAGGGGACATGACCAGGCGCGCGATCCGTGCCACGCTGGATCCCGGCGTCGAACGCCCCGAACTGCGGGCCTTCCAGCGCAAGCCGCTGGCCATGGTCACGGATGCGCGCGGCGACTATGTCGCGGCCGGTCTGACGGTCCTGCGGGCATTTTTCGTGGCGGGCAGGCCAGAGCAGCGCACCCCGCTCGGTTCATTCGAGGACTGGTCGTCCTGGGTGCGCGATGCGCTGATCTGGCTGGGCGAGGCCGACCCGTGCCAAACCATGGAGGACATGCGCGGTGCAGACCCGAAGCTCGAGGCGTTGACCACCGTGCTGGAGCAATGGCACGCGGTCATCGGGGAGGCCCCGATCAGCGTGCGCGAGTTGATTGACCGGGCCGCGGAACAGCGGCAGCAGATGTTCGGCAAGGCCGAGTTCATTCACCCCGAACTGCGCGAGTCCTTGCTGGTCGTGGCGGGCGAAGGCGGTGCGATCAACAGCCGACGGTTGGGCAAATGGATCGGCGGCAACCAGAACCGCATCGTTGGCGGCCGCAAGATCATCGGGGCGACCGTCTCGGCGGGCAACGCGCGCTGGCAAATCCAGGGGGGCGCAAGCGAAGGCAGTCGGAGTCTCGAAGTTTCGGAAACTGTGCGGTGCCGTGCCAATGGGTAACGAACAGTCCCGAAAAATCTGGTGGGTATGGTGGGTTTGGCGGATTTGTTTCCGGCGATATCTATGTTTGTCACCGATTTTGTCAGCGACGTGGAGGATCCCGACACCTGACATCCCCCACCCCACATCGCACGTTATGACAGTTATGAGGAGCGGCGGGAAACAAACCCAGTACATCCACCAAACCCACCAGACAGAGCGGCAATCATCGGGAACAGGCGGGACGTGGTGTCAGCCGATCCGAAACTTTGAGACTGCCGCGCGGCGGTTCCTTTTGGGCCGATTTGTATGCGGGGGAGCGCAGCGCATGACCCTGCCAGCGTCAGGGGGTGGAATTGACTAAACTCAACGCCTCAGAGACCAAGACCGCCTTTGCCGCACGGGTCGGCCTGACCAAGGGCCGTATCTCGCAGTTGGTGGCCGACGGTCTGCCGGTGCGACCCGATGGTCAGATCGATGTGGAGGTGGGGCTGGCCTGGATCGAGGACAATCTTGATCCGTCGCGTCGCAACAAGGGTGGTGCTTTCGCCGCCCCTGCATCGCCTGCCCGCGTCTCGACCACGCTGGCCGAGGCCAAACGCCTGCATGAGATCGTCAAGGTGCAGCGTGCCAAGCTGGCGTTCGAGAAGGAACAGGGTCAGTTGGTCGAAACGCTCGCCGCAACCCGCACGGTATTCGCCCGCGCCCGTGCCGAACGCGACGCCCATATGGCGTGGGTCCAGCGCACCGCACCGCTCTTGGCGGCAGAGGTTGGGGCCGATCCGCGTGCCACCTTTGCCGCACTGGACCGGATGATGCGCGAGCATCTGGAATACCTGGCCGACATGCCGCTGGGGAGTTTTGGCGATGGTGCCTGAGATTGACCTCGCCTGGCGGCGCGGTATCCGGCCGGAACCGCCCATCCCGGTCTCCGACTGGGCCGACCGCCATCGCATCCTGCCGCCGACCTCGGCCGAACCGGGGCGCTGGCGCACGGATCGCACGCCCTATTTGCGGGCGGTCATGGATGCGCTGTCCACCTCCAGCCCCTATGAACGCGTCGTGCTGATGAAAGGCGCGCAGACAGGTGGCTCCGAGGCCGGGCTGAACTGGCTCGGCTACATCATCCAGAACGCCCCCGGCATCGCCATGCTGGTCATGCCCTCGCTCGACATGGTGCGGCGCAACACCACCGTCCGGATCGATCCCCTGATCGAAGCCACCCCTGCCCTGCGCGATCTGGTCTCGGCCCCGAGGTCGCGGGACGCGGGGAACAGCCTATTCCGCAAATCCTTCCCCGGCGGCCAGCTGGTGATGACCGGCGCCAACAGCGCCGTCGGCCTGCGGTCTACCCCGGTGCGCTATCTGTTCCTGGACGAGGTGGACGGCTATCCCGGCGATGCCGATGGCGAGGGTGATCCGGTCGATCTGGCGATCCAGCGCACCACCACCTTCCGTGGGCGACGAAAGATTTACATGGTCTCGACGCCGACACTGAAGGGCCATTCCCGCATCGAGGCGGCCTACCTCGACAGCGACCAGCGGTATTTCCATGTCCCCTGCCAACACTGCGGTGACATGGCCCCGATCACATGGGCGCGCATCCGTTGGCCAGAGGGACAGCGCGACGCGGCCTATCTGATCTGCGATGCCTGCGGTGGCGTGCATCATGAGCACGAAAAGCCCCGCCTGATGTCTGCCGGTGAATGGCGACCGACCGCGCTGGGCGATGGTCGCACCGCGGGGTTCCATCTGTCATCGCTCTATTCGCCATGGGAAACTTGGGCCGAGATCGCGCAGGAGCATGCGCGCGTCGCCAAGGATCCTGCCCGTCTGCAGGTCTGGGTCAATACCAAGCTGGGCGAGTCCTGGGAGGACCAGGCGGGCGACACCGTTCCCGCCGACCCACTGATGGCGCGGCGCGAGGATTGGGGCAGCGACCTCGCCCCCGGCGTGGCCGTGTTGACGGCGGGCGTCGACGTGCAGGGCGACCGGATCGAGGTGCAAATCGTCGGTTGGGGCCGCGACGAGGAGGCGTGGGTAATCGACTACCGCGTGCTCTGGGGCGACCCGTCAGGTCCGCGCCTCTGGTCCGATCTGGATGGTGTGTTGAACGGCACCTATGGCGACCTGCTCGTGCGCGCCGTCGCGGTGGACACAGGCGGCCACCACACCAAGATGGCCTACGAGTTCTGCCGCACCCGCCTCGCCCGCCGCATCTGGGCGATCAAGGGACGCGGCGGCCCTGGCATCCCAGTCTGGCCCCGACATCCCACCCGTAGCAACAAGGCAAAGATCCCGCTGTTCATCGTCGGCGTCGATGCCGTGAAGGACGCCGTCTACGCCCGCCTGAAGCTGTCCGAACCCGGCCCCGGCGCCATCCACTTCCCCCGCCGCCTGGACGCCGATTATTTCCGCCAGTTAACCGCCGAACGTGTCGTCACCCGCTTCGAGAAGGGCCGCCCGATCCGCTCCTGGCAGCCCAAGCGCGATGGCGAACGTAACGAGGCACTGGATACCTTCGTCTACGCCCACGCCGCCCTGCATGGCCTGATCAGCATGGGGATGCGGTTGAACGAGGAGGCGGAAGGGATGAGAGAAAGGGTGGCGAGGCCCGCTGCCAAACCGATCCGGTCGTCGTGGATGGGGTGATCGCGGATTGACCGGGCCGCCGCATTATGGTCATTCTGACCACAAATCAGGGAGGGGCCGATGAAGGCCATGTCTGCCCGCGAGGCCAAGCACCACTTCGGCCAGCTGATCGACGATGCGCGCGCCGAAGCGGTGGTGGTGGAAAAACACGGTCGCCCGGTGGTCGTGGTGCTGGCGGTCGAGGAGTATGAACGGCTGACGGGACGGACAGTTTCGCCCTCAAACAAGACCAACAAGGACGAACAGTAACCGATGCCCATTTTGAACTGGCTGAGCCGCGACGATGACATCCGCACGGCGGCCCGCGTTCCATATCGCCTGCTGGAGGAAGACCCGAGCATGTCGGCGGGCGATGGCGCTGCAGGGAACATGCTGATCCAAGGCGACAATCTGGAGGCTCTGAAGGCCCTGCTCCCGTTCTATGCGGGCCGGGTGAAATGCATCTACATCGACCCGCCCTACAACACGCGGTCAGCTTTCGACCACTATGACGACAATCTGGAACATACGCAGTGGCTGGCCCTTATGTGGCCGCGACTGGAACTGCTTCGCGATCTCCTTGCCGAGGATGGCTCGATTTGGGTGTCCATCGACGACAACGAAGGGCATTACCTCAAGGTCATCATGGATGAGGTGTTCGGGCGGTCGAATTTCATTACCAATGTGATTTGGCGCAAAAACTATTCGCCAAAATCTAGGTCATGTTGACAAATGGCGGAGCCAGATGCGGATCGAGGTGATGTCGATGAAGCCCAGGAAGCTCTCTGCGGTTTTGTCGTAGCGGGTGGCGAC
>WRPH01000045.1 GCA_009773375.1 Paracoccaceae bacterium
GTAAGCGGTGCGTGATCCCCGTCATGCTTTCAGCTTGACGGGCTTTGGAAGGCCCAGGGCATGAGGTCGTCGATGCGCGACGCGGGATGGCCGTTAGCGATGGCGGTCAGGGTTTTGCGCAGGTAGGCGTAAGGGTCGACAGCGTTCAGCTTGCAGGTTTCGATCAGCGAGGCCATGCGCGCCCAGGTCCTGCCGCCCTCGTCATGTCCCGCGAAGAGCGCATTTTTGCGATTGAGGGTGATGGGCCTGATTGTGTTTTCGACCGGGTTGGTGTCCAGCTCGACGCGGCCATCGGTCAGGAAGATTTGCAGTCCGTCCCAGTGGCGGTGGATATAGCCAAGCTTCTCGCCCAGGCGGGATTTGACGGAGATCCGGCCGCGCTGCTGGGTCAGCCAGAGGCGGAAGTCGGCAATCAGCGGAGCCGATTGCGCCTGACGTGCTGCGAGGCGTTCCTCAGGGGACCGGCCCCGGACGCTGGCTTCGATCTTGTAGATTTGGGCGATGCGGCGCAGGCCTTCGGCGGCAATTTCGGAGCCGTCCTTTTGATAGATATCATGCAGTTTGCGCCGGGAATGGGCCCAGCAATAGGCCAGCGTCAACGGCGTGCCGCCCACACGCCTTGGTTCGGCCAAGGCGTCGTAGCCGGTATATCCATCGACCTGCAGTATGCCCTCGAAGCCCGTCAGGATGTCCATCGCATGGCGGCCATGGCGACCGGGCGCATAGGTAAAGACGACGGCAGGCGGATCGCCGCCGTCCCAGCCGCGATCATCGCGGGTCACCGCCCAGAGATAGCCGGTCTTGGTCTTGCCCGCCTTGGGATCGAGCACCGGTGCCCGGGTCTCGTCCATGAACAGGCGGCCGGACCGTTTGAGGTGGATCAGCATCCGGTCGACGACTGGGGCCAGATGATAGGCCGCCACACCGCACCAGTTTGCCAGGGTTGACCGGTCCAGGTCCACGCCGCCCCGGCCATAGATCTGGCATTGGCGATAAAGCGGCAAGTGGTCGGCATATTTGGAGACGGCGATATGGGCGAGCGTGCCTTCTGTCGGCAAACCGCCCTCGATCAGCCAGTTCGGCGTATCCGCCTGTATGACGCCTGCATCGCAGCGACGGCAGGCATAGCGAGGGCGGACCGTGACGATCACCTGGAAGCGGGCAGTCCGTCCATTCGATGTCCGACTTCTGGGCCAACTGCTTGCCTCATGCTTTTTTCATCATCCTAGCACGCGACTGACTCAGCACAAAGCGGGAACGAAGACGTTGTGGAAATTAGGATAGTGGAGCGGCGTCTCTACCAATGCAGGTCAATTGTTTGATCTCTGTTCCATCCGGCACCCAGATGAATCTGCGAAATCACCGTAAGGTACAGATCAACAAAACATGGCGAAAGCAATGACTTATAGCTGTTCACCGGAACAGCCGCGGTTAACAGGTCCGGAGAATATGGCAACGGAGAGAACGCTTTCCACCTTCTCGGCGCTGGGGGCGGTTAACAGCCCCACCCGCATAACCCTCGAAAACAACGCAAAAATCCTGCCGCAGCCGGATCGGGAGAACGCTTTCGCGAGGGTGATTGGCGGAAGGGGTGGGATTCGAACCCACGGATGCTTGCGCATCGCTGGTTTTCAAGACCAGAGCAATCGACCACTCTGCCACCCTTCCGCGATTGTCTGTCTTGGCGACAGGTCTGAACCGCGCGGTCATACGTTTTGGGTGCTCGTGCTTTGAAGCCAAAGGATGTTCTGCCCCGGCGCATCGCGCGTCTTGCTGCCCGCGGGCCGTTGTAAACATATTTGGCCTGCCCCGTCCAGCGCTGCCGATCAGTTCAGGCCAGACAAATTTTCAGGCAGAAGATCACGGCTGCATTGCCCGCCGTGTTCAAGCCCGCTTGTGAACGGTAACGGGCCAACCCACGACCCGTTCGCCTGGAAGGGTGTCGCGCAGATCAGCGCTGCGTCGTGACACACAGCACCGCAGATCAGGTTTGCTATGGTGCACAGAACCAAACCGCTGCCGGCCTTGAACCTGCGCGCTTGCCGATGCAAAGCTGCAAGCCTTGCCCGACCGGCAGGGTTTGGCCTTGGGGCAGAAGGGACGGCGGGGAAACCTGCCTCGGGATCAGCATGGCAACAGCACCGGCAGCGCGGCAGGCGAAATTCGTCGAGGGCAATCTTTTTCGCCATATCGCGGTGATGTCTCTGACCAATTCGGTTGGGCTGATGGCGATTTTTGCGGTTGACCTGGTCAACATGATCTTCATCTCGATGCTCAATCAGGAAGAAATCACTGCCGCCGTTGGTTACGCGGGCGCGATCCTGTTCTTCACCACCTCGTTCGGCATCGGGCTTTCGATTGCGGTTTCGGCGCTGGTCGCCCGCGCGGTCGGGCAGCGCAACCTTGAAATGGCGCGCGAGAAGGCCACCAACGGGCTGATCCTTGGCATCGGCTTTGGCATCGTGTTTTCGGCGGTGGTGTTTGCGTTCCTGCCGCAGATCGTCAGCCTGCTGGGGGCGGTTGGCAAGACCCATGAACTGACGGTGCATTTCCTGCGCATCGTCACACCGGCGCAGCCGTTCCTGATGGTCGGCATGATCGGTGGTGCGATCTTGCGCAGCCATGGCGATGCCAAGCGGGCGATGGCGGCGACGCTGTGGGGTGCGGTGGCGAATGCGATCCTCGACCCGATCCTGATCTTTGGCCTGCATCTGGATCTGACCGGGGCGGCGATTGCCTCGGTGGTGTCGCGGCTGGTGATTGCGGGCGTGGCGCTGCTGCCGATCATCAAACACTACGGCGGCTTTGATCGTCCGACGCTTGCCGGGTTGCGGGCCGATCTGGCACCGGTTTCGGCGATTGCGGGGCCTGCGATTCTGACGCAGGTGGCGACGCCGATCGGGCAGGCCTTTGTCACCCGCATGGTCTCGGGCTACGGCGAGGCGGCGGTGGCGGGCATGGCGATCACCGGGCGGCTGACTCCGGTCGCCTTGGGGGTGATTTTTGCGTTGTCGGGGGCGATCGGCCCGATCATCGGCCAGAACTACGGCGCGGGCCGGATGGACCGGGTGCGGCGGGCCTTTCTGGACGGGCTCTTGTTCACCGCGCTGGTGATCGGCATTGCGACGGTTGTGTTGTTCCTGCTGCGCGCGCCGATTGCCAATCTTTTCCACGCGCAGGGGCTTACCCGCGATCTGGTTTATCTGTTCTGCGGCCCGCTCTGCCTGCTGTTCTTCTTTAATGGCGCAATCTTTGTGGCCAACGCGGCCTGCAACAACCTTGGCAGGCCCTTCACCTCGACGCTGATCAACTGGGGTCGCCACACCATCGGCACCGTGCCGTTCGCGTGGTGGCTTGCGGGGTATTGGGGTGCGCAAGGCGTGTTGATCGGGCAGGCGGTGGGCGGGATCTTCTTTGGCATCCTTGGCGCATGGCTGGCGCTGCGGATGATCGACGCGACCCCGGCGCGCGGCTGAGGCCGGCACCTTCGGCATACTGTCGTATTCTTTTTACTTGCCAGCGGCGGTTTGGCCGGGCTAGTTTGCCCGCGTCAGGATCGGGAGAATCCAGCAGGAAACTTCTGGTGCCGAAGGAGCAACCGCCCCGGTAAACTCTCAGGCTCAAGGACCGTCCTGGCAACAGACTCTGGAGAGTGGTGCGACAGCACCCGCCGAAGGGATAACGATCTCAGGCGCCAAGCCGGAAATTTCCGGCACGGTAAGGACAGAGGGGGCATCGTGGGGTGGGGATTTGCCCGCCTGATCGATGCCGGTATGCGTATCCGGCAGTTAAGGGGGCGGCTTTGGCCGAAGACTTGTTGCGATTGGGTCTGCATGACCTGCATGTGGCTTTTGGGGGCAAGATGGTGCCCTTCGCAGGCTATGAAATGCCGGTGCAATATCCGGCAGGCGTGATGAAAGAGCATCTGCACACGCGGGCCGCGGCGGGGCTGTTTGATGTCAGCCACATGGGGCAAGTGATCTTGCAACCGCGCGGCAGCTACGAGGCTGTGGCCTTGGCGTTTGAAGCGCTGATGCCGGTGGATGTGCTGGGCGTGGCGCAGGGCCGCCAGCGTTACGGCATGTTCACCAATGAAACCGGCGGTATTCTGGATGATCTGATGTTCGCCAATCGCGGCGATCATATCTTTGTCGTCGTCAATGCCGCCTGCAAAGCCGCCGATATTGCCCATATGACCGCGCACCTTTCGGACGTGGCCGAGGTGGTCCCGGTCACGGATCGTGGCCTGCTGGCGCTGCAAGGCCCGCAGGCCGAGGCTGCCTTGGCGCGGCTGGTGCCGGGGGTTACAGAAATGCGCTTCATGGATGTGGCGATCCTGCCTTGGGGCGGGGTTGATCTGTGGATTTCCCGGTCGGGCTACACCGGCGAAGATGGCTTTGAAATTTCGGTGCCGAACGCGCAGGCCGAAGGCTTTGCCCGCGCCCTGCTGGATCAGCCCGAGGTGATGCCGATTGGTCTGGGGGCCCGCGACAGCCTGCGGCTGGAGGCGGGGCTGTGCCTTTATGGCCACGACATCGACACCACCACCAGCCCGGTCGAGGCGGGTCTGGTCTGGGCGATCCAGAAAGCCCGCAAGGCCGGTGGTGCGCGCGCAGGCGGCTTTCCCGGTGCCGCGCGCATCCTGGATGAATTGGCCAACGGCCCGGAGCGGCTGCGTGTTGGCCTGCGCCCGGAAGGCCGGGCGCCGATGCGCGAACATACAGAACTCTTTGCCGCTGATGCGACCCCGGTGGGCCAGGTGACCTCTGGCGGCTTTGGCCCCAGCATCAATGCGCCGATTGCGATGGGCTATGTCGCAGCCGGCTTTGCCGCTATCGGCACCCGGCTGGAAGGCGAGGTGCGCGGCAAGCGCCTGCCTTTGGCCGTGGCCGCGATGCCATTCCAACCCACAACTTACAAACGCTGAGGACTGACGATGAAATATACCAAGGATCATGAGTGGCTGCGCGTTGACGGCGATCTTGTGGTGGTGGGCATCACCGAACACGCCGCGACCGCGCTGGGCGATGTGGTGTTTGTCGAATTGCCCGAAGTGGAAACCGTGGTCGCCGAGGGCGATGAGGTTTGCGTGATCGAAAGCGTCAAGGCGGCATCGGATATTCTGGCCCCGGTCGATGGCGAGATCGTCGAAGTAAATGAAAAGCTGACTGAAAATCCGGGTCTGGTGAACGAAGACCCGCTGGGCACCGCCTGGTTTTTCAAGATGAAGCTGGATGACCTGTCGGTGCTCGATGACCTGATGGACGAAGACGAATACAACGAGCTGATCGGCTGATCGAAAAGCTGCAAAAGTTTCAAGGAAACTTTTGCCAAAATCCTTCTGAAGGATTTTGGGCGGGCGCGCTGATGTGCCCGTCTGGGCACAGTATTGAGGGAAATACCATGAGTTTTACCCCTGTTGACTATAACCCCTACGATTTCGCCAACCGCCGCCACATCGGCCCGTCGCCTTCCGAAATGGACGAGATGCTGAAAGCCGTGGGCGTCGCCAGTCTGGACGAGTTGATCGACCAGACCGTGCCCGCCTCGATCCGGCAAAGCATCCCGCTGGGCTGGGCACCGCTGTCGGAACACGATCTTCTGGCGCGGATGCGTCAGGTCGCCAGTCGCAACAAGGTGATGACCAGCCTGATCGGGCAAGGCTACTACGGCACGGTGACGCCTCCGGCGATTCAGCGCAACATTCTGGAAAACCCGGCTTGGTATACCGCCTATACGCCCTACCAGCCCGAAATCGCGCAGGGGCGGCTTGAAGCGCTGCTGAACTATCAGACCATGGTTGCCGATCTGACCGGCCTGCCGGTGGCCAATGCCAGCTTGCTGGATGAGGCCACCGCTGCCGCCGAGGCGATGACGATGGCCGAGCGGGTGGCCAAATCCAAAGCCAAGACGTTCTTTGTTGATGAAAATTGCCACCCGCAAACGATTGCAGTGATGCGTACCCGCGCTCAGGCGGTCGGCATCGAGGTGATCGTTGGCGCACCCGAAGACATGCAGGCCGACAAGGTGTTTGGTGCGATTTTCCAGTATCCCGGCACCTGGGGCCATGTCCGTGATCTGACGCCGTGGATTGACGCGCTGCACGCCGCCAAGGCGATTGCGGTGGTGGCGACCGATCTGTTGGCGCTGTGCATGCTGAAAGAACCCGGCGCGATGGGCGCGGATATTGCCGTCGGCTCGGCGCAGCGCTTTGGCGTGCAGATGGGCTATGGCGGCCCGCACGCGGCGTTCTTTTCCTGCAAGGATGAACACAAGCGGCAGATGCCGGGGCGGATCGTCGGCGTCTCCATCGACTCGCGCGGCAACAAGGCCTATCGGCTGTCGCTGCAAACCCGCGAGCAGCATATCCGGCGCGAAAAAGCGACCTCGAACGTCTGCACCGCGCAAGCCTTGCTGGCGGTGATGGCCAGCATGTATGCGGTGTTCCACGGCCCCAAGGGGTTGCGGGCGATTTCCGAGCGGGTGCATTCGCTGACCGTCCGCCTGGCGAAAGCCCTGCGCGATGCCGGGGCCACGCTGCCGCAAAAGCAGTTCTATGACACCATCACCGTCGAGGTGGGCGTCGGCCAAGCCGGGATTCTGGCTGCGGCGCGGCTGGAGGGGTTGAACTTCCGCAAGGTTGGCCGCGATCATGTCGGGATTTCGCTGGATGAAACCAGCAACGAAGACGTGCTGCGCCGGGTGCTGCGCGCCTTTGGCATTCAGGACTCGCCGCCCGCCAAGGCCGAACTGGGTTTTGAACCCGGGATGCTGCGGCAGACCGACTATCTGACCCATCCGGTGTTCCACATGAACCGGGCGGAATCGGAAATGATGCGCTACATGCGCCGCCTGTCCGACCGCGATCTGGCGCTGGACCGGGCGATGATCCCGCTGGGGTCTTGCACGATGAAGCTGAACGCCGCCGCCGAAATGATGCCGATCACCTGGCCGGAATTTGGCAGCCTGCACCCGTTCATCCCGGCAGATCAGGCGCTTGGCTACCGTGAAGCCATCGAAGACCTCGCCGCGAAACTCTGCGAAATCACCGGCTATGATGCGTTTTCCATGCAGCCAAACTCGGGCGCGCAGGGCGAATATGCTGGCCTGCTGACCATTCAGGCCTATCACCGCGCGCGTGGTGAAGGGCATCGCAACATCTGCCTGATCCCGGTTTCGGCGCATGGCACCAACCCGGCAAGCGCGCAGATGGCCGGGATGGAGGTGGTGGTCGTCAAGGCGATGCCGAACGGCGATGTCGATGTCGAGGATTTCCGCGCCAAGGCCGATGCGGCGGCGGGCAATCTGGCCGCTTGCATGATCACATACCCCTCGACCCACGGCGTGTTCGAAGAAACCGTGAAAGAGATCTGCAAGATCACCCATGATCACGGCGGGCAGGTCTATCTGGATGGCGCCAACATGAATGCGCTGGTCGGTCTGGTGAAACCGGGTGAAATCGGCTCGGATGTCAGCCACCTCAACCTGCACAAGACGTTTGCCATTCCGCATGGCGGCGGCGGGCCTGGGATGGGGCCGATTGGGGTGAAGGCGCATCTTGCGCCCTATCTGCCGGGGCATCCTGAAACCGGCGGCCAAGAGGGGCCGGTGTCTGCGGCACCCTATGGCTCTGCCTCGATCCTGCTGATTTCATGGGCCTATTGCCTGATGATGGGCGGTGAAGGGCTGACGCAGGCGACCCGCGTGGCGATCCTGAACGCCAACTATATCGCCGCACGGCTGGCCGGATCTTACCCGATCCTGTTCATGGGCAACAAAGGCCGGGTGGCGCATGAATGCATTCTGGATACCCGCCCCTTTGCCGAAGTCGGCGTCACGGTGGATGACATCGCCAAGCGCCTGATCGACAACGGTTTCCACGCGCCGACGATGTCCTGGCCGGTCGCGGGCACGCTGATGGTGGAGCCGACCGAATCTGAAACCAAGGCCGAGATTGACCGTTTCATCACCGCGCTGCTGGCGATCCGCGCCGAGATCAAAGCAGTGGAAAACGGCGAAATCTCCAGCGAGGACAGCCCGCTGCGCCATGCTCCGCACACGGTCGAAGACCTTGTGGCGGACTGGACGCGGAAATATCCGCGTGAACAGGGCTGCTTCCCGCCAGGGGCGTTCCGGGTCGATAAATACTGGCCGCCGATTGGCCGGGTCGACAACGTCTATGGCGACCGCAACCTGATCTGCATCTGCCCGCCGCTGGAAAGCTACATGGACGCGGCAGAGTAAGTTGACAACAAGGGGGCCGGGCCGCTAGGTCTGGCCCCCATGTCATTTGATACACCAAAATCCAGCTTTGCGACCGGGCTTGTCACGGCGCTGCCCATCGCTTTGGGCTATTTCCCGATTGCGTTTTCCTTCGGTGTTGCCGCCACCCGTGTCGGCCTGACCGGGGTTGAGGCGTTCGGGCTTTCACTGATCATCTATGCCGGGGCTGCGCAGTTTCTGGCGCTGGCGCTGATCACCGGCGGCGCGCCGGTGCTGGTCGCGGCCTTCACGCTGGTTGCGATGAACGTGCGGCATGTGCTGTATGGTCCGGCGCTGATCAAGCGCGTGGGACCAGCCGCGCGCACCCGCCACGCCTGGGCTTGGGCTTACGGGTTGACCGATGAGGTGTTCGGCGCGGCGCTGGGGGCCTTGGCGCGGGGCAGGGTGGCGTTTTCCGAGCCGTTCATGTTCGGACTTGGCGTCGGAGCTTACGGTGCCTGGCTTTCCGGCACCGCTTTGGGGGCCTATGCGGGCGGTGGCGCGTTGGAAAACTGGCCGGTGCTGGATGCCGCTTTGGGCTTCATGCTGCCCGCGCTGTTTCTGGCGCTGCTGCTGTCGATCCTGTCGAAAGTGCATCTGCCGGTGATCGCGGTGGCGGCTGTGGTCACTGTGGCGGGCACTCTGGCGGTTTCCGGCACCACCGGCATTCTGGCGGGCATGGTGGCCGGGGCCTTGACCGGGCTGCTGCGGAGGCCGACCGATGCGCGCTGAACTGCTGACCTTGGCGCTGATCGTCGGGGCCTTCACCTGGGCGTTCCGGTTTTTTCCGACCAAGCTGGATGTCTCGGCGATGAAAGCCGATGGCGTGCTGGCGCGGTTTCTGGCATCGACCGGGCCTGCGGCGATTGCGACGCTGTTTGTCGCCTCTGTGCTGCCGATGCTGCAACAGGGCTTGCCCGTGCCGCTGATCACCGGCACCGCCGCCGTGCTGGCCACTTACCTCGCCAGCCGTTCGGTGGTCGGGGCAACGCTGGCCGGGTCGGCGGGCTACGGCTTGGCGGTCTGGGCGCTGGCTTAACGCTGTTTGCGTTTGTCGGACCTATGGAACATCCCTTTTCGCGCGGTCTATGCGCGAAAAGGGATTCAAGATGAACGCAAACCGTGCTTGGTGATTTCGGCCTTGCCCTGCGCGCGGATCGGCGCGACGATAGCGCAACAGGAGGCGCATATGCTTGAAATTACCCCGGCCAAAGTGGTTCAGATCATCTTCCAATCGCGCGAAGGGCCAGCCGCCGAAGCCGAGCTGCACGCCTTCATTGCCGGGTTGAACGATGATGAAAAAGCCCATCTCACCGCGCTGGCATGGGTCGGGCGCGGCGCTTTCGAGGCCGAAGAATTCGCCGAAGCCGTGGCAACTGCGGTGGCCGAGGCCAGCATCCCGACCGAAGATTACCTGATGGGTATGCCGCATCTGGCCGAAAACCTTGAATCGGGACTAGAGGCGATGGGCATCGACGTGACCGGCGAGGAAGAAGACCTGCTGTAAGCACCAATCCCCAAGCGCCCCCTTGCGCCGGTGCCAGTCGGCTCCCATCTATGCCGAAACTGGAATATGAGGCGCTGATGAGCGATGCTGTGAAACTGTGCTGTGCCACCTGTGGCCAGATGAACCGGGTGCCGGTGGACAGGCTTTCCGCCGGACCAAAATGCGGCTCCTGCGGCGAGGCGTTGGCCGATGGCCGGGTGATCGAGCTGGACGCAGGCGCGCATGACAAGGCGACGCGCGGTGATGACCTGCCGCTGCTGGTGGATTACTGGGCGCCGTGGTGCGGCCCTTGCCGGGCGATGGCGCCCGAATTCGTCAAGGCAGCCAAGACCTTGCAAGGCCGCGCGCGGCTGGCCAAGCTGAACACCGAAGACAACCCGGCGATTGCGCAGCGCGCCCGGATTCAGGGCATTCCGGCGCTGGTGCTGTATCGCAAGGGGCGCGAAGTAGCACGGCTTGCAGGCGCGCGTCCGGCCAGCGATATCGTCGCCTTTGTGCAGGGCCATCTGGCTTGACGCAGGCGCTGCACAGGCCCTGTGCGAAAACCCCTAGCCAGATCGCCCCCGGATCGGTGTAGGCTCCGCCAATAGTTGCGGAGGCGGTGGATGGTTCTGCCAGAGTTCAATGCGTGGTCAAAGCTGTCGCTGGCGCGGCAGTTCGCGTTGGCGGGTGGCGTTGTCATGCTGGCGGCGGCGGTGGCGGGCGGATTTTTCGTATCAAACCGCATCGAGGCGGTGGTGGTGCGCAACACCGCCAACGCCACCGCGCTCTATATGGAAAGCTTCATCGCGCCGCTGACGCAGGATGGCCGAAACCGCCTTGGGACAGCGGGTGGTGTCGTTCAAGATATGGCGTCCGGGCGGCCTGCTGGTGGATGCCTCCAACCGCGATGTGATCGGCAAAACCTTTGCCCCCACCGAAAACCTGAAACAGGCATGGGCGGGCGAAGTGCGCGCCGATTTCAACGACACCGGCGACGAGGAAGACGTGGCCGAACACGCGCTCGGCCTGCCGCTGCTGGAAATTTACACCCCGATCCGCGAGGTCAAGACCGGCAAGGTCATCGCGGTGGCCGAATTCTACGAAATCGCCAGCCAGTTGAAACTCGACCTGATCCGGGCGCGGTCTTTGGGCTGGCTGACGGTGGGGGCGGCGATGCTGCTGATCGCGGGCAGCCTGTTTGCCATCGTGCTGCGCGGCAGCCGCACCATTGACCGGCAACTGGCGGCGCTGAGTGAACTCGCCTCGCGTAATCTGGCGCTGCGCTTGCGGGTGCAGGGGGCGGCGGCGCGGTTTTCCTCGGTCAACGATCAGGTGCTGCGGCGGATCGGCGCCGATCTGCACGATGGCCCGGCGCAGCTGATGGGATTTGCGGCGCTGCGGCTGGATGCGTTGCAAGGCCGGGTCGCGGGCGACAAGGCGCTGGCCGATCTGGCAGCGGTGCAGCGCGCGGTGAAGGATTCCATTCTGGAAATCCGCAATATCTCGCGGGGCTTGTCGCTGCCCGACATCGAGCAGAAATCGCTGGAGGATATCCTGCGCGGCGTGGCCGAAACCCATGCCGCCCGCACCGGGGCTGCGGTTGCCATCCAATGCGATGCCACCGCCGCCGAGGTGCCAAGCGCGGTGAAAATCTGTTGCTATCGCTTTGTGCAGGAAGGTCTGAACAACGGCTGGCGACACGCCTTGGGCAAGGGCCAAGAGGTGCGCTTGTCGGTGCAGGGCGACCTGCTCCGCCTGCGCGTGCTGGATCGCGGCCCCGGCTTTCCGTACCTGCCGGTGGATTTCGGAGCGGACGACTCCGGGCTTGGCTTGGCAGGGCTGACCGACCGGGTCGAAAGCCTCGGCGGCCATATCGAGGCGCTGAATCGCCAGGACGGGCCGGGGGCTGAATTGCGGCTGGAACTGGATTTGAAAGGGGCGGCGTGATGGATATTCGATTGGTGCTGGCCGATGACCACCCGATCTATCGTGACGGCGTGGCGCGCACGCTGGAAGATGCGGGCGACATCGCCGTGGTCGGGCAAGCGCAGGATGGCGAGGCTGCGGTGATGCTGTGCCGCACGCTGGCCCCCGATCTGGTGCTGCTGGATATTTCCATGCCCAAGGGCGGCGGCATCGGCGCGCTGACGCAGATCATGCAGATGGAAAAACCACCCTTGGTGGCGATGCTGACCGCCTCGGAAGACGAGGGCTACCTGATGCAGGCGCTGCGGCTGGGGGCGGCGGGCTATATCCTGAAGGGGGTTGGTGCCAGCGAACTGGTCGAACTGGTGCGCGATCTGGCCGCAGGCCGGTCCTATGTCTCGCCGGGGTTGGCAGGGCGGCTTCTGGTGGCGATGCGCGGCAAACCTGCCGGCACCCCGCCCAGCCCCTTGGCCGACTTGTCGCGGCGCGAAGAAGACATTCTGAAACTGGTCGCGCAGGGGCTTTCCAACAAGGAAGTCGGCCGCAAGCTGGATATTCAGGAAAAGACCGTCAAGCATTACATGACCTCGATCCTGCAGAAATTGCAGGTCAGGAACCGCGTCGAAGCGGCCATGATGGCGCGCGAACATCTGAAGGGCTGAAAGGGCTTGGACCAAAGTCCGGGTTTGCGGGCCAATATCGGCGGGCCTTGGTCCCTGATGATGGCGGCCAGGCCGGGGTAATCTGACTTCACTGGTTGTAACAAGGAGAAACACCATGAAGCCCCTGATCCTCACCGCCACTTTCGCTGCCTTCGCCTTCACCCTCGTCGCCCCGGCTCAGGCCGCTTTCGTGGCCGACGGCATCAACGCGCTGTCGCAGGCTGACAGCGGCTTCGACAAGCGCCGCAGGCCGCGCGTTCCCGGTGGCTCGGGCTGCGACGGCGCGGGCGATATCGGCAAACCCGGCTGCTAAAGCGGAGTGCCTTCAATCTGAAACAGATTGAAGGCAGTCAAAGACATCCCCGCAGCCGCCTTCTAACGATCTTCCACAGGGCCACTGAGGAGAAGCTACCTGACCCCCGTTGCCGCAAGGTTTCGGGGGTCTTTTTTATGCCTTCGGCGGGGTGTTCGATCTTGTTTCAAGACCCGACAAAAGGTTCATTATCCATGCGGCGAACATTCCGCCCCACTTCGTTGCCCGTTCCATTTCTTCGACAGGAACCGCATCTGCGGCCATGTTTTCGCTTCCCGCCACTCGCTCAAAAACGGCAAACACGACGTAATTTTCATCGCACAAGAGGTATCCGGCGCAATGACCGTGGGCGATTTTGTTGCGTGGCTTGGAATACTTTTCGTAAGTTTTCTTGTGCTTTCGCAGTAGCTTGGCAAAGTTTTTCCCCGCTTCTACTTGCGAAATGATCTTGATGACTTCGGCCAACTTGGCCGAACCGTTCTGTTTGCCAATTTCATCTGCGGCTTCGTGTAGCGGCAAGTTCAAGAACTTTGCAGCAACATTCCTAGAACGCCGTCAAGTGTTCCCCATGCGAGAACAAGGTCAAGCATCGCTTCGCGGTGCAAGGGCTTAAGCGGAAGATTGAAGTTTCCGGCTTCCAACTCACTGTTGAGCGTTCTTTCGTCCATGCTACCCCCCGCCTTGTGCAAGACTATGCAGCTTTGCCGACGCTTCACGCAAGCCGGGCGTTCACGTTCGCGTGATCGCTTTCGGCCAGTCTGGCAGATTTTCCCGCCTAATCAGCGACTTGCCGAACATGCAAAAAGACATGCAAAGGGTCAGGTCGTGACCGCTAAGTAACTGATTTTATTGCATAAAATTGGTGAAATGGCGGAGAGACAGGGATTCGCTGACATGCACTAAGTCTTGTTTACTTTCAATAGCTTGAAGAGTTCATGGGTGGCGGTTTTGTAGCAAAAGTTGTGTCGTCGCTTGTAGCGTGGAAGTCACTGTCAAGGACGTCCGATGTCCAGAAAACAGATTTACTACCATCGGCTTTGGCGCACAATGGCACGACGCCATCAACAACGCGATGAAACAGCACAATGGCTAGACTGGGCGACGGCGGGCGCGGGCGAGACCTGCTTGATTGTCACAAAGCAGGTAGATGTCGCATCGGCGACATCCACACAGGCGGGGGGTGGCGACATGCGCTGATTTTCGCGTGCGTGTCCACAGTCTCGCCCACGGGATCAGGAGCGCGTCGCTGGGCGCAACCTTTGCCTGAGCGCCCTCCTTTGAGGGTGGGCTGGCGCATCGACCTCTACGGTGCCTCTCCGCGAGTCTGGCGGGGCAACAGAAGCGGTTGATGCACTTCGGGTGCACTTATTCGGCTAGTCGTCCAACTTGGGTGATGCTGAGTGACAACCTTTTCGGGCTTTTAGCCGTATCGCTCAGGCATCCTCAGACACCGTCATCAGCAACCGCACCAAGCTCGTGTTGACGTAGTAGTTGTTTTTGCCCGCACGGTGCTTCTCGACGAAACCATGCTCGGCGAGCGTGTCGAGATAGCGGGCTGCGGTCTGGCGAGTGACTGTCAGATCGTTCAGGACGTAGTCGATCCGTGTGTAGGGGTGGCGAAAGAGGTTGTTCAGCAGTTCTTGGCTGTAGAGCTTCGGCAGCTCAGCGCGCATCCGGTGCTTGGCGGCGCGCATCTGATCGCCGATGCCCTCCACCAGCCGTAGGGTCGTAGCCGCTGTCTCGGCCACGCCATCGAGCATGAAGATAACCCACTCCTCCCACGCACCATCGTCACGGACCGCCTGAAGCAGCCGGTAGTAGTCAGCCTTGTGCCGCGTGATGTGCCGGGACAGGTAGAGCACTGGGATGTCCAGCAGACCCGTCCGGGTCAGGTAGAGCACGTTCAGGATGCGGCCGATCCGGCCGTTGCCGTCTGGAAATGGGTGAATGCTTTCGAACTGATGGTGGATCAACGCCATCTTGATCAGCGGGTCAAGGCTGGACATCTCGTCGTCGTTGGTGAATCGCTCCAGCGCCGTCATCAGCGCCACAATCTCGTTCGCGTCCTGCGGCGGCACGAAGATGACCTCTCCGCTGCGTTCGTTCTTCAGCGCGGTGCCGGGGGTTGCGCGGAAGCCGTCGCTGCGGTCTTTCAGCAGCCGGAACATGTCGATCAAGGTCGAGTTCGGGATCAGACCGCCAGTTTCCTGCAACCTGCTGTGACCGAGACGCAGCGCGTCGCGATAGCGTGCAACCTCTTTGGCAGCCGGGGACGGGGGCTCGTCGGGAAACACATCGGCCTGGAACAGCTCATCCTGGGTGGTGACAATGTTCTCGACCTCCGACGACGCCTTCGCCTCCTGAAGTGCCAGCGTGTCGATCAGGATGCCTTGGTTTGGGATCGTCTTGGCGTGTCCTTTGAGGTCTGCCAGTGCGCGGGACGCTCGGTTGAGCGCCTTCAACACGGCCACCGTTTCCAGCGTCACATCGGGCGGCAGGGTCGGCAGCTTGTATGTCGGCTTTAACATGTTCGCCTCGACGTGTTCGAAAATCTGATTTTTTCTAACATGACACAGCGGACATGTTCGCGAAAGCTGTGTTTCGGTAACATGAGCTGGTCAAGCGGCCGCTGTGTCCCTGATCTGCTTCACGATGCGGACGATCTCTTGGACGTCAGCTTGCGGGAACACGCCGCTGATGCCTTGGTCGTCGAAGTCAGTGAACGGGCTCTCATAGAACCGACGTGGGTCGATCATCCCTTTTTCGGTCAGGAAGTCGATGATCTGATCCAAGAACTCGGTCTGGGCAACCGTCAGCTTTCGTCCATGTAGGAAGGTTGCAAAGGCTTCCTTAGCCGCCTTGCGATCCAGACCCACGAGCGAGCGCAGAAAAAGACCCAGGCCGCCCGCTTGCACAATCTCGTCCCACGCACCGGCGTCTGCGGTGCCTTCTGCGGAAAACATCCGTTCCAGCTCAATGATGTCAGTGGGCGTCAGTTGTTCTGCGCGCCTCAGTTTCTGGAAAGCGATGTGGTTCTGGTGCTTCTCGATAAAGCGGCGAACTTTCATGCGGAAGCGAACTTTGTCGAGGCCAGGGCTGACTTGCTCCAGCTCTATTTCGGCGCCCGCGCCAATCTCATCCACGAAGTCTGTATAGACGATCTTCCGTTCATGCGGCTCAATCAGTTGGACGAGGTCACGCAAGGACTTCCGAACCATCTCCAGCGTCTCAACGCTGATGTCTTGCCAAAACTCGTCCGTCTGAATTTCAGCGATCAGGGCGATCTTCGCCTTCACCAAAGGGATATTGGCTAGGTCTTCAAGATCGGAGGCCAGCCTGCGGATGCTGGTCTGGAACCGGGTGAAGTCATTTTCACCCCGGAGCAGGTGCAACATGGCAGTCAGCACCAGCAGATCGAATTGCTTAGCGGACAGGTTGTCATCCTCGTAAGCGGTTGGCAGGCCCGCAACGTCCTGGGCGAGATCCAATCGGTCATCCAGGGTCAGATCGTCCCATGCCGTCCGGCTCTTAAATTTCTCCACGGGTCGCCGCTTCTGACGCACAAGGAAATTTTCGAGCGACATGCCCACCACTTCGGAGTGCAGGCGATCACGAAGCTCGACCAAAAGCGGTTCATGGTCGCCAGTGGTCGACGCCCCCGACATCTCGGCGATCAGGTCGGTGCGTGTGCGGAACAGGCGTGCGCCTAATGGCAAGGCGACAGGGGCGTCAGCAAAGTTAGGGTTCTGGTTGAAAAACTCGAAGTTCTGGCAGAAGTCGAAGATCTGGAAAACTTCCTTGTCTTCACCTGGTCCGAACAGGTCGGGACAAAGCCGCGTGCCGCGGCCGATCATTTGCCAGAACTTGGTTTTGGATCGGACGGGCTTGAAGAACACCAGGTTGAGGACTTCGGGCACGTCGATGCCAGTGTCGAGCATGTCGACGGAAACAGCGATATGCGGGGCCTTCGCAACATCGGAAAAGTCGTCGATCAAGGTCTGAGCATAGGTCACGCTGTAGTCGATCAACCGGGCGAACTCGCCTTTGTAGTGCGGATAATTTGCGTCGAACCGCTGGGTGATGAACTGGGCGTGACGGCTGTTCTTGGCGAAGATGATCGTCTTGCCCAGCCGATCGCCGCCAGCAACCTTGAGGCCGTTGACCATCAGGTATTCCAGCACCTTGTCGACGGTGTCGATGTTGAAAAGCCACTTGTTTAGGTCGTTCGCTTCAACGCGATCAGGAACCTCGCCATCTTCGTTCCACTCCAGCGCGTCCCAGTCCTCTTTTTCATCGTCAGAAAGCTCGTCATAGGTGATGCCGTCACGCTGGAACTTCATCGGCACCGAAACCACCCTTGGCGGCACCAAATAGCCATCAGCGACGGCATCATCTAGGTCGTATGCGTCAGTGGGCACGCCGCGCTCCAGCTGAAACAGCGAATAGGTGTCACGGTCGATCTCGTCACGCGGGGTGGCGGTCAGACCGATCAAAAGGCTGTCAAAGTAGTCGAAAATGGCGCGATACTTGCGGTAGATGGAGCGGTGCGCTTCATCCACGACGATCAGGTCAAAATGGCCCGGTCCGAAGCGCTTCTCGCCATTCTTCACCTCGTCGATCAGCCCCATCATTGTCGGATAGGTCGACACAAACACGCGCGCGCCGCTGTGATCATTCTTCTTGCTGTCGTGGCGATCAAGCAAGTTGGCTGACGGCGCGCTGGAAAGGTGCTTCTTGAAGGCGCCATGCGCCTGTTTGACCAGCGCCACTCGGTCAGCCAAAAACAGCACGCGTTTGCACCAACCTGCCCGCATCATTTGGTCGATCAGCGCGATCACGGTGCGGGTCTTGCCGGAACCTGTCGCCATCACCAACAGGGCTTTACGCTGCCGATCCTTCTCAAACGCCTCGTCGACCCGGCGAATGGCGCGGGTCTGGTAGAACCGTCCTGCGATGGTCTCGTCGACATCGACCTCACCCAAGAATTGGCGACTGCTGCGACGCTGCAGCATCAGCTCCAGCTCGTCCTTCTTGTAGAAGCCAGCGATGGGGCGCGGCGGATACATCGCGTCGTCCCAGATCCAGTGCTCGTAGCCGTTCGTGCAGAAGATCACCGGGCGGCGGCCAAATTGGCGCTCCAGGCAGTCAGCGTAGAGCTTGGCTTGCTGCTGGCCCACCCGTGCGTCTTTGCGGGTCCGCTTTGCCTCAACCACTGCGAGAGGCAGGCCGTCGTCACCCCAGAGCACATAATCGACGTAGCCCTTGCCCTCGGCGTTGGGCATGCCCTGCACCTTGAACTCGCGGTCGCGCGCCTGGTTCAGAGGCCAGCCAGCTTCGGCAAGCAACAGGTCGATGAACGCGTCTCGGGTCTCGGCCTCTTTGTAGTCATGCGTGTCAGGTGTGGCCTGGTTTGCACGACGCACAGCCTCGATTTCAGCGCGCAGGGTGGCGAGTTCTGCCTCCAGAGCCGCACGACCCTCCTCTGATGCCAGACGCGCATCCTCGGCTGCTTTTGCGCGCGCTGTTGCGGCATCATGGTTTGCGCGCAGCTTCTGGACCTGATCGAAGGTGCTGGCGCTGATCGTCAGGGTGCGTTCAAGCCGGGAGGGCTCGAAGCTGACGCCGACATCGGGCTTCGCACCTTTGGCATAGGTGCGGGCGATCCAGAAGCAGATGTGGTGCAATTCTTTCACAGCCGCCAGCGCTGCAACTTCGGTCACCGGGCGCAGATCGTGGACGGCGCGATTGCCGGTGTCTTTCACGAACCGCGCTTTGGTAACGATGGCGGGGCCGGTCAGCGCGGTCAGGCTGGGTTCAGCGATCAGTGCGGCGAGGCTGGTGTCATACGGCGTCTTCAGCGCGGGATCACGGCGGTAGAGCCATTTCAACGCCACCTCCAGCGCGAGACGCGCATAGAAGCACGCACCGCGCGGGTCGGTCAGAGCTGCCGCCTCGGCGCGTTTTGCCGGGTCCAGCAGGTCAGGAAACTCGGGGGCGAGAAAGGCGAACTGGGTCATGCACCGAAGACTTTGCAAAGGAATGTGAGGACGTTAGGCGGCAACTGGTGTTTGAGCAACGGTTTTGCGCGCTCCACCTTGTCGTCCAGCTGCCTGCACGCCCGCAATCAGCGTGTTTGGTCCAGACCGGGAAACTCCACCGCGAAGCTGGCCTTGACTGTAGCCCAGTGATCCGGATCGAGCGGGCGGCGGCAATTCACCGCGTTCAGCACGGTGTAGCCTGCCTGACCCAGCGCACCAGCCAATTCCTTTTCCAACGCCGCCACGATATCGCGCAGCGGTTTGTGCGCCATCAGATCATCCACCTCGTCAAAGATCGGCCCGTGGAAGACGAAGTCGTAGGCGTCGATCTGTTCCAGCCGCAACCCGCGCGCCTGAAGGTTGCGCTTCAGCGCGTTGGCGTTCTTGTTGCGGCCAAGGTGCTGACCAAAGCGGTCGTAAGGTGCCGAAGCATGGGCGCTGCTTTCGTCCCCCGTGCGGCCGACATAGAGCAGCACCTCGCCCGCGACATGGATGCGCCAGACGTAGAGCCAGAAACCACGCTGCAACATGCTTCCGGGGAGGCTGACTCTGTGCAGCGCGGCGGCCATGCTTACAACTCGCCCTGGAAGGCGCGATGTTGGAGGGAGGTGAACAAGGCTTGAGTCGCGAGTTGGCAAGCTTGAACCTTAGAAGTCTGACCTTCGAGATTGCGAAGGACAGCGACAAAACGGCGTTGATCCGAAAGCGGAGGAACCGGGACCAGTATCTGGTTAAGCTTCTTTTGGTTTAGTTTGGGCTGAGCGCTTCCGGTGATGTAGGGGGCTAAGTCGAGTGTTTCGAGGTAGAAGCGGAGGAAGTCCAATTCCGCCTTGCCGTTATAAGCCAAAACGTGTGCGTGATTGTTAACCCAGAATTGACCATCCGCAATGAAGGCGATGGGTGTTGAACGTGAAAGCAAGTTGGCCCCGTCCTCAGCAACGAGCAAGTGTGGTCCTTCGAACAAGAAATCGTCTACGAAATCAATCACTCCAGATGCCCCATAGTAGGGGAACCTTCCTTGCAGTTCGCTTCGGTCTGACTTCTTTACTGGGACGCGAATTCCGTCGAGATTGTGTGCCAACGAACCCAATTCAGAAAATGGGAGCGCTTGCCGAGAGATTGGGTCCCCAAACATCTCATGAAAGATCGCCTGTCCAAGTGCGTTGAGGCGGTCGAGGGCGCGAGTGCGCAGGCGGCGCAGCGCGTCCGCTTGATCCAAGATTGCCGCGATACGCTTCTGCTCGTCGAGGGGGGGGAGGGGGATGCTCACCTCATGCACGAGATTCCGGTTGAGTGTCGGAACACCTACGCCACGGGTATACTGCTCAAGATCCATCCACGTCAGTATTCTGGAGACCCATTTGGGATCGTTGCCGTGGAAGTCTTTAACCCACAGAGCCGTGTTCAGTGGCCAAAAATCTTCATCGACATAGTGCACCTTGCCGATGGAGCCACTTCGACCAGTAACAACACCCGGACCGCGAACTTGGCAGATGTTGTGTGTGCCAACGGATCCGTTTGCAGCGAATATCTTGATCCGACCTTCCTGCCGGTCCTGCACGGGAAGGTCAAAACCACGTTGCAAAGTGGCAACTTCGCCAAATGGCTTCATTTTCCAGCCCGTCGGAAGGCGCCAGCCAACTGGAAGGCTGCTCACGCCAGCATCTCCTCAAGCCGATCCAGCCCCTCGGCGATCTCCGCCTCGATGGCGCGCAGCTCGGCGATGATGGCGGCGGGGGTGGCGTGGTCCACCGCCGCGTGCTCAACCTGTTTGTAGCGGTTCAGCGACAGATCCCAGCTGCCCGTCGCCTCGATCTCGGATGCGGGCACGGTAAAGCTTTGCGCGGTGCGGGGGCGCAGCAGTTCGCCCTCGTCCCGCATCGCCCAGCGGTTCAGGATGTCGGGCAGGTTGTTCTTGGCGTGATCCTCATCCGACATCGGCGCGGTGGGGGCGACGCCCAACTTGGCCTCGTCCAGCAGCGGCGTGCGCTTGTCGTCCAGCGAATAGCCGTCGGCAGTGGTGTCATAGAACCAGACGTGATCGGTGCCGCCAACGCCGGTTTTGGTGAACACCACAATCGCGCAGGACACGCCCGCATAGGGCCGGAACACACCCGAGGGCAGCTTGATCACCGCCTCCAGCTTGTGGTCCTGCACCAGCATCCGTCGGATTTCCTTATGCGCGGCTGATGATCCAAACAGCACGCCATCCGGCACAACCACCGCAGCCCGCCCCCCGGTGCGCAGCAGACGCAAGAACAGCGCGACAAACAGCAGTTCGGTCTTCTTGGTCTTCACCACCTTCAACAGGTCTTTCGCGGCGGTGTCATAATCCAGCGACCCCGCGAAGGGCGGGTTGGCAAGGATCAGAGAATAGCGCCCCGCATCCTCGGCATGATCCTCGGCCAGACTGTCGCGGTAGCTGACATCGGGGTCTTCGACGCCGTGCAGCGTCATGTTCATCGACCCGATCCGCAGCATGGTGGGGTCGAAGTCGAAGGCGTGGAACATGTCGCTGTGGAAGTGACGACGCTGCTTGTCGTCGCGGAACAGGCTGGCATGATGATCGCGCAGGTATTCGCCCGCCGCCACCAGAAAGCCGCAGGTGCCCGCCGCCGGGTCGCAGATCGTATCCTCGGGCGTCGGTGCCATCAGGTTGACCATCAGCGTGATGATGTGGCGCGGGGTGCGGAACTGACCGTTTTGCCCCGCGCTGGCGATTTTGCCCAGCATGTATTCGTAAAGATCGCCCTTGGTGTCGCGATCTTCCATCGGGATGTGGTCAAGCATGTCGACCACCTTGGCGAGCAGGTTGGCGTTGGGAAAACCAAGTCGCGCGTCTTTCATGTGAGTGGTAAGCGGTGCGCCCGACCCGTGGTTTCGGCATGATGTGAGTTCGGGCATGCCGTCGTGCAACTGAGTTTGCAGGAGGCTGGCGGTGGAGCACCAAAA
>WRPH01000046.1 GCA_009773375.1 Paracoccaceae bacterium
CCTGCCCATAATTGACCCCAACATCTGCCATGGGCAGAGAGAATCACAAATCAACCGCCAAGGGAATCCCGAATCGAAATGGCCGCAACCCGCTCTAAGGTTGTGTTTCTGCTGAATATTTTGCCGGATTGGCTAGAACCTCCGGTTGCCAGCCCCCGTGCAAGCCGCTAAGCAGCGGAAGTAGTTGGTAACGCGCCGGGGGGACATGTCGGCGTTCTTGGCAGATTTCAAAGCCGAGCTTAGCTCGGTCGAACCCCTGGTGTTCTGGGTGCTTGTGACGTGGTTCCTGGTGCTGACCGGGCCGTTCGGCACCTATGCCGCGTTCAGCTTCTGGCAGCGCTGGCTGGTGGTGTTGCCGTTCATGGCATGCGTCGGGCTGGTCTGCACGACGATCCGGGTGATTTCGTTTCGCCGCCTGCCGCTGCGCAGTTTTCGGATGTCGGCGCTTGTCGCGGCGGTGTTATCCTGCATCGTTGTGGCGCCAGCCAGCCAACAGCTGCTGCTGGTGCTGACGCCGGATGCCAAGCCAAGCCATCCCAGCCTGCCCGAGCTTGTTCTGCTGGTGGCGTCGCTGTCGTTTGCGATGTCGTCGGTGCGGCAGCTGGCGGAACCGATGTGGTTTGCCGATATGCCGCAAAGCCTGTTGCCAGAACCCGTGATGACAGAGCCGCAGGTGCGGTTGTTGCAACGGTTGGAGCCGGACTTGCGCGGCGATCTCTGGGCGATCTCGGTGCGCGATCACTACGTTGATATTCAGACCAGCCTTGGAGCCAGCAGTATTCTGCTGCGCTTTGGCGATGCCATGGCCGAGGCCGATGCGGTGGAGGGGGCGCAGTTGCACCGGTCACATTGGGTGGCCTGGGCGGCGGTGGACGCGGTTGAACGCGACGGCGCCAAGCTGTTCGTGCGGCTGAAACACGGCGCGCGGGTGCCGGTTTCCAAGAACCACCGCGTCAAGCTGGAGGCGCGCGGCCTGATCTAGTGCGGTTTAACGTGGCATCGGCATTGGCAGCGTGGTCTTGCCGATCAGCACCGCCAGCGCCTGCGGCGCCATCAGCGCGGTCAGCGCCGGGTCATGCGCATGCAGCCCGCCGGTATAGGTGCCATAGGCGGGCAGGATCACCCGCGCGGCGTCGATC
Organism: Paracoccaceae bacterium; assembly: GCA_009773375.1. Taxonomy (GTDB): domain Bacteria; phylum Pseudomonadota; class Alphaproteobacteria; order Rhodobacterales; family Rhodobacteraceae; genus Cypionkella. The sequence goes on from WRPH01000046.1 coordinate 1,140, forward strand.
AGAAAGCAGCGCCGGGTCTGGCCTGCGATGCGGGCCTTGGGGTGGTAATGCCCGGAAATCTCGGGGGTTTTGGCGCTGGCGATGTGGCGAAACGCCAGCGCGCCTACGGTCAGTTCGGCACGGTGACTGCCGCCGATGCTGACCGGACCGGCATCATGGTTGCCCTCGATCCAGATCCAGTCGCGCCCGGCCATCAGCGTGGTCAGCCACAACTGATCAGCCTCGTCCATTGCCTCGGCGGCGGCAAGATCATCAAAGCTGTCGCCAAGGCAAACCACGCGGCGCGCGGCGGTGGCGTTCAGATCCGCCTCCAGCCGGGCAAGGGTTTCGCGGTTTTCAAACGGCGGCAACAGCGCGCCGCCACGGCGGGCGAGGCGTTCGGATTTGCCGAAATGCAGGTCAGATACCACCAGCAGATTTTGCGCAGGCCAGCGCAGCGCGCCCGAGGGCAGCGCGATCAGATCGGCAGTGGCGAGGCGGAAGGTATACATGCCGCAGCTCTGCCCCGGCTTCGGGCGGTTTTCAAGCGGCGCGCGCCGGGCGCGCAGGTTTCTTGAGCGCTGACGCGCGTGTGCGCTCCGCGCGGGGAGTATTTTTGCCAAGATGAAGCGGGCGCTTGGGCCAAGACGCGTCAGCCGCCGACGCGGGGGCCTCGATGGCCCCGAAGTCGGCTTTTGGTTTCAGGTCAGACCGGGTTTCAGATCAGACCGGCATCGCGCATCAGTTGCGCCGCCGCCGCTTCGGCCAGTTTTTCACGCCCCAGCCCGTGCACCGGCACCTTGCCGGGCTCCAGAAACAGCGGCGCGGCCAGCGGTGAGGGGCGGTCGAGGTGGATATGGTCGATGCGGTTGCCGATGCGGGTCAGCAGGTCTTCCAGCCGGGAGAAATCGACGAGGCCGCGCATCGCCTCTGCGCGGGTGATCTGCAACATCAGGTGGTCGGGGTCGTATTTCCGCAGCGTGTCGTAGAGGATGTCGGACGAGAACGTCGCTTGCCGCCCGCTTTTGCGGCGGCCCTGATGCGTGCGCTCGATCAGTCCGGCGATGATGGCGGTGGCGCGGAAGCTGCGTTTCATCACCGCGTTGCCCGCCAGCCAGCTTTCCAGATCGGCGCGCAGGGTGCTGCGGTCAAGCAGGCTTGCCGGGTCGGTCACCGGGGTCAGGCCCCAGATCAGCGTGGCGTAATCGGTGGCGACGAAACCCAAGGGGGCAAGGCCTTGATCCTCCATGCGTTTCGTCACCAGCAGCCCCAGCGTTTGCATGGCGTTGCGCCCGGCAAAGCCATAAAGGCACAGGTGTTCGCGGCCTTCATAGGGGAAGCTTTCCACCAGAAGCCGCCCCGGTTGCGGCAGTTGCGACACCTCGCGTTGCAGCGTCAGCCACTGCGCGGTGTGGGCGGGCAGGTTCGGCCAGTCGGGCTGTTGCAGCAGACTCAGGATGCGGGCGGAAAGCTGGGTCGAGGTGGCGAATTTGGTTCCCGAGAACACCGCCACTTTCGGATCGCGTCCCGGCTGGCGGCTGACCTGCACCGTCATCTCGTTCAGCCCTTCGTAGCGCACAACTTGCCCGCCGATCAGAAAGGTATCGCCGGGGGTCAGGGTGCTGGCGAAGGCCTCTTCGATCTCGCCCAGTGGCGTGCCGCCCATCCGGCCTTTCAGCCGCACTTTCAGGGTTTCGCTGTCGATGATGGTGCCAAGGTTTTGCCGGATCACCGTCGCTGTGCGCGGATCGCGCAGCGACCATTTGCCGTCGCGCTGCATCAGCCTTTGCCATTTGTCATAGGCGCGCAGGGCATAGCCGCCGGTGGCGGTGAAATCGAGGCAGGCATCGAAGGCGGCGCGGGGCAGGCTGGCGTAGGGGCCGGCGTTCGTGACTTCGGCGTAAAGCGCGTCGGCGTCAAAGGGCGCGGCGCAGGCGGTGGCGAGGATGTGTTGGCAAAGCACATCCAGCGGGCCGGGGCCGCGCGGCTCGCCATCCAGATCACGGGCCTTGACCGCCTCCAGCGCGGCCTGACATTCGACCACCTCAAAGCGGTTGGCGGGCACCAGCAGCGCCTTGGACGGCGCGTTGTAGCGGTGGTTGGCGCGGCCGATGCGCTGCACCAGCCGTTTGACATTCTTTGGTGCGCCGACCTGAATCACCAGATCGACATCGCCCCAGTCCAGCCCCAGATCAAGGCTGCCGGTGCAGACAATCGCGCGCAGGCGGCCATCGGCCATCGCCTGCTCCACCCGTTCGCGTTGTTCGCGTGACAGGCTGCCGTGATGGATGCCAATCGGCAGATCGTCGCTGTTGGCGAGCCACAGGTGGTGGAAGAAAATCTCGGCCTGCGCGCGGGTGTTGTGGAAGATCAGCGTGGTTTTATGCGCGCTGACCTGCGCCAGAATATCGCCAATCGCGTAGCGCCCGCCACCGCCTGACCATGGCGGCGGGGTCTGGGTGATCAGCACCTGAATATCCGGGTCCGGCCCCGGATCGGCCTGCAACACCTGCGTGTTCGCGCCCAGAAACGCCGCCAGCCCCGCCGGGTCTTCCACCGTCGCAGACAGCCCGACGCGGCGCAGACCCGGCGACAGGCTTTCCAGCCGCGCCAGTTGCAGCATCAGTTGATCGCCGCGTTTGCTTTCGGCCAGCGCGTGAATCTCATCGACGATCACCCGTTGCAGCCCGGCAAAGATCCGCGGGGCGTCTTCATAAGACAGCAGCAGCGCCAGACTTTCCGGCGTGGTCAGCAGGATATGCGGCGGGTCGGCGCGTTGGCGGCGGCGCTGGGTATAGGTGGTATCGCCGGTGCGGTCTTCGATGCGGATCGGCAGGGCCGCGCCTTCCACCGGGCGGCGCAGGTTGCGGCGGATGTCGGCGGTCAGCGCCTTCAGCGGCGAGATATAGAGCGTATGCAGGCCCTTGTGGCGGCCATCTGCCAGTTCGGCCAGACTGGGCAGAAACCCCGCCAGCGTCTTGCCGCCCCCGGTCGGCGCGATCAGCAGGGTGGAGGCCGCGCCCGCCCGCGCCAGCATGTCGCGCTGATGCGGGTGCAGCGCCCAGCCTTGGGCGGTCAACCATTGGTCAAGAGCAGGGGGCAGCGTCATGCCACAAAGCTAGGGCGGGGCTGGGCAAAGGGAAAGGGTTTCTGCTTGCCCAAGATCGCGGCACAGCCTAATCCAGCGGCATGAAAATACTTTTCCTGGGCGATGTGATGGGGCGGGCGGGGCGCGCGGCGATAGCCGAGCGGTTGCCGTCGTTGCGGCTGGCGTGGGGCCTCGATTTTGTCGTGGTCAATGGCGAGAATGCCAGTCAGGGCGCGGGGCTGACCGCCGAACACGCGCGGGTGTTGCTGCAAGCCGGGGCGGATTGCCTGACGCTGGGCGACCATGCCTTCGATCAGAAGGACATGCTGCAGTATATCGAACAGGAACCGCGCATCATCCGGCCGTTGAACTTTTCCAAGGTGGCACCGGGGCGCGGCGTGAAGATCTTTGACGCGACGCAGGGCCGCAAGGTGCTGGTGACGCAGGTGCTGGGGCAGGTGTTCATGAAACGCCCGTTCGATGATCCGTTTTCGGCGGTGGAAACCATCCTGAAGACGCATCGCATCGGCGGGTCGGTGCAGGCGGCGATTGTCGATGTGCATGCCGAGGCCACCTCGGAAAAGATGGCGATGGGGCATTGGTGTGACGGGCAGGCCAGCCTTGTGGTCGGCACCCATACGCATGTGCCGACCGGAGACGCGCAGATTTTGCCCGGCGGCACTGCTTACCTGACCGATGCGGGCATGTGCGGCGACTACAATTCCGTCATCGGCATGGAAAAGCTGGAGCCGCTGCGCCGCTTCATCACCGGCATGGCTTCGGCGCGGTTTACCCCCGCCGAAGGCCCGGCGACGCTGTCTGGCGTCTATGTCGAAACCGATGACCGCACCGGCAAAGCGTTGAAAATCAAGATGATCCGCAACGGCGGCGTGCTGGAGCAAGCCGCGCCATGATCGCACGCCCATGATCAGCGCTCCCGCGCAAAGCCGCTGGCTGTTTCCGGCGATGCTGGTCGGCATGGGCGTCGGCTGGGGCGTGACGCAGCCCTTGGGCAAGATCGCCGCCAGCACCGGGCATCCGGCGTTCGGGCTGATCTTCTGGCAACTTGTGGTCTGCACGCTGGTTCTGGGTGGGCTGACTTTGGTGCGCGGCAAACGGTTGTCGCTGCGTCCGCAGGCGCTGCGGTTCTATGTGATCGTGGCGGTGCTGGGCACGCTGGTGCCGAACGCGGCCTTCTATATCTCGGTGGTGCGGCTGCCGGCGGGGATCATGTCGATTCTGATTTCCACCGTGCCGCTGCTGGCGTTTCCCCTGTCGATGGCGCTGGGGCTGGACCGGTTTTCGCCGCGCCGTCTGGCCGGGTTGGCGTTGGGGCTGGTCGGCGTTGCCATGATCGCGCTGCCCAGTGCCAGCCTGCCCGATCCGGCGATGGCGGCGTTTCTGCCGCTGGCGATGGTGGGACCGCTGTTTTACGCGATGGAAAGCACCTACGTCGCCAAGGTTGGCACGGCGGGGATGGATGCGATACAGGCGATGTTCGGCGCGTCTTTGGTCGGGCTGATGCTGTGCGTGCCGATCATGCTGGTCTTTGGCCATTGGTTTGCCATGCCGTTGCCGCCGGGGCGGGCGGAAACCGCGCTGATCGCGTCATCGGCGCTGCATGCGCTGCTCTATGCCGCGTTTGTCTGGCTGGCCGCAAAGGCGGGGGCGGTGTTTGCGTCACAATCGAGCTATATCGTCACCGCTTCGGGGGTGTTCTGGGCGATGGTGATTCTGGGCGAACGCTTTAGCCCATGGGTCTGGGCGGCGGCGGCGGTGATGCTGGCGGGCCTCAGCCTTGTGCAACCCCGGCTGAAAAATGCGCATGGCGGCAGTATTTGAAGGCTGAAATAATACTCGCCTGACTTGGTCGAGATTATTCTTCCCTTTTTTGTCCGTGATAGGGTAGAAAGCCTCTGCACAAGCCGGGGGCCACGATGATCGGACTGGAACTAGAGCAATCCACGCAGGCGATCATTGCCTTGCTGATCCTGGCCGGCATGTTCACTCTGTTCGTGCGCGAAACCTTCCCGGTGGAAGTCACCGCCATCGGAGGCGCGGCGCTGATGCTGATCATCGGCATCCTGCCGGTCAAGGCCGGGATCGAAGTGCTGTCGAACTCTGCGCCCTGGACCATCGTGTTGATGTTCCTGATCATGGGCGGGCTGGTGCGCACCGGCGCTGTCGAGATGATCATCGGCATGGCGGAAAAGCACGTCACGGCCCGGCCCAAGCTGACGATTGTGGCCTTGCTGGCGTTTGCCTCGGTCGCCTCGGCCTTCATGAACAACACGCCTTTGGTCGCGGTGATGATCCCCGTGGTGATCCAGATTGCCAAGAAGATTGGCAGCGCGCCGTCCAAGCTGCTGATCCCGCTCAGCTACATGACCGTTCTGGGCGGCATGATGACGATCATCGGCACCTCGACCAACCTGCTGGTCGATGGCGTGGCGCGCAAGGCCGGGCTGGAGCATTTCAGCATCTTCGAAATCATGCCGCTGGGCATCGCGGTGACGCTGGCGGGCGGGCTGTTCATGGCGCTGTTTGCCAACCGGCTGTTGCCGGTGCGACAGTCGATGGGCGCGCTGCTGGGCGACCGCAAGAAGATGAAATATTTCACCGAAGTTGCCATTCCCGAAGACTCGGTGCTGATCGGTCAGCGCGTGCTGGATGTGGCGAATTTCAAGCGTTCCGGCGTGCGGGTGATCGACGTGCTGCGCGGCGATGCCAGCTTGCGGCGCGATCTGGCCCCGGTGGTGCTGGCGGCGGGCGACCGCGTGGTGTTGCGCACGGAAATGTCGGAACTGCTGGGGATGCAGGAGAACAAGGCGCTGCGCTCGGTGGACAAGCTGTCGTCGGTGCAGACCGAAACCGTCGAGGTGCTGATCTCGCCCGGTTGCCGGATGATCGGGCGCACCTTGGGCGAAATGCGCATCCGCCGCCGCTATGGCGTCTACGTTCTGGCAGCGCATCGCCGCAGCCAGAATATCGGCAGCCTTGATCAGCTGGAGGTGCAGGTCGGCGATACCCTGCCGCTGGAAGGCACGGTGGAAGACATCCAGCGGCTGGCCGACGATATGGAACTGCTGGACATCTCGCACCCGACCCACAAGGCGTTTCGCCGCAACAAGGCCCCGATCGCCATTGCAGCGCTGCTGGGGGTGGTGGTGCTGTCGTCGTTCGACGTCGCCCCGATCATGGCGCTGGGTCTGGTGGCGGTGGCGGTGATCCTGATCACCGGCTGCATCGACTCGGACGAGGCGTTCACCTTCGTCGATGGCCGCCTGCTGGCGATGATCTTCGCCATGCTGGCGGTGGGCGAGGGGCTGGACCAATCCGGCGCGGTGGGGATGATCGTCACCACCGTCAGCCCGTGGATGGTCGGCATGTCGCCGTTCCTGATGATCCTGTGCGTCTATCTGCTGGGGCTGATCCTGACCGAGTTTCTGTCGAACAACGCGGTGGCGGTGATCTACACCCCGATTGCGATTGAACTGGCGCATTCGCTGAACCTCGATCCGCGGCCCTTCGTGGTGGCGGTGATGTTCTCGGCCACACTGGCCTTCGCCACCCCGGTCGGCTATCAGACCAACATGATGGTCTACGGGCCGGGCGGCTATAAATTCTCGGATTACGTCAAGGTCGGGCTGCCGCTGAACATCATCGTCTGGCTGGTGTGCTCGGCGCTGATCCCGCTGATCTGGCCGATGTAAGGGGCGCGCGATGAAAAAACTGCTGATCTGTCTGGTGCTTGCGGGCTGCGCGGGCGTCATCCCCGCGCCGCAACCGCAGGCCGCGCGACTGACTGCCAACCAACTGACCGTGACGATGACCGACGCCAGCATCTGCCGCGCCGATTGGCGGGCGGCGGGCGGGGCAGGGCGGCTTGACGCCTGCGGGCTGGACTATGCCGTCACGCTCGATCCCAACCCGAATATCCTGCACCAATGGGCGCAGGACCTGGCGCTGGCCTTGAACGCGACATCAGCCTTCCCGCCGATGGCCGAAGTGGTGCTGACCAATGCGGCAGGCCGCAGCTTTCGCTTCACCTCGCCACCGCCCGCGCCGCTGGATTGATCCCGCAGTGCAGCCGGGGTTGCAGGCCGGGGTTGCGGCGGGGCCCCTTGCTGGTGTAAGGCAACCCATCACCGAAAGTGCGGAGTTTACGGTCATGGCAGGCCATTCTAAATGGGCGAATATCCAGCATCGCAAGGGCAAGCAAGACAAGCTGCGCTCGAAGATGTTTTCCAAGCTGGCAAAGGAAATCACCGTTGCCGCCAAGATGGGCATGCCCGACGTTGACATGAACCCGCGCTTGCGGCTGGCGGTGAAGGCCGCCAAGGCGGTGTCGATGCCGAAGGACGTGATCGACCGCGCCATCAAGAAATCGCAGATGGGCGACGGCGCCGATTACACCGAAATCCGCTATGAGGGCTACGGTGCCAACGGCATCGCCATCATGGTCGAGGCGATGACCGATAACCTGAACCGCACCGCCTCGAACGTGCGCAGCTATTTCAGCAAATGCGGCGGCAATCTGGGCCAGACCGGATCGGTCAGCCACGGCTTTGACCGGGTGGGTGAGATTTCCTATCCCGCCTCGGCTGGCTCTGCGGATGACGTGATGATGGCGGCGCTGGAAGCCGGGGCCGACGATGTCGAATCCGATGAGGATGGCCACTGGATCTATACCTCGGTCGAAAGCCTGAACGAGGTGTCCGACGCGCTGGAGAAATCCCTGGGCGAGTCGCTGGAATCCAAGCTGATCTGGAAAGCGCAAGCGCTGACCGAGGTCGATCTGGACACCGCCACCAAGCTGATGCGTCTGATCGACATGCTGGAAGAGGATGACGACGTGCAGACCGTCACCCACAACTTCGATATGTCGGAAGAGGTTGCGGCACAGTTGGGCTGAGGCACGGCGGGTTGCCCGTATTTTTGCCAGTGCAAAATACGGGCCTGAACCCCGCTCTACCGCCACCCGTAGGGCGGGGTTCACCCCGCCACTGGCTCAAAGCCGCGCAACCCTGCGCGGCTTTTTCATTTGGCCATGCCCCCGATCAAATTGGTTTTTGTTACGACGGTGGTTGGACGGCCTCAATCGGAAATTCCTGTGCGGTGCGACTTGCCTGCGGTAAGTGTCACCGCCCTAATGCGTGTGTGTGCCATCGCTAAGGGCGAACAGGTGTGCTCCGAATTGAGAAGGGCGCTGTGGCGAAAGGTGGCCGCTTGGCGGATACAGTGAGCGCTATGTTTTTCGAACTTTAGCAATTGTTGTGAGTGCTTCTGCGGGTGTGCAGATACTTTTCATGCCAAGAAGCGCGAGTCTTTCTGCTTTCCTCTGGAAGTCACGGGTATTGTTTGTGACAAAAATGTCTCTGTTGGCTTGAATATGAGAGTATGCCGAAATGACGTCACACCATGTGTTCCGCCACTTCGACAATGCTTCTGACTGGGCAATGTTGTCGGTCAGTTCCGTCCCTACAGGCAAATGTTCAGATGGGTCGAGCGGTACCGTTGGAGCGATCACCCGCCAAAGTGTATCCATCTCGCGCTCAAATGCATCGCCGTCCTCCACATAAAAACAGAAGTCCGAATAACTGAGCCCCCAGACCGCTGGCATTGGGACCAAGGGCAAATCCTGCCATCCAAGAGCCGCTACCCGTTCCACGAAGCTGTGCGCGTTACCCGGAAAACGCTTTGACTTTGAGTTTTCGGATGCAGACGCAGCAAGGAGTGCCACTTCAAAGTGGCCTTGTCGGTGAAAGTTGATCAGATCAGAGACGTGTTCGGCTTGAAGTCGCCCTTCTTCAACTTCGATAACGCAATTCCAATCAAGCGTCAGTTTCATTCCAGTGTTCCTCCTGACACGTCATATCTTTGCTATGGTCGATAGCACATTTAGGACCGATAACTAATGAAGCGCTCGGGGGCCGCAATGGCTTCAAACCGTCACAAAGCAGTTCCCCAGACCTGCCTATCACTCCCCTTCGCAATGCCCCAGACCACCGCACTCACCGCCACCCTGACCCCAACTCCTTAAAAAATCCTTAACACCGCCACCCCAAACCACTGATCCAAAACACAAAAAATTGGTCCCGAGTTGGGACCGCCCTTATCCCCCAATCAACACCCGCCCCGCCGCCGCCCGGATTTCTCGGGTCAGCGGGGCCAGCGCCGGGGCGGTCAGGCGGGAAAACTGCCAGTGCAGGGCCACATCCAGCGGCGCGAGGGGCGACAGGTCGATCAGGCGGCCTGCAGCCAGATGACCTGCCACCAAAGGCTCGGGGTTCAGCCCCCAGCCCAGACCCGCAAGGCAGGCATCGACAAAGCCCTGACTGCTGGCCAGCCGGTGGCTGGGAAACGCCGCCCGTTTGGCCTTGCTGGCGGTCTGCCGCGCCACCCAGATTTCCTGCAGGCGATCCTTGTCGGAAAACGTCAGCGCCGGAGCCGCTGCCAGACTGGCCGCCGTCACTCCCGCAGGCATCCAGCGCGCCACATAGCCGGGCGAGGCGGTGGCCCGGTAACGCAAGGCCCCCAGCGGGATGGTATCGCATCCCTGCAACGGGCCGGGGTGGGCGGTGATGGCCGCCGCCACCTCGCCGCGTTTCAGCCAGTCTTGCGACACATCCTGATCGTCGATCACCAGATCGAACAGAAAGCCTTCCGTCGCCGCCAGCGCCGGGATCACCCAAGTCGCCAGACTGTCGGCATTCACTGCGATCCGCAGGGTGGCGGGGTGGGGGGAAAGCCACGGCAGGTCG
>WRPH01000047.1 GCA_009773375.1 Paracoccaceae bacterium
TCCTGCCCATAATTGACCCCAACATCTGCCATGGGCAGAGAGAATCACAAATCAACCGCCAAGGGAATCCCGAATCGAAATGGCCGCAACCCGCTCTAATGGGCATCCTCTCTGTGCAAATATCCTCGGGGGGAGGCCCATTGCCTGCAATGGGCCGTGGGGGGCGGAAAGCCCCCTGCGGTGCTTGGGCGAGGCACGGCGCTGGTAGACCGGGCGCTGTGCTTGGCGTATCACGGGGCAAATCCATGGAGCCTTACATGACCCTGACCGACCTGCTTCTGAGCCAACTTACTGACCCGTTCCGCATTGTCCTGTTGATGGCGCTGTTTGTCACCATGCTGCGCACGCAGGCCGCGACCGGCACGCTGCTGCCTTTGGCTGCGGGGATGGTGTTTGTGGCGGTGATCTTGCCGACCACGTTGCAAACCACGCTGGCGGCCCCCTTGATGCAGGTGATCGGGGTGGGGCTGGTGGCGAATGCGATCTTGCTCGCGATCATTTTCGCGGCGTTTTCGCTGTATCAACGCTTCAAAGGCTGACGCTGAAATAGCAAACGGGCCGGGAGGGTACCCCGGCCCGCAGTCTTGGACGGTCAGACGTTTATTGGTTGTTGGCGTCCGAGAAGATGTCTTTCTTGTGGGTGCCGCCCGGCACGAAGATCGCGCCGATCACAACCGTCATCAGGGCGACGACGATAGCATACCACAGGCCGTAGTAGATGTTGCCTTGCTGGGCCGACATGGCGAAGGCAGTTGCCGGCAGCAGACCACCGAACCAACCGTTGCCGATGTGGTAGGGCAGCGACAGACCCGAGTAGCGGATACGGGTCGGGAACAGTTCCACCAGCATGGCGGCGATCGGGCCGTAAACCATCGTCACCAGAATGATCAGGTAGGTCAGGATGGCGATGATCGTCAGTTTCTGGGCCGAGAAGATATCGATGAAGTTCGAAGCGACAACGATCGAGGTGTTGTCTTTGGCAACCAGCGGATAGCCGGCAGCGGTCAGAGCATCCGCCACGCCTTTATCGAAGGTACCTTTGACAGCTTTGGCAGCCTCCAGAGCGGCTTTCGCAGCGTCCTTGGCGGCCTGGTCGGTGCCTTTTTCGGCTTCTTCCAGAGCGGTGGTCAGCGTCTTGATGTCTGCACCGTTCTTCGCAGCATCGTAACCGGTGATCACAGTCTCGCCGATCTTGATGGTTGCCGGGGCACCGGCCTCGCCGTCAACGGTCGTCGAGTTGACCGAGAACGAGTACAGCTTGGCTTTGGCGATATCGCAGGCGTTGGTGAACTTCACCGTGCCGGTCGGGTTGAACTGGAACGAGCAGTCAGCCGGATCGGCGGTCACCACAACTTCGGTCTGGTGCGCGGCAGCCAGCATCGGGTTTGCGGTGGTGGTCAGCAGTTTGAAGACCGGGAAGTAGGTCAGCGCTGCGATCAGGCAGCCTGCAAGGATGATCGGCTTGCGACCGATTTTGTCAGACATACGGCCGAAGAAAATGAAGCCGTAGGTGCCAAGGATCAGCGACCAGGCCACCATCACGTTGGCGGTAAAGCTGTCGACCTTGATGACGTTCTGCATGAAGAACAGCGCGTAGAACTGGCCCGAGTACCACACCACGGCTTGACCAGCGGTCAGACCCAGCAGGGCGATCAGGGCGATCTTGCCGTTCTTCCAGGTGCCGAAAGCTTCACGCAGCGGAGCTTTGGAGGCAGCGCCTTCTTCTTTCATCTTTTTGAAAGCAGGCGATTCGTTCATTTGCAGACGGATATACAGCGACACCAGCAGCAACAGCAGCGAGCCGATGAACGGGATGCGCCAGCCCCAGGCGTTGAAGGCTTTCATCATCTGCGGGGTGCCATCGGCCTGCATCACAGCTGCGCCGACCGCGTCCAGAACCGGTTGGTCCGGGTAAGCGCCGTTGACATAGCCCTGCACCGACAAGATCACCACCAGCGATAGCAGCAGGCCAAGCGTTGCAGTGGTCTGGATGAAGGCGGTGAAGTAGCCGCGCTGGTTGGCCGGGGCGTGTTCTGCCACATAAACGGCAGCACCACCGTATTCACCACCCAGTGCCAGACCCTGCAACATGCGCAGCGCGACAAGGATGATCGGAGCGGCGATGCCCCACGATTGATAGCCGGGCAGAATGCCGACGAGGAAGGTCGAAAGACCCATGATCATGATGGTGGCAAGGAAGGTATACTTCCGGCCAATCAAGTCGCCCATGGCGCCGAAGAACAGCGCGCCGAATGGGCGCACGATGAAGCCGGCGGCGAAAGCGAGCAGGGCGAACACGTTCCGGGTGGCTTCCGGGAAAGCCGTGAAGAAGTTCGCGCCGATCATCGCGGCAAGCGAGCCGTAAAGGTAGAAGTCATACCATTCGAAAATGGTGCCAGCCGAGGAAGCAAGGATAACCTTCTTCTCTTCCCTGGTCATCGGACGTGAGCGTACGCTCACATCTGGTGCAACATCTAATAAATTTGCCATGTTTGGCCTCCCTTGTTGTCCGGTGCAGCGCGCCGGTTCCCTGTCCGAAGTCAGACCCCGTTTGACAGACCGGCCTTGTCCTTGTTGCCAAGGCCGGGCCTGCACTGCTGCGACGTCTGGTCAATCTTTCCCCTTGCCGCTGGGCAAAGGGCCTCTCCCTCAGGCCGCCATGCCCGCCACGATCTGGCCAAGGCCTGTGCGGATATCAGCGATGTTACCCATCGCGTCGATCCGTTCCAGCACGCCCTTGCCCTCGTAATAGGCGATCAGCGGAGCCGTCTGGGCGTGATAGGCAGTCAGCCGGTCACGCACCGTTTCGGCGTTGTCGTCGGCGCGACGCTTGAACGTCGTGCCGCCGCATTTGTCACAAACCCCGGCCACGGCAGGGCGTTTGAATTCATCATGGTAGCCTTCGCCGCAGGCGCAGGTGTAGCGGCCCGATACCCGGCCCACCATCGCCTCGTCATCGACCTCCAGGCTGATGGCGGCGGTGATCTTCTGGCCTGCTTCGGCCAGAAGCACATCCAGCGCTGCCGCTTGCCCGGCGGTGCGCGGGAAACCATCGAGGATGATCCCCTTCGCCACATCCGGCTGCGCCATGCGGTCTTTCAGGATCGCCAGCACAATGTCATCCGACACCAGCTGCCCGGCTTCCATCACGGCTTTCGCCTGTTTGCCTGCGACCGTGCCCGCAGCCACGGCGGCGCGCAACAGGTCGCCGGTGGACAGCTGGATCAGACCGAAGTCTTCTTCCAGCATCCGGGCTTGAGTGCCTTTGCCGGCACCCGGAGGCCCCAGCAGGATCAGAACGGGCGCGCTCATGCCTTACGCCCGGTTCATGCGGTTGGCGATCAGATCATCAACCACCGAAGGATCGGCCAGCGTCGAAGTGTCGCCAAGGGCTGCATAATCGTTCTCGGCGATCTTGCGCAGGATGCGGCGCATGATCTTGCCGGAGCGGGTTTTCGGCAGGCCGGGGGCCCACTGGATCAGATCGGGCTTGGCGATCGGACCGATTTCGGTGCGCACCCAAGCCTCAAGTTCTTTGCGCAAGGCGTCGGAAGGCTCGACATCGTTCATCAGGGTGACATAGGCGTAGATGCCCTGACCCTTGATTTCATGGGGATAGCCGACCACGGCGGATTCTGCGACTTTCGGATGCGCCACAAGGGCGCTTTCGACTTCGGCGGTGCCCATGCGGTGACCCGAGACGTTGATCACGTCATCGACCCGGCCGGTGATCCAGTAATACCCATCCGCATCGCGGCGGCAGCCGTCGCCGGTAAAGTAGTAGCCCTTGTATTGCTGGAAATAGGCTTCCTGGAAGCGGTCATGGTCGCCCCACAGCGTGCGCATCTGCCCCGGCCAGCTGTCGGAAATGCACAACACGCCTTCGGCCTCGGTCTCACCCTGACGCCGCCCGGTGGCAGGATCGAGAATGACAGGCTTGACGCCAAAGAACGGGTTGGTGGCCGAGCCGGGCTTGGCAGGGGTTGCACCCGGCAGCGGCGTGATCATGTGGCCGCCGGTTTCGGTCTGCCAGAAGGTGTCGACGATCGGGCATTTGCCCTTGCCGACATGCTTGTTATACCAGTGCCATGCCTCGGGGTTGATCGGCTCACCGACCGAGCCAAGCACCTTCAGGCTCGACAGGTCATATTTTTCTACCCATTGCGGCCCCATGCCCATCAAGCTGCGGATCGCGGTCGGGGCGGTGTAGAACTGGTTGACCTTGTGCTTTTCAATGACTTCCCAGAAGCGGCCCGCGTCGGGGTAGGTTGGCACGCCTTCAAACATCACCGTGGTCGCGCCATTCGCCAGCGGGCCGTAGATGATGTAGCTGTGGCCAGTGACCCAACCGACGTCGGCGGTGCACCAGAACACATCGCCATCATGATAATCGAAGGTGTATTGATGCGTCATCGCGGCATAAGCCAGATAGCCGCCCGAAGTATGCACGACGCCCTTCGGCTTGCCGGTTGAGCCAGAGGTATAGAGGATGAACAGCGGATCCTCCGCCCCCATCGGCCGCGGCGGGCATTCCGGCGAGACCTGATCCATCAGCGACAGCACGTCAACATCACGGCCCTGCACCCAGGAGATCTGATCGCCGGTATGTTTGACCACAAGACAGCGCACCTTGTCGGAACAGTGCAGCAGGGCGGCATCGGTGTTGTTCTTCAGGCCGGTGCGCTTGCCACCGCGCGGGGCTGTGTCGGCGGTGATCACCAGCTTGGCACCGCAATCGTTGATCCGGTTGGCCAAGGCGTCGGGCGAGAAGCCGGCGAAAACGATGGAGTGGATCGCGCCGATGCGAGCACAGGCCAGCATGGCATAGGCAGCCTCCGGGATCATCGGCAGATAGATCACCACGCGGTCACCGCGCATCACGCCCTGCGACAGCAGCACGTTGGCCATGCGGTTCACTTTTTCCGACAGCATCTTGTAAGTGATGTGCTGGGCGGGCTGCTTGGGATCATCGGGTTCGAAGATGATGGCGGTTTGCAGGCTGCGGTCGCGCAGGTGACGGTCGATGCAGTTGACCGAGACGTTCAGCACGCCGTCTTCAAACCATTTGATATTGACCTTGCCGAAGGTGAAATCGGTGTTCTTCACCTTGGTATAGGGCTTGATCCAGTCAAGCCGCTTGCCCTCGCGGCCCCAGAATTCATCCGGGTCGCTGATCGATTCGGCATACATCTTTGCATAGATTTCCGGGGTCGCATGCGCCTTGGCTATAAACGCGTCCGATGCCGGGTATACGCCCGCTGCTTCAGCTTGATCAGTCATCTGGTTCCTCCTCATTCCCCAAGCAGGATAAACCTGCCCTGCACGGTCTGCGAAATTCGCAGCTCTCCCCCGTTCCAAGGGTATCATAACCTGAGTGTAAATTTTTTGATAACTCTTTTTACTGATATGTTTTTTCTGTCAATAAATTGACAAAGTTAGTGGTGAATTTTGTAAATGGCGTGAAAAGTGGCAATGATTTGACGGGGGTTTGTCACTGCAATCAGGGCGTGATCGCGCCGAGCCCGGCGGCTCGCCGAAAAGTGGGCGTCGCGGGGTTGAATCTGGGCGGCAGGGTGGGGGTGAAAACGCGCGCTTTGAAACGCTGGTTTCCGCCGATCACGGTCTGGTGATTCGGTTCGCCGAATCAGGGCCGTGGCGCGGCGTGCTGGGCCAGCACCTGATCGACTGCGGCAAGGTCGGGCAGGAAACGCGCTTCGGGTTCGCTGACCCCGGCTTTGACCAGAACCGCCGCCACCTCTGGCCGCGTGCCGATCAGGAACAGCACCTCGCCTTTGCGGGCCAGTTTCAGCGCCAAAAGCTCGAAAGACCGCGCGCCGGTGCTGTCGATGAAGGGCACATCGGTGAAATCCATCACCAGCCCGCGCGGCGCTTCGGCCAGTTGATCCAGCGCGATGCCGAGCTTGGCGGCGGCGCCAAAGAAATAGGGCCCGTGCAGCTTGTAAACCACCGCGCCGTTATGGGCGACAGGGGCCTCGTCGCCACCCTGATCGACCGAGGCGGCCTGGGACATGCGATGGATGAACACCAGCCCGCCAAGTGCAAAGCCAACCACGATGCCTTCGGTCAGATCGCGGAATACTACCAGAAGGAAGGTGGCCAGCAACACCACCGCATCGGCGCGACTGGTGCGGATCAGCTGCCACATCGGTTCTTTTTCGGCCATGTTCCATGCCACCACGGCCAGAACGGCTGCCAGCGCCGCCAGTGGGATGTATCCTGCAAAGGGGGCTGCCACCAACATGAACACCAGCACGAACGCCGCGTGCAGCAGCCCCGAAACCGGGCCGCGTGACCCAGCCCGCACATTGGTTGCCGTGCGCGCGATGGTGCCGGTGACGCAAATGCCGCCAAACAGTGCCGCGCCCATGTTCGCCACCCCCTGAGCCAGCAGTTCCGCATTCGGGCGGTGGCGGCGGCCCGACATGCCATCGGCGACCACCGCCGACAGCAGCGATTCAATCGCGCCCAGCAGGGTGAAGCTGGCCGCCCAAGGTAGTGCAGCAAACACCAGATCAACTGTCATGGGTGGCAGCGATGGCGCGGGCGGGACGCGCGGCAGTTCGCCAAAGCGGCTGTGAATCGTCTCGACCGGAAGCTGTAGCGCTGCCGCCGCAACGGCTGCCAGCACCACTGCGATCAGCAGGTTCGGCAGCGCAGGGGCAGCGCGTTTCAGCCCGACAATCGTCAGAATGGTGCCAACCGTCACCGCCAGCGCCGCCGGGTTCAGCGAGCCACGCGCTGCCCACAGGGCCGCCAGCTTGTGCAGGATGTCAGCAGGTTCACCCGCCAGAGACAGGCCAAGCAGGTCTTTGATCTGGCTTGCGAAAATGATCAATGCGATGCCGGCCGTAAAGCCCAGCGTGACCGGGTAGGGGATAAACCGCACATAGGTTCCCAAGCGAAACAGCGCGACGCCGACCAGCATCAGCCCCGACAGGAACGTCGCCAGCACCAGCCCCGGAATACCGATCTGCGCCACACAGGCGGCGATCAGCACGATGAATGCCCCCGCCGGGCCGCCGATCTGATAGCGGGAGCCACCCAACAGTGACACCAGAAACCCGCCGATGATGGCCGTGAACAGGCCGCGTTCCGGCCCGACGCCGCTTGCGATTGCGATGGCCATCGACAGGGGGAGTGCGACGATGGCCACCGTCAACCCGGCCATTATGTCGGCGCGCAAAGCGCTCAGACCGTAGCCTTCGCGCCAAAGCGAGACCAGTTTCGGCGTGAATTCACCGTCGCGCTTGAATAGGATCATCTGCGCCCCCGAGGCATAATTACCGCGACTCAATCCCTGCCGGGGCGCAACGTCAAGTGAAAGGCAAAAGATGATCAGACCTGATCCCGTGGCCAGCGCCGATGCCGAGGCCCGCGCCTTGGCACGCCAGCTGATGGCTGGGAGCAATCATGCAAGTCTGGCCTGGACCGACCCGGAAACCGGGACTCCGGGGATCAGCCGTATCGCCTACGGTCTTGATATGAATGGGGTTCCGCTGACGTTGATTTCGGGCCTCGCGCCGCATACTGCCGCTTTGCGTACCGCACCCGATTGTGCGCTGATGCTGGTTGATGACCGCGACAAGGGCGATCCGCTGACCCATCTGCGGCTGATGATCCGTGCCCGCGCGCGTTTTGTCGCAAGTGATGATCCGGCGCGGGCAGCGGTGCGCGGGCATTGGCTGAAGGGCCACCCGAAGGCAGCCCTTTATGTCGATTTTCCTGATTTCAGCTTTGTCAGGTTGCAGCCGCAATCGGCGCTGTTGAACGCGGGGTTTGCGCGCGCTTTCCGGCTTGGCCCGGAGGATCTGCGTTAGGCGGGATTATCCACCCGCAGCGTCACCTGCACGCGGCCTTTTACGGCCAGCGGCCATTTCAGATTGGCAAGCTGACCGCCCGCGCCTTGTTCCACCTGCGCGTAAG
Source organism: Paracoccaceae bacterium (assembly GCA_009773375.1). GTDB lineage: Bacteria > Pseudomonadota > Alphaproteobacteria > Rhodobacterales > Rhodobacteraceae > Cypionkella. The sequence goes on from WRPH01000047.1 coordinate 7,945, forward strand.
GCATCACCGATTGCACCGCGCCCACTGCTGTGGTGATGGCGCCTTCTGCCACGATAGCCGTGACGTTGCGGGCGCGTCCGCCAAACGGCAGCAGGTTGCTGCTATCCACGGCCCAGGTATCGGCGGCGGTATTCTGGGTGTGTTCTACCAGCAGCGGGCTGGAGGCGCGCTGCACCACGCCGGTAAAGGTGTTGGACTCGAAGGTCACGTTGCGGAAGGCATTGAAGGCCAGCGTGGCATAGCTGGTATCCACCACCTCGGCCCGGTCGATGTTGCCGGCGCGGGCGTGAAAGACGTTGCCGGTCACGCTCAGCCCATACAGAAAATGCCCCGGCCCGCGTGGCGTGACCACAATCCAGCCAAACCCCGGCTGCGCATGCGAGGAGATGAAGATATTGCCGGTGATGGTCAGCGCGCCAAAAGAGAATTCGTTGGCATATTGCGGCTCTGCATCATGCTCGTTCGACAGCTCAATGAAGTGGTTGTCGATGTAGTTGCCAGTAAAGAATGTCTTGTTGTTGGTCAGGGTCAGCACGACTCCGGCGCGGCGCAGGCCTACCGCCTCGTCGTCACCACCAAAAAAGTGGTTGCCGACAAAGATGCCGCCAGAGCCTGCAACAACGCCAAAATGCGCGAAACGCGAAACCCGGTTGTCACGGATCTTGATGTCATTGGCGTTGGAGTTGAACACGATTGTGCTGCGGTTCTGCACCGGCAAGCCCTGTTCGTTGGAAAAGAACTGGCAGCGGTCGATGTGCAGATCCTGACAGCCTTCGCCAATCGAGGTGATGCCGCGGTCTTTCGGCTTGTTGAACGTGCAATCGGCGATGGTGATGACCGACCCTGTCACGCCCAGATTGATCGCGCTGGCCACACCGCCACAGGCGAACTCGATCCCGCGCAGCTCAAAGCGGGAAAGCTCGGTAAACCCTGAAAAATCAAGCATGTAGGCATAACGCTGGAAGGTGAAGGTGCGGGTGCCTGCTGCGGCCCACAGGCCCTGGCTTAGCGTCAGGCTGTTGCTGGCGATGTCTTTGGCGCGCACATAGACCTCGCGGCCAACGCCGGTGCCGCTGACCCGCGCGCCGACCGGGATTGCGGCGATATTGCTGATGCCGGTCAAGGTTTGCGGATTGGCGGCGGCATAGGTGGCAACGGCTGTCACGGACTGGGTATTCCAAGCCGGGCCGGGGGAAGCAAGCAACTGGCCGTTTTCCAGCGTGCGCCGGATGGCAAAGCTGGTCAGTCCGGACAGGGCCGCAACATTGATCGGCTCGGTCATCTCTACCCGGCGACCGTTCAGATCAAGCGTGACATGGTCGGTAAAGTAGAACAGCGCCTGCAAGGCCTTCTTGAAGCCGAGCAGTTCTGATCCGAAGGCGGCGGCATAGGTATCAAGGTTGAAGTTGCGGGTGCAGGCCAGGCGTTGCGCGCCAGGCATCGAAATTGTGCCTTCGAACCGCACCGGGTTTTCAAAGGTAAGATGCGAGCCGATAAAGTAAGTGCCGGGCGAAACCACCACCGTCTTGCCCGCTGCTGCGGTATCAGCGGCATCAAAAGCGGCGCGGTCGTCGGTGACGCCGTCGCCGATTGCGCCATAGTCACGCACATCAACCCAATCAAACATATCGGCGTGAAAGACGCTGGTGATATCCTCAATGGTGATGTCTTCAACCCGCACAACGCCGCCCGTTGGACCGGTCAGGTCCAGCCCGAAATGGCCGTAAGCCGGAGCGGTGCCCCAGACCATGTCAACGCCGGGGCGGTTGCCCGACCCGACAATCGCGCTGATGGTGACCACGGTGCCATAGTTGGTCAGCGCCACATCTGGCCCTTGCTGATCGGCGCTGGTTACGTTGCTGCCTGAACCGCTGCCGGCCCAAGCACCGATTCGCACTGTTGGCAGCGCGCCGCTGATGGCCTTCACTTTGACGGTGACCCGCAAATACAGCCCCGGCTGGATCGGAATTTGCTGAAAGCAGCGCAGTTTCTGGATGGCAGTGGTCTTTTGCAGTTCCAGACAGCCGCCGAAATCCTGATCCGATGGCACATAGGCCGCATTCGGCTGCGCGGCATAAGAACCATCGCCGGGGCGCCCATCGGCGCGCGACCACAGGTTCAAACCAGCCGAAAACGGCGGCGGCATCAGCACCAGCCCTTGAGTAATTGCCTTGTTCATCGCTAAACCTCGCGTTGCTTCGTCGCTGTTGCCCCGCCGTCCTGTCGCGGGTGCGGAAAGCCTTGAAGTAGCGAAAATGCCTTAAGCCAATATGAAACCACCGGACGCTGCACATGCAGCAAATTTCTGGCTGCCTCATTCGGCGACAATAGGCCAAATCTCGCCCAATTACGGGGCGAACTACTGGTGCTCCGACGATCCAGCGCTGTCTTTGAGATTGGAAATGTGCTAGGCCGTGTTGACAAAAGGGATTCACAGGACGTGCTGAACGTGATTCAAGCTGGTATCTGCGATGGAGACCAGCTTGGCACGAGACCTGATGTC
>WRPH01000058.1 GCA_009773375.1 Paracoccaceae bacterium
GTGGCAAGCAGCGTCACCCCATCCATGCCGGGCAACATTTGATCAACCAGAAGGCACGCAGCACCGAGCTATAGCTGAAAGTTGGTGACGGGGGGATTGGGTGGCATATCAAGGCGTTGTTGACGCGCCGCAGTTCTCGCAGAGAAAAGGATATGCCACATGACGAAGGATACGGTTGTCGCGTTTCGCGCACCAGAAGGATTTTCGCCCGACCCGCTGACGGATTTGCTGCGCCAGGGCGCGCGGGATCTGATCGCGCAGGCGGTCGAGGCCGAGTTGAGCGCCTTTCTCGCGGCCCATGCCGGTCAGACCGATGCGGCTGGCCACCGCCGCCTGGTCCGGCATGGCCATCTGCCGGAGCGCGAGGTCCAGACCGGGATCGGGGCCGTGCCGGTGAAGGTTCCGCGGGTGCGTGACCGGGCACCGGACGGCGCGCCGCTGAAGTTCACCTCGACGATCCTGCCGCCCTATCTGCGGCGCGCCAGGTCGATCGAGGACCTGCTGCCGTGGCTTTACCTCAAGGGGATCTCCACCGGCGATTTCTCCGAAGCTCTGGCGGCCCTGCTGGGGCCGGATGCGCCGGGCCTGTCGGCCACCACCATCACCCGGCTGAAGGCCGACTGGTGGGACGATTATGAACGCTGGTCCAGGCGCGATCTGTCAGCGCGGCGCTATGTGTATTTCTGGGCCGACGGGGTCTACTTCACGCCCCGCATGGACGAAGATCGCCAATGCATGCTGGTGATTATCGGTGCCGACGAATGGGGCAACAAGGATGTGCTGGGCCTGATCGACGGCTTTCGCGAAAGCACCCAAAGCTGGCGCGAGCTGCTCCTGGACCTGAAACGCCGGGGGCTTGAGGCTGCGCCCAAGCTGGCCGTCGGCGATGGCGCCATGGGGTTTTGGGCGGCACTGCATGAGGTTTACGGCAAGCCACGGGGGCAGCGCTGCTGGGTGCACAAGACCGCGAACGTGCTGAATGCGATGCCAAAGTCGGTGCAGCCCAAGGTCAAAGCGCATCTGAAGGACATCTGGATGGCCGAAACCAAGGCCGGGGCCGACGCCGCCTTCGATTTCTTCATCGCGGCTTACGGCGTGAAATACGACCGGGCGGTGAAATGCCTGACCAAGGACCGCGCCGATCTCCTCGCCTTCTACGACTTCCCGGCCGAGCACTGGAAGCACATCCGCACAACAAACCCCATCGAGAGCACCTTTGCCACCGTCCGGCATCGCACCACCAAGGCCAAAGGCTGCCTGAGCCGCCAGACGGCGCTAGCGATGACCCACCAGCTGATGCTGTCGGCCAGGAAGAAATGGCGCAAACTCGATGGTCAGAACCGCCTGCCCGAAATCATCCAGGGGGTTGAATTCCGCGACGGCATCAAGCACGAATTCAAAGCCGCCTGATCAAACCGTCACCAACTTTCGGTCATAGCTCCAGTTCCTGGTGAATGATGATGATGCCCTTGGATTCAGAATCGCGGATCGTCCGGTTTTCCAGCACCGCGCCATCAT
>WRPH01000048.1 GCA_009773375.1 Paracoccaceae bacterium
CTGCGCGGCCACAGCGGCGGGCGGAAATGCAGCCCGGCGTTCGGCAAAGAAAGCGTGACGCAGCCCCCGCGCCTCGGCGGTGCCGACCAGATCGGCATAAGCGGCGCGTTCATAGGCAAGGCCTTGATCCAGCGGCAAAAGCTGTGCAGCCTCGACACAATCCACCGCGCGGTGCGGCGCGGGCAGATGTGATCCGGCCAGCCTGGTGCGCGCGGCGGCAATCGCGGCCTGAAACCCTTTGCTATCGCGCATCCCATCACGACGATCAGAGGTGCGCTGCGGCGATTGGCCTTGCAGCGCTTGCGCCATGGCCTCGGCCACAGCGCAAGCCTTGTCGCGCAAGCCGGTTTCCACCACCTCATCGACAAGACCAATCGCCAAAGCCTGCACGGCAGAAATCGGCTGCGGTTCCAGCAGCAACTTCAGCGCAGGCCCGGCCCCGACCAGACGCGGCAAGCGCTGCGTCGCCCCCGCCACTGGCAGCACGCCAAGGCTGACATCCGGCAGCCCAAGATGCGCCGAAACCAGCGCCACCCGGCCATGCGCCGCCAAGGCCAGTTCCAGCCCGCCACCAAGCACGCTGCCGTTCAGCGCCACGATCACCGGCTTGGGAAAGGTTTCAACCTGATCGCAAAGGGCGGCCAGATCCGGCGCGGCACCGGTCTTTGCCGCGACCGGCTTGCCCGTTTCGGACAGATCGGCCCCGGCGGAAAATTGCGCGCTATCAGAACAGATCACCACCGCGCGCAGGTTTTCGTCAGACGCGGCAAGTTGCAGGCCGACCCGCAAAGCTGCCCGCAGATCCGCCGTCAACGCATTTACCGGGCGATGCGCCATGACCAGCAGCAACACAGAGCCCCTGCGTTCGTGACGCACCGTCTCTGCCGCTGGCTTGCCGTCCATACCCACGCTCCACCTGTCCCCACCGCGCCATTAAGCGGCGCGCATGGCAGATTGGCAATCCCGCACGCAGTTTCTTGCTGATTACACCGGCATATTGTCGAAATCAGCCTCGACAGCAGCCTCGTGCTGGGCGCGCTGTTCGGGCGTTTCCTGCCCGCCGGGGATGACATGGCTCAGCGCCTGCATTTCGGCCAGCAACACCTTGAGGCCGATCGTCGGCGCGGTCACCGCCGCTTCGACCACTTCGGTCACCAGCTGATTCACGTTGGGTTTATCGGTCATCACTTTCCCCTTTCAGGCCGCGCATTTGCGGCAAAACGGCGTGTAGGGCAGCACGTCCAGCCGCTCATCGCCAATATCAGCCCCGCATTTGACGCACTCGCCGTATTCGCCATCGGCAATGCGGCGCAAGGCAGCCTCGATCATGCGGATTTCGTGTTGGCCGCTGATGCCCATGCCTTCCAGCACCTCATCGCCCTCGCGTTCGGTGGCCAGTTCTTCCCAATCCGCAGACTGGTGCGAATCGAGCTCTGCCTCAATCCCGGCCAAACGCCCCTTCAAGTCGGCGAGACGGGCTTCAAGCTGGGCCTTGCGGGTGGAAACTGGTATCATGCGGTCCTCCTGTATTTCCGGTAATCCTAGAACTGTGGCACATCTATTGCCTTGACCCAAATCAAGACTATACATTCAAACATTGAAATGTGTTGCCCCTCGCCCTAACTGTTCTATCATGTCCCGCAAGCCAAGGAGCCTGCCGATGCACCCCGCCGTTCACGCCTTTTTCGACGAGACCACCAATACCATCACCTATCTTGTGCGCGAACCCGAAGGCCGCGCCTGCGCGGTGATCGATTCCGTGCTGGATTTCGACTATGCCTCGGGTCGCACAGACACCCGCTCCGCCGATGCGGTGATTGCGTTCATCAAGGCTGAAGATCTTGATCTGCAATGGGTTTTGGAAACTCATGTTCACGCCGACCACCTGTCTGCCGCCCCCTATATCCAAGAGGCGCTCGGGGGCAAGATCGGCATCGGCGACCGCATTACCGTGGTGCAGGAAACCTTTGGCAAGGTGTTCAACGAGGGCACCCGGTTTCGTCGCGACGGCAGCCAGTTTGACCGGCTGTTCAAGGAAGGCGACAGCCTGATGATCGGGCAGATGCGTGTCGATGTCATGCACACGCCGGGGCATACGCCAGCCTGCCTGACCTATCTGATCGGCGATGCGGCTTTTGTTGGCGATACGCTGTTCATGCCGGATTTCGGCACCGCGCGCTGCGATTTTCCCGGCGGATCTGCCGAGGTGATGTTCGAATCGGTGCAGCGCATTCTGGCCTTGCCGGATGCAACGCGGATCTTTGTCGGCCATGACTACAAGGCGCCGGGGCGCGAGGTCTATGCTTGGGAATCCACGGTCGGCGCGCAAAAGGCGTTGAACGTGCATGTTGGCGCGGGCCGGGAGAAGGCTGATTTCGTGGCTCTGCGGCAAAAACGCGATGCGACTCTGGCGATGCCACGGCTGATTGTGCCGTCGTTGCAGGTCAATATGCGGGCGGGTCAGATGCCCGAGCCGGAGGATAACGGCTTGTCCTATCTGAAAGTGCCGATTAATGGCCTGTAGGCTGGGCTTTGCGGAGGCGGCAGAATGCATGACTGGATTTGGGGCTTTGTCGGCGGGCTGATGATCGGCGGGGCTGCGGCTGTTTTCCTGCTGTTCAATGGCCGGATCATGGGCGCCTCGGGGATCATCGGCGAGTTGGTAGACCGCTCCGGCTTGGCAAACTGGGCCGAGCGGGTGGTGTTTCTGGCGGGGCTGATCGCGGTGCCCTATCTGTTGACACTGGCCTTCGGCGGGGCTGAAACGCATCTGACCGGCAACTGGCTGGTGATTGTCATAGCAGGCATTCTTGTCGGCGTAGGGTCGCGTCTGGCGAATGGCTGCACCTCGGGGCATGGGGTCTGCGGCATCTCGCGGCTGTCGCTGCGCGGGATCGTGGCGACGGTGTTTTATATCGTGGCGGGCGGCGTCACCATGGCGGTGATGCGTCATCTGATTGGGGTGATCTGATGCAACGCTATGGTTTTGCACTGCTTTCCGGTGGCTTGTTCGGCGCGGGCCTGCTGACATCGGGCATGACCGACACGCGGAAAGTGCAAGGGTGGCTTGATGTATTCGGCGACTGGGATCCAACGCTGGCCTTTGTGATGGGCGGGGCGATCCTGCCAATGGCGGTGGCATGGCGGTTGGCGGCACAGCGGCGCGACTCCTATCTGGGGCTTGATCTGCCCGGCCCGCCCAAGCGCGAGGTCAGCGCCCATCTGGTGATCGGCTCGGTCATTTTCGGCATGGGCTGGGCCTTGGCCGGTCTTTGCCCCGGCCCGGCGATTGCCTCGATCAGTTATGGCGGTGTGGGTGGTGCGGTCTTTCTATTGGCGATGCTGGCGGGTATGGTCGTGGCACCGCGCGTGCGTGATCGCATCGATCAAGCCGCCCCCGCCGCCAGCCCGAGGAGCAAAATGGACATTCGCGCCCTGACCCCGACCTATGCCGTCTCGCCGCAGATCGACCCCTCTGACCTGCCCGCGATCAAAGCGGCGGGATATACCACGGTGATCGACAACCGCCCCGATGGCGAAATTCCGGCACATCTGCACACGCAGCAAATGAAGGCTGCGGCCGAGGCGCTGGGGCTGAAATTTGTCGCCAACCCGGTGATCGGCGGCGCGCTGAGCATGGACAACGTGCGGCTGCAAGCGCAGGCGATGGCCGAAGCCAGTGGCCCGGTGTTTGCCTATTGCGCCAGCGGCAACCGCTGTTCAGTGGTCTGGGCGCTGATGAACGCGGGCGAACGGTCGGCCGATGATCTGATCCGCACCCCGGCGAAATACGGCTATAATCTGGAACCGATCCGCGCCCAGATCGAGGCTTTGGCCGCCGAAGCCGAGGCCAGCAAAGACTGACCTGCCGCTTGCTGCGCGGGTCGGCCTGTCAAGCTGATTGGCGCAGCGGTTCGCCCTGCACCACGGGCATCTGTGCCGTGATCTGCGCCGAAAACGCGCGGGCCTGCGTCGGGGGTTCGGCTGGGGAAAGCCGGATCGCCCGCATGCCGCGATGCTGGCCCAACTTGCCTTCGGCCAAAGCCCTGCCATCCAAGCCTTCAAAGCTGATCCGGTCAATCCCGGCGCGCGACAGCGTGACCAACTCCCCAACTTTGAGATCCAGCACCCGGTTCAGCGGCAGCGAAACCCGGCTGAGCACTGCATCCAGCACGCAGCCCGCCTCTTCAACCTGTTCGGCCAGCGCCTGCGCAAAGGCGGGGCCGGAATGCGCCTCTGTCTCGGCCTGCGGGATTTGCGCCACAGGCTGCACGCCGCGGCCTTCGGCGGGCAGCACCAGCAGCACAGTCCCGCTGCGTGCGCCAAGGCCAAGCGAGACTTCCGCCGTCAGCACCCGGTAGCCGACATCCTCCAGCAGCAAGCCAAGCGGGCGCGGATCATCCAGAAAACTGGCATAGCGAAAGCCGCCCGCCCAGATCAGATCAGCCTCTTGCGCCAACAAAATTTCCAGATTTTCAAGGGCTGCGTCCAGCATTTCGGCCACCATGGCGGCATCGGTGCGGGTGGGTCTGCGGGCAGCCAGCGCGCCGCTGCCAACCTTGCCCAGCGTCTGCACCTCGATCATTGCGGCCAACACCGGCGGCGACAACACCAGCAGGCCCAGCCCATCTGCAGGCCCTTGCAGCACCGCGATCAGCGCACGGTCGGGCGGCAGTTCGAGCAATTCCGCCAATGAACGTCGATCCAGTGCCAGCGATTGCACCTCCAGCGGCAGGGCCAGTTTATCGCGCGCCGCCCGTGCCAGAGCCAGCCGCCAACCGCGATCTGCCCCCGGCCCGCCTTCGGCCAAAATCGCCTTTTGCGCCGCAATCTTGCGTCGGATCACGCCATCGCCGCCAGCTTCTGCCACCTTGCGCCCCCTGTTGGTTGCCATGGCCCAAACTACCGCATCACCGCCTAACAAAGCGTTACCGGCTACCCGGCAAGTGCGGTTTTTTCCAGCCGCAGCGGCACTGTCACCCGAAACGCAGCGCCGCGCTGGCCGGGCACATAGGTGACCGTGCCCCCCAGATTGGCCATCACCTCGCGGCAGATCGCAAGGCCAAGCCCAGCCCCGCCCGCACGCGACTGATCAGTGAGGCGGGCGAATTTTTCAAAGATAAGCCCTTGTGATTCCTTGGCAATCCCTAATCCATTGTCAAGAAAATCCACCACCACCCGGCCGCCCTTTTGCCGCACCGCAATGCGCAAAACCGGGTCGGCGGCATCGCAGTATTTGCGGCTGTTCGAAATCAGGTTGATGAAAACCTGCACCAGACGATCCGGGTCGGTGCGCAGAAAAATCTCTTCCTTGGTATAATCGCGCTGAATGTCAAAGGCGCGCTCGGGCCGGGTCTGGCTGGCGGCGGCCAGCGACCGGTCAATCAGATCGCCAAGATTGGCCAGTTCAAGGTTCAGCTGTACCGTGCCGTTTTCCAGCACCGAGAGATCGAGCAGATCATCCAACAGCCGGGTCAGCCGCTTCGCCTCGTCGTGGATGATGCGGCCATAGTTGGCGACCATGGCGGCGGGCAGATCGCCTTCGGTCAGAATCTCGGAAAACGCCCGGATCGAGGTCATCGGCGTGCGCAATTCATGGCTGATCTGGCTGAGAAAGGCGTCTTTCTGCACTGAAAGCTGGGTCAACTTTTCGTTGACCTCGCGCAACTGGCGGGCGGTGCGGGAAAGTTCGCCCTGCTGTTCTTCCAGCCGAGCCGAATATTCCATGATCTGCGCGGTTTCATTCGCCACCGCCAGCAGGTCCTCGACTGTCACCGTGGCGCGGCCAAACAGTTGGCTGATCATCGCATGCGCGGTTGCCGCCCCGACCGAGCCTGCCAGCCGCCGCTCCAGCCCGGCCAGAAACGCCGGGGTCAGATCGGGCAGAAAACCGGCCTTGCCCTGCCCGCCCGCCTCGGCTTCAAAGAAGGAAATCGCCGCCTCGTCGCCCAAGATGCGCTGCGCCATGTTCATCAGCGCTTCGGGTTCGGCCTGGCCATGCGTCCAGCCCAGCCGTTCGGCCTGCACCTCGTCGTCAAAGGCATTCACAAAGGCCGCGCCCTGAATCCGTTCGACCGGATCGGGGAACGACATCAGCGAGCCCACGGCATAGGCGGCCGTGTTCAGCGCCAGCGACCAGAAGATCGAATGCGTCAGCGGGTCCATGCCGGAGGTGCCAAACAGCGCCTGCGGGCGCAGCCAGCCAAGCCCGAACAGGCCCTGCTCAAACACCTGCGCCGACATCACCGCGCCCGCCCCGAAAGATGGCAGAAACAGCGTGAAGGCCCAGACCACAAAGCCGATCGAAAGCCCCATCAGCGCGCCGGCTTGTGTGCCGCCGCGCCAGAAAATCCCGCCCAGAAGTGCAGGCAGCACCTGCGCCATGCCGGCAAAGGCGATCAGCCCGATCGCCGCAAGTGCGGCTGAACCACCCGACAGACGGAAATAGGCCAGCCCCAGCGCCAGAACGCCCATGATCGACAGCCGCCGCGCCAGCAAAATGCCGCCGCGCAAATCCCCCGACAGCGCCGCTTTGGGCCGCAGCCATAACCAGGCGGGCATCAGGATGTGGTTGGACAGCATCGTCGCCAGCGCAATGGTTTCAACGATCACCATCGACGTGGCGCTGGAAAATCCACCGAGGAACGCCAGCATCGCAAGGCCGCCCTGCCCTTCGGCCAAAGGCAGTGTCAGCACCAGCATGTCGGGGTTGGTGTCGGCGGGCATCCTTTCCAACCCGATCACCGCGATGGGCAAGATGAACAGGCTCATCAGAAACAGATAGAGCGGAAACGCCCAGGAGGCGCGGGCGAGGTGGCCCTCGTCAACGTTTTCCACCACCATCACCTGAAACATCCGCGGCAGGCTGATCACCGCCGCCGCCGACAGGAAGATCAGCCCGACCCAGCGCCCCGGCTGGATCACCCAGTTCGGATCGGCATAGGTCTCGATCCGCTCGATCATCGCCACCGGACCGCCGCCAAGCCCCCAGACCACGAAGATGCCAACCGCCAACAACGCCACCAGCTTGACCACCGCCTCGACCGCGATGGCCATGACGATGCCGTGATGCTGCTCTTTGGCATCCAGATTACGGGTGCCGAAGAGGATGGTGAACAGGGCCAGCCCCGCCGCCACCCAGACGGCGGTGGCATCGCGATTCGGCAGCGCCCAGCTTTCCGGGGTAGCCGAGGCAAACACGCCGAAAGACAGCGTCACCGATTGCAGTTGCAGCGCGATATAGGGCGTGGCGGCGACCACGGCGATCACCGTTACCAGCACCCCCAGCAGGTTCGACTTGCCGTAACGGCTTGAAATCAGGTCAGCAATCGAGGTGACGCGCTGCTGTCGGCCAATCCGCACCAACTTGCGCAGCACCCACCACCAGCCGACAAAGATCAGCGTCGGCCCAAGGTAGATGGTCAGAAACTCCAACCCCGACCGCGCGGCGTAGCCGACAGCGCCGTAAAACGTCCAAGCGGTGCAATAGATCGACAGCGACAGGGTGTAGACCAACGGCGAGCGCAAAAACCCCATCTGCCCGCGTGAGGCGCGGCGCTCGACCACGAAAGCCACCAGAAACAGGAAGGCGACATAGGCAAGGCAGGTCAGCACCAGCGCGTTGAATGACATCAGCTGTCCTCGGCCTGATCATCGGCGTCGGGGCGGGCAAGGCCGGGGGCAAGGTAGGCAGCAAGACCGATCAGCCCGGCCCAAACCCCGAAGATATAGACCACAGTCTGCCCCGCGCCCCTGCCCGGCGCCGCATCCCAAAGCAGCGGCAACACCAGCAGGAAAAACCCAAGCAACGGCAGCAGCCGCGCCGCATCGCGCAAGCGGCGCTTGCGATAGACGGCACGGGCCAGAAACAGGGGCGCGCGTGGGCGGCGCATTCAGGCGCCCAGCAGATCACGCACCTTGGCGCGAATCTCGGAATTGTCGAACGGCTTGGTCATGAAGGCAGACACCCCGGCGCGCTCTGCCGCGTCGCGGTCGCGGCCCTGCCCCTTTGCCGTCAGCATCAATACCGGCAGCGCCGCCGTCGCCGGATCCGCGCGCAGAGATTGCAGGATTTCCAGCCCGCTGAGACCCGGCAGCATCAGATCAAGGATCACCAGATCGGGCCGTGAGGCCGCAACCGCCGCAAGCGCCGCTTCGCCTTCGGACATTACCGAAACCTGCCAACCATCACGCGACAGGATGAAACGCAGCGCCTCGGCGATATTGGCCTCATCTTCGATCAGCAACACATGGCGCATATGTCCCCCCTGCTCCCGCCGACTATCGGGGCAAATCAGCGCGCTGTCAAAAGCTGCCTTCATGTTGCAAGGATCGACGGTTCGCGCCGCGCCGGACAGGCATCGCGCTGGCAAATCCGGCAGGTGGAGCCGATGGCAAGCGCTTCGGTGCCGCGCGGATCGGTGGTGCGGGGTTCTGGCAGGATCAACATTGCTGCTTCGCGCAGTTCCGGGCCGCGAAACCCGGCAGGAAACCGCGGTTGGCAAAAAGCGCGGATGCGAAAGCGCTGCGGCTGCGGCCCGGCGGTTTCGATCAGCGTTTCAATCGGCGTCATCGGCCGGGCCAGCGCAGTGAACAGCGGCCAGAGCGGACAAGCCGCGCCAAAGCGGGGCAGCGCGAAGCCCGTAATCGGCTTGCGGAAGGTCAGCGTGCCAGAGGCATCGCACAGCACCAGCCCCGCCTCGGCAGCGGGGTGCAGCGCGATGCGGCGAAACGCGGTCAACACATCGCAGCCGAAGCGGGCCGCCAGACGCACCGGGTCCGGACCGTCTTCTGCCAAGGCTGCGGCGAAATCCGGGGCGGGCATCGCCGCTCCATCGCGCGCCGCCTGTGCCAGCCATGCTTGCGCCATCTGCCGCGCCGGGCTTGACGCCAAAGCCTGCGGGTCGCCGGGTGCCCAATCTTGTGCCGCCAGCCATGCCTCGACCTCTTCTTGCGGCGAGGCCAGGGCCTGATCCTCTTCCTGCCCGGCATTGTCCAGATAATGCACCAGCGCCGAGGCCCCCAGCGCCAACCGCTTGCTGTCGTCTTGCAGGTTGCCCAGAAAGCGCGCTTGCCATTCCGGCTCAATATCGTCGGTGTCGGCCAGAATCGCCGCCGTTGAACGCAGCGAGGAGACGGCCGACAGCAACTCGTGCAGGCTGGCCGACAGATGCGGATCGTGGCTCATCCGGTCGTTCATCGCTTCCAGCGCGCGTTCCAGACCAACGACGCGCTGATGCAGGCCGATCAGCGTGGCCGCCCAGCCGGGAAAGCGACCGGCGAAATCTTCGACCCGGTCCAGTTCCGCCCCCGGCAAGCGCGCGGCTGCGGCGCGCAGATCATCCAGCAGGGCCCCGGCCACGCCTTCCTGAAACGCCTCCACCGGCTGGCCCAACACCTGCGCCAAGCGTTCCAGCAACGCCTCAGCTATCCGGCGGCGGTTGTGTTCGATCAGGTTCAGATACGAGGCGGAAATCCCCGCCTGTTCCGCCAGATCGGCCTGCCGCAAACCCAGCGCAATGCGGCGTTCGCGCAATCGCGTTCCGGTCAGGGCGGAAAGTGGCATGGCTGGCTCCTGTGACTGTAAATAAATTTACAGCCTTATCGGATTTTCACAAGCAGCCTTGGCAGGAACATCACTCCTGCATCGAAGGAAACCTTGCGCCGTAAAACCGCAACGCCCGCAGTCCGCAGTCCTGGATCGCCAGATGCAGATGCGCGCCTTCATTCACCCCCGGCGCTGCGGCATCCCGCGCCAGGGCCGCGCGCCCCACCGAGGCCGCCCCCTTCACGCGACCACGCCAGACCTGCATCTGTTCATCAATAAACGCCTCCAGCTTGCGTTCGCCCTGCCCATGGGTGATTTCGCGCACCCGTTCGACCACGGCCAGACAATAGCCCGCCTCTGCCGCCGCATCGGGCATGTCATAGAGATAGCCAGATTTCTGCCCCTGGGCCTGCCAGCGCAGCAGCGCAAACAGGATCACCAGCACAAGCCCCGCTGCCACCATCCAGATTCCCTTCACTTTTGCCTCCTGCATGCTCTCAGTAAGCGGTGCGCCCGACCCGTGGTTTCGGCATGATGTGAGTTCGGGCATGCCGTCGTGCAACTGAGTTTGCAGGAGGCTGGCGGTGGAGCACCAAAAC
>WRPH01000001.1:0-184336 GCA_009773375.1 Paracoccaceae bacterium
TCGCGGCCGTCAACGTCGTCTTGCCGTGGTCAACGTGCCCAATCGTGCCGATGTTGACGTGCGGTTTATTCCGTTCAAACTTTGCCTTTGCCATGATGGGCGCCCTTGGTTGAGGGGGCCCGGAAGCGGGCCCGTATCTACACGCGCGGGCATCTAGCTGGATATGGCGGGAAAATCAAGGGCTGGCGCGGTTGTTGTGAGGCCAGATGATCTGTCATCTCGCCGCTTTGGCCGATGGCCCTTCGAGGTCTGGCTTTGGCTTGGCGTCCGGTTTGGCGGCTGCCCGCGCAGCGGCATTTGCCTTGACCTCTGCCTTGGTCAGCCCGAACCATTCCGGGTTTTCCAGCAGCCAGTTTTCCACCGATTTCGCGGCGTTATAGGCAAGGATTTCCATCTGCTTGGCCTTGGTCTGCGTCACGCCCGAACCGATGACGGTTTCCGCCGACATATGTTCGAAAATCGTCAACTGTTTGCCCTCGGCATTCAGCTTTTTCTGCGATTTATCGTCCCAGACGTTCGCGGTGATCACCAGCACGGATTTGGGTTTCAGCACCAGCGGCACACCGGGCGGCGCCAGTGCGAAGCCGTCGATGGAAATGCCGATGTTGTAAAGCTTGTCGCCTTCATAGCGGCCAAAACGGTCGGCAATCGCCTTTTGCACCGCCTCTTGCCATTCCTCTTTCGACGCATCGCGCGAAATCGGCACCTTCTGCATGTTGTCGGCAACGGCAATATTCAGACCCAGCGCGAAATCGCCCAGCGGCACCGGCGGTTCGGCAAGGTCGTTGGTCTGGCAGGCGGCCAGCAACGGCAGGGCAAGGCCAAAGGCAAAAAGACGCAAGGCACGCATGAACGATTCCCTTCGGGATTGCAGTAGGCTCCGGGATAGCCTTGCCCGCCCGGCAAAGCAACCGGAGTGGCGCGGGGCATTTGCTGGCCGCCGACGCGCTGTATCGCAAGGGCCTTGTCGATGATGCGATCGGGCTGTCGTATCACCCCGAGGCGGAAATGATGGAGGAAGTCCGCGCCAATCTGGCGGCGCATGGGGCCGCCGATTTCACGCCTCAGATGGCGTTTTTGGCCGCGCTGGAAAAAGCCGCGCCACACGCGGAAGTGGACGCAGCGCTGGCCGATTTCCGTGCTGCCGTTGCCACCGCACAGGCCCCGCAGGCCGCCGAGGTGAAATCCCGTTTTGCCGCAATGGTGGTCGTGACCAAAGCCGCCGCCGAATATCAGGGCAGCATCGAGGCCGGTTCGGTCAACGATGCGATGGCTTACCATGAGGCCCATGCCTTCCTTGCCATCGCCCGCGATCTGGCCACCGGCTTGCAGGCCGATCCGCTGGCCAGCAAAGCCGCCGGTCGGGCGCTGGAGGTTCTGGCCGAGGCTGACACCGCCTTTGGCGACATGGCGCAAACCACGCTGGAGGCGCGCAACCCGGCGATCTTGCTGGCGATTGCAGCGCGGCTGGAGCTGATCGGCTCGACGGTGCGCTGAATGCTGTTGGTGATCGAAAACCTGCTGACCCCGATCAAGGCAGGGGTGCTGCGCGAAGCCGCCAGCACCTTGCAGTTCGACGATGGCCGCAAGACCGCCGGTCGCTTTGTCACCGAGGTGAAGGCGAATGATCAGGCAACGCCCTCGCCGGAATTGGCGGCGGTGCTGGCCAAGGTGGAAACCGCGCTGGCCGGGAATGCGCTGTTCCGATCCGCCGCCCGGCCCAAGGCGCTGACCAAGCTGATCCTGTCGCGCTATCGCACCGGGCGGGCCTATGGCTTGCATGTTGATGATGCGTTGATGGCGGGGCTGCGCACCGACCTTTCGTTCACGCTGTTTCTGGCAGAGCCGAACACTTACGACGGCGGTGCGCTGATCATCGAAGACCCGTTCGAGGCCCGCGCGATCACGCTGAACCCCGGCGACGTGATCCTGTAACCGTCAACCACGCTGCACCGGGTTGAGCCGGTGACGCGCGGCGAACGGCTGGCCGTGGTCGGTTGGGCGCAAAGCCTGATCCGTCGTGCCGACCAGCGCAAGATCCTGTTCGATCTGGATCAGGCGATGGAAAGCACCTTTGCCGCCACCGGGAAATCACCGCTGTTTGACAGTCTGGCGAAAACCCGATCGAACCTGCTGCGGATGTGGGCAGAGGCCTGACACGGTTTGCCAATCGCCGGTCAGCCGCCCCAGACTGCGCGGGGCGCGCCGCATCGGCGTGATGGCGCTGGCGGGCGAACGCGCGAACCTCGTCAATGGTACTTAAGCTCTGTGGCATCGCCTGTTTTTACAGCGCGATACCGCAGCGTCGCGCGTTGGCTGGAAAACCGTCCTCTGCCGGGCAGAACCGTGTTCAAACCGCCGTAAAAGTCAATGCCGGGCGGTGCTCAGGCCTTGTCCCGCACCTTCATGGCGTTGTTTTGCCCCTGAAAAACCTCGAACCGCCCCGTCTTGCGCAACAGGTCGGAAAGCTTGGCTGACCCATAGCTGCGCGGGTCAAAATCGGGGTGAAGCTGGGTGATCACCTGCCCCAACTGGCCCAACGAGTAGTCATCCTGATCCGGGTCGATCTTCTTCATCGCATCGCGGATCAGCGGAATTGCCTTGATCGGCGGCTCCTTGACCACCTCGGTCTTGCCCATCTCGGGCTTGCCCGGCTTCGGTTCAACCGCCTCGGCCCCACCGCTGACGATGTTCTCGATGAAGACAAAGCGATTGCAGACCTTGCGCAGGGATTCCGGCGTTTTCGACTCGCCGATACCGATCACCTGCAAACCATCTTCGCGGATCCGGCTGGCCAGCCGGGTAAAATCGCTGTCGGATGATACCAGCACAAAACCATCGACCTTGCCCGCGTGCAGGATATCCATCGCGTCGATGACCAGACCGATATCGCTGGCATTCTTGCCCTTGGTATTGGCCGATTGCTGATGCATCACCAACCCCAGATCGCGCGCCGCCTCTTTCCATTGCGTCAGCGCCTGTGACGACCAATCGCCATAAACCCGCCGCAACGACGGATCACCAAAGCTGGCAATCTCGTCCAGTATCGCCACAGCATTGCGAGCAGGCACGTTATCGGCGTCGATCAACACCGCCAGCCGAGGCGTCCGCCCGGCGATTGTGGTCATATTGCTGGACATGGCAGCCTCCGTTTTGCTGGTGATGCCCGAAAAGCGCGGCGGCGGGTAGGGAAATCGCCCATGCGCTGATCATGCAAATTTTGCTAAAATTGTCATCCTCTCTGTCCAAATATCCCACGGGGGAGTCTGATTTCCCCCTGGGGAAATCAGACTGGGGGTGTGAACCCCCCCAATTTGCTAGCAGATCACCTCGATCAGACGCGGCCCGCGCTGCGCCATCGCTTCTGCAAAGGCCGCGCCGAACTGATCCAGATCGGTGACCCGCACGCCCTGAACGCCATGCCCCTTGGCCAGCGCCACCCAATCCAGGCTGGGCTCCACCACGTCAAACATCCGCACCGCGTTGTGGCCGACCTGCGTCACGCCGACATTCGCCAGCTCGCCGCGCAATATCTGGTAACCCCGGTTGGAAAACACCACCACGGTCACATCCAGCCCTTCGCGCGCCATCGTCCACAGCGATTGCAGCGTATACATCGCCGAGCCGTCGCCCTCCAGCGCCAGCACTTTGCGATCCGGGCAGGCCACCGCCGCCCCCACCGCAGCAGGCAGGCCATAGCCAATCGCGCCGCCGGTCGTATGCAGCCAGTCGTGGCCGCGTGCCGTTTTGGTCTCGGCGGCGAGGAAGCGGGAGGTTGTCACCGCCTCATCCACCACGATGGTATCTTCGGGCATCAGCGCGGCAATGACACAGCCGACGCCGTCAAGCCGCATCGGGCCGGAGGGCAGATCGGGCAGCACGAGCGGTTGCAGGTTTACCGCGCCTTCGACATGCAGTTCCGCCGCCAGAGCCTGCAAGGCCCAGTCGTAATCCATCTCGGCACTGCACAGATCGACGATACGGCAATCGGGGGGGGCGGGCAGGCTGACCTTGCCGGGGTAGGCGAAAAAGCTGGTCGGCTGTTGCGTGCCACAAAGCACGAGGTTGGTCACACCGGCCAGAACGGCGACGTTTTCTTCCACCACATAGGCCAGTCGTTCGAATGGCACCGCCCCCGCCCCACGCCGAACCCGCGCCGCAAGACAGGGGGCCAGCAACCGACAGCCGGTCGCCTTGGCGATGCGCGCCGCGACCAGTGCCAGATCACTGTAAATCGCCCGGCCATCCACCAGCAATGCGGCACCCGGCTGCCGCAAAGCCCGTGCGGCGGCTGTGATCTGCGCGCCAGAAGGGCGCTGCAGGGCCGTTGGAGCCGCAGCGACAGCCGCTGTCGCGGCCGGTTCCCATGCAGTGTTGGCGGGCAGGATCAGGGTGGCGATCTGCCCGTTCTTGCCGCGCGCCGCCTGCACCGCCGCCGCGCCATCGATCGCCACTGAAGCCGCATCGGCGCTGGTGCGGGTCCAATGCGAAATGGCGCGGGAAATGCCTTCGGTGTCGCCCTTCAGTGGCGCCTCGTAGCGCAGGTGATAACTGGCATGGTCGCCCATGATATTGACGACGCCGGATTGCGCCTTGCGGGCGTTGTGCAGATTGGCAAAACCGTTGCCAAAGCCGGGGGCCAGATGCAGCAACGTTGCGGCCACATCGCCCTTCATGCGGAAATAGCCATCCGCCGCACCGGTCGCCCCGCCTTCAAACAGGCACAGGATGCAGCGCATCTCGGGGTGGCTATCCAAGGCCGCCACGAAATGCATCTCGGATGTGCCGGGATTGGCGAAGCAGACCTCGACCCCCGAGGCCAGCAGGGTCTTTACCAAAGTTGCGGCACCGTTCATCGCATTCCCCCTTGTGATCGCGGCAGTTTGCGCCTTGGCACGACGCTGATCAAGGTTAAGCCGCCCGATGCTGCAAAGGGGTAGGATTGCTATTCCGCGTTAACGAAAAGGAATCGCCATGACTCGCTTTTTTATTGCCATCCCGCTGCTTGGCCTGCTTGCTGCTTGCGACACGCAGGAACAACGCATGGTGACCGGTGCCGCTGTTGGCATGGCCGCCGGTGCTGCCGTTTCTTCGGATGAAGACCGCATGAAAGGTGCCTTGATTGGCGGTGCCTTGGGTCTTGCTGCGGGAACGCTGATCGGCCGCGATACCGCTGGCCGTTGCGTTTATCAGCGCCCCGACGGGTCGCGTTATGTCGGGCCTTGCTGACCCGAAACTGCAAAGACACGGGACGCCACCTGGCTGGCGTCCCGCCGCGTAGGTTCAGATCAATACACCACCACCGAGCGGATGCTTTCGCCCGAATGCATCAGATCGAAGCCTTTGTTGATGTCTTCCAGCTTGAGGATATGGGTGATCATCGAGTCGATCTCGACCTTGCCCTCCATATACCAATCAACGATCTTCGGCACATCGGTCCGACCGCGCGCGCCACCAAAGGCCGTGCCTTTCCAGACCCGGCCCGTCACCAGCTGGAACGGCCGGGTTTCAATCACCGCCCCTGCGGGGGCGACGCCGATGATGATCGACTGACCCCAGCCGCGATGGGTGCATTCCAGCGCGTCCCGCATCACCTTGACGTTGCCGGTGCAATCGAACGAGTAATCCGCGCCGCCGATCTTGTCGAACGGGGTCTTGGTCAGATCAACGATCGCCTGCACCACCGAGCCTTCGATCTCTTTCGGGTTGATGAAGTGGGTCATCCCGAACTTCTCGCCCCAGACCTTTTTGTCGTTGTTCAGATCGACGCCGATGATCATGTCGGCCCCGGCCATTTTCAGGCCTTGAATCACGTTCAGACCAATACCACCCAGACCGAACACCACGGCCTTGGCACCGATTTCAACCTGCGCCGTGTTCAGCACCGCGCCGATGCCGGTGGTCACACCGCAGCCGATGTAGCAGATCTTGTCAAACGGCGCATCATCGCGGACTTTGGCCAGAGCGATTTCCGGCATCACCGTATGGTTGGCGAAGGTGGAACAGCCCATGTAGTGAAAGATCGGCGTGCCATCCAGCATCGAAAACCGGGTGGTGCCATCGGGCATCAGGCCCTGGCCCTGGGTGGTGCGGATCGCCGTGCAAAGGTTGGTCTTGCGCGACAGGCAAGACGGGCATTCACGGCATTCGGGGGTGTAAAGCGGGATGACGTGATCACCCGGCTTCAGCGATTTCACGCCGGGCCCGCACTTGATGACCACGCCTGCGCCTTCATGGCCGAGAATGGCCGGAAACAGCCCTTCGGGATCGGCGCCCGACAAGGTGAATTCGTCGGTGTGGCAAATGCCGGTGGCCTTGATTTCGATCAGAACCTCGCCCTCTTTCGGGTCGTCGAGGTTTACCTCCATGATTTCAAGCGGTTTGCCGGGGGCGATGGCGACAGCGGCGCGAGTGCGCATGGGTAGTCCTCCGAGATGATATTTGCGCCAAGCTGGGGCATCAGGGGCCAAAATGCAACGTGGGAAACGACGAAAGCCGGCGCGTTTCGGCCATTGCCGCTGCCCGGTGGCGAGGCCCTGCGCCGAATTTCCCGTTTGGAGATTGCAGCGCCTTCGGGCGTAAGATTTAATGCCGGATCAGAAGCCTCATTGTTGACTGCAAGGGATTTGTGACCCGCGTGCCCTGTCTTTTCCACCCCCCGCTTCTTGCTCAATCCGCTGTGGTGGTGGCGACCCTGATCTGCGGCGCGGCGTTTCTGGCTGGCTGCGCTCGCCCGCCGACCTATATGACGATGGGGCCGGTGCATGAAATGATCCCGCGCGATCTGCCCGACACCTGCGGCGCTGCGGATCTGGCGGTGCTGACCGGCACCGATTTCACCAGCCTTGCCGATCACCGGCTGGTTGGACCGTTGCGGGTGTTGTGGCCGGGGCAGGAAATCAATGCCGAGGTGCAGCAGACGCGGCTGAACGCACAAGTGAATATCGAAGGGCGGATTCTTCGGCTATTCTGTGGCTGAGTGATCTGTGAAAGGCGCCGTCAATGACCCTGCCGCTGAACTTTGCCCCGCTGGCGTTGCTGCTGGCGGCCTGCGTCGCGCCCGCGCCAGAGCCTTTGCCTGATCCGATGCCGCCGATCACTGCTTGCGGTGCCGGAGAGCTCCAGGGGCTGATCGGTCGAAACGCCGCAGTGCTGCAAACAATGCGGTTCGCCGGGCCATTGCGGGTGATCCGCCCCGGTATGGCGGTGACGATGGACTATTCGCCGGATCGGCTGAACATCGAGGTTGACGCCCGCGAGATCATCACAAGCGTCAGCTGCGGCTAAGCGGCCCCTGACGGTGCAGGGGCCAGCCTGCCCAAGCGTATCAGTCCATGCGATAGGTGGTGTGGCACGCCTTGCAAGCACCGCCGATGCCGCCCATGCCTGCCTTGACGCCATCCACCGACGCGACATCCAACGCCGTTGCGGCATCGCCCAGCCCTTTGGCCTTGATGAGGAAATCGTCCCAGTTGGTCCAGATCTCGGGCTTGGCTTCCGAAGCCGGATCGCTGCCTGCGGTTGCAAACTTGACGGCAATCTCGGCGGACCCGGCCACCAGAGCGGCCTTGGCGGCTTCGGCGGCGGCGGCGTCAAACGCCACTTCGCCGGATGCCATGCCGCCCAGCGTCTTTGCCGCGCCGCCAAAGGATTTCATCAGGTCTTTCTGCGCGATCACCAACGGATCCGTGGCTTCGACTTCCGCAAAGGCGACACCCGCAATCAGGGCAAATGCGGTGGCAAGGGCTTTGGTGGTAAATGTCATCATCGACTCCTAGTTGAAAAGCTGGCGACAGGATAACCAACACACGGCGGAGAATCCTACGGACTTTAGTCTGATCCTTCGATGCCCGCCGCGCCTTGGATCACCGTCTGACTTCGCATTGATCAGACAGGGTTGCGGTCGCCCGAACCGGTGCCCTAGACTGACCCCGATGAATTCGGGTGGTGGCATGCGCGGCGTTTTTGGTCTGATCCTGGCCTGTCTCGGCCTGCTGCTGGCGCTGCCTGGGGCGAAGGGGCAAGACATGCAAGAGCTGAGCGAAGCCGGGTTGCAGGATTGGATTGCGGGCTTTCGTGGCCGGGCTTTGGCACAGGGCGTGTCTGCGGCGGTGTTCGACGACGTGATGGCGCAGGTGCATTATCTGCCCGACGTGGTGGAACGCGACCGCAAGCAGGACGAATTCACCAAGACCATCTGGGATTATCTGGACAAGGCAGTTTCAGACGACCGCATTGCAGCGGGGCAACGGGCGCTGCACGACCATGCGGCGGTGCTGGACCGGATCGAGGCGGCTTACGGCGTTGATAAGCATGTCATTCTGGCGATCTGGGGGCTGGAAAGCGCCTATGGCGCGGTGCGCGGCGATATCTATACGCCGGGCGCCTTGGCCAGTCTGGCCTATGAGGGGCGGCGTGAGGCGTTCTTTGAGGCGGAGCTGGTGGCGGCCTTGCAGATCGTGCAATCGGGCAATGTGACGGTTGATCAGATGCTGGGCAGCTGGGCGGGTGCGATGGGGCATACCCAGTTCATGCCGAGTTCATATCTGAAACTGGCGGTGGATTTCGACGGCAATGGCCGTGCGCAAATCTGGGCCGAAGACCCGACCGATGCGCTGGCCTCGACCGCGGCCTACCTTGCCAATGCAGGCTGGAAAACCGGCGGACGTTGGGGCGATGAGGTGACGCTGCCCGCAGGCTTTGACTACGGTCTTGCCGGGGACCGCACGCAAAAGCCGATGGCGGCCTGGGCGGCGCTGGGGCTGCGGGCGTCGGATGGCGACGCCTTAACAGGCAACGGCTGGGCGGCGCTTTTGCTGCCCGCAGGCGCGCGTGGCCCGGCGTTTCTGGTGCAAGACAACTTTGCCGCGATCGAGGCCTATAACAAGGCCGACAGCTATGTGATCGCAGTGGGTCATCTGGCAGATCGCATTCGCGGCGGGGCCGGGTTTATCGGCAGCTGGCCGCGCGATCTGCGGGCGCTGACCCTGCCGGAGCGGATTGAAATGCAGCAGCACCTGCTGGACGCGGGGGTTTATGCCGGCGAAGCCGACGGCAAGGTCGGCCCGCTGACGGTGACAGCCGTGCGGGCGTTTCAGCGCAAAATAGGTCTGATTCCAGATGGTTATCCCAGTCTGGATGTGCTGACGCGTCTGCGCTAGGGCGGCAAGGCGCAGGCGGGATTTACAGCGGGGGCTTTGACCGCTTGGCTTTCGGGATATGGGCTTCCACCAGTGACCGTTGCAGCTTCTGCTCGGCCAACAGCACGACTTGGGCGGCGGCGCGGGCATCTTCGCCGGCGTCATGGTGATCAAACTGCAAGGACAACTGCTTTTTCAGATGCGCCAGCCCGTGGCCACCGTTGCCGATCCATTCCGGCCATGCCTTGCGGGCGATGGTGACGGAATTGACCCAAAGGAAATCCGGCAGATCCAGCTGATAATGGCTGGCGGCGGCGGTAACGGCGCGCTGGTCAAAGCTGCTGTGCTGCACGATGGGTTGACGGGCCATGAACGGGGCGAGATGCGCCATCACTGCGGGAAAATCCGGTGCGCCCGACACACGGGCGGCGTCAATGCCATGCAGGCGGATATTGAAGAAGGCAAAGGCCGTCTTAGGGTCAACCAGCAGGCTGAAAGTGTCGATCCGGCCAAAGTGATCAACGCAGGCAAAGCCGACCTGACAGATACTGTGCGCGGCACCGCAGGCGGTTTCAACGTCAAACGCGACAAAGCGATACTGGCCGATATTGGCGGCAACCTGTGCAGGCAGCACGGGCTTAGGCCCGGCCACGCGACGGGCGCAGCGTGCCCAGACGCGGATGCAGTTGACCTGCGATCAGCCAAGCGGCCCCAAACGCCAGACCCGAAGCGGCGAAGATGAAGTTCAGCGGTGCCACCCACAGCACCAGCCAAGCCATGCCGGGGGTGGCAATGCCCGACACATCGCGGAAGCTGGAGTAGACGGCGGCCATCTCGGCGCGCTCTGACGGTTTGACCGACATCATGAAGGGCAGGCCACCGACCACGTCCAGCATCACCAGACCGAAGGCTCCAAAGAACAGACAGATCGCGGCGAGCCATGGCAAGGGCGCAACCACAGTGGCGGCGCAGAACAGAACGGCGCAATAGACCAGCGACCAGCGCAGCGCGATACGCACAGTGCGCCGCCGCACCCAAGCCGCCATGAACGGCGACAACAACAGCGTTGCGTTGGACACCGACAGCATGAAGCCACCCAGCTTGTCGCCCAAACCGGCCTCGATGCAGAAAATCGGCACATAGACGACATAGACCCACCAGCCACAGCTGCGGATAACCGCAAACAGCCAGCCCGCGATCAACCGGGGTTGCTGGAAAAAGCGGCTCAGATAGGCCAGCGGATTGACGGCGGGGCCTTTCGCCTTGGTGATCTGCTTGCCGCTGCCCAGCCGCATGAACCAGAACGCCACCAGAAGCACGACTGCAAACACCGCGGCCAGCAGGAACGGCAGCGGCGGCCAGACCGAGCGCAGCCAGACCCCTGTCATCGGGCCAATCGCCCAAGGCGCTGCGGCATAAACCATTTGCAGGCTTTGGGTGCGCCCCAGATCGGCGCGCGGCACATAATCCAGCACATAGGCGTTGAAGCAGACAAAACAGGTGACGGTGGCCATCGACATGATCAGAATGCCCAGTTGCACCGACCAGGATTGCCCGAGCACGAACAGCGCCATCGAGATCAGATACAGGATGCAGCCCGCCGAATAGACCCAGCGGCGCGGCCAGATCTGGGTCAGCCGTGGCACCATCAGGCCCCAGAACAGCGTGATCACGCCAGCGGTGAAATAGACGGTGGACAGGTTTTGCGCCGAGCCTAACGCATCGTAAACCGCAATCGGGATGGTCGAGATCAAGATGCCACGCACCGCCGCCTCCAACCCGGCGAGCCATGCGAAATGCTGGATCTTCGGGGTGGGGGCGTGTTTCAACTCAAGGGATTGATACCGCAGGGCCATGGCGGCAGTTGGCCTGTCGGAGCCGGGCCGGTCTGCGCCAGAGACGACATGTCGAGCCTGTCTGCGACTATTCTCGCGCCAGCAGATCCAGCAGGCGGTGGCGGGCCTCGGGCAGCGGGCGGCCGTTGAGCGTGGGTTCAAGGCTGCGGGTCAGGAAATGGCCGGTGATCGCCAGACCCTGCGCGATTTCAATACGGCTGGCAGGCCCCTGCCCCAGCATCACCGGCGGCAACGGCAGCAAGCGCGCGGCCCAATCGCCCGCCGCATCGCGGTTCACCGCCCGCCCGGTTTTCGGGGAAACATAGGCCAGATCCTCACGGCTGCCGGTGATGGCGCAGCGGGTCAGATCCAGTGCAAAGCCCAGTTCCTCCAGCAGCGCCTGTTCCCAGCGCAGGTAGTCGGGCGGCCAGCCGGGAGTTTGCAGCGCATTCAGCAAGGCGATGCTGTGGCGATAGAGGGCGGGATGCGATTCACGCTCTGGCAAGGCGGCATGCAGCATGGCGCAGATCGCGTTCAACCCGGCCAGAGCCAACCGGTCCGCCATAAGCCCGGCGCGGCTTTGCAAGGGTTCCACCGTGTAGCTGCCGATCTGTTCATCCAGCCGCGCCCGCCAGACCACATCGACCTGCGTTCCGGGTTGCACCACAGCCGCCATCCGACGCGAGGCGCCGCCGCGCACCACCCCGGCATGACGCCCATGCGCCGCCGTGAATACTTCGATGATCGCCGAGCTCTCGCCATGCGGCCGCATGGTCAGCACAGCACCTTGGTCTCGCCATTCCATCACGGAAGTATCGGGCTTGCGGCGGCTTCGGGCAAGGCGCAAACTGCGGCCATGCTTGCGCGCCTGACTGCCTTTGCCTTGGCCATTCTGATCCTTGCTGCGCTGCGGGCGCAGTTTGACGCGCTACCCGAGCAAGCGGGCGTGGTCGATCTGACCGCGCGGCTGTGGCTGATGGCCGGGTTTTTCACCATCCTGACCAATGGCTTGATCGCGCTGCATTTGTTTGCGGTGGTGAAGGGCTGGCAAATCCCCGCCTCGCGCGCGGCGGGGCTGCTGCTGTCGATCACGGTGGTGGGGCTGATCTACCATATTCTGCTGGCGCGACTGTGGAACCCGCAAGGGCTGGGATGGTGGGCGGATCAGGGGCTGCATACGGCGGTGCCGTTGGGCTACTTCGGCTGGTGGCTGGCCTTCGCGCCGAAAGCCGTCAGGCGGCGTGATGTGCCGGTCTGGCTGATCTGGCCTGCCTGCTATGGCGGCTATGCGATGATCAGGGGCGCGATGACCGGGTTCTGGCCCTACCCGTTCCTGAACGCCGACGCCTTGGGCTGGCCCGCCGTGGCAATGAATCTTGCTTTGTTGCTGCTGGTCTTCGCCGGGCTGGGTGTTGCCCTGCTTGTCATCGCTAGCCGACTTCAGCCCGCCAGACCCGGCTGATCCAACAGGGTGCGGCCCTGCCGGTCCTCCAATTCGATCACCCACAGATCGCGGTCGCGTGCCCGCTGTCGCGCCAACAGCGCATCCACTTCGGGTTCCGGCCCCTCGGCCAGAACCACCCACACCCGCGCATCCGATGCCAGATCAAAACTGCGCTGAAACGCCCGCGCCTGACCATCCAGCGTGGCGACCTTCACCACCACCGCCCCCGCCGTGGCATCGCCCTTCGCCGTCACATAGACCGGAATATCCGCCAGCCGCAGCCGGGTCAGATAGGCGGCCACCCAGATGCCCGAGGTCAGGCGCGGTTCCATGGTCATCCTCTCTGCCCAAATATCCAAAGGCCTGAACGCTGAGGTACCGCATCATGGCGGGAAAGCGAAATTTTCCAAAAATTTCGGCCCGGAATTTTGCTTCAAAATTCCGCCGCCTCAGGCCTCGCCGTCTTTGTAATCCAGACCCATTTCCGAATAACGCTCGGGCTCATCCTGCCAGTTTTCGCGGACTTTCACCTGCAAAAACAGATGCACGGTGCGGCCCAGAAACTCCGAGATATCCGCCCGCGCCGATTGGCCGATCGACTTGATGGTCTCACCCTTGTTGCCCAGCACGATGCCCTTATGACCATCGCGCGAGACGTAGATGATCTGATCAATCCGGGTGGACCCGTCCGGCTTGTCTTCCCATTTCTCGGTTTCCACCGTCAACTGATACGGCAGTTCTTCGTGCAGACGCAGGGTCAGCTTTTCGCGGGTAATCTCGGAGGCAATCATCCGCATCGGCAGATCGGCGATCTGGTCTTCGGGGTAGAACCACGGGCCATCGGGAAGCTGTTCCGCCAGCCATTCACGCAAGTCTTTGACGCCATAGCCTTTTTCTGCCGAGATCATGAAGGTCTTGGCAAATGGAAACGCCGTATTCATCTTTTCGGCCAGCGCCAGCAGCACCTCGGCCTTGACCTTGTCGATCTTGTTGATCGCCAAAGCGACCGCTTGCCCTTGCGGGATCTGGTCTTTCATCCGGTCGATGATGGCTTCGACGCCGTCAGTCAAACCACGGTTCGCCTCGATCAGCAGCACGATCAGATCGGCGTCGGCAGCACCGCCCCAGGCGGCTTTGACCATGGCACGATCCAGCCGGCGGCGCGGGCGGAACAGGCCGGGGGTATCGACGAAGACGATCTGCGCCACACCCTCCATCGCCACGCCGCGAATACGGGTGCGGGTGGTTTGAACCTTGTGCGTCACGATGGAAACCTTCGCGCCCACCATGCGGTTCAAGAGGGTGGATTTGCCCGCGTTCGGCTCGCCGATCAGCGCCACAAAGCCTGCGCGGGTGCCGGGGCCGTCGGGCATCCGGCCGGTGAGTTTGCTGTCTTCAATCATCAGAATTCTCCATCCGGGCCAGAAGGGCGCGGGCTGCGGCCTGTTCGGCCACGCGTTTCGATCCGGCGCGGGCGCGTTCGGCCTCGCCGCTGGCCAGCCGCACCTCGACGGTAAACATCGGCTGGTGGTCCGGGCCTTCGCGGCCCTGTTCGGTATAGACGGGGGGTGGCATGGCGCGCGCCTGCGCCCATTCCTGCAACGAGGTTTTCGGATCGCGGGCGTCTTGTTCCACCGCGCCAATGCGACCGCCCCAAAGCCGCAAGATCAGCGCGCGGGCGGCATCAAATCCGCCGTCCTGATAGACGGCTGCAATCACCGCCTCCATCGCGTCGCCCAGCAAAGCCTCTTTGCGGCGCCCGCCCGACAGCATTTCCGACCGCCCCAGCTTCAGCACATCACCCAAGCCAACCTCGCGCGCGACTTCGGCGCAGGCCTCTTTGCGGACCAAGGCGTTGAAGCGGGGCGCAAGCTGACCTTCAGAGGCTGAGGTATCAGCGCCCAGCAGCGCCTCGGCCATCACCAGACCCAGCACGCGGTCGCCCAGGAATTCCAACCGCTGGTTGTCGGGACGGGTGGAGGAGGAAATCGAGGCATGCGTCACCGCGCGCAGCAGCAGCTCGGGCTGGCGGAAAACGTGTCCGATCCGGGCCTCGAAGGCCTTGAGATCCGCCGCGAGCCTCACTCCACCGCCTTGAAGAAACGATCCGACCGCCAGGTCCAGAAATACAGCATCGACGCCCCTGCCGACGAGAACATGATGCGGTCGGCGCGGCCGATCAGGAATTCGGCGGGCACAAAACCGACGCCGCCAACGGCCTGAGCAAAGCGGCTGTCCTGACTGTTGTCGCGGTTGTCGCCCATGAAGAAATAGTTGCCCTCGGGCACGGTGAACACATCGGTGTTGTCAGCAAAGCCATCAGCCTCGATGTTCAGCACCGGATGGGTGACGCCATTCGGCAGCGTTTCAAGGAAACGCGGCTTCTCGCAGATCGCACCATCGCCAACTGCGCCGTTTTCACAGCGCGGGCGGTTCTTCATCGGGCCTTGCGGTTCCATCACTTCTTCGAAGACGCCATCGGGCACCTGCGGCACCACGGCGCCGTTGATATAGAGGATGCCCTCTTTTACCTGAATCTTGTCGCCCGGCAGACCGATCAGCCGCTTGACCATATCCGATCCGTTGACCGGGTGGCGGAACACGATCACGTCGCCGCGCTCTGGCTCCGAGGCCATGATCCGGCCGGAAATCGGGCAGATCGAGAACGGGCAGGAGTATTTCGAATAGCCATAGGCCATCTTGTTGACGAAAACGAAGTCACCGATCAACAGCGTGCTTTTCATCGATTCCGAAGGAATCCAGAACGGCTGAAACAGCAGGGTGCGGAACAGGCCCGCGATCAGCAGCGCGTACACCACGGTTTTCACCGTTTCAACAATGCCGCCTTCATTTTTCGCCATGATGTCCGTGTTCCTTCAGGTTTGCCGCTACATGCGCGCGAGGGCCTTCGGAGTCAAGTTGGCGCGGGGCCGGGGCGGGCCTCGATCACCACGAAAGCCTGCGCCCAAGGGTGATCATCGGTCAAAGTGACGTGAATGACGGCGTGATGGTCCGGCGGTGTCATCTCCGCCAGACGGTCAGCCGCCCAGCCGGTGAGGTGCATCACAGGTTGGCCGCTGCGCAGATTAGAGACGGCCATATCCTTCCAGCTGATCCCCATCGCAAGGCCGGTGCCAAGCGCTTTGGAGCAGGCCTCTTTCGCGGCCCAACGTTTGGCGTAGGTGGCCGCGATGCTATGCGGGCGGCTTTCGGCCTTGGCCTGCTCACGTTCAGTGAAGACGCGGGTTTTGAAACGGCTGCCAAAGCGGGCCAACGTCGCCTCGATCCGGTCGATATTTGCGAGGTCTGATCCGACGCCGAGGATCACGCCTGGGCCCCGCGCGCCTCGTCCATACGGCGGCGCATGTCTTCGATGGCAGGGCCAAGACCCAGATAGATCGCCTCGCCAATCAGGAAGTGGCCAATGTTCAGCTCGACGATTTCAGGAATGGCGGCGATGGGCGCGACGTTATCATAGGTCAGGCCGTGCCCAGCGTGGACTTCCAGCCCCAAGGCATGCGCCAGTGCAGCACCTTTGCGCAGGGCGTCAAGTTCGGCTTCGGCCTCGGCCAGACGGCCCTCGGCGTGCAGGTCGGAATAATGGCCGGTGTGCAACTCGACCACGGCAGCGCCGATACGGGCAGAGGCTTCGATCTGCGCCGGGGCGTGGCCGATGAACATCGACACCCGGCAGCCCGCCTCGCGCAGCGGCTTGATATAGGCGGTCAGGCGGGCTTCGTCGCCCGCCACGTCCAGCCCGCCTTCGGTGGTGCGTTCTTCGCGCTTTTCCGGCACAAGGCAAACCGCATGCGGTTTCAGCCGCAAAATGATCGCGGCCATTTCGTCGGTCGCGGCGCATTCAAAATTCAGCGGAATGCCGATGCCCGCCCGCAGCGCCTCCATATCGGCATCGCGGATGTGGCGACGGTCTTCGCGCAGATGCGCGGTGATACCGTCGGCCCCAGCAGCCTCGGCCAGCAGAGCGGCGCGCAGCGGGTCGGGCCAAGCCGAGCCGCGGGCGTTGCGCACGGTGGCGACGTGATCAATGTTGACGCCCAGACGCTGCCGTTTTACCGAAATCATGCTGCTCTCCTTCATGGTCTGATGGGCTTAGGGCGTATTGGTGCCGCCATCGTCGCCGCCTTCGTCGGTATCAAGACCGTCCTTTTCGCCACGCGCCAGCAAGCGCGCCCTCGCTTCGGCCACGGCAGCTTTCAGCTTGCGGCGGCGTTCGCGGCGTTCATCGGCCTTGGCGTGGCGGGCTTTCTGATAGGCCTGCACGATTGGAATGGTGACGTAATAACCTATCAGCGACAGGATGATGCCGGGCAGCAAAGCGCCTATGAAGTAAGGCACATAGATGTCGTTCCAGAACTGGATCAACCCGCCCCATTGCATGTGATCATCGGTAAAGATCGCCACCATGTTGCGCCACAGATCGTGCCCGGCATGGCCAAAGGCGCGCGCGATACCCTCGGCCGACAGCGGAGCCTCGACGCCCAAAAGCCAGTGGCCCAGCGTCATCGCGAACACCGCAAAGAACGGCGTGGTCACGGGATTGGTGTTGAATGTGCCCAACAGGGCAGCCAGCACATTGCCGCGCATCAGACGCGCTGCCCCCCATGCCGCGACAAATTGCAGCCCCGGCAGCGGCAGAAACCCGACCAGAGATCCGGCGAAAATGCCACGCGCGATTCGGTGCGGTTCATCGGGCAGGCGGCTCATCCGGTGGATGACATAGCGCGTAGCGCGTTTGAACCCACCCCTCGGGTAGACCATCTCGCGCATCCAGGCGAGCCATCCCAGCGGTTTCCGCCGTTTGAAGACCATCGCCGGCCTGCTGCCTTCCTGCCCCTCAGGGCTTGCGTGTCATATCGCGGTGTCGCGATACTTGCGCCACATCTGTTTCCGCTTCGAGTGCCGTCATGACCATGTGCAAATGTTCGACGTCGCGCAAGTCCACGTCAATGATAAGTCTGTAAAAATCTGGTTTCCGTTCTGTGAAACGCAGATCGGATATGTTGGCTTTCTGCTCACCAATCAAGGTGCAAATACGGCCAAGCACGCCCGCGTCGTTCGATATCACCACATCAAAGCTGACAGTGTTCACAGCTGCGTGACGGCCCGAATGCCAGTGCAGATCGACCCAACGATTCGGCTGTTCTTCGAATTCTTCCAGCGCCGGGCAATCAATCGCATGGATCAGCACGCCCTGCCCACGATAGGTGATGCCGACGATACGCTCGCCCGGCAGCGGTTGGCAGCAATGTGCGCGGCGGAAGGTTTGCTCATCGGTCAGGCCCAGAACGGCGCGGGTGCTTTCAACCTCGTCCCCCGCCGCGAGGGCGAGTTCGGGATACAGCGTTTCCACCACCTTGCGTGCGGTCAGTTCAGCGGAGCCCAAGGCCGCCAGCAGGTCTTGATCATCGGCAAAGCCCAGCATCTTGGCGGCGGTGCGCAAAGCCTTGTCGGATGCCTTTTTGCCAACATGTTCAAAGGCGGCGCGGGCCAGTTCCTGCCCCAGCCGCACAAAGCGCGAGCGGTCTTCTTCGCGCAAAGACCGCCGGATCGCGGCTTTGGCCCGCCCGGTGGTGACAATGTCGATCCAGCTGGCCTGCGGACGCTGGCCTTCAGCGGTGATGATTTCCACCGACTGGCCGTTTTTCAGCCGGGTCCACAGCGGCACACGGATACCGTCGATCTTGGCCGAAACGCAGGAATTGCCGATGCGGGTGTGGATGGAATAGGCGTAATCCAAAGGCGTAGCACCGCGCGGCAGTTGCACCACATCGCCCTTCGGCGTGAAGCAGAACACCTGATCGGAATACATTTCCAGTTTGACGTTTTCGAGAAACTCGTCGTGATCGCCCTCGTCCAGACGTTCGGTCATCGACGAAATCCACTTTGCCGGATCGACCGCAAACGGGTTCTTGGCGCGCACGCCTTCGCGGTAGGACCAATGCGCAGCGACGCCGGCCTCGTTGACCTCGTGCATCTCGCGGGTGCGGATCTGCACCTCGACCCGCTTGCCGTCGCGGCCCGACACCGTGGTATGGATCGAGCGATAGCCGTTGGATTTCGGCTGGCTCAGGTAATCCTTGAACCGCCCCGGCACCGCCCGCCAGCGTTGGTGGATCACGCCCAGAATGCGGTAACAATCGGCGACCGAGGCGCAGATGACGCGGAAACCGTAGATGTCGGACAGCCGCGAAAACGCCAGATCCTTTTCCTGCATCTTGCGCCAGATCGAGTAGGGTTTCTTGGCGCGGCCATAAACATCGGCGTCGATCTGCACCTTTTCCAGCTCGGTGCGGATATCGGCGGTGATCTGATGCACCACATCACCCGATTCGCGCTGCAGGGTGAGGAAGCGGCGGATGATGGAATTGCGCGCCTCGGGGTTGAGCACGCGGAACGAAAGGTCTTCCAGTTCTTCGCGCATCCACTGCATACCCATGCGACCCGCCAAAGGCGCATAGATTTCCATGGTTTCGCGCGCCTTCTGCGCCTGCTTTTCCGGCCGCATCGACTTGATGGTGCGCATGTTGTGCAGCCGGTCGGCCAACTTGACCAGAATCACCCGCAGATCTTTCGACATCGCCATGAACAGCTTGCGGAAGTTTTCCGCCTGCTGCGATTCGGTCGACGACAGTTGCAGATTGGTCAGCTTGGTGACGCCATCGACCAGTTCAGCCACCTCTTCGCCGAACAGTTTCGCAACCTCGGCATAGGTGGACTTGGTGTCTTCGATGGTGTCATGCAACAGCGCGGTGACGATGGTGGCATCATCCAGCTGCTGTTCGGTCAGAATGGCCGCAACCGCCACGGGATGCGTAAAATACGCCTCGCCAGACTTGCGAAACTGCCCTTCGTGCATCGCGTTGCCATAGGCATAGGCGCGGCGGATCAGGTCAGCATTGCAACGCGGATTGTAATTCTTGACAAGGGCGATGAGGTCTTCAACGTCGATCATCACCGCCCCACCAGGCTTTTTTCAGGCTTAAAGCGCGCGCCAGATTTACAGTTCGCCTTGGGCTTCCATCAACGCGCGCAGCAGCTTTTCTTCTGACATGTCGTCCTGCATCGGGCGATCAATTTCACCCGACATCAGCAGCGCCATCTGATCTTCTTCCGGCTCGTCAACCTCGATCTGGGTCTGATGCGATTCGATCATCCGCTCACGCAGGCTATCGGCCAGCTGAGTTTCTTCGGCGATTTCGCGCAGGGCGACGACCGGGTTCTTATCGTTATCACGATCCACCGTCGGCGCGGCACCAGATTGAATTTCGCGCGCACGATGGGCGGCGAGCATCACCAGTTCGAACCGGTTCGGAACCTTGTCAACGCAATCTTCAACCGTCACGCGGGCCATGAAAGACTCCAGTAGGGATGGGGGCTTTGGAAGGGCCTATTTAGGCGCGAACGCAAGGCTTGACAAGCGCATAATCTGCCAGATGCATCACACGGTCAATCCGACGCAAGCGCGATCACTGCGGCACGATCATCGGCGGGAAGCGCTGCCAGCATTTGCGCCACTGTCCGCCCCGTCACGGGATGCCGCCAATCGGCAGCGATATCGGCCAACGGCACCAGCACGAAGGCGCGGTCAGCCAGACGCGGATGCGGCAGAATCAGCTGATCCGGGGCCTGACGGCGTTGATCCTCGGCGGCCATATCCTGCCAGTGCAGATAAGTTGCCAGATCGGGCAACACCGCATCATCCACGGCGAGCAGGTCTAGATCAAGGGTGCGCATGCCCCACCGCTGCTGACGTTCGCGGCCAAACCGAGCCTCGATCGCATGCAAACAAGCTAATACATCCACAGCGGGTTGATTGTGACGCAACGTCACAATGGCCGCAGCATTCACATAATCGGGCCCGGCCCCGGCAGGAAAGCAAGGCGTCTGATACAGCTTGCTCAACTGCAAAACCGGCAGCCCAAGGTGGCCAAGTTCAGCCACAGCGGCCAAAATTATTGATTTTGGCGACATCTCGCCGAAATCAAGATTTGCGCCTAATGCAACCATAGCGTGCTTTTCCGATACCATCGTTGGTGCTATACTGCTCTTTAGGTTGGCTTGCTCGTGTATTGGCGAGGCTGCTATTCAGGCTTGTTCGCCATCGTATTCTCTACATTAGGTAGGTCATTCACGGAAGCGCGATTGGGGAACATTTTTTTCGAGGGGAAATCGAATGTTTTACAAGGACGAACGGCTCGCGCTGTTCATTGACGGGTCGAACCTTTACGCGGCCGCCAAGGCGCTGGGATTCGACATCGACTACAAGCTTCTGCGCCAAGAGTTCATGCGTCGCGGCAAGTTGTTGCGCGCGTTCTACTATACCGCCTTGCTTGAGAATGACGACTATTCGCCGATCCGCCCGCTGGTGGACTGGCTGAACTACAACGGCTTCACCATGGTCACAAAACCGGCCAAGGAATACACTGACAGCCAAGGTCGCCGGAAGGTGAAGGGCAACATGGATATCGAACTGACCGTCGATGCCATGGAACTGGCACCGCGCGTCGATCATGTGGTGATCTTTTCGGGCGACGGCGATTTCCGCCCCCTGGTGGAAAGCCTGCAACGTCAGGGTGTGCGGGTTTCGGTGGTATCGACCATCCGCAGCCAGCCGCCGATGATCGCCGATGAACTGCGCCGTCAGGCCGATAATTTCATCGAGCTGGACGAATTGCGTGACGTGATCGGCCGCCCGCCGCGTGAACCCCGTCTGGAACGCGAGGAGCTTTCGGTCGAGGTGAAGTGACCATCAGGAACGGCACCGAACAGCCGGGGCGGGACAGCGCCCCGGCTTTCGCGTCGGTACCGAGCCGGGATTTCGATGGCGGGTTGCTGGAACGCTCTAGATTTCCCCTGACCCGCGCCGATGCCCCGGCCTATTTGCGATTGAAGCACGACTGGTCGGGCGGGGCGAAACGGGGCTTTGGCCTTTGGTTCCTGCTGCCGACAGGAAAAGACTGCCGTAATCGCCGCACATATTCGCGAACTGGCGGCGGGCCCCTATTACTTTGAGCAGCAACACTAGACGAGGCCCACGGCGCAGCTTAGGTCTGTGCCAAACGTGAGAGCCAAGATGACCCTGCCGCCCCTGACCCTTTACCTTGCCGCTCCGCGCGGTTTTTGTGCCGGTGTTGACCGCGCCATCAAGATCGTCGAACTGGCGATCGAGAAATGGGGCGCGCCGGTCTATGTGCGCCATGAAATCGTCCACAACAAATTCGTGGTCGACAGCCTGCGCGACAAAGGCGCTGTTTTCGTTGAAGAACTGGATGAATGCCCGGCAGATCGCCCGGTGATCTTTTCAGCTCATGGCGTGCCGAAATCAGTGCCAGCAGCGGCCGAGGCGCGGCATATGATTGCTGTGGATGCCACCTGCCCGCTGGTGACCAAGGTGCATAACGAAGCACAGCGGCATTCCGAGGCAGGCTTGCAAATGGTGATGATCGGCCACGCCGGACACCCGGAAACCATCGGCACCATGGGGCAACTGCCCGACGGCGAGGTGTTGCTGGTGGAAACCGCCGAAGATGTGGCGGGGCTGCAAGTGCGGGATGCGGGCAAGCTGGCCTATATCACCCAGACCACACTTTCGGTTGATGACACGGCAGGGGTTGTGGCGGCGCTTCAGGCGCGGTTTCCAGCCATTGTCGGGCCACACAAGGAAGACATTTGCTATGCCACCACCAACCGGCAGGCGGCCGTGAAAGCGATTGCGGGCAAGATCGACGCACTTTTGGTGATCGGCGCGCCCAATTCGTCGAATTCAAAACGGCTGGTCGAGGTGGGCCGGTCTGCTGGCTGTGCCTATGCGCAGCTGGTGCAGCGAGCGACAGATATCGACTGGCGCGCACTGCAAGGGATTGCGTCGGTTGGCGTGACGGCTGGGGCCTCGGCACCCGAAGTGCTGGTCAACGAGGTGATCGACGCCTTCCGCAGCCGGTTTGAAACCACCGTCGAACTGGTCGAAACCGCGCAAGAGCATATCGAATTCAAAGTGCCGCGCATCTTGCGGGAAGCCCTGTAACATGCCGGATTTGTTTGCTTATACCGACGGTGCCTGTTCGGGCAACCCAGGCCCCGGTGGCTGGGGCGTGCTAATGATCGCGCGCGAGGGCGGGCAAGTGGTGAAGGAACGCACGCTGAATGGCGGCGAGGCGCATACCACGAACAACCGCATGGAGCTGCTGGCGGCGATCTCGGCGCTGGAGGCACTGACACGGGTTTCCGAACTGACCATCGTCACCGACAGCGCCTATGTGAAAAATGGCGTAACCGAGTGGATTCACGGCTGGAAACGCAATGGCTGGAGGACCGCGGGTAAAGACCCGGTGAAAAACGTCGATCTTTGGCAAAGACTTGATGCGGCGCAAGCAAGGCACAAGGTCATCTGGCGCTGGATCAAGGGCCATGCCGGACACGCCGAAAACGAGCGCGCCGACGAATTGGCGCGCGCCGGAATGGCCCCCTTCAAATCGGCCAAGTAGCCTACAGCGGCGGCAGGTAGGGAAAGCGTTCAATCACCGTCGGATCACAGCGCCAATCCGCGATCGGCTTCCAACGTTCAGACACTTCAACGCGCGAGTCGTTCGCCTCATGCACCGAACGCACAAACATCGGCGGGCCTTCGACAATCCGGCAAGGGTGCTGTTGCGGCGTCTTGCGGTGCCGGATTGAAAACAGATTCTTGCCTGCCACATCCGCCACCATTGTCAACCCAAGATTGATATATGGATAGCGATGCCGATACAGCGCGAAGGTTGCTGGATCTTTTCTTGATAGATCAAGGCCATAGCCACGACAAAAGCTGATGAAACGCATATCACCCGCGTCAGCCACCGGCGGAAGTTCGACCATTTCACGCCGGATCGATGCAATAAGGTCAGTGGAAAAACCATCATCGTCATCCAGCACAGTCTGAATCGCCGGACCAGTCTGATAGCGTTCCACCAGAAATCGTGACAAGTGGAAATGCGCAAAGCCATACCGGCGCGGGGCAACGGTATATTTGCCTTCTGGCAAAACTTCGGCACAAAGTTCGGCAAGGGCGGTTTGCGCCCATTCCGGCATTGCATAGCTACAAAGCACCATCAAATGAAAGTTCTGATCTGTCTGCGCCGCCAGCGACGGTAACGGAAGACTGCGCAACAGACCCATGCGCATGATCAGGCGATCTTTTTCAAACAGCATCGCCTTGGTCTTGGAAAAATCGCTCTTCCAGCCGGAATTGCCGAAATACGAAAATCGCATGGCAACCAGCACTTCCTGTCGTGCAACAAAGTCATGCCATGCGATATCCACGAAACCCCCTAAAATCTGCTCACTGCAAGCATATCTGGTTTGCACGCCCAAGCTGCCAAATCAACCGTGTTAAATCCAGTCGAGGTTGACTTTCCCAGCCGGGTATTTCTGTGCGACGCCTTCACGCAGCGCTTTATAGCGTTCACGCAGGTCTTTAAACTTTCGCTCATGCGTTTCCGCGACCAGTGCGCGCACATGCTCAAACAGGCTATCGCGGTCCATGACCTCAAGAATCTCCAACTCGGCACCTTCGATATCCATCTTCACGAAAGCAATCTCACCACGTTCTGCCACTTTTTCGCGCACCAGAGTTGGAAAATCCAAGAGCGTCACTTCCACCGTGTTTTCGGCATCAATACGGCGACCGCCATCCAGAATGGTACTTTTTACCGAGGCACCCTCGGGGTTTTCACCAAAATTATCCGCCCGCATCAAACGGATCGTGCCCGAGCCGACCCCTACAGCCGCGTTAACAAGTGTCACGTTGCCGACGTCTGCAAACTTTTGCGTCAGCGTGCCAAAGGCAAACGGGTCGGGTTCAAACGCAATGACATCTGCACCAGTCGCGGCCAGAAGTTCGGTGACAACCCCCATATTTGCCCCGCAATCCATCACCAAATCACCGGGCTTCAGCATGGCGGTAATCGCAGTCATATAACCCTCTGCCCAGGCCTTTCGCATATTGCGGCGCTGCCTGCGGATCAGGGTTTCAATTTCTTCAGGCGTAGATGGTAACGCCTTGGCTATCTTATATTTCTTGCCTTTCCTGCCTGACCGCTCCGGGCTGAAATCTTCGAACTCATCCTCGTCGGTCATTCCTCCAACGCCTCGGCTGGATTAACGCCAATCTGCTCGCACATCCGAGCGGCATAGGAATTGGCCAGAGGTGAGTTTTTACGCCAGTAAGGCTTGGTCCCGTTGGTATAGAGGTGAACCGACAATGTATTTTCAGTGAAATGCCCTTCAACACGGCCATAGGGGTCATAAAATACATCGTTTAACTGGAACGGGACCGGGTACAGGTAATCCGACGTCAGTGCCTTTTCAAAATCACCGGTCTGCTGTGCGAAATAGGTGAAAGCCTGTGGGCCAAAAGCTGTGCGCTCGGCATTGTAAATCCGGACGGCTTGCGGCAGATGGCTGTCCTGCTTTTCAATCCGCTTGCGCTGTTGTTTGTTGAACCAAGCGGGCGCATCGGGCAGGTTTTCATAATAATCGAGCAACTGCTTGATCAATTCACCTTTTGGCGGAATATAGACAACTCCGCAATTCAGCGCTCCGCGAAATCCATGACCGGCATAGATATTCTGCATCTCGTCCGGGAAGGGTTTATGGCAGAAAGCGTCACAATCAATCCAGACCGCGTCGGTCTGCTCGATCATCTTGTAACGAAAGACATTGGATAAAAAGCTCTCCGACGTCTGCCGCACGATATCCATATCAATCGCCATGATATCGGTCGCCGGTTTCACGATGATACCGTCAGGCACATTTGTCACCTTGTCGGTGCAGTATAGCGTGGTCGGGTGACCGTGTTTGACGTGACTCAGCAGGCACAACTGGTTGAGATAATGCAGCTTTTCGCCAATCCAAAGAGAGGCGACGGGTCTGCGAACTGGGGTGAACATGGTAACTGCCTCTGGTTTTGTTTCGTTTTTTACAACAATGCCGCATGCGGCGAAGCCTGTCCAGCCGACTGGGCAAGGCTCATTCTGGTTCGTCAGAATCACCGACGTCGTCCAGCCGGAAACCCCGCGCTATGTTCGGATCAAAACCGAAATCGCCGGTGTAGCCCAAGGCGGTCAAAAGGCTTTCAAGCTCGGCAAACCGCGGATGATATTGCTCCAGAAGTCGGCCATAAAAGAATATTTGCGCAGGTGCGGGCGTCGGCAAGGCGGGCAAGAGCATAAGCAAGACTTCAGGCGACAAACGCGGGTCAGACAGCAGCAACGCGTCCGGGCGCTGTGCCGCTATCAGCGCCAGCGCGTCGGCGCCGATTTCGCCACCAAGCCGCTGATCTAACAAGACAAAGCGATCATTGAAAGCGCGCTGGCTGACAGCACAAACCGCCATCAGCATCCGGCGCAAGGCGGGACTATCCTCGTGAATTACAAAGCGCAAATCCGGGCGAATGTTGGCGCAATGCCCCGCCAGAAAGCCGGCTGCTGCACCGATTTCCAACACTTTCGCGCCCTGAGCCAAAACCTGCGGCATCCGCCGCGCAAGACCACGTTCGAACTTGCCAGACTGAATCAACGGCAACGCATGCGGCGCAAAAACCTGCGGATCAGCGGGGATCTTCATGGAATGGTTGGGGTAGAACTCGGCTGAAATATCCTGCGAAAGATCAATTTCACCCGCGTTGTAAGACCCCATCGGCACTGCTTCGACCGGGTCTTTCGGTGTCGTCTGCCGTTCAGTCTTCGCCTTCGCACCGCGTCGCTTTTCAACATCGGACATCAAGGCCGCGATTTTTTCCCTGTCACGCGCTTGAGGCGGCTTAGCGACGATCTGGGTGATCGGTACGGCAGACGCCTTGGCCAAATCGGCGACCAATTGGTGATAGGCATCGGTCTGCCGCAACTCGGCGAGACGGGTTTCCGCCCGAGCCAGCGCCGCAAAATGCAGCCGGTTCAGCACCGGGTCTGCAAGCAGCTGCGCGATGATTTTATTGCGCACCTCGGTGTAGCGCAGCATGGTTTCGTCACGGACTTCGTTACGGTCCTGTAACGACCAATAATCGGAGTTATACTTATCTGCCTTATTGTTCACATTACCGCGCATCTTCCGAATGGCGTAACTGTCGACCGACTTCACCGCGTAGTGATTCAGCTGCACCCAATCATACCCGACCGTTCGCGTGATCGACCGCCAGCCGCGAAATTTGAAGTAATCCTCCATCTCGCGGCCCGAACCGTTCAGCCACTTCACCTGATCCGGAAATTCCGTTTCAACCCATTTTGCCTTCATTTTCGGCCGGTGAATGCCCAGTTTCCACTTGTCGGCGCGAAAGGTGAACAGGGTTTTCACGCCCCAGCCCTTGTTCCAAGTCTGGGGTGCGGCCCATAGATATTGTTCTGTTACCGGCGCGCGGCTCCACTCCACAACGCCACCAGAGCCGAAAATCCGCCAGGTGACGACGATGCCATTGGCCCCTTGCGCCTTCGCCGCCGCAATCAGGTCATCCAGCGTGCCATCACCGTATCTGATCGACAGGAATTCATCCGCGTCAAAGACCAGGACCCAGTCGGATTGCTGCACGACTGGTTCTTCCTGGGCATAGTTCAGGGCAGATGGCTGCGGGCGAATGCCATCAGGGATGACGTTCCGGCGATGGTGGCACAGACCCAGTTCTTCCAGCCGGATCAGCATATCATCGGTGCCATCTGAACAATCGTTCGTATAGACAACGAGGTCAGTGAAGCCGATCGCCAGATGATGCGCAATCCACTCGATCACATACGGACCTTCGTCTTTCATCATCGAAACGGCGGTGATCTGACCGTGCGGGCTGATGTGACGTTTCAACGGAAAATCGGCTGTGCCCCAAAGGTCGGCAGCACCCTTTGGACACCCCTCTCGCATGGTTTCGACCACCGCTTGCCTGGCCTTCTTCGCGTTCACGCCCGCATCCCGCTGCCTGTTCTTGATACCCGCGTTTACCCCGCAGGCGCATTTTTCTGATGCATCATAGGACAGAGCCGAATCCTGCAGCAACCCCATGGCCAAAACTGCGCGTGACTGTGGCTTAGCCGTCAATTGTTTCTATTTTCGCAACAGGTTTGGAAGCCGTTCGTTGCGCCCTCTTGGCGTGGCGTGACATTGCCGCTGCCATTCGGCATAGTTTCGGAAAGAGCAAACGCAGGCCCATATGTCACCAAAGTTAACTGTATTTTTCATCGTTGAGCCGCCTGAATATGAGGTGATGGCCTGCTTTCTTGCCGCGTCCTTGCGAGAGCAATTCGGAGATCAAGTCGCATTGGTCGGCTATTGCCCTGATACGAAGATCGATCAGGTTTCGCCCGATGTGCGGGAAATCTTGCGTCGGATGGGGTGCGATCTGCGTCCTTTCCCGGTCGAAGGCCGTTTTGATCCGCCTTACCCGCATGGCAACAAGATTCTGGCAACGATGGAGCGGCGGGACACCGAGTTTTCGGCGTTCTTTGACAGTGATATCCTGTGTCTGCGACCCAATCGCGTAGAAAACATAATTAAAGATGGATGTGTGTCGCTGACGCCAGCGGCGTCAATGATTTGGGGCAAGGCCGAAACCTGGAATCTGATTTACGAAGCTTGTGGCATGAAGATTCCAGAGGATCGCATCAAGCTGATGCGGCAAAAGGGTGATCGCGGCCGCATTCCGTATTTTAGTTCAGGTCTTTTCAGCTTTCCTGAGCAATATCGCAGTGCGGAAGGTAAAAGCTTTCCAGAGGTGTGGATGGAAGTGGCGCAAACGCTGGATGCGCATCCGGACGTACCGTGGAAGCGGCCATATCTCGATCAGATCAGCCTGCCGCTGGCGATACAACGATCCGGATTGCAGTGGAATATTCTGCCAGAAGAACAGCACTTTATACTTGGCGGCAAGTTGCGTGGTGATGCGCTACCCGAAGGCCGCGAGATCTATACGGTACACTACCGGATCATGAAAGTGCTGAAGGAAACCGGGCTGACCCAAGGCGCGCGGAAGATGTTGAAAAAGCATGCCGGGGTGAAGCGGATTGATCAAGCCTTGCGTGTGGGGCTCCCGGACGAGAGTGATGATGAATAAACGTTCGATTTCCTTTGCGTAATGTAAATTTTTAATCATAATGAAGGGATGGCACGCACAAAACACATCCCGGACCACAACGTCTTTGAGAAAGTTCTGGCTCTGCTTTTTTCAGATGGCGAGAAGTCGGTAACCTTTGCATCCGTCGCAAGCCTATGTGGGCTGGCACCTTCAACTCTGGTCCAGCGCTATCACTCATGTCCGCAAATGCTCGACGCAGCACTTGTCGCGGCTTGGCAGCAAGTTGAGGCGCAAACAGAAGCGGCCATTGCGGCTTCTGAAGGAAAAGGCGCACAGTCCCTGCTGAAAGCCTTGGCTGGGCTGATCAGCACCCCTGCCCTGCTAAATGCGAGCCTGTGTCGGTCAAACCTGATCCCGCGTGCAAAGGCATGGCGCGAAATGATCGAACATGCACTGGCCGCACGGCTGGTCGTCAGCCCAAGATCAACAGAGACGGCAGCCCTGATCTTTGCGGCGTGGCAAGGGCGCCTGCTATGGACCGCAGCCGGAGGGAAAGGCTTCCGGTTGGGCGAGGCGATCAAACGCCTTGGCTAATCACTTGGAAAAATAGGTTTTATATATCCATATCAATGCAATAGCGCCAAGAACTGCGCCAACAAAACCTGCCATCCATCCTGTGAGCATTACCAAAGTGCGCAGCAGAAACCCGCCAATCAAAGCCCCGGTCACGCCGATGACGATCGTGGTCGGAACGTCGGTTTCCAGTTTCATCAGGCGCGTCGCCAAAAATCCGGCTGCTGTGCCGATGATGATCAACAGAACGATACTCATGCGCGTCTCCTTGTCGGACCTCACCTATATGGGGACTGGGCGCGAAAATGAAATGGCTTGCGCCCTGTTGGAGGATTTCCGGGGCTGGCGACAATTTCATCAACTCTGCCACCGAGGCAACGGGCAGGTCATTGGCAAAGTGAGGGGTCAGGCAAGAACCGCTGGCAACTTCAGCCCGTTCAGAACCTCGACTGCGGTCATCGGTCTTTTGCCTTCGCGCTGTGCGTGGGTGATCTCAACCGCACCGGCGCCGCATGCTATGGTTAACCCGTGCAGCACTTGCCCCGGCTGCCCACCCCCATCAACCAGCCGCGATCGAAGTAACTTCAGCCGTTCAGGGCCAACCGCGCACCATGCGCCGGGAAATGGCGACAAACCACGAATTAGGCGGTCCACTTCAACTGCAGGCTTTTTCCAATCCACCCGCGCCTCGGCTTTGTCGATCTTTGCGGCATAGGTCACCCCGTCGCTCGGTTGCGGTGTTGCGACCAGCGGCAAGCGGTTCAGCGCATCACAAATCAGCCGCGCCCCGAGCGCAGAAAGTCGGTCGTGCAGTTCCGCAGTGGTTTCATTTGCCGCGATCGCGGTAGATTCGCACAGCAAAATCGGGCCAGTATCAAGCCCTGCCTCCATCTGCATGATGCAGACCCCGGTTTCAGCATCTCCCGCCATGATGGCGCGATGAATGGGCGCCGCGCCGCGCCAGCGGGGCAGCAGCGAGGCGTGAATGTTCAGGCAGCCAAGCCGCGGCGCGTCCAACACAGTTTGCGGCAGGATCAGGCCATAGGCGACCACGACGGCGATATCGGCCTCAAGCGCGGCAAAGTCATGCTGAGCCTGTGCATCGCGAAGCGAAACCGGGTGGCGCACCACCAAGCCCAAGGCTTCGGCACGCGCCTGCACGGGCGAAGGACGATCCGCCTTCCCGCGCCCCGCTGGACGTGGCGGCTGACAGTAAACGGCAACAATTTC
This sequence comes from Paracoccaceae bacterium, assembly GCA_009773375.1. Lineage (GTDB taxonomy): Bacteria > Pseudomonadota > Alphaproteobacteria > Rhodobacterales > Rhodobacteraceae > Cypionkella. The sequence continues at coordinate 30,274 of WRPH01000001.1, forward strand.
ATGCTGTTGCGAAAGAACCTCCAGCACCGGAACCGAAAAATCCGGCGTGCCCATGAAAATGATTTTCATTGCCGCTTCCGCAGCTTGTCGGCCTTTGCCAGCAGCATTTTGCGCTTCAGCGCCGACAGGTGATCGAAATACATCTTGCCCGCCAGATGATCAATTTGATGCTGAACAGAGGTTGCCCAGAGATTGACGAAATCGCGGTCTTCTGTCTGCCCGCTTGCATTCAGAAAGCGCACGGTAACGGCGCGGGGGCGGCGCACTACCGCTGAGACACCGGGCAGATTCGGCGACGCTTCTTCATGCTCGCGGAACTGACCGGAGGCGTGCAACACCTCGGGATTGGCCATCAGGATCGCCTGCCCCCGGTCGTCCGAACAATCAACCACCGCAAGCCGCAGCGGCACACCGATCTGCACCGCAGCCAAGCCATAGCCCGGCATCGCATCCATCGTATCCACCATGTCAGCCCAAACCGCGCGCATTTCATCGGTTATTTCACTCACCTTTGCTGCCGGAGCTTTCAGGCAGGGATGCGGGTAAGGCAGACATAGGCGGACGGTCATGCAAGGGCCCTTTCGGCAGCCGCGCGGGTTGCCGGATCAAGGTGATCCAAGGTCAACACCCCATTCAGATGATCAAATTCGTGTTGCGCGCAAATCGCTGCAAATCCGGTGAATGTTTGTTCGTTAACGACACCGTTAAGATCTGACCACCGCATTTCCACCGCTTTCGACCGCGCAACCTGGGTCGTCAGACCGGGCAGGGACAGGCAGCCTTCCGGACCAACCGCCGTTTCCGGCGAGCGCCACAGAATTTCCGGGTTCACTAAAATCAACGGTGCGTAAATGCCTTCTTTCCATGTGCAGTCCATCACAAACAGCCGATACAAAGCACCAATTTGCGGCGCAGCAAGGCCCCTGCCGGGTGCGGCATACATGGTTTCCAGCATGTCAGCCGCCAGTGCGGATACATCTTTGACCACAGGTGAACAAATCGTCATTAATCTTGAATCCGGCCACCGCAAGATCGGCAGAACCGCCATCAGCCACGCGCCCGTTCGCGCTTCAGCTTTTCCATCTTGCGCGTGATCATCTGCCGTTTCAGTGGACCAAGATAGTCGATGAACAGCTTGCCATCGAGGTGATCGATCTCATGCTGCACACAGGTCGCCCAAAGGCCCTCAAAGCCGCGCTCTTGCTCTTCGCCGTTCAAATCCATCCAACGCACCCTTACCGCAGCCGGGCGCTTTACCTCGGCATATTGATCGGGAATAGACAGGCAGCCTTCCTCGTAGGTTGACAGGTCTTCTGACGACCAGATCACCTGCGGATTCAGCAGAACCATCGGTTCGGGTGGGCCATCTTTGATGCAATCCATGACGATAACGCGCCTCATCACACCGACCTGCGGCGCGGCAAGGCCAATACCTGGGGCGTCATACATGGTTTCCAACATGTCAACTGCCAGTTGCGCAAGCTCGTCCGTCACCACTGCAACAGGCTCGCAGGGCTTCTTCAGGCGCGGATCGGGATGGATCAGGATATCTCGGATCATGTTTAGGATTTACGGCGCGGGGCGGAATCGTGCAAGAGGGAGCTGCGGCAGGGATATGATGGCGCGGACAGCAGGATCTGGCTGAAATGTTCCGCCATATGGATATTTTTTGGCATTTTGTTCTAGTTATAGATTAAATTTCAGGAAGCATTCCCGATAATACGCCTATATGTAGAACTATGGACTTAACGCGGAACAGGAAGAACATGGATTTCGATACCCCAATCAATCGGTTTGGCTCACACTCGGTCAAGTGGGATTCGATGGAGGCCTTCTACGGCGTCCCCGCCCAGGATGGCATCGCGATGTGGGTGGCGGACATGGATTTTCGCCCCCCAGTCTGCGTACAGCGCGCTTTGGAAGGGATGCTGGCCCACGGCGTTTACGGCTATTACGGCGACGACACCGCCTATCTGGACGCAATCCGCTGGTGGATGCAAACCCGTCACGGCTGGGAAGTCGATCGTGGACATATTTTCACGACACATGGCTTGGTTAACGGCACCGCGATGTGCGTTGATGCGTTTACCAAGCCCGGCGATGGTGTCGTGCTGTTCACCCCGATTTACCACGCCTTCGCGCGCGTGATCAAAGGCGCTGGCCGCGAGGTGGTGGAGTGTCCGCTGGCAAATGTGAACGGCCGGTATGAAATGGATTTTGCCGCTTGGGATGCGCAAATGACCGGCAGGGAAACCATGCTGATCTTGTGTTCACCGCACAATCCGGGCGGGCGGGTTTGGTCACCCGCCGAGTTGCAACGCGTTGCCGATTTCTGCAAGCGCCACAACTTGTTGTTGGTGTCTGATGAAATCCACCATGATCTGGTGATGCCGGGGCACAAACACACTGTCATGGCAACCCTGCCAGGTATTTCAGAACGTTTGGTCATGATGACTGCAACCACGAAGACCTTCAACATTGCGGGGGCGCATTCTGGCAATGTGATCATTTCCGACCCGACTTTGCGCGCGCGTTTTGCCGAGCGGATGAATGCAATGGGCATCTCGCCGAACTCGTTCGGACTGTTTATGGCGACCGCCGCCTATTCGCCCGAAGGCGCCGCTTGGGTCGACGCGCTGAATCTATATCTTGATGAAAATCGCAAGTTTTTTGACGCTGGCGTTAACCAGATTCCCGGCTTGAAATCCATGCCTCTGGAAGCCACCTATCTGGCTTGGGTGGATTTTGCGGGCACAGGCATGGCGCAAGCTGAATTCATTGACCGCGTTCAGAAAGTGGCGAAGATCGCCACAAACCACGGCACGCCGTTTGGAGCCGGTGGCGAATCGTTCCTGCGCTTCAACTTGGCAACACCGCGTTCGGTGGTGATCGAGGCGGTGAAGCGGCTGCAAACAGCCTTTGCCGACCTGCAATGAGGCATCTGGCGCGGATCTTTTCTGCGCTGGTTTTGCTGGGCTTTCTTGCGGCGGGTGCGGCTTTGATCTGGTTGCGCCCGCAATCCATGCCGCCCGCCCTGCCGCCGCTGGTGCAGGTGGAAAGGATCGTGGTCGAGAAAGCCGCCCGCCGGATGCGGGTGTTTCAAGACGGCAAGCTGGCGCGGGATTTCCGTATCGCTCTGGGGGCAGATCCAAACGGCGACAAGCAGCGGCAGGGAGATGGCCGCACGCCGGAAGGCCGTTTTCGGATCAATCGCAAAAATGCAGCCTCAGCCTTCCATCTGTCCTTGGGATTGAATTATCCGCAAACAGACGACCGTGCGCGCGCAAGGGCGGGCGGCTATGATCCGGGTGGCGACATCATGATCCATGGCCAGCCGAACGCGCTACCACCAGATGTGGTGCTTCAAAATGATTGGACTGTGGGCTGCATTGCACTTTCGAATGACGAAATTGCCGAGGTTTTCGCGGCAACCCCGATGGGCACGGAGGTGGAGATCACGCCTTAGGCAAGTAGGCAATTGGCGCATTTTCATCGCGCCAATAGTCCAGCGGCGCCCTGTCTGACACAATCGTCGAGCGTTTGAACTCACAGACCAGATCGCCGTTTTCCATCGATGATGCCACGATCAGACACTGAAAAATGTGCCTCGCACCATCGTAAACATCCACCAGCCCACGCAAATGCGGTGCAAGACTGGCATCCAGAGCAAAGCCATCGTGCCAGAACCGGGTGATCGGAAACACCGCTTCGCCGACCTGCACGCGCAGCCGGGATTTGCGTGCGAAGTCCCGTTTGCGCGCGGCATCCAAGCCGTCGCTGATCTCTTTCGGCAGAAATTCCAGCATGTTCGCCTCCGTCCCTAAATCTAAGTCTGCCAATAAACGGGTTAATTTATGTGACAGCGTTTTGACCCAGCGGCAAATCCTGCCGCCGCGTTGCGCAAATGTCACGAAATACGCGCCAAGATTGCACCCGCTGTGCTGGCAGCGCGAGGTTGAGCCTGCTAGCCTTGCCTGGTGGGGCGGCGAACCTGCTGGCCGCCGCCTCAGGACCGCAGGTGAGTCGCAGTGGTCTGCCCAAACCCGCATTGATGGAGCCCCGATGATCAGCTTGGCCGAACTGAACGCCGCCCTGCCGCAGGTGTTGGCGGCACCCAAAACCAACGCCGCGATCGCCACGCTGTGCTTGCGACCTGCGTTCAATGAACGGGCGTTCCCGGATCGGCTGGTGATGACCAGGGCGCAGGGCATTCCCGGCGAGCGATGGACGACGCTGCCGTGGCTGAAGCTGGCCGATGGCAGCCCGGACCCGCGGATTCAAGTGTCGTTGCTGCCGTCGCGGGTGATGGATCTGGTCTGGCAAGACCGCAGCCAACCGCATCCCGGCGATCCGATTGTTGCCGATATGGATATGACTGTGGCGCACCTGCCGGTGGGTAGTTTGATCCGCGCCGGCACCGCGATATTACGGGTTTCGGATGTTCCCAACAATGGCTGCGTCAAATGGAAGGTGCGCTATGGTGCCGATGCGCTGACCTGGGTGCAGGCCGATCCAAGCCTGCGGTTGCGGGGGGTGCTTTGCTCGGTTGAAGTCGATGGTGAGGTGACTTTGGCCGATCGTTTGCAGGTGCTGCGTTAACTACATACCCTCGTCGCGCTGGCGGGTGTCCCGCCGCCATGCCACACATTGCGCCACCATCGCTTCGGCCAATTCGGCCCAAAGCGGCAAGCTTTCCGCCGTCGCCATCAGGGTGATCCGGGTTTCACCTTGGTAAACATCCATCGGCGCGGCGGGGTGTAGCGCGGTCCAAGCGGCTATTTGCGCATCAGTGGCCCGCACCGGCCACGCCAACGCCAGTTGCCAACCATCCACCGTCGGGGTTGCCGTGAACTCGGGCAAGGCCGGGTTGCTGCGGGCGTAAATCACGCCATTGACGGTTTCAATGCCGGTAAATCCGGCGTCTCGCAAAGCTTGTTCCATCATGCCACCAAAGCCTCGGCCCGCTTCAGATCAACCGAGACCAGCTGACTAACCCCTTGTTCTGCCATGGTAACACCAAACAGCCTATCCATCCGCGCCATCGTCACCGCGTGGTGAGTGATAATCAGAAAGCGGGTTTCGGTGCGCCGGGTCATTTCATCCAGCAGATCACAGAAGCGGGTCACGTTGGCATCGTCCAACGGCGCGTCAACCTCGTCCAGCACGCAGATCGGCGCGGGATTGGCAAGGAAAACCCCAAAGATCAGCGCCAAGGCAGTCAGGGTTTGTTCACCCCCCGACAGCAAGGAAAGCGTCGCCAGCTTTTTGCCTGGCGGCTGGCACATGATTTCCAGACCTGCTTCCAGCGGGTCATCGGATTCGACCAGAACCAGCCGCGCCTCGCCGCCGTTGAACAGGTGCGTGAACAGGGTGCCGAAGTTGGCGTTAACCTGTTCGAACGCGGTTAGCAGCCGTTCGCGGCCTTCGCGGTTCAGCCCGGCAATGCCGGAACGCAGCTTTTTGATCGCCTCTTCCAGATCAATCTTTTCCTGCGCCAGCGCGTCGTATTCATCCGAAACCGCCTTGGCGTCCTCTTCGGCGCGCAGGTTCACCGCACCCAAAGCCTCGCGCTGGCGCTTGAGGCGCTGCACCTCGGTATCCAGCACCTCGGCATCCGGCATCTTGTCGGGATCGACCTTCAGCGTATCCAGAAGCTGATTCGGCGTGGCGCTGGTTTCCTCGGCAATCCGCTCGGCCGCGAAGGCGACGGTTTCGCGGGCGGCTTCGGCGCGGGCCTCGGCGCGGGCGCGGGCCTCGCGGGCCTCACCGGCCAGCCGTTCGCCATCGCGTTCGGTATCGCGGGCGCTACGCAACGCCGCCTCGGCGGCAGACAGCGCGTCGGCGGCGACGGCGCGGCGGGTATCAGCGTCGGCAATGGCGTCGTTCAGCTCTTCGCGTTTGATGGCTATTTCTTCGGGGGCGGCAGAGGCTTCGGCAAGCTCCGCCTCCGTTTCCGCCTTGCGCGCGGCAAGTTCGGCAATCCGTTTGCCAGCGGTTTCAAGACGGTGCTTCCAGCCCGACAGTTCCTTGACCGCCTCTTGCCGACGCCGCACCCGCGCCTCGCCTTCACGACGCAATTCATCATGGGCTGATCGGCGCGACATCATGGTGATCCGCGCGGCCTCTACCGCCACCTTGGCGGCCTCAACCGCGTCACGCGCGGCATCAAGATCGGGCAGATCTTCGACGGCGGCGACGGCGGATTCAAGCCGCTCACGCGCCTCGTCTGCTTCGGCCTCATAGCGGTTCACCGACAGATGAGCGGCGTCCAACTTGCCGCCAGCAATGGATTTATCGGCCTCAGCACGCGCGGCCATCCGGCCAGCCTCGGCAACACGCGCATCAGCGGCGCGGCGCGCATCACGGGCGATCTGATCGGCGCGGGCAAGATCCGCCAGCCGGGTTTGCAACAGGGCATGCGCCTGCGCCGCACCATCGGCACGGGCGGAAACTTCTTCCAGATCGCGTTTGAGCGCGGTGAGCCGGTTCAATTGTTGCAGGCGCAGCGCGGCGGCGGACGGCGCATCTTCGGCCCCGGCGCGGAACCCATCCCAGCGCCACAGATCGCCCTCGCGGCTGACCAACCGTTGCCCCGGCTGCAAGGCGGCCTGCAGACCCGGCCCTGCATCACGCGCGACCAGCCCAATCTGCCCCATCCGACGGCCCAGAACAGCTGGTGCCTGCACATGCGCCGACAGGGCCACCACTCCAGCGGGCAGCGGCTGCGGGGTGTCATAATCGGACAAGGCCACCCAGCCCGAGCGTTTGTCCGCACCGACTTCCGGCACCCGCAGATCGTCTGCCAAAGCGGCGCCCAGCGCCTTTTCCAACCCCGGTTCGACCACCAGCAGATCGAGCAGTTGATGCCCGGCCTGCGCCTCGCGCTGCACCAGTTTGGTCAGGGCGGCAACCTCGGCGCGCAAGGCATTGGCCTCGCCCTCGGCTTCTGACCGCGCGGCGCGGGCCTCGGCCTCGCGACCCTGCACCTCGCCGCGCGCGTCTTCGGCAGCCAGCAAAGCCTCTTCGGCCTGTTCCGCCAGATCGGCAGCGGTAACTTGCGTTTCTTCTGCAAACTCAAAGGCTTCGCTAGCCGTCGCCAAGGCGGATTCGGCGACAGTCACCGCTTCGCCGGCGCGGGCAGCTTCGATTTCGGCCTTTTGCACAGCGGCCTTGCTGTCAGCCAGCATCCGCTGCACCGACTGGTGCCGGGCGGCCAGACGGGCGGCATCTTCGGTGGCTTGCGACAGCGTGCCTTCGCGGTCGGTCAGCAAAGCCGAAGCCTCGCGCGCCACCTCAGAGGCTTCGGCAAGCCGGTCTTCGTGGCCATCATGGGCGCGCAACAACTGCTCGATTTCCCATTCCAGCCGTTCGATCACCTCGCCTGCATCGCGGTTCAAGCCAGACTCACGCTCGCCATCGCGGGCGAGTTCCGCAATCCGGGCGCGCAGGGTTTCGATCATCGCGCGGGCACGGGCCTCTTGTTCGCCCAACTGGTCGCGCTGAACGATCAAGCGCTGCAAGATCGCGGCGGCAATCGCATCTTCCTCACGCAGCGGGGGCAGCGCGTCTTCGGCGGCCTCGCGCTGCTTGGCGGCCAGTCGCGCGGCGGCCTCGGCTTGCGCGGCCAGCGTGATGCGTTGGCGCAACAATGCCTCGGCCTCGCCCCGCGCCAGATCGGCCTCGCGCCAGCGGCGATACAGCAGTTGTCCTTCAGCGCGGCGCAAATCTTCGCCGATTTCGCGGTAGCGGGCGGCTTGCTTGGCCTGCCGGGTCAGGGTGGAAAGCTGCTGCGCCAGCGATTCCAGCACATCATCGACCCGCAAAAGGTTGGCTTCGGCGCCTGTCAGTTTCAGCTCGGCCTCGTGCCGCCGCGCATAAAGCCCCGAGATCCCGGCGGCTTCTTCCAGAATACGCCGCCGCGCTTTCGGCTTGGCGTTGATCAGTTCCGAAATCTGCCCCTGCCGCACCAAGGCGGGCGAATGCGATCCGGTGGAGGCATCGGCAAACAGCATCTGCACATCGCGGGCGCGCACGTCTTTGGCGTTCAGCTTGTAGGCAGATCCGGCATCGCGGGTAATCCGACGGGTGATTTCGATCAGGTCGGCATCGTTGAAGCCGCTGGGCGCAAGCCGGTCAGAGTTGTCCATCACCAAGGCGACTTCGGCAAAATGCCGCGCACCACGGGTGGCGGCGCCGTTGAAGATCACATCCTCCATCCCGCCACCGCGCATAGCTGAGGGGCGGTTTTCGCCCATCACCCAGCGCATCGCCTCCAGCAGATTGGATTTGCCGCAGCCGTTCGGGCCGACAACGCCGGTCAGCCCGTCGTGGATCACCAGATCGGTGGGGTCCACAAAGCTTTTGAAGCCATTCAACCGCAGCTTGGTAAAGCGCAAAGGGCAGGTTTCCTTGATTCCGTTGGGCGGTCATTTTCGGGGCGGGCGCGGGGCGTGTCAACGCAGGGCCTCATGATCTGGACGCAGATCGGCGCTTATCCCCAAGATATTGACTGCTCCGCCCAGCGGTGCGTGTGAACACGCACCTTACCTCGGGCATATCCCGCTTGACCGGGGCGCGGTGCAGGGTCACGCTTTTGGCAAAGGAGACCGCGATGATCCACGCCCTGTTGGCCATTCTGGCCTGTCAATTGATCGGAGAAGCCAGCACCCGCGCGCTGGCTTTGCCCTTGCCGGGGCCGGTGTTGGGGATGATCCTGATGGTGATCGCCCTGCAAGCCTCGGCCAGGTTGCGCGAGATTCTGCGGCCCATTGCGCAAGCCATCCTTGGGCATATGTCGCTGCTGTTCGTGCCTGCGGGCGTTGGCGTGGTCGGCCATTTTGCGGCGCTTGGCGGGCAGGCGGGGGCGCTGGCGGCGGCAATCATCGGATCAACGGTGCTGGCAATTACAGTGGGGGCGGCATGTTTTGTGGCTGTCGCAAACTGGACCGGCAACGCCGATGACTGATTTTCCCGAAATCTGGAGCTATCTGTCGCGCGGCCCACTGCTGTGGCTGACGGCAACGCTGGCGGCTTATACGTTGGGTGATGCCTGCTTTCGCGCCGCCAACCGTGCGCCCATCGTCAATCCGGTGCTGATCGCCGTGGCATTGCTGGCGGTGATGCTGCACTTTAGCGCCACGCCCTACGCCACCTATTTCGAGGGCGCGCAGTTCGTGCATTTCCTGCTGGGTCCGGCCACGATTTGCCTTGCCTTGCCGCTGTCAGACAATCTGCCCCGCGTGCGCAAGGCGGCGCTGCCGCTGCTGGCGGCATTGCTGGCGGGGTCACTGACCGCGGTGGTTTCGGCGCTGGCGATTGCCAAAGCGCTGGGAGTCACTGGCGAAGTTCTGGCGTCGCTGGCGCCGAAATCCACCACCGCACCCGTCGCGATCGGCATCTCGCAAGCTATTGGCGGGTCGCCGACCCTGACCGCAGTTCTGGTTATTCTGACAGGGATCACCGGCGCGGTGGTTGCCACGCCGCTGCTGAACCTGCTGCGCATCAAGGACTGGCGGGCGCGCGGTTTTGCCACCGGGGTTGCCGCGCATGGCATCGGCACTGCGCGGGCGTTTCAGGTGCATCCGACGGCTGGCGCTTTCGCCGGGCTTGGCATGGGGCTGAATGCTGTGCTGACGGCCTTGATCGCGCCGCTGATCCTGGAGCTGTTCCGTTGAAGCGATTTGCGTTTATCTTGCTGCGCTTTGCGCGCTTGGGTCGCGCGAAGAACGATCTGCCCTGCGTAAGATAAAACGCAAACCACTTTAAGCCAGATAGGCGCGGAACGACCGCACCACTTCTTCATAAACCGCGCGCTTGAATGGCACGATCGAGGCGATCATTTCATCCGCGCCGACCCAGCGCCATTCGGAAAACTCGGGGTGTTTGGTGGCGATATTCACCTGCGCATCGGTGCCGAGATAGCGGTAGAGAAACCACTTCTGCCGTTGGCCGCGATATTTGCCGCCCCAGACCCGACCCAGCAGTTCCACCGGCAGATCATACGTCACCCAGCCGTGGGTCTTGCCGATGAAATCAACCAGATCGGCGGTGACGCCGGTTTCTTCCCACAGCTCACGCAGCGCCGCCTCGCGCGGCTTTTCGCCGTCATCAATGCCGCCCTGTGGCATCTGCCAGGCGGCAACCGGGTTATCCAGCCGTTGACCGGCAAAGATCAGCCCTTCAGCGTTGATCAGCATGACGCCAACGCAGGGGCGATAGGGCAACGCTTCAGGGTCGATCTTCATGTCGGGCATTTGGTATAGGCCGCAGCTTTCGCCACGGCCCCCTTTCCTTACTTGTTCGGAGCCACTGCGTTCAGACCGCGCAGGATATCGACAGCATAGGCCAGCTGATAATCCTCGTCGCGCAGTTTGGCGGCTTCTTCGGTGCGCGCCCGCTCGTCTTCCAACAGCTTCTTTTCCTCGTCGGTCATCGAGTCATTGGTGATCGCGCCGCGCAGATCGGCTTCCGACCGCTGCCTGGTGGCATCTTCCGCCGCTTTGGCTTCGGTGCCTTCCACCGCCGGATCAACCACCGGCTGGTTCACCACGATATCCGGCATCACGCCCAGCGCCTGAATCGACCGCCCGGACGGGGTGTAATAACGCGCCGTGGTCAACCGCATCGCGCCTTCGCCCTTCAGAGGGATCAGCGTTTGCACCGAGCCTTTGCCAAAGCTCTTGGTGCCGACCACAATCGCGCGGCGATGGTCTTGCAGCGCGCCCGTCACGATTTCCGAGGCCGAGGCCGAACCGCCGTTGATCAGCACTACAATCGGCTTGCCTTCCGCCAGATCGCCCGGCGTCGCGTTTTCACGCGAGCTGTCGTTGGCATTGCGGCCACGCGTCGAGACGATCTCGCCTTCGTTCAGGAATGCATCCGAGGTCAGGATCGCCTGTTTCAGCAAACCGCCAGGGTTATTGCGCAGGTCGATGACAAAACCGTTGATCTTGTCCATACCGCCCGCCTCTTCGGCCAGCTTCTTGATGCCGTCTTCCACACCCGGATAGGTCTGGTCGTTGAAAGTGGTAATCCGCAGCACGCCGATATTGCCGACCAGACGGCTTTTCACCGCCACCAGCTTGATGGTGTCGCGGATGATCGAGACGTCAAACGGTTCAGCCACACCTTCGCGCACCACGGTAATGACGATTTCCGACCCGATCGGGCCACGCATCTTGTCAACCGCCTCGTCCAGCGTCAGGCCCTGCACCGCCTCGCCGTCAACCTGCGTAATGAAGTCGCCCGATTTGATCCCCGCAGCATCGGCCGGGGTGCCATCCATCGGCGAGACGACTTTGATATAGCCGTCTTCCTGCGTCACCTCGATGCCCAACCCGCCGAACTCACCGCGCGTTTGCGTGGTCATATCGTCAAACGCCTTCACATCCAGATAGCTGGAATGCGGGTCAAGCGAGGTCAGCATGCCGTTGATCGCAGCTTCGATCAGCGCCTTGCTGTCAACTTCTTCGACATACTGCGCCCGGATGCGTTCAAAGATATCGCCAAACAGATCAAGCTGTTCATAAACCGAGGCATTCTTGGTGGCGTCTTGCGCAATCAGCGGGCCGGCGACCTGCGTTGTGATCACGCCCCCCGCCAGCGTGCCGCACACCGCAGCAATCATCATCTTCTTCATCACAGCTTCATTCCTCTGCTTTAGCCGTCGCCGCGAACCATTGCATCGGGTCCACTGGGTCAGAGCCTTGCCTCAATTCCAAGTAAAGCGTTTCCGTCTCGCGTCCGCCAGCGTCTTCTTTCGATGGCGCCAGCAGATCGCTCGCCCCCAGGTCCGACCCGCCCATCAGCCCCAAGGCGGCCCCCTGCGCAATCACCTCGCCAACTTCGCCATACACCTGATCCAACCCGGCCAGAACCAGAAGATAGCCGCCGCCGGGCTCAACGATGATCACGTTTCCGTAGTCCAGCAGCGGGCCACGATAGCGGATCGTCGCGGCCCAAGGGCTGGTGACAAGTGCGCCGGGCCGGGTGGCCAGCGTCAGGCCGGGCCGGGTCACGCCGCGCGCATCGGTTTCGCCGGGTTTCAACAGCAAAGTGCCCAGGGCGGGCAGCGCCAGTTTGCCCTTGGCCTCGGCAAAACTGGCATTGCCGCTGTCATCCAGCGCCAGCCCTGCCGCAAAGGCCTCCAGCGTATCGGCGGATTCGAGCAGGCCCTTCAGCACCTCGGGGTCTTCGGTGAAGCGCTTCGGCAGGGTGGTGCGATCAGAAATCGCCTGACTCAGATCAGACCGCGCCGTCTGCGCTGCCTGCAAGCCCTTGCTCAGCGTTTCCCCCGCCGCCCTTTGCAGACTGCGCAAACCCGCCAACTCTTCCAGCTGCGTCTTCAGATCGTTCACTTCCGCCTGCAACGCCGGGGTCACATCGGCCAGCATCATCCCTGACCGCACCGTCCCCAAAGGCCCGGTCGGGTGCAACAGCAACAGCGGCCCCGGTTCGGCATCGATCCGGCTCAGCACGCCCAAAAGCTGCGCGATGCGGTCGCGCTTGGTCTGAAATTGCAGCGTCAGCTGGGTTTCGCGCAGTTCCGCCTGCCGCAACGCCTCGCGCAGGGCGGCAAGGCCTTCTTCATAGGCCTTGATGGTGCGGGTCAGCGCCGCCACCCGATCCTTGGCCGCGCTCGCCTCTTCCAGCGCCGCCACCGCCGCCTGCAGATCCGCACTCGCCTGCGCCGCATCCTCCGCCACGCCAGCCCACGCCGCCGGAGCAGTCAGCAAAAGCGCAAGAACGGCGGCCTTGATCATGCCAGCATCAGGTTGCGCCCGGTCATTTCCGGCGGCTGCGGCAGACCCATCAGCGCCAGTATAGTTGGCGCAAGATCCGCCAGCCGCCCGCCCTCGCGCAGCGTCGCGCTCGCAGGCCCGCCGACCAGCACAACCGGCACCGGGTTGGTGGTGTGTGAGGTATGCGGCCCGCCCGTCACCGGATCGATCATCATTTCACAATTGCCGTGGTCAGCCGTCACAATCATCGCGCCGCCCTTGGCCTGCAACGCGGCAAGCGCCCGGCCAAGCCCCTGATCCACCGCCTCGCAAGCCTTGATCGCCGCAGGCAGGCTGCCGGTATGACCAACCATATCCGGGTTGGCAAAATTCACCACGATCAGATCATACCCCGTCTCGATCGCCGCAACGAGATGATCCGAAACCTCGCCCGCCGACATTTCCGGCTGCAAATCATAGGTCGCCACTTTCGGCGATTTCGGCATCGCGCGGTCTTCACCCTCAAACGGCACTTCCCGCCCGCCGTTCAAAAAGAACGTCACATGCGGGTATTTTTCCGTTTCGGCCAGACGGAACTGCGTCCGCCCCTGTTTTGCCACCCATTCACCCAACGTATTGGAAATACTGCGCTTTGGGTAAGCTGTGGTCATGTATTCATTATGCCCGGCAGAATATTCCACCATCCCCAGCAACGCCGCCCAAACCGGACGCTTGCCAGTCGCAAAACCATCAAACCCCGGTGCCGCCAGGGCCGCCAAAATCTCGCGCGCCCGGTCCGAGCGGAAATTCAGGCAGAAAAAGCCGTCGCCATCCCGCGCCCCGGCATAATCGCCAATCACCGACGGCGCGAGGAACTCATCGGTTTCACCCTTGGCATAAGACGCCGCCACCGCCGCCTGTGGCGTTGCCGCCGCCTCGCCTTTGGCATTTACCATTGCGTCATAAGCGCGCCGCACCCGCTCCCAACGGTTGTCCCGGTCCATCGCCCAATAGCGGCCAATCACCGTCGCAACCTTTGCCCCAGCGGGCAGCGACAGCATCAACTGCTCCACAAACTCGCCCGCAGAAGAAGGAGCCACGTCGCGCCCGTCGGTGATCGCATGCAGCACAACCGGAACACCCAACGCCGTTATCGCACGGCAAGCTGCCAAAACATGATTAAGATGCCCATGCACCCCGCCATCCGACACCACACCCATCAGATGTGCAACGCCGCCGCTGGCCTTCAGCTGTGTCGCAAAAGCCAGCACCTCGGCATTCTGCGCGAATGAGCCATCCTCGATCGCCAGATCAATCGCGCCCAAATCCATCGCCACCACCCGGCCCGCGCCGATATTGGTGTGACCGACTTCCGAATTGCCCATCTGCCCTGTCGGCAAGCCGACATCCGGGCCAAAGGTGGTCAGGGTCGAATGCGGGCACTCCGCCCAAATCCGGTTGAAATGCAGTACATCGGCCTGCGCAGGCGCGCTTGCTGTCGGATCAGCGTTGATCCCCCAGCCATCCAGAATGCACAGAACAACGGGTTTGCGAGACATGTGGCGACCTTTCCAATGCGTGAAACGCTTCTACCGCCGCACCCAAGGCAGAGCAACGCCCGGTTTCCCGCCGCAAAACTTTTCAGAAAAGTTTTGCAAAATCCTTCGCAAGGATTTTGCATCAGGCCCGGTGATACGGCCCACCACCCAGAATCGTCGCGGCGCGGTAAATCTGTTCCGCCAGCATCACCCGCACCAGCATATGCGGCCAGACCATCTTGCCAAAGCTGAGCGAAAACTCCGCCTTGGCACGCAGGGTTGGGTCAATCCCATCCGCCCCGCCAATCACAAACGCCACATCCTGCCGCCCGCCATCGCGCCACTTCGCCAATTGCTCGGCGAATTCGGGCGACGACAGCACCCGTCCGCGTTCATCCAGCGTCGCAATCAGCGCCCCTGTCGGAATCGACCGCTCCAGCAGCACCGCTTCTGCTGCCATGCCAAGGTTCTTCTTATCCTCAACCTCAAGCTCCGCCACCGGGCCAAGCCCCAAGGGCCGCCCGGTTCGATCAAAGCGCGTGTAATAGTCGTCAACCAGATCGCGCTCGGGGCCGGCCCTCAGCCGCCCCACCGCGCTGACATGCAACCGCAAGCCTTACGCCCCGCGATGCGCGCTTCCCGGAAGCCACATCTTTTCAAGCTGATAGAACTCGCGCACTTCCGGACGGAAGACGTGAACGATAACGTCGCCGGTATCAATCAGCACCCAGTCCCCGGTTTCCTTGCCTTCCATCTTGGCAGTCAAGTGAAACTGTTCCTTGATACGGTCGGCCAGCTTTTCGGAAATCGCCGCGACCTGCCGCGACGAGCGGCCCGAGCAGATCACCATATAGTCAGCCACATCCGAACGGCCGCGCAGGTCGATCTGCACAACCTCTTCGGCTTTGTCATCTTCAACCGAAGCCAGAACCGCAGCCAGCATGTCTTCGGCAGTATAATCCGCAACGTCGCGGCTTACGCGCGGGCCAACCGGCAGGCCGGTGGTAGGGTCAGAATGCGACAGGACAAAGTCCTCCAAATAGCGCGCCGTTGCGGCCCCGGCACCGGGCTGGCTCGCAGCCTATCATTGCAGGGCAATAATCTCAACGGCGAGGCGAACCGCGCGCATAACGGCAAGCCGGGGGCTTCGCAAGCGCGAATCAGCCAGCCATGCGCCCGGCGCAAGGCGGAGTGCCGTCTGCCCCCCTAACACTTTTCGCTGCAATGCAGCATATTGCAGACAGGGGGGAACAACGGAGAAAACATCATGACCCTGTTCCAAAATCTGTTTCCGCGCCGTCAAAGCCGCCGCGACGTCGAGCTTGCCTATCTGAATGCCGCCGTCAGCCTCTATGATCTGGAGCGGCGCGAGCGTGAGATCACCTTCGGCAAATTCGCCGGGCAATAAGCTCTGGTCTTGGACTGTTTGCTTGCCTGAAATCTGCAAAGCGCGTAAAAGCCGCCGCATGATCCGGTTTTTCGACATCGCCGACCATGACCGCCTGCCGTGGCGGTTCTACGGGGCCACCCGCGCCATTCTTGCGCGCGCCTGATCGGTTGTCATGGGCTTACGCCCGCGCCTGAAGATTTCCGCATTCCCAAACGCCAAGGAAGAGCCATGACCGCTCGCACGCTTTACGACAAAATCTGGGACGATCACGTCGTCCATCAGGCCGAAGACGGCACTTGCCTGCTGTATATCGACCGCCATCTGGTCCACGAAGTCACCAGCCCGCAAGCCTTCGAGGGCCTGCGGATGACCAACCGCAAGGTGCGCGCGCCAGAGAAAACCATCGCCGTGCCGGATCACAACGTGCCCACCACGCTGGACCGCGCCAATGCCGCCACGATGACCGAAGACAGCCGCATTCAGGTGGCCGCGCTCGATCAGAACGCCAAGGATTTCGGCATCAACTACTACCCGGTGTCTGACGTGCGTCAGGGCATCGTCCACATCGTCGGCCCGGAACAGGGCTGGACCCTGCCCGGCATGACCGTGGTCTGCGGCGACAGCCACACCGCCACTCATGGCGCGTTCGGCTCGCTGGCACATGGCATCGGCACCTCGGAGGTCGAACATGTTCTGGCCACGCAGACGCTGATCCAGCGCAAGGGCAAGAACATGAAGGTGGAAATCACCGGCAGCCTGCGCCCCGGCGTCACCGCAAAAGACATCACCATGGCGGTGATCGGCGAAACCGGCACTGCCGGCGGCACCGGCTATGTCATTGAATATTGTGGGCAGGCTATCCGCGAACTATCGATGGAAGGCCGGATGACCGTCTGCAACATGGCGATCGAAGGCGGCGCCCGCGCTGGCCTGATCGCCCCCGATGAGAAAACCTTCGCCTATTGCATGGGCCGGCCACACGCGCCGAAAGGTGCCGCATGGGAAGCCGCCCTCGCCTATTGGAAGACCCTGTTCACCGACGAAGGCGCGCATTTCGACAAGGTCGTGACAATCAAAGGCGAAGACATCGCGCCGTTGGTCACCTGGGGCACGTCGCCCGAAGACGTGCTGCCGATCACCGCAACCGTCCCCTCGCCCAGTGATTTCACCGGCGGCAAGGTTGAAGCCGTGCAGCGCGCGCTGGACTATATGGGCCTGACCCCCGGTCAAAAGCTGTCGGACATCAAGATCGACACCGTCTTCATCGGCTCTTGCACCAACGGCCGCATCGAAGACCTGCGCGCCGCCGCTGCGATCCTGAAGGGCAAGAAAAAGAAAGACGGCATCCGCGCGATGGTGGTGCCCGGTTCGGGCCTTGTGCGCGCGCAGGCGGAAGAAGAGGGTCTGGCGCAGATCTTCATCGACGCCGGTTTCGAATGGCGTCTGGCAGGCTGCTCGATGTGCCTTGCGATGAACCCCGACCAACTGGCGCCGGGTGAACGCTGTGCTGCAACCAGCAACCGCAACTTCGAAGGCCGTCAGGGCCGCGGTGGTCGGACCCACCTGCTGTCGCCCGCCATGGCAGCCGCCGCCGCAATCACCGGTCATCTGACCGATGTGCGCGAAATGATGACAGAGATCGCGTAAGGAACCGGAAAGATGGATAAATTCACCAAACTGACCGGCATCGCGGCCCCCATGCCCTTGGTCAACATCGACACCGACATGATCATCCCCAAGCAGTTCTTGAAGACCATCAAGCGCTCGGGCCTTGGCGTGAACCTGTTCGACGAGATGCGCTATAATCTCGATGGGTCAGAGATCGCCGATTTCGTGTTGAACCAGCCCGCCTATCGCAAGGCTGAAATCATCATCGCAGGCGACAACTTCGGGTGTGGGTCATCGCGCGAACATGCGCCTTGGGCTCTGCTTGATTTCGGCATCCGCTGCGTGATTTCCACCAGTTTTGCCGACATCTTCTTCAACAACTGCTTCAAGAACGGTATTCTGCCGATCGTTCTGCCGCAAGAGCAGGTCGATATTCTGATGGCCGACGCCCGCAAAGGTGCCAACGCCCGCCAGACCGTTGATCTGGAAGCGCAAACTGTCACCACGTCGGATGGTCAGGTGTTTCCCTTTGCTGTGGACAGCCACCGCAAGCACTGCCTGCTGAACGGATTGGACGATATCGGTCTGACGCTGGAAAAGGCCGCCGCGATTGATTCCTTTGAAAAGAAGCACGCCGCCCTGCATCCTTGGGCCTGAGCCAAGCCAAACCACTAAATCTGGGGCCGTCCTTCGGGGCGGCCTTTTTCATGCCGCGCTCTTGATTCAATCCTGCAACACCTTCACCGCGGAATCGCCACAAAGCCGGGTCATTTTCATCCAAGCTGTTGCCGTAGATAGTGAAAGAAGGCAAGAATTGGGCAATATTGAGGCAACCCGCCTTAAAGTGCGGGACATCATCGGAAATCTGACCTGGCAAAGAACCGGGCGTGGCCGAATGAAGGGTAGCAGGACAGTGGTTTCGCAGCTTACAGGTGCGATCGTCCGCATGGTTTTGGTGATGGTGCTGGTCGCCATGCCGTCTGTGCTTTTGGTCGAAGTGACGGCAGACACCAAGCAAATGGTGGCGCTGGTGGCCCTGTTTATCGGCCTGCTGACCTTTGTCGAATATAATGCAACCTACCCCAGCCTTGTCGAATTCCGTGATGCCGCCCCGTTCAATCGGGTGCGCTACATGATGCTGCTTGCGACCGTGGTGTCGCTGTCGATGCTGGCACGCGGTGCGGCCTACCCCTCGACGCTGACTGAATTCACCGATGCAGTTGGCACGCTGATCGGCAACTCGATGGATTTTCCGTATAGCCCGGTACGGCTTGCCACGCTGATGGTATCGAACGATGCCACGATTGAACAAATCGCCAGCGTCCGAACGGCGGCCGGGATGGCCTACCTTATCTCTCTGATTTCTCTTTCTGTTTTCGTGATCATCCTCAAAGCAGGCCGTTGGCCCGACCGCAGCAAGGCTTTCAACGTCTGGGTAAACCTGCCCACGTTTGACCCGACCGCCGGGGCGGATGTGGTCACAAGGCTGACCCGAGACGCGCGCATTAACATTGCGTTAGGGTTTTTGCTGCCATTCTTGACTCCAGCCGTGGTGAAGATTGCGTCCACCGGTTTTGAACCGTTGACGCTGACCTCGCCACAAACCTTGATCTGGACGATGACCGCATGGGCTTTTCTTCCCGCAAGTTTGTTCATGCGCGGCATCGCGATGGGCCGCATTGCCGACATGATCACCGAAACCCGCGCAGCCAATCAAATGGCAGCGGATGGCAAGCGCTATGTGCCTGCCTGATCTGGCTGCTTGCCCTGCCGCTGCAGGCAGAGCCGTTGCGGATTGCCACCTATAATATCGACCTCTGGGCCAAGGGGCCCGGCTTGGCGCTGCAATCCCTGCAACGCGGCGACAACCCGGCACAGTTGGCGGCAGTTCAGGCGATTGTGGCACTGGACGTCGATGTGCTGTTGCTGACCGGAATCGACTATGACCTGCAAGGCGCAACCCTCGCAGCACTGGAAAGCCGTCTGGCGCAGGCGGGTGCACCCTACCCACACAGGCTGGCCCTGCGCCCCAATACCGGTGTGGCGACCGGGCTTGATCT
This sequence comes from Paracoccaceae bacterium, assembly GCA_009773375.1. Classification (GTDB taxonomy): domain Bacteria; phylum Pseudomonadota; class Alphaproteobacteria; order Rhodobacterales; family Rhodobacteraceae; genus Cypionkella. The sequence goes on from WRPH01000001.1 coordinate 49,589, forward strand.
GAATGGCAACGGCGTGCTGGGCGAGCCGCGCGATGCGCAGGCCTATGGCCGCTGGGCGGGGGAAGGCGGGATGGCGATCTTGTCGCGCTTGCCGATAGATACTGAAAATATTCGCGATTTCAGCGGGTTGCTTTGGGCCGACCTGCCTGAAAACCTGCGCCCTGCTGATACGGCAGCAAGCCAGCTGCTTTCGACCTCTGGCCATTACGAAGTGCCCGTGGTTTTGCCCGATGGTCGCAGCTTGCGCCTTTTGGCCTATTACGCCAGCCCGCCGATTTTCGATGGGCCCGAAGATCGCAACGGCCGCCGCAATCACGATGAAACCTCGTTCTGGCTGCGGCTTTTGGCGGGCGATCTGGCGTTCAAAGCACCCGAGCCGCCCTTCGTGATCCTTGGCCAGTCCAATCTGGATCCGGCGGATGGCGAAGGTCGCAGGCAGGCGATTACCGCCTTGCTACACCACCCCGGCCTGCAAGACCCGAAACCGCGCGGCAATTCAGGGCGAACAGAGCCGAACCAGACCGGCGATCCGGCGCTGGACACTGCGCTTTATCCCAAGATCGGCGGTTTACGGGTTGAGGTGATCTTGCCCTCAGCTGATCTGCACGTCAGCGGGTCAGGTGTGCTTTGGCCACCTGATCAGGACCCGCTGGCTGCGACGCTGGCCACCGCATCGCGGCATCGCCCGATTTGGATCGATCTTGCCCCCTGATCCCCATACCCTGCAGATGCGCAGCCACCACATCGGCAAAGGCGGTCGGCTGAAAATCAGGCAGCAGCGCCTGCAACGGTGCCGGGTCAAGCTGATGTGGCAAATCGAACAGAAAGCGCATCTCGCGCAACTCCCGCGCCAGTTCCCAAACGGGTGACGCCATCCGCATGAACCACCACGGAAAACCCGCAAACCGTAACGACCGCCCGGTCTGCCGCTGCATTTCAGCCCGCAGATCCGCCATCGCGAATGTCAGCCCGGCAAAAGGCACATCGGCAAAGCGCGGCAGTTCCGCCCGCTTTTCCGCCAACAGCACCGCAAGCCGCGCCATATCCGGCAGATAGGCATAGGCGCGCTGCACTTCTGGCGCGCCCATCAGGCTGATCTTGCCCCTGACGGCATCTTTCAGCAGCATCGCCATCACCGTCTTGCCGGTTTCATCCAGAAAATCGCCACCGCGCAGCACGATCACTGGCAGGCCCGAGTCGCGATACGCGGCCTCCATCTGCGCCCGAATCATCCCCTTGCGGCTATTGGCGCGCTGCGGTGTCGCCGGCCCCCAAGGCCCCGGCTGATCGCCATAAGGATAGACATTGCCCGGCACGATGACCGTTGTCCCACTCGCCCGCGCCGCCGCCAGAACCTGCGCCGTGATCTGCGGAATCAGCCCTGCCCAATCATGGTACATTGGCGGGTTCAGCGCATTGACAATGACATCCGCCCCCATCGCCGCTGCGGCCATATCGGTGCCGCGCTGATACCGCCGCACCTGCCATCCCGCCGCCTGAAACGCCTGCGCCGCACGCGCCCCGAACAGACCCGACGCACCAGCCACCAAAACCACAGCCATGATTGATCTCCTTTTTCTGGACCTCAATCTAGCCGCCACCATCCATTCACAATATTGGCAATATCCGCAGATATGCTATTCATAAACGCATGGATAATCTCGACTGGACCTTGACTCGATCCTTCCTTGCCGTGGCCGAAACCGGGTCACTTTCAGCTGCGGCGCGTCAGTTGAACCTCAGCCAACCCACCCTTGGTCGCCACATTGCAGACCTGGAGGCGGCTCTCAACCTGACACTCTTCACCCGCCAGCCGCGCGGGCTTGCCCCGACAGAGGCCGCGCTTGCGCTGATACCGCACGCCCGCAGCATGCGCGAGGCGGCGGCAAAGTTGGCGCTGGTCGCCGCCGGGCAGGATGAAAGCCTTGCCGGCAGCGTCCGCATCACCGCCAGCCGGATTGTGGCCCACTACATCTTGCCGCCGATGCTGGCCCGGTTGCGTGCCGCCGAGCCCCGGTTGCAGATTGATCTGGTAGCAAGCGATGACAGCGAGAACCTGCTGTTCCGCGAGGCGGATATCGCCGTGCGGATGTATCGCCCCAATCAGTTGGACCTGATCACCGCCCATCTGTGCGACATGCCGATCGGGCTTTATGCCGCCAACAACTATCTGTCGAACCACCCCGCGCCGCAAAGCCCCGGGGCGCTGCGACCGCAGGATTTCATCGGCTTTGACAAATCCGACCTGATGTTGCGGATGATGCACGGGCTTGGGCTTCAGGCCCGACGCGACGATTTCGCGATGCGCTGCGATGATCAGATTGTCTACTGGAACCTCGTCCGCGCCGGTCTTGGCATTGGCGGCATGCAGACCCTGATCGGCGATGCCGACCCCGATGTGACCCGCATCGCGCGTTTCGTGGCTTTGCCCGCCCTTCCGGTTTGGCTGACAGCGCCCGAGGCATTGCGGCAATCGCCACGGATTCGCCGCGTCTTTGATGCGCTGACAGCCAGTTTCCGGGCGCTGCAGCTTGACCCTTAGGCCCGCTTTGGCTAGGCCACCCGCAACCCTTCAACCACGGAGCCGCACATGGCCAATCCTTCCCTGCTTATCCTCGCCGGCGACGGCATCGGCCCCGAAGTCATGGCCGAGGTGAAAAAGATCATCGGCTGGTTTGATACCAAGCGCGGGATCAAGTTCGATGTGTCCGAAGACCTTGTCGGCGGTTGCGCCTATGACGCCCACGGCACGCCGTTGACCGATGAAACCATGGCCAAGGCGCAAGCCGCCGATGCGGTTCTGCTGGGGGCTGTCGGCGGCCCGAAATATGACAAGCTGGATTTCAGCGTAAAGCCGGAGCGCGGCCTGCTGCGTCTGCGCAAGGAAATGGACCTGTTTTCCAACCTGCGCCCCGCTCAGTGCTTTGATGCTTTGGCCGATTTCTCCAGCCTGAAGCGCGAAGTGGTGGCGGGCCTTGATATCGTCATCGTCCGCGAACTGACCAGCGGCGTCTATTTTGGCGAACCGCGCGGCATCTTCATGGAAGGCAATGAGCGGGTGGGCATCAACACCCAGCGCTATACCGAATCCGAGATTGCCCGCGTTGCCCGCTCGGCGTTCGAACTGGCCCGCAAGCGCAGCAACAAGGTCTGCTCGATGGAGAAGGCCAACGTCATGGAATCCGGCATTCTGTGGCGCGACGTGGTGCAGGAAGTCCACGACAAGGAATACCCGGATGTGCAGCTGACGCATATGTATGCCGACAACGGCGCGATGCAGCTTTGCCGCTGGCCGAAGCAGTTTGACGTCATCGTCACCGACAACCTGTTTGGCGACGTGCTGTCCGACATGGCCGCGATGCTGACCGGGTCGCTGGGCATGCTGCCCTCGGCCTCGCTGGGTCTGCCGATGGATAATGGCCGCCCGAAGGCGCTGTATGAACCCGTGCACGGTTCGGCCCCGGATATTGCCGGCCAAGGCAAGGCCAACCCGATCGCCTGCATCCTGTCGTTTGCGATGGCGCTGCGCTATTCGTTCAACATGGGTGAAGAAGCCACCCGCGTTGAAAAGGCCGTCGAAAAGGTGCTGGCGGATGGCGTACGCACCGCTGATCTGATGGGCCCGGAAGGCGGCGTGCCGGTTTCCACCAGCCAGATGGGCGACGCCGTGATCGCGGCGATGGAAGCCAGCCTGTAACTTTTGTATCCCGCCCGTGCCCGGTGAAAACGCCGGGCGCGGGCAAGCACTTCATGCGCAAAAGCGATGCGCGCCATGCGTAATAAGCCTTGTCAAATCTGCCGATCTGACCAAGCTTCCTCTTGCACTTTCCACCGCAAAACACGACAGCTAGGACGTCGCAGCACAGCCCTTACGTCCCGGACACATTCCCATGCCAGTAGCTCAATCGAACTTGCGCGGGGCGGCTTTGTCGCTTGCCGCCTTTGGTATTTACGCCACCCACGACGTATTGGTGAAATTCCTCGGTGGCAGCTATTCGGCGTTCCAGCTGATCTTCTTTTCCGGCCTGCTCGGCTTTCCGCTGGTCACCATCCTGCTGATGAGCGACCGCACCGACGGCAACCTGATTCCCAAGCACCCGTGGTGGACGGCGATCCGCACCACCACCGCCGTGCTGAACGGGCTGACCGGCTTCTATGCGTTCTCCGTCCTGCCGATGGCGCAGTGCTATGCGATTTTCTTCGCCATGCCGATTCTGATCACCCTGCTGGCCATCCCGATCCTCGGCGAAAAGGTGGGCCTGCACCGTGGGCTTGCCATTATCGTTGGCCTGCTAGGGGTAATGATCGTGCTGCGGCCGGGGCAAGAGCCATTGGGCCTTGGCCATCTGGCAGCCCTTGCCGCAGCCTTCCTTGGCGCGATGACCTCGGTGATCGTGCGCAAGATCGGCCATGCCGAACGCTCGGTCGTGCTGATGCTTTACCCTATGGTGGCGAACTTCGTTGTCATGGTGGTGGCGCTGCCTTTCGTCTATATCCCTGTTCCCATTGAGCATTTCGGCATGATGGGCAGCATGGCATTGTTGGGCCTGCTCGGCGGCATACTGATCATCGCCGCCTACCGTCGCGCGCCCGCGATTATCGTCGCACCGATGCAATACAGCCAGATCATCTGGGCGCTTCTGTATGGCTACTTCATCTTCAACGAAGCGGTTGATTTCTGGACAGCTGTCGGCACCGGCGTCATCATCGCCGCCGGGGTCTACATCGTGCTGCGCGAAGATACCCCCACGGTGTCGAAGAACCGCCCCGTTCTGGAAACCCGATCGCGGTTTGACAACGGCACTTTCCCACGCATCGGCTTGTGGCTGCGCCTGTTTGACCGCCGCCGCACCCGTGACAAGATCGAAGGCCTCGCAGGAACCGACGGCGACGCATAATTCCGCATCGCCCCCCTTGCAAACCCGCGCGCAACGGTTTAACCCCGCGCCACGGTCGGAGCGTAGCGCAGTCTGGTAGCGCACCTGCTTCGGGAGCAGGGGGTCGGAGGTTCGAATCCTCTCGCTCCGACCAAAATTTCCCGATCCTTAAAGTAGCATCTTATCACGCCCTTACGGGCGTTTTGCGCATTTTCTTCAGCCGGACGTCGAAACAAAAACGCAGGGCCAGCGCTGCCGACCCTGCCTCAAGAAAACCGGTTGCGGCGAGACGGGCGCCCTAGCGCTGCCGCCACATCGCCAGAATGTAAGACGCCGTCATCAGGTCCAGATGCGCGCCGCCGCCGTTCTTGGCGATGGTGATTTCGTCATCAGACATGCGCCGATACACCCCCTGCGCCATGTCGTAGAAATCGGCGCGAATATCCGCCTCGGTGATCACGCCGCGTGCAATCGGGTCTTTCACCTCACCAATGTGGTGAATGGTGGTCGCCCGGCTGTCGACGAAAATCGACGCCCGCCGCAGCACCTCGTCATCGGCCTCGCGCATGTCGGGGCGATAAGCGCCGATCAGGTCGATGTGCTGGCCGGGGCGCAGCCATTCGCCCTTGATCAGCGGCGACAGGCTCATCGTCGCGGTGCAGATCACATCCGCAGCCTTCACCGCCGCCTTCAGATCGCTGACCGCAGTGACCCGCTTGTCAGCCGCAGCCATCGCCTCGGCCGCCGCGGGTGACCGGTTCCAGATCGAAAACTGCGCATCCGGGAACAGCGCCGAATAGGCCTGCACCATCGACCGCGCCACCGTTCCGGCCCCCACCAGCAGGATATTGCGGCTATCCTTGCGCGCCAGCTTGCTGGCCGACAACAGCGAGTCGCCCGCCGTTTTCCACTTGGTCACCAGATGAAAATCGACCAGCGCCTCCAGCACCCCGGTCACATCGTTGAACAGGTTCACCGCGCCATTGATGCTGGGCAGCCCGCGCGCGCCATTGTCGGGGCAGACCATCGCCACCTTGACCAAAGACCCCAGCCCGTCGATCCAAGCCGCGCGGTTCAGCAGCGTATCCTTGCCACGATACAGGAACAGATCGTTGATTTCCGCGCGCGGCAGCCGGTGCCCCGCCTCGATCGCCTCACACAGCCCAAGCCAGCTCAGTTCGGCTTCTGCCTCTGGTCCAACGATTTCAATGCTCATAACCCTGCCTCTTCCTTGCTCAAAAGCCCTTCGGCCACCAGACGCGCGGCCCAGCCCTGCCAGCTTTCGAATTGATGCGTGCGCCAGCCCCGACGGGCGGCTGCGGTGATGTTATCGGCGCGATCATCGGTGAAAAGCAACCGGTCGGGCGCCACGCCGCAATCTTCTTCCACCATCTGATAGATCTGCGGATCGGGCTTGATCACCCCCATCACGCCCGAAACATACAGACGATCAAAATCCTGCAGGAAATCCATCTTCGGCAGCGCATCCTCAAAGGTATGGCGGCCGAAATTGGTCAGCGCAAACACCGGCACACCCTTGGCCCGCAGCGCACGCTGCAACCGGATCGAGCCGTCAATCCGCGGGCTGGCGAGTTCGATCCAGCGGTCATACCACAGGCGGATCTCGGGCCGCCAATCCGGGTATTGATCAGCCCAGTCGTAAATCGTCTCGCGGAACAGCGCGCCTGCATCGATCAGGTCGTTCATGCGATGCAGATCGACAGCGGCAAACAGCGCCCGCCTGCGATCTTCGCCAATCACCCGGTCGTAAAACGCTTCTGGCTGCCAGCGCGTCAGCACATTGCCGATGTCAAATATCACCGCTTGGGGCTGCAACATCCAGATCCTTCTTTTTCCGCGCCGTCTCGCGCCACAAGGTATAAAGCCCCGCGCCGCAGATCAGCGCAATCCCTGCCCAAGCCGTCCTATCAGGCCAGGTGCCAAACACCAGCACTCCCCAGACAATCGCCATCGGCATGCCGATATATTCAAACGGTGCCACCAGCGCGGCCTCGGTGGTGCGATAGGCCTGCGACATCATCAGCCCACCCACGCCCACAGCCACCCCGGTCGCCACAAACGCCCACCAATCAGCAATCGGCGGCACATGCCAGGGCCGGAACAGGAACTCCCATGTGCTGCCCTTCGGTTGCGCCAGATGACCATCGCCTGCGAACAGCCCGAAGGTCAGGCTGACCAGAATGAACCCCACCTGCACAAAGAAATTCAGCGTCATGGCACTTTCCGTCAGCCGCATCCGCCGCGTCATCATGTGGCTGGAGGCATAGCAGAACGCCGAGATCAGCACCAAGATCGCCGCCGGCTGGATCACCCCGGCGCCGGGACGGGTCATCACCACCACCCCGACCATCCCCACCGCCACCGCCGCCCAGCGCCTCGGCCCGACATGCTCACGCAGAAACACCGCCGACATCAGCGTCACGAACAACGGCGCGACAAAGGCCGTCGCCACCGCATCGGCCAAGGGCATCAGCGACAGACCGACAAAATATGTCACGTTCGACACCATGACGATGCTGACCCGGATCAGATGGTCTTTCGGGCGTTTGGTCAGCAACTGGCGAAAACTGCTGCCCGAATACCAGATCACCCCCAGCACAATTGCCATGCCGATAAAGGCGCGCAGCAAGATCACCTGATGCAAGGCATAAGTGCCCGAAAGCGCCTTGATCGCCAGGTCATTGATCGAAAGCACCACCCCGCCACCAAGCGCGAAGAAGATACCAGTCAGCGGGGTTTTGGAATTGTCAGACATAGGCTCAAATCACCGCGCTTTGCGGCGCAAATCTATCCTGCCTGCGACACGAGAGCGTGTAAGATTTTGCCAGAAGTGGCTTCATTGAAAACGCGTTCAAGCGCGGGCGACAGGTGGGGTTTTTCGATTCACTCTGGATCTGACACGCCTCAAAGCTTCGCCTGCCGCACAACCCGCTCCAAGACTTCCAGAAACCGCGAGCGATCGGCCTTCGAAAACGGCCGCCCGCCGCCTTGCCGGAACGGATCGGCGCTGCGCAAATCCTGCATCAGATCCCGCGTCGCCAGCACATTGCCGATATTGGCGGGCGTCAGCTCCTCGCCGTTGTGCTTGACCACCTTCGCCCCCGCCGCCACGCATTTCGCCGCCAGCGGAATATCGCCGGTCACCACCACATCACCCGGCCCGCACGCCTCGGCAATCCACTTGTCAGCCTCATCCGGCCCGCTGGCGACAAACACGCTTTCCACCAATGGGTTGGCGCTTGGCCGGATGCCGCCATTCGACACCAACACCATCCGCATCACATGCCGTGTCGCCACCCGTTCCGCCTCGGCCTTCACCGGGCAGGCATCGGCATCAATAAAGATGCGCCCCGTTGTGGCCCCCGTCATGGCGATGCAAACACCTGCACCCAATAGTATTTCATCGGATGCTTGCTGCCCTTCAGCGGCGCGTCATCCGCCTGATACACCATCGCAATCCCGGTTTCCCGCAGCCGACAATTCAGAATATTCTTCCGGTGGCCCGAGCTGTCCATCCAAGCCTGCATCGCCCCCGCAGCCGTTTTTTGCCCCGCCGCAATGTTTTCAGCCGCCAGACTATAGCGATAGCCCTGCGCCTTGATCCGGCCCGCAAACCCGCTTTTGCCACCGTGGCCGAAGAAGTCCTTCTCGGCCATGGCCCGCGCATGCACCTTTGCCGCCGCCGACAGCTTGGCATTCATCACCAAAGCCGGGCAGCCCGCATTGGCCCGCTGCTGGTTCACCGCCGCCAGCACCTGCCCCGCTTCATCCGCCCCGGCAGGCGCGGCACAAGCCAGCGCCAGCGCCAACACCCATGCCCTACGCATGCAAAGCCCCGGCATGGAATGCGATATGCTCTTCCATAAAGGTGGAAACGAAGAAATAGCTGTGGTCATAGCCCTTCTGCATCCGGAAACTCCCCCCCTGCCGCCGTTCCGCCATCGCGCCCGCCAAAGCCTCCGGCTTCAGCAGGTCCAGAAACTGGTCGCTGGTGCCCTGATCAATCAGCATCGGCCCATCAAATCCTCGCTTTTTCATCAGCAAAGTCGAGTCATAGGCCGCCCAGGCGGTCTCATCCGCCCCCAGATAGGCGGTGAATTGCTTGCGCCCCCAATCCGACGCCGCCGGGTTGCAGATCGGCGCAAAGGCCGAAACGCTGCGGAACCGGCCCGGAAACGACATCGCAATCGTCAAAGCGCCATGCCCCCCCATCGAATGCCCGGAAATCGCCTGCGCCGCCTCGGCAATCGGAAAGGCGTTGAACAACACCCGCGGCAATTCTTCCGTCACATAATCCCACATGCGGAAATTCTTCGCCCAAGGTTCCTGCGTCGCATTCACATAAAAGCCCGCGCCCTGCCCCAGATCATAGGCGGCATCGTTCGGCACCTCCTCGCCACGCGGCGAGGTATCGGGGAACACCAGCGCAATCCCGGCCTCCGCCGCCCAGCGCTGTGCCCCGGCCTTCACCATCGCGTTTTCATGCGTGCAGGTCAGCCCCGACAGATACCACAGCACCGGCACCGGCCCATCTTCGGCTTCGGCCGGCAGGAACAGCCCAAAGGTCATGTCGCCACCCACCGCCGCCGAGGCATGAGAGTAAACTCCCTGCACCCCACCAAACGCCCGGTTTTCCGAAATCGTCTTCATGGCATTCCCCTTCGCCTGCGCTTTGCCCCACAATACCCGCCCAGGTCGCAGCCTCAAGCCTTCCACCTTCATCTTGGCCCAAATATCCTCGGGGGGTGAGCGCGTCAGCGCGAGGGGGGCGGAAAGCCCCCCTGATTTTTTCCTTATAAAATCGCTCTCTACCTGGAAAGGCCGCCCCTCGCTCAGCCGCCGCCGATCAGCACCCCGGCGGCAAACACCAGCACCCCGCCCAACACCACCTGCAAGGCGGCGCGCAGGAACGGCGTTTCCATGTATTTGTTCTGAATCCACGCAATCGCCCAAAGCTCGACGAACACCACGATCATGGCAAGCGTCGTGGCCGTCCAGAAATCCGGAATCAGATAGGGCAGCGCGTGACCAAGCCCGCCAACCATCGTCATCACGCCGCTGGCCAGACCGCGCTTGAACGGACTGCCGCGCCCCGACAGCACGCCATCGTCATGCGCCGCCTCGGTGAAACCCATCGAGATGCCTGCCCCGACGCTCGCCGCCAGACCCACAAGGAACGTCGTCCAGGTGTTCTGCGTCGCAAACGCCGTGGCAAAAATCGGCGCCAGCGTTGAAACCGACCCGTCCATCAGCCCGGCCAGACCCGGCTGCACCCAGGTCAGTATGAACTGGCGATGGGCGTCTTTATCCTCACCAGCGCGGGCCTCGCCGCCCAGATGCGTCGCCTCCAGCCCCTCGGCGTGGCGTTCGTGGCCAACCTCTGCCGCAGCCAGATCGCCCAACAGCTTGCGCGTCGCCGCGTCAGTGGTCCGCGCCGCCGCCCGCTGATAAAACTCCGCCGCGCCATGCTCCATCGCACGGGCCTCTTCGCGGATACGCTCCAGCCCCAGATTCTCGGTCAACCAGATCGGGCGGCGGGCATAGAACCCAGCCACATGTTCACGCCGGATCAGCGGAATCACCGCGCCGAACCGCGCCACATGCAGATCAATCAACTGCTGCCGGTGGGTGTCTTCCTCCACCGCCATGTCGTCGAACACCGCAGCCGAGGCCGGGTATTCCGCCCGCAAGCCTTGTGCAAAGGTCCGGTAAATCCGCGCATCATCCTCTTCCGAGGAAATCGCCAGCGCCAGCACCTCTTGCTCGGTCAGATCGGCAAAGCGGCGACGGTTCGAGATGCCAGAAATCATGTCAGCCTCATTTTTGGAATGATTCTAAATAGCCGAATTTCGCCAGCCATGGAAAGCCCCGAAATACAATCTGAACTGATCAGTTCACATTGTACTTGCAAAGCTAAACGAATCGGTTCATTTTTATGATGAACCGTATAGTTCACAAATAGGGTAGCAAGATGAAACACTTCCTTATCGCAATGCTGACATCCCTGACGCTCGCTGCCCCGGCATCGGCGTTTTCCATCGATCTCACTCTGCCCACACTCAGCTTTCCAGGCGATGAAATCACCCCGGCAACGCAGTCCTGCGTCAATCCGTCCGCGCTGACCGCCTGCAAGTGATCCAAGCGCTTGCCGCCACGTCCGCCGCCGGTCTACAGTGACGGCAAGGGGATGCTTATGAGCGCGAAACCGCAACTGATCGTCAAAGGCCGCAAGTTTGAGCAGGTGCTGGAAGGCGCCCGCACCGTGTTTTTGCGCGATGGTTTTGAGCGCGCCTCGGTCGATGACATCGCCCGCGAGGCAGGGGTGTCGAAGGCGACGCTCTACGCCTATTTCCCCGACAAGCGCTTGCTGTTCATGGAAATTGCCACCACCGAATGCCGCCGACAGGCGCAGGATGCCGAATCGCGGATCGATCCGAACGCGCCCATCGCAGAGGTGCTGCGGCTGGCAGCCGAGAAAATCGTCGCCTTCCTGCAAAGCGATTTTGGCCAGCGCATCTATCGCATCGCGGTGGCGGAATCAGAAAACTTCCCGGCGCTGGCGCATGAATTCTACCACTCCGGCCCTCGGCTGGTGCAGGATCGCATCGCAGAATTCCTGCGCCATGCCATCGACCGGGGCGAGCTTGCGATTGACGATATCGACCTTGCTGCCGCGCAATTCGCCCAGCTTTGCAAGGCCGAACTGCATGATCGCCTGATCTTCGCCACCGCCCCTTGCTGCACTGCCAAAGACGCCGCCCGCGTCATTGATGGCGCGGTGCAGATGTTCATGGCGCGCTACGGCACGAAGGCCGAACCTCACCAGGTCGGGTGAAACTTGCCCAACGGCGACAGGGTGAAAATCTCGCAGCCCGTGGCCGTCACCCCCACCGAATGCTCAAACTGCGCCGACAGCGATTTGTCGCGGGTGATCGCGGTCCAGTCATCGGCCAGCACCTTGGTTTCCGGGCGACCCAGATTGATCATCGGCTCGATGGTGAAGAACATACCTTCCTCCAGCACCGCGCCAGAGTTCGGCCGCCCATAATGCAGCACGTTCGGCGGCGAGTGGAACACCCGCCCCAGCCCATGCCCACAGAAATCGCGCACCACCGAAAGCCGATTCGACTCGGCATAGCTTTGGATCGCATGACCAATATCGCCAAAGGTATTGCCCGGCTTCACCGCCGCAATGCCGCGCATCAGCGCCTCATGCGTCGCGTCGATCAACCGCTTGGCAAACGGTTTCGGCGTGCCCGCCACATACATCCGACTGGAATCCCCGAACCAGCCGTCAACGATCACCGTCACGTCGACGTTCACAATGTCGGCTTCCTGCAACACATCACTGCTGCGCCCCGGCACCTTGCTGCCCGGAATGCCGTGGCAGACCACATGGTTCACCGAAATGCAGCTGGCGTGCTGATAGCCCTTGTAGCCGATCGTCGCCGACACCACACCGCGCCGCACAATTTCTTCGCGGATGAAATCGTCGATGCTGCCGGTGGTCGCCCCCGGCTTCACATGATCGCCGACCATATCCAGTATCTCGGCCGCCACCCGGCCCGCAGCGCGCATGCCTGCAAAATCCGCGTCTTCATAGATGCGGATACCGTCTTTGGTGACGCGGCCTCGGATATCTTCCATGCGTAATCCTCTGGTTTGGCTCTAAATAGGCGATGCATCCCGGCTTGGCCAGAGGCCGAAACGTCGCCGATTGCCGCGCGAAGGGCTTTGAAACCCGCCAATCGCGGCCTATACCCAGCAAAACAGCCGCAGGAGCCCGCCATGACCAACCCAACCGCCGCCATGCTGGTGATCGGCGACGAAATCCTTTCGGGCCGCACCCGCGATTCCAACCTGCATTATCTGGCCTGCGAGCTGACCAAGCACGGCATCCGGCTGGCCGAGGCCCGCATCGTCGCCGATGATCACGCTGAAATCGTTGCCGCCGTGAACGCTCTGCGCGGCAAATATGACCATCTGTTCACCTCGGGCGGCATTGGCCCGACCCATGACGACATCACCGCTGACGCGATTGCCGATGCCTTCGGCGCGCCCATCGGCCCGCGCGCCGATGCGATGGCTTTGCTGGCGGCGCATTACGAACGCCAGAACGTGCCGTTCAACGAAAGCCGCCAGCGCATGGCGCGCATTCCTGACGGTGCCAGCCTGATCGACAACCCGGTGTCCATCGCCCCCGGCTTCACGCTTGGCAACGTGCATGTCATGGCCGGCGTCCCCCGTATCTTCGAGGCGATGCTGGCTTCGGTGCTGCCAACGCTGACCGGCGGCGCCCCCCTGCTGTCGCAAACCCTGCGGCTGATGCGGGGCGAAGGCGAGATTGCCGCCGATTTCGGCGCGCTGGCCGCCGAATTTCCCGATCTGTCGATGGGGTCTTACCCGTTCACCATGAACGGCGCTTATGGCACCAATCTGGTGATCCGCGGCACCGATCCGGCACGGGTTGATGCCGCCATGCTGCGGTTGACGGCACTGTTCGGATGACCCCCGACGCTTTGTTCCCCAACGCCCTGTTCGCGGTGATGGAGGCAACCTGGCCCGCCGCATCCGTGCAGCAGGTCGGGCCGTGGCTGATCCGCGAAGGTAAAGGCGGCGGCAAGCGGGTTTCTGCGGCAACCGCCCTGCCCGGTTGGCAGCCCGATGATATTGCACAGGCGGAAACCGCGATGGCCGCGCTGAACCAGCCCGCGCTGTTCCTGATCCGGCGCGGCGAGGATGCGCTGGACGCCGCACTTGCTGCACGCGGCTATCGCATCGTCGATCCGGTGGTGGCTTACGCCGCTCCGGTGGCTGCCTTGGTGCAGACGCCCGACCATATGGCGACCTTTCCGCATTGGCCGCCAATGGCCATCGCCGCCGATCTGTGGGCCGAAGGCGGTATCGGCCCCGCCCGCCTTGCCGTCATGCAGCGCGTTGCTGGCCCGAAAACCGTCATTCTTGGCCGCGCGGGTGATCGCGCATCCGGCGCGGCTTTCGTCGCCATTCACCACGCCACCGCCATGCTGCACGCGCTGGAGGTGACACCCGCCCAGCGTCGGCAAGGTTCCGCGCACAATATCTTGCGGGCCGCAGCCATTTGGGCGCAAGAAAATGGGGCGGAAACCCTGTCTCTGGTCGTCACTTCGGCCAATGCCGCGGCGCGCAGGCTTTATGCTTCTTTTGGCATGCAGGTTGTGGGAAGCTATCACTATCGACAGAAATGAGCCCAGCAGAGGCCAAAGCAGGTGAAAACGCAGTCGCTCCGGATGACCAAGGCCCTGATCGCTGCAGGAATGTTTGCCGCTGCGCCCGTGCTTGTGGCTCCGCTTCGCGCCGCAGCGCTGGAGCTTCACTTCCCCGGCCCTGCTGAAGCCACCGCCCAGCGCCGCGAAGCCGCCACCTCTTTCCGGCTGCCGATTGGCGCTTACCTGCATGGCAGCATGGCGACCGAATTCACCGAAGGCGCGCTGGATCAAGCTGCGTGGCGGGTTGCGGTGCCACTCTCAACCCTTGAATTGCTGCACGCCTTACGCGATCAGATCACTGCCGCCGGGTTCAAGGTGATCTTTGAATGCGAAACCCAAGCCTGTGGCGGCTTTGATTTCCGCTATGCCACCGACGTCCTGCCCGAACCCGACATGCACATCGACCTTGGCGATTTCCGCTATCTTGCCGCCAGCAAGCCCGGCCCCGATGGCACCGAATATCTGAACCTTCTGGTCAGCCGGTCACCGCAAGACCGCTTCGTGCAACTGACCCGCATCGGCGGTTCTGGTGCTCAGCTGACCGCCTCCACCAAGGCCACGCTGCAACCGGCGAAACCGCAAAGCTTCGCCCTGCCGTTGCCGCCCGCACCTTCGGAAAACACCGACCTTGCCCCGCAACTCGCCACCGGCTTGCCTTTGGTGCTGGAGGATCTGATCTTTGCCTCCGGCAGCGCCGATCTTGCGGCGGGCGACTATGCCTCGCTGCGCGATCTGGCCGCATGGCTACGCGCCAATCCGGGCCAAAGCCTGACTCTGGTCGGCCACACCGATGCCTCGGGGGCCTTGGCCAACAACATAGCCCTGTCCAAACAGCGCGCCGCCAGCGTCCGCCGCGCCTTGATCAAGCAGTTCGACATCCCTGCTGCACAGATTGCCTCCAACGGCGTCGGCCCGCTGTCCCCCCGCGACAGCAACCTGACCGAAACCGGGCGGCAGAAAAACAGAAGGGTCGAGGTTTTTACAACCCCGACCCAGTAACAATCGCACCTTCGCAGAAATCTCACCAGCTGTCGGGGCCCTTGTCGATATAACGCCGGGCGAGAAAATCAATGAACGCCCGCACCTTGGGTTGGGTGAACCGCCCCGGCGGATACACCGCGTAGATCCCCAGCGTTTCCACCGGCAGACCCGGAATCGCCTCTTCGACCAGCCCCTGCTTCATCGCATCCGCATAGAGGAACGATGGCAGATACGCGATCCCCAGCCCCGACACCGCCGCGTTCAGCAGCGATTGGCCGTCATTCACCGTCAGCCAGCCCGCCGTGCGCACCTGCCGCTTTTCCCCCGAAGGCGCGGTGACTTTCCAGACGTTGCCATTGGCCTGATTCGAATAATGCAGCAGCTTGTGGTCGTTCAGATCGTCGATCTTCATCGGACGACCGTATTTCTGGAAATACGACGGGCTGCCGATCATCCGCTTGGTGGTATCGGTCAGCTTGCGTGCCCGCAGACTGCTGTCTTCCAGATCGCCAACGCGAATGGCCATATCAAAGCCCTCGCTGATCAGTTCGACATAGCGGTTGTTCAGCACCATGTTCACCGTGATATCCGGGTATTCCAGCAGGAAATCCCCCAAAATCGGCGACAGCAGGTTCACCCCGAAATCGGTGGCAACCGAAATCCGCAGCAGCCCCGACGGCGCGGATTGCATCGAGGTCACCAGCGCATCGGCCTCCCCCGCATCGTTCAGCACGCGGCGGGCGCGGTCATAATAAGCAAGGCCGATCTCGGTAGGCGAGACGCGGCGGGTGGTTCGGTTCAGAAGCCGCGCGCCAAGGCGGGCCTCCAGCGCAGAGACGTGTTTCGAAACGGCAGATTTCGAAATCCCCATCTTCTTCGCAGCATCGGTGAAGCCGCCTTGGTCTACGACCGTAGCAAAAGCTTCCATTTCAGTCAGTCGGTCCATTTGTTTCCCCAAGCGAGCAGAGTGGGCAGATAGGACCTTATTGATCGTCAAATCAGGCAGGATCGGGGCGAGGCTGCGTCCTATCCGGGGTATTCCACCTTATCGTTCAACCAGAGGAAACGCTGACTCTTCTTCGCCGAGCCGGAATTTATCGCCCGGAATCCGCAAGATAAGGTTCGGATCAATGCAAATCGCCTGCCAGACGTCCCACAGGCTGGCGTGCCCCACGCCAAAAAAGTTACCGTCCCGCTGTTCCAGCATATCGGTCATGATCTGAAAATGGATATGCGCCGCCCAGCCGCCGTTTTCATGCCAATCGCCCAGATGCGCGATCAACTGCCCCGGCTGCACCTGATCGCCCACCGCCAGCAATTCCGGCAGGCTGCCTGCCAGATGACCATACAGCGTATAAAACCGCGCCCCCGCCGCCTCGTGCTGCAAGATCAGCGCGTGGCCGTAATCCAGCGGGTCGGCCTGATAGGTCAGATGCAGCACCTTGCCTGCCAAGGGCGCATAAACCGGGGTGCCCGCAGGGGCGAACACATCAATTCCGGTATGAATCGTGCGGCGTTCAGGGCTGGCGGCATCGGCGAACTGTGCCGTCTGATACACCGTGCGCGGTTCGGCATAAGCCCCCAGACCATAATCCACCCCCTGCCCCGCAAACCACGCATCAAACGCCCGATCCGAAAATGCCGGCATCTCGGGCAATTGCCCCGCCGTCAGCAGCGCCAGCGTTTTCGCCTGCGCCGGGTCGGGGCGAAACAGCAATTCCGGCTGCATCTGTGCCAGATGCGCCCGCACCGCCGCCTCTGCCTCCACCGCAGGCAAGCCCCGCCCGCGCCGCATCACCGCGCGCAACAGCCCCTGATCCACCGCCAACAGCCGCGCGCGGGTTTCATCGTCACACCCCGCCAGCACTGCGGCCAGATCAAGTTCGGGCCGTGCCGCCGCCAGCCGCCGCAGCGCTGCATACAGATCGGTCTGGCCCGCCATTTCCGTGGTGATGCTTATCATGCCTTGCTCCGTGATTTTCGCCAGAATGATGCGATCTGCCGCAAGTTTGCAATTGCCCGCAGCAAAGGCTTGCCCGATGCCCATTGCCAGCATATCGCTTTATCGAAGTAATCCCGGCAGCAAAGCGTGCAAAAATGTCTTCGATTTTCCGTGTTATAGCGTGTCTTCCGCTGGTGCTGGCCGCTTGCGTCGGCGGAACCGGCTTTACCTCGTCCCGCGCGGCCCCGGTGCTTGGCGGCGCGATGCAGGTCGGCGTGCCGCCCGGCTATTGCATCGATGGCAAGGCCAGCCGCGAAACCCGCAACGGCGCGGTGATCCTGATGGGGCGCTGCACAGATGCGATGAAGGCCAAACCGGCGTTGATTTCCGTATCGGTCGGCCAGGCCGGATCGGGCGGGGTGATGACCGCAGGCGGCCCCGCCTTGGCCGCGTTCTTCACTTCGGCGCAAGGACGTGCAACCCTGTCACGCGATGGCAGGGCCAAAGATATCAAAGTGCTAGAAGCGCTTGGTTCTGGCGACGCCTTCTTGCTGCACCTGCAAGACCGCACGGTTGGCGAATATTGGCGCGCAGTGGTCAGCATCAAGGGGCGTCTGGTAACGATTTCCACCACCGGAACCGCCGAGGTGCCGCTGCCGCCAAAAGACGGTCGCGCCTTGCTGGAAACCACGCTGAAAGCGCTGCGCAGCGCCAATGTCGGAACAGACACAGCGGCTGTTGCGGCACCCGCAAGCGCGCCCCCCGGCGGCGCATGACGCAACGTCAAAGAGACAGCACCAGACTTCCGCAAGCCGGGCATGCCTTCGGGGTGGAGTCTTGACGAATTTCCGGCAATAACAGAATCGTTTCCATTGCTTCAACAATGGCATGTAACGAGAGATACAGGTTAGGCTTCATGGCAGGGCGGATGACGGGTTTCGTTGATAGACTGCTGCACAAACGGATGTTGCGCCGCTGGGGCGAGGCAGGCGATGCCGCCGCCACAGCGGATCTTGATACCCTGCGTTCATTCCGCACCCGCGCCCGCGCCCTACGCCGCAACCTTGACCGGGTGATCCATCAGGCCGAACACCGTCTGGCGCTGCCGGTGATCGGCTCGAACATCATCCGCAAGCCGATGGGTACCGATTGGGCATGGCGGCCCCAGTTGTGGAAAGGCCCGATCCCGGTGCCCGGTTTTGCCAGCGTGCCCGGCAAGGCCGCGATCTATGACGGCGCCACAATCTTCCACGACTGCCGCCGCTCTGAACTGACCGTCCGCCAGATCCGCAACACCCGCGAGGCCGATATCGCCCCGTTCGGCTTTCGGATGGACGTGTTCCGCTTTGACGGCTCGTTCCTGTCGCTGGTCGTCGATCTGCCGGAAGACGCCGCGCGCGGGCTGAAGCAAAAGCACGTCATCCGCATGGACGTCATCGTTGAAATGGAAAAGCCGCTGGAAATCTTCGCCCGGCTGAACATCAAACACGGCCCCAACATCGAGCAGATCGTCCGCGAACTGCCGCTGAACGAAGAAGACGTGATGGTGGAATTCGACCTCGCCTATTCGAAAATGAACGAAAAGCGGGTGGAGAAGCTGTGGGTCGATCTGATCTTCGAAGGCCCCGAGATGAACCAGATCATCCTGCGCGACGTCACCTTCAGCCGCCGCCCGCGCGCCGAACTATGAGGCTTCAGATGTCCGACACCAAACTCACCAAAACCCGCATCCGCGCCGGCCTGTGGGAAGGCGTGTTGACCGGGGCCACCGGCGAACCGGCACTGGATGTGCTGCATCTGGAACAGCCGCTGCCCGGCGTCAACGTTTCGGCCATCCCCGATCGCCCCGGCGAATTCGCCGTGCAAGTGCCGATCCCGACGCAGGTGCTGACCGAAGGCGTGCAGACCTTCCTGATCCGCAACCGCGCGACGGGCGAGAAACTGGCGCATTTCACCATCATCACCGGCGTCGCGATGGAGGATGACCTGCGCGCCGAAGTCGATCTGCTTCGCGCCGAACTTGACATGCTGAAACGTGCTTTCCGCCGCCATTGCCTTGAAACGGCGATGTAACCTAAGCTTCTGATTTCAAATAATTGCTGCGCAGCGAAACCGCAGAAAATTCCCGGTTTCGCCGCGCAGAAAAACTCACGCCGGCAGCACCGCAGCCACCATAGAAATCTCGACCGTCAGCGGCAAATCCGCCGCCGATTGCCCCAGCTCGATGCCATAGCGACCGGCCTCTACCACCCAAGCCTGCCGCTCGACGCAGAACCACGCGAAATCGCGCGGGCTCAGGCCCAGCACCACCCGCCGCACCTCGCCCGGCCCAAGATGCACCTTCGCAAAAGCCTTCAACTCCCGCGTTGGCCGCTCCACCGCAGCCGCCACCGGGTTGACATAACACTGCAACACCGTGCTGCCCGCCCGGTCCCCGACGTTGCGCACAGTCACCGCAACTTCCATGCCGTCAATCGCCAGATCACCCACCTCGAACCGGGTATAGGACAGCCCGAAGCCAAACGGAAACAGCGGCGGCGTGCCCATCCGGTCGGCGTGGCGGTAGCCGATGAATACGCCCTCCTCATAGCGCACGCGCCCGTCAAGCCCCGGATAAATCTCGGGATCTTGCGTCTGCGTCACGCCATCCTGCCACCGCGCCGGGAAGGTTTGCGGCAAACGCCCGCCCGGTTCCGCGCCCAGCAACACATCTGCAATCGCATTGCCCGCCTCTTGCCCCGGATACCACGCCTGCAGCACCGCCGCGACCGAGCCCAGCCACGGCATTTCCACCGGCCCGCCGGTTTGCAGCACCACCACCGTCTTCGGGTTCACCGCCGCAACCGCCGCAACCAATTCCGCCTGCCGACCCGGCAGCGCAATTCCCGGCAGATCGGCACCTTCGGTATCCCACGAGGCATCACGCCCCACAAACAGCACCGCCACATCTGCGGCCTTTGCCACGGCCACCGCTTCGGCAATCTCGGCATCGCCCGCAGGCAGGCCCAGCCCCAGCGCCAACGCCGAAAACGCCAACACCTCTGACTGACCCGAGGCGAATTCTATTTCAATATCATAGCCTTGCCCGGCCACCATCGGCACGTCGGCCAGAACCTCATCGCAACCTTCCTCAAAGAACGTCGTGCCGCGCACCCAGCTTTCCCAAGCCTCCGCCACCTGCACACCGTCCACCCGCACCCGCGCCAGCCCCGCCGCGCGCAGCCCCAGCCGCCAGACGCCGCTGGCCGTCGCCACAAACCGCGTCGTGATCCGCGCCGAGAAATGCGCCGCATTGACGCCGCCTTTCAGCTGGCCAAACCAGAAGCCTTGCGCTTCGGGCAGCACGTCCTCCGCAACCGGATCACCCGCCAGTTCACGATTGAAAAACATTTCCATTTTCAACGGACCCGGCAGGGTCGGCTGGAATTTCGCATTGTCGCAACCATAGGCATAGGTCACATCCGCCCCCGCCGCGACCAGCCCGTCATAGGGCGACACCCGGTAATGCGCGTTCAGCTGCGCCGACCCGCCCCCCATGATCTGCGCGGTTTTCGCGTTCGGCCCGATCACCGCGATCTTGCCACCCGCCAGCGGCAAAACCCCGTCATTCTTCAACAAAACCGCCGCTTCCGCCCCCGCGCGCCGGATCAGCGCCCGGTGTTCGGGGCGGTCATCGGCGCGTTCCGCCCAGTCAGAATGATCATCCAGCGCCCCCGTCCGGGCCATCAGCAACAGCACATTCAGCGCCCGCTGCCGCACGGTTTCCGGCGCCACGTCGCCCGCCCGCACCGCCACCAGCAGCTTTTCGCCACGGTCGCGCGACGGCCCCGGCATTTCCAGATCCAGCCCGGCATTCACCGTTGCCGCTGTCGAATGGCTACCGAACCAATCCGACATCACCACCCCGTCAAATCCCCAGTCGCCGCGCAGCACGGTGTTCAGCAACCAGCGGTGTTCACTGGTATAAATCCCACCGAGGCGGTTATAACTGCTCATCACCGCCCAACAATTCGCCCGCTTCACCGCTGCTTCGAACGGCAGCAGATAGACTTCGCGCAAGCTGCGCTCGTCGATTTCCGAAGACATCGTGGTGCGCTGAATTTCAGATTCGTTGCCGGCAAAATGCTTGATCGTCGCCGCCACCCCCTGCGCTTGCAGCCCGGTGATGTAGCCCACCGCCAGTTCTGCCGTCAGCACCGGGTCTTCCGAATAGCACTCGAAATTCCGGCCATTGGTCTGGCTGCGCTGGATATTCACCGTCGGCGCCAGCAGCACATGCGCGCCTTTCGACTTCACCTCATCCGCCAGCGCGCCGCCGATTTCCCGCAGCAAATCCGGGTTCCAGGTTGCGCCCAAGGCAATCCCCACCGGGAAAGCCGCCGATTTCACCCCGCCAATCAGGCTGCCACCGCCGCGCGCCCCGTTCGGGCCATCGGTGACGCGCAGCTTCGGGATATTCAGCCGCTCAATTGCCGGCAGGCTCCAGAAATCTTCGCCCGACAGCAGGCTGACCTGCTCGGCCAGGGTCATCGCATCCACAAGCGAGGTGATACGGGCGGCATGGGTCATGGCTTCCTCCGGTTTGCGCTAACATTTCTGCGCCTTGTCGGGCCGTGGCGCAACGCGATTTTGTGCAACTGGCAAGGGATGGTTAACGCATCGTGAAGCCGAGCATGTAACCCTATGATTCATATAGGCCCCAACTTTTGTCCACGTGCGGACACGCCCCGCCCGTGACGCGGCGTTTCCCGTGACAGGTCGTCAACGACAGGGCATCCTTGCCCGAACAGGAGTTTGCCATGCCCTACCCAAACCTGCTTGCCCCGCTCGATCTGGGCCACATCACCCTGAAAAACCGCGTCTTGATGGGGTCGATGCATACCGGGCTGGAAGAAACCGGCGACTGGAACCGCGTGGCGGAGTTTTACGCCAGCCGCGCCCGTGGCGGGGTCGGCCTGATGGTGACAGGCGGGATGGCACCTAACCGCGAGGGCGGCGTTTTCCCCGGTGCGGCGGGGCTGTTTTCCGACGCCGATATCCAGAACCAACGGCTGGTGACGGATCGGGTCCATCAGGCGGGCGGCCGGATCGCAATGCAAATCCTGCACGCGGGCCGCTATGCCTATTCGAAAGACTGCGTGTCCGCCTCGGCCGTGAAGTCGCCAATTTCGCCATTCCCGCCGACCGCGCTGGACGAGGCCGGGATTGAAAAGCAGATCACCGACATCGTCACCGCAGCGACCCGCGCAAAACTGGCAGGCTATGATGGGGTAGAGGTGATGGGGTCGGAGGGCTACTTCCTGAACCAGTTCCTCGTCACCCACGTCAACCGCCGGACGGATCGCTGGGGTGGCAGCTATGAAAACCGGATGCGCCTGCCGGTCGAAGTGGTCCGCAGGGTCCGCGCCGCTGTCGGGACGGATTTCATCGTCATCTACCGGATCAGCCTGATCGACCTGATCCCGAACGGCTCCAACTGGGATGAGGTGGTCTTGCTGGCCAAAGCGATAGAGGCGGCCGGGGCAAGCCTGCTGAACACCGGCATCGGCTGGCATGAGGCCCGCGTGCCCACCATCGCCACCTCGGTCCCCCGCGCCGCCTTCGCCCACCTGACCGCCCGCCTGCGGCCCGAGGTTTCGATTCCGGTGATCACCTCGAACAGGATCAACACGCCCGAACTGGCCGAGGCCCTGCTGGCAGACCGGGCAGCGGATATGGTGTCAATGGCCCGCCCGTTCCTCGCCGACCCGGATTTCGTGGCGAAGGCCGCGTCTGGCCACGCCGCCGAAATCGCCCCCTGCATTGCCTGCAATCAGGCCTGTCTGGACCATACCTTTTCGGGCAAGCTGACCAGCTGTCTGGTCAACCCCCGCGCCTGCCACGAAACGCTCCTGAATTTTGATCAGGCGGCTGTCAGGAAATCTCTGGCCGTGGTGGGGGCGGGTCCGGCCGGGATGATGGCGGCGCTGGTCGCGGCCAAGCGGGGGCATCGGGTGGTTCTGTTTGACAAGACGGATCAGTTGGGCGGACAGCTGAACCTCGCCAAGCTGGTGCCGGGGAAAGAAGAGTTCCACGGGCTGGTCGATTGGTTCGCAGCCTCCGTCACGGCGGCGGGGATTGAAACCCGGCTGGGCGGCACCGTTGGTGTGGAGGATCTGCGCGATTTTGATGAGGTGATCGTCGCAACCGGCGTCATCCCGCGCGATCCCGGCATTCCGGGGCAAGAGCAGGCGCTTTCCTATCTGGAGGTGCTGCGCGGCGCGCCGGTGGGACAGCAGGTCGCGGTGATCGGGGCGGGCGGGATCGGCTTTGACGTGGCGGAATATCTGGTCGCGGGCGGGCACTCCGTTACCGCCGATCCGGCGGCATGGCGGCGCGAGTGGGGGGTGGGAGATCCGGCGCAGGTGGCGGGTGGGTTGGTGGAACCTGCTCCTGTTGCCCCCGCGCGGCAGGTTTGGCTGTTGCAACGCAAGCCTGAAAAGCCGGGCAGGGGTTTGGGGAAAACGACCGGCTGGATCCACCGGGCCGCGTTGCAGATGAAGGGCGTAAAGATGCTGGGCGGCGTCAGCTATCTGGAAATCAGCGCCGAAGGCCTGCGGATTTCCCGCGATGGGGTCGAGGAAACTCTGCCGGTTGATACGGTGGTCCTGTGCGCGGGGCAGGTCCCCGCGCGCGGCTTGGCCGATCAATTGGCCACTGCAGGGATAGCGGCGCATGTGATCGGAGGGGCGGATGTTGCGGCGGAACTGGATGCGAAACGGGCGATAGATCAGGCGGCTCGGCTGGCCGCGCGGCTATGATGCCCACATGCGGACAGAATGTATTGTTATTGTTTTCATATAGTTATCTGACGGCATTTACCAGCTGTTAACACCTTGGCCCAGCAAGTGAGAGGTAGGGTGCGTGCTGGCACGCACCGCACCTTAGCCACCTGCCGCAATCACCTCATCCATCTTCGCCTTAACAGCCCCCATCGGCTTGGCGTTCGATCCCCATGCCTGCACGAATTCCCCATCAGGCCCGATCAGCACCTTGTTGAAATTCCAGCCCGGCTCAAAACCTTGGCTGTCGCGCACCCAGGCATAGAACGGATGCACCGCGCCCTTGGCGACGTGCTGGATGGTGGTCATCGGCAAAGTCAGCTCGTAGTTCAGGTCACAGAATTCCTTCACCTCGGCTTCTGATGCCAATTCCTGATTGAAGTCATTCGACGGCACCGCCAAGATCACGGCCTTTTCGCCGTAAAGATCAGACAAAGCCTGCAAATCGGCATATTGCGGAGTGTAGCCGCACATCGAGGCGCTGTTGACCACCAGCACCGGCTTGCCGCGCCACGCGGCAGTGTCGTAGCGGCCGCCATCAATCGACTCGAACACAAAGCTCGGCGCCAGATCGGCAGCGTTGGCCTGAAACCCCAGACACATCCCGACGACTCCCAGCACTGCAGCGGATTTCATGGCGCTTCTCCTGTTCACGGCATCAGGTATACGCGCACAAACCAGTTTTGGATCACCCCCGCAGCAAGCCTTCACGCGCGAATGGTGTCACCCTTTTGTAGCGTCGGGAACAGCTCGATCACCTCGCCGCCGATCACGCCACTGGGGCGCTTTCCGGCAATGATTTCTGCAGCCACGCGGCCAATTTTCAGACGGCAGGCGTCCATGGTGGCCAGCTTGCGCGGCAGGCCGTCAAGCAGTTCGACGCCGTTGAACCCCGCCAAGCCGACTCGCCCCGGCACGTCGATGCCCTTGTCCAGACAATACAGCAAGCCGCCCGCGCCGATCATGTCATTGGAATAATACAGGAAATCAACCTGCGGGCTGCGGGTCAGAACCGCTTCGGTCATCTCGCGGCCTTTCAGCAGCGCCGAACCGCCCGAGTAAAACTCGCGGTCCACCAGCGTTAAACCAGCCTTGGCCAAAGCCTCTTCAAAGCCTTCAAGGCGTTTGCGGGCGCGGTGGTCGTGCGGCATCATCGTGCCAAGGAAAGCGATGTTGCGATAGCCCGCCGCAATGATCGCCTCGGCCATCTGCCGCCCGGCGCGGCGGTGCGAAATGCCGACAGCACTGTCCACCGGAGTGCCGTCGATATCCATGATCTCGACAATCGGAATCCCCGCCTGCCCCAGCATCGCCTGCGCCGCCTCGGTATGTTCCAACCCGGCGATGATCACGCCCGAAGGCCGCCACGACAGCATTTCATACAGCACCGACTCTTCGCGGTCTGGCGAATAGTTGGTAACGCCGACAACGGGTTGCAGGCCGGTATCTTCGAGAACCTCGGAAATTCCGGTCATCACCTCGGGAAAGACCATGTTCGACAGTGACGGGATGATCACCGCCACCAGATTGACCCGCTGGCTGGCCAAAGCGCCGGCGATCTTGTTCGGCACATAGCCGAGACGGCGGGCGGCCTCCAAAACCCGTTCGCGCGTGGTTTCTGACACATCACCGCGATTGCGCAGCACGCGACTGACGGTCATTTCGCTGACGCCCGAGGCTTCGGACACATCGCGGAGCGTCAAAGTGCGGCGGGGATCGGAGATCGGGGGCTTGCTCACTGCGGTTCGCCTGTGTTGGGGGCTTTCTTCCTTGTTAGCGCCAAAACACCCCTTGTCCAAGCCCGCAATATCGGCTATGTTAGCGGTAACAGCAGCAATGCTGGCGATATCCTGCGCGTCCTGCAAGCTCTCAACCCAGACGCAACGGACCCGAGGGGGAGTGGTGGGCCAAAAATTCACTCCCCCTTAATTCCCCCATCGCTGTTGCATCCCGTGTGGAATTTCCGCATGTAAGGCGCATGGCCTTTGGGCCCCGTAGCTCAGGGGATAGAGCGGCCGCCTCCTAAGCGGCAGGTCGATGGTTCGAATCCATCCGGGGTCACCAGTTTTCCGACCAGCAGACAGAAAAATGCCCCCGGCGTGGTACGCGCGGGGGCAGATTTTCAGGCGTCGAGATGTTCGACGTTCAGCGCGTTTTGCTGGATGAATTCGCGGCGCGGTTCCACCACATCGCCCATCAGCTTGGTAAAGATATCGTCGGCCTCAGCCAGATCATCGACCTTGACCTGCAGCAGGGTGCGTGCCTCGGGGTCGAGCGTGGTTTCCCACAGCTGTTCGGGGTTCATCTCGCCCAGACCTTTGTAGCGTTGCAGGGTCAGGCCCTTTTCGCCCTCAGCCAGGATGGATTTCAGCAGGTCGATCGGGCCATGCACCATCTGTTCGCGGTCTTTGCGAACCATGCGCGCCGGATCACGGTAAACGTCACGGGAATCGCGCGAGATCGTGGCAAGGCGGCGCGCCTCGCCCGAGCGTAAAACGGCACCATCCAGCGTGCGCAATTCCTCGACGCCGCGCAGCACGCGCGACAGGCGGATGCCGTGATCCTGGGTAATGCGGCCGGTCCAACCCTTTTCGTATTCCAGTGCGATCATGTTCAAACGGCGGGCCACGGTGTCGGCAACGCCTTGCAGATCGCCGCCAAGGCTTTCGGGATCAAACGCGCCGGCAAGGGCTGCCTGTTCCAGAATGCCGCGCGGGTAATGCGTTGGGAACGCATCCAGAATGCGGCGGAAGGCACGCGCGCCTTCGACGACGCGGGCCAGATCATTGCCGGCAATTTCCGAGCCATCGGTCAGCCGCAGAACCGCGCCTTCGATGCCCATTTCCACCAGATAATCTTCCAGCGCGGCCTGATCCTTCAGGTAAACCTCGGACTTGCCGCGCGCGACTTTATACAGCGGCGGCTGGGCGATATAGAGGAAGCCACCTTCAATCAGCTGCGGCATTTGCCGGAAGAAGAAGGTCAAAAGCAGGGTGCGGATATGCGCGCCGTCCACGTCGGCATCGGTCATGATCACCACCTTGTGGTAGCGCAACTTCTTGATATCAAACTCATCTCGACCAATGCCGGTGCCAAGTGCGGTAATCAGCGTGCCGATTTCCTGGCTGCCCAACATCCGGTCAAACCGCGCGCGTTCGACGTTGAGGATCTTGCCGCGCAGGGGCAGCACGGCCTGATTGGCGCGGCTCCGGCCCTGTTTCGCCGAACCACCTGCCGAGTCACCCTCGACGAGGAAAATCTCGGCCTTGGAGGCGTCTTTTTCCTGACAATCGGCCAGCTTGCCGGGCAGGTTAGACACATCAAGCGCGGTCTTGCGGCGGGTCAGTTCGCGGGCCTTGCGGGCGGCTTCACGCGCCAGCGCGGCCTCGATGATCTTGCCGACGATAATCTTGGCATTGGCGGGGTTTTCTTCAAACCATTCGGCCAGCTTTTCGTTAACCATGTTTTCCACCGCCGGACGAACTTCCGACGAAACCAACTTGTCCTTGGTCTGGCTGGAGAATTTCGGGTCCGGCACCTTCACCGACAACACGCAGGTCAGCCCTTCACGGGCGTCATCGCCGGTGAAATCGACCTTTTCCTTCTTGGCGATGCCAGACGACTGCGCATAGGCGTTGATGGTGCGGGTCAGCGCGCCGCGGAAGCCCGCAAGGTGGGTGCCGCCATCACGCTGCGGGATGTTGTTGGTAAACGGCAGTACCATTTCGTTGTAGCTGTCATTCCACCACATCGCCACTTCAACGGTGATGCCATTACGCTCGCCGATCATGTAGATCGGGTCCGACATGATCGAAGTCTTTGATCTGTCGATATATTTCACAAATTCCTTCACACCGCCTTCGTAGAACAGCTCGGTGTGCAAAGGTTCCGCCGGGCGTTCATCTTCGATGATGATCCGCACGCCGGAATTCAGGAAAGCCAGCTCGCGCAGACGATGCTCCAGCGTTTTGAAGCTGTAGTCGAGATTGGAAAACGTGCCGTCCGGGATATTGGTTTTCGAAGCGGCCAAAAAGCGCACCTGCGTGCCACGCATCCCCGGCGCCGGGCCGACCGGATAGACATGCACCACGCATTCACCATGTTCAAACCGGGCGCGATATTCGGTATCGTTGCGCCAGACGGTCAGCTCCAGCCATTCCGACAGCGCGTTGACGACGGAAACGCCCACGCCGTGCAGACCGCCGGAAACCTTGTAAGCATTGCCGGAATCGTCGGTGTTGTTGAATTTGCCGCCCGCGTGCAGCTGGGTCATGATGACCTCGGCCGCCGAAACGCCCTCTTCCTTGTGCATATCGACCGGGATGCCGCGACCGTTGTCGCGCACCGAAACCGAGTTGTCAGCGTGGATTTTCACCGTGACGGCGGTGGCATGACCGGCCAATGCCTCGTCGATGCCGTTATCGACAACCTCATACACCATATGGTGCAGGCCCGAGCCATCGTCGGTATCGCCGATATACATGCCGGGGCGCTTGCGAACTGCCTCTAAGCCCTTGAGGACTTTGATAGAATCAGCGCCATAAGATTCCGGCTTGGTGGGCTCGATGGCCATGTGGTCTGCATCCCTTGAAGTGTCCGCGTTTCATAGCGGTTCAGGGGGGGAATGTCACGCCTTGGACACAAGATTTGGTGTTCAGGTGAAGGGAATCACCAGCCCGACAAGGATCAGCAAAACCCCCGAGCCGATGTTGACCCGGCGCAGCGCCTGCGGGCTTTGCAGCAAGCGGCGGGCGCGGTCAAGGAACAGCGCAAGGCACAGGTTGCCCAGCATCGGCACCAGCGCCGAAATCGCCAGAATCGCCGCGATATCCCAGCCATTGACCCGCGACAGATCGAAAAAACCCGGCAGCACGCCCATGTAAAACAGGATCGCTTTCGGATTGCCAATCACCGCCGCGACGCCAACGGCAAAGCCCGCCCAAAGGCCGGGCCTGGTCAGGCGACTGTCGGCAGACAGCGCAGCTACGGGCTTGCGGATCAGCATAACGCCCATGACCAAGAACACCGCCGCCGCGACCCAGCGCAACACGATCAGAAAATCGCCGTAGATCGACAACACCCAGGACAGGCCGAAAATCGCGCACAGCGGCCAGAGCATATCGCCAAGCGTGACGCCCACCGCAAGCGGCCAGGCGGCGGCATAGCCCCCCGACAGGGCGCGAGCGGTCAAAGCCACCCAGACCGGGCCGGGGATCACCCAAAGCCCGGCCATCGCAAGGGCATAAAGGGCAATTTCATATGCAGTTACAGTCACTTTCCAGGCTCCGGCAGGGTCAGGCTTCCATCTTCGGCCAAGGGCCAGAACGGGTTCATCGCAACTTCCCAGACATGGCCATCAGGGTCAGCCCAATAGCCGGAATAGCCGCCCCAGAACACTTTCTCTGGGGGCTTCATAGGTATCGCCCCGGCAGAAATGGCTGCGGCATAGGCGGCGTCCACCTCGGCCTCGGTGGCAAAATTCTGTGCAAGGGTGATGGCCCCGGTGCCCAGAGCGGCACCTGGTCGGCCCTGATCGGCGGCCAGATCGGCACGGCCGAACAGCGCCAGAACCGCACCGTCGAGTTGGTAAAAACTGACACCATCGGTGCCGGAGTGCGACTGCCAACCCAAGCGGGCATAGAATGCCCGAGATGCGGCCAGATCGACCACGCCAAGGGTGATCAGGGTAATGCGCTGCGGGGTCATGGCAGAATCCTTGAAGCGCCGTTGTCGTCGGCCACGGTAAATGTTTGCGCACGCGGCCCCAGACTGTCAAACAGCGCGGCCTCGGTGCCGGTCATCAGCGCCTGCGCGCCCAAAGCGCAGATTTCATCATAGAGCGCGGCCCGACGTGCGGCATCCAGATGCGCGGCCACCTCATCCAGCAGCAGAATCGGCGCAAGCCCCAGATCGGCGGCCAAGGCGCGGGCATTGGCCAGAATCAGGCTGATCAGCAGCGCCTTTTGCTCGCCGGTGGAGCATTGATCAGCGGGCACGGCTTTGGCGGTGAAGATCGCTGTCATATCGCTGCGATGCGGGCCAAGCAGGCTGCGCCCCGCCGCCATGTCGCGGCGGCGACCGTCGGCCAAAGCCTGAGCCAGATCAAGCGGTTCGACCTCACCCTCCGGCGCGGTGAGGCCAAGATCAGCGCGCGGAAACGCGGTTTCCACCCCCTGCTGCGCGGCGGCCAGCCGTGCCAAGGCGGCGCGGCGATTGGCGGTGATTTGCGCGCCGGCGGCGGCCATCTGGCCTTCCAAAGCGCCATACCAATGCGGATCGCTGACCTGATCTTTCAGCAAGCGATTGCGGTCGCGCATGGCTTTTTCATAGGCCAGAACCGCCTCGGCATGGTCGGGCGCGAAAGAGAGGGTGATCCGGTCGAGAAATCGTCGCCGCCCTTCCGCCGCCTCGATCCACAGCCGGTCCATCGACGGAACCAGCCAAAGCACCCGCAAGATTCGCCCCAAAGCCGCTTGCGTGGCAGCCTTGCCATCAATCCGCACGACGCGGCTTTCACCACCTTCAGCCCAGGTTTCCACCTGATGATCGGCACCAAACCCCCGCACCTCGGCAGCGATTTTCCAGCCAAGGCCTTCGGGTTTGCGCGCGATTTCATCCGCCCCGGCCCGGCGCAGACCACGACCGGGTGACAGCAACGACACTGCCTCCAGAATATTGGTTTTGCCCGCGCCATTCGATCCGACAATCGCCACCGGACGGCCATCAAACTGCAGCCGCGCCGCCTTATGGCTGCGGAAATGCGATAGCGTCAGCGCGGTAATCGCGAGCCCGCTCACGCCTTGGTTATCCTCTCTGCACAAATATCCTAGGGGTCCGGGGGTAAAACCCCCGGTCCGGCCACTGTCACACGCGCATCGGCATGACGACGTAAACCGCCGACATGTCATTCCCCTCACGCATCAGCGTCGGATCGCCCGAGGAGTTGAACAGGAACACCGCGTTTTCACGATCCACCTGGCTGGCAATTTCCAGCAAGTATTTCGCGTTAAAGCCGATTTCCAACCGCTCATCAGCATAGGCCACCGCAAGTTCTTCTTCGGCGGCGCCCGAGTCCGGGGCATTCACCGACAGGATCAGCCGGTCTTCATCCAGAGACAGCTTGACCGCGCGCGAGCGTTCCGAAGACACCGTGGCAACACGATCTACCGCCTTGGCAAACTCGGTCGCATCCACTTCCAGCCGCCGGGTGTTGCCGGTGGGGATGACGCGGGTGTAATCCGGGAAGGTGCCGTCGATGACCTTCGAGGTCAGTGTGATCAAGGGCGTCGCAAAACGGATCTTGGTTTCCGAAACCGAAACCGCAATCGTCGCCTCGTCATCGTCCAGCAATTTCTTCAATTCGTTCACGGTCTTGCGCGGCACGATCACGCCCGGCATGCCTTGCGCGCCTTCCGGCAAGGGCGCGTCTATCCGCGCCAGACGGTGGCCATCGGTCGCCACGCAGCGCAGCACCGCGCCGATGTCGCCGGTGGAAACGTGCATGTAAACGCCGTTCAGATAGTAGCGGGTTTCCTCGGTCGAAATCGCGAACTTCGCCTTGTCAAACAGGCGCCGCAGCACCGGAGCGGGCGCGGCAAAGTTCGAGGAATATTCCGAGGTTGCCATCACCGGGAAATCTTCTTTCGGCAGAGTGGCAAGGCTGAAGGTGGACCGGCCTGCGGTGATCGTCAGGCGACCGGTCGCGGCATCTTCGCTCAGCGCCACCAACGCGCCATCCGGCAATTTGCGCACAATCTCATGCAGCATCACCGCCGAAACCGTGGTCGCACCGGGGCGTTCCACCATCGCAGGCGCGCGATCCACCACTTCGATATCAAGATCGGTGGCGCGGAAGGATACCGTGTTGCCCTCCGCCTCGATCAGCACGTTGGCCAGAATCGGAATGGTGTTGCGGCGTTCCACCACCGATTGCGCCTGTGCCAGCGCCTTGAGCAGAGTTGCGCGTTCGATGCTGATCTTCATTTTGTTCCCCTTGGCGACGCCCCCTTGCAGGGACGCCAAAACTACCCGGTTTTGGCCGGTTCACAAGCATTTTCGGGACTTTGAGGGCGATTCCAGGGCAGGTCAAGCCCGCCCGGAGCGCTTCAAGCCTGCAACTGACGCCGCAGCAGTTGCAGATCGTCGGAAAGCTGCGAATCGGTGGTCATCAGTTCTTCGATCTTGCGCACGCCGTGCATGATCGTGGTGTGATCGCGACCACCAAAGCGGCGGCCAATCTCGGGCAGGCTGCGCGAGGTCAGTTGCTTGGCGAAATACATCGCCACCTGCCGGGGCCGCGCGATGTTGCGCAGGCGTTTCGGACCGATCATGTCGGACAGACGAATATTGTAATGCTCCGCGACCTTGCGCTGAATTTCTTCGATGGTCAGCTTGCGGTCCGAGGCGCGCAGGATGTCGGCAAGGCAATCTTGCGCCAGTTCCAGCGTGATTTCGCGGCCCACCAGCGAAGCAAAGGCGAACAGGCGGGTCAAAGCCCCTTCCAGCACGCGAACGTTGGTGGTGATACGATGCGCCAGAAACTCCAGCACACCACCAGAAATCTCCAAACCCTTGTATTGCTGGCGATAATACTCGGCCTTCTGCTGCAGGATGCCAAGGCGCAGTTCGTAATCGGTCGGGTGCAGATCGACCACCAGCCCACATTGCAGGCGCGACTTGATCCGGTCTTCCAGATCCTTGATTTCGCCCGGCGCACGATCGGCAGATATCACGATCTGTTTGTTCTGATCAACCAAAGCGTTGAAAGTGTGGAAGAATTCCTCCTGTGTGCTGTCCTTGCCGGCAATGAATTGCACGTCATCGACCATCAGCACGTCAACCGAGCGGAAGATTTCCTTGAAATCCATGATCTGCTTGTCGCGCAGGGCCTGCACGAAGCGGTACATGAACTGTTCGGCAGATAGATACAGCACGCGCAGATGTGGCTGGCGGGCCTGCAATTCATGCGCAATCGCGTGCATCAGATGGGTTTTACCCAAACCGACGCCGCCATAGAGGAACAGCGGATTGAAGGTGACCGGCCCGCCTTCGGCCACCCGGCGCGCGGCGGCATGGGCCAGCTCGTTGGGTTTGCCGACAACAAAGCTGTCAAAGGTAAAGCGGGCATCCAGCGTGGCACCGGGCAGCTCTTCGTCATTGCGGGCGCGGGCAGGCTTGGCAGCCGCGCGCTGCGGTTTCGGCACCTCGACAGGCGCGCGGACGGGCACGGTGAATTCAACGCGACCGGCACGATGCCCCTCGGCGTTCAGCAGGGCAAGGATATGGTCCGAGAAATTGCGCGACACCCAGTCGCCGAAAAAGGTCGTCGGCACGTCAAAACGCACGACGCCATCGGTCAGCCCGACAAGACGCAGCGGCTCGATCCAGCTGGTATAGTTGTTCTTGCCGATCCGCGTTGCCAGCGTTTCGCGCACCCTGCCCCAGGCGTCATTCGTCATTCTCTATTCCGTCCCCAAGCGCCTTGTCGGTCCGTGACCGTTGGCGCCTTCTATTTGTCCCACACGCACACACCCCCCCGCCCAAGGTCTGGTGCCGCTGCAGCGATTCCGGCGCTTTTCAATAAAGCGCCGAAACCAAGCCACAAAATGGCATCAATAAGACATAACACAGTCGGCGGAGCGCGGATAAAACCGGCACCGGCCTATGCAAAAACTGTTGGCCAATCGTGGCGCAGACAGCTTAACACATTGATCACAAACGCTTAGATCAGGTCTGATTTTGGCAAAGCTTGGCAGCGCGGCCCCTGATTGCGGCATTTATGATTGCGTCATGTCCCCCAGACGAAGTGAATCGCAGGGTCAAGTTACCAAGCCGTTAGGAGCACCTGCAACCGATCTTGTTGCTTGACAGAACTTTGTCGCAGCGAATCCCCTGGCCTGTGCAAATCGGCCACGCCGGGCGCAAAAAGGTTCGAAAATGAATTGCCCAATTGGATAGTTCAGCTTGCAATCCGGGCCGATCTGGCAATCGAGCAGCGCGAATCTGTGGCCTAACGCAGCGTCAGAAATGCCAAAGGGCGCAGACCGATCCGGCTGCGCCCTTTGCGATTCTATCTGGCTGAAAATCAGGCTGCGGGGGTCGCCAGAGCCTTGACGCGCGAAGCAAGGCGCGAAATTTTGCGCGACACGGTATTCTTGTGCATCACGCCCTTGGTGACGCCACGCGCCAGTTCAGGCTGTGCGTTCTTCAGGGCCAGCGCCGCTGCATCCTGATTGCCGGAAGCCAGAGCCTCTTCAACTTTACGCAGGAAGGTACGGATGCGCGAGCGGCGGGCCTTGTTCACGTCTTGACGGGCTTCCGCCTGACGGGCGCGCTTTTTGGACTGGGCAGTATTTGCCATTGGTATGATATCCCTTAGGGTCGGTTTAATTTTGTCGCGCAAAAGCCCCAAGGCCCCCTCAAAGATGAAGGGATGATTCTTGCCAAAGCGGGCCCACACGCATGTAACCGTGGCCTATAGGGGAAACTTGCCAGAAAGGGAACAGCAAACCTCGGCCATTCTTGAGAAACCTCAGGCATCGTTGAATTTTGCCGGGCGCTTTTCAACAAAAGCTGCCATGCCTTCTTTCTGATCCTCGGTCGCGAACATCGCGTGGAACATCCGGCGTTCGAACAGCAGGCCTTCGCGCAGGGTGGTTTCCTGCGCCCGATTCACCGATTCTTTCGCCGCCCGCACCGAAATCGCCGACTTCGCGGCGATCTTGCCTGCGGTCTTCAGCGCCTCGTCGATCAGATCGGCGGCCGGGATCACCCGGCTGACCAGACCGGCGCGTTCGGCCTCGGCGGCATCCATCATCCGCCCAGTCAGGTTCATCTCCATCGCCTTGGATTTGCCGACCAGCCGCGTCAGCCGCTGGGTGCCGCCCATCCCCGCAATGATACCAAGGTTAATTTCCGGCTGGCCAAACCTGGCAGTGTCGGCGGCCAGAATGAAATCACACATCATCGCCAGTTCACAACCGCCGCCCAGCGCAAAGCCCGCGACGGCAGCGATGATCGGTTTGCGGATGCGCTGAATAGCCTCGGCTTCAGCCCCATAAAGATCGCCGACAAAGGCCTGCGCATAGGTCTTGCCCGCCATTTCCTTGATATCCGCCCCGGCGGCAAAGGCCTTTTCCGAACCGGTCAGCACGATACAGCGCACGGCATCGTCGCTATCCGCCGCCTGCAACGCCGCTGCCAATTCCTGCATAAGCCTTTGATTCAAAGCATTAAGCGCCTCTGGCCGGTTCAGCCGGATCAGCGCGACGTGGTCTTTGATCTCAACCAGCAAAGTTTCATAGGGCATGGGCAGGCTCCTTTTTATCCTTGGTAGCAAAGACGTCAGGCTTGGCAAGTGGGGCAAAAGAACGAGGATCGTCCGGATTGCACGATACGCGCGATCTGCGAGGTGCAGCCGGGAGTAAGGCAAGGCTCACCTTCACGGCCATAGACGGCAAAGGCCTTCTGGAAATAACCCAGTTCCCCATCGGTGCGGCGATAATCCTTGAGACTGGACCCGCCTGCCTCGATCGCTTCAGCCAGAACTTCGCGGATGATCGGCACCAGTGAACCTGCGTTCACAATCGCTCCGGCGCGCATCGTCGGGGCAATGCGGGCGCGATACAACACCTCGCAAACGTAGATATTGCCAAGGCCCGCAACCAGATGCTGATCCAGCAGGGCGGATTTGATCGGCGTATTCCGCCCCTGCAAACGCACCGCAAGATAGGCTTCGTTGAAGGCGTTCCCCAACGGCTCCGGCCCGATTTCGGCTAATAGCGGATGCTGATCGGCGGTCACCGTCGGCAGCAAATCCATCGCACCAAAGCGGCGGGCATCGTTGAACGTCACCCGCGCGCCGCCTTCCAGATGCAGAACGACGTGGTCATGTTTCTCGGGCGCGGGGTGATCGTGGAAAAATTGACCCAAAGTGATGCCAGAAACCAGCATCCGCCCCGACATGCCAAGATGGATCAACAGGGTTTCCCCCGAAGACAGATCGGCCAGAATGTATTTCGACCGCCGTCGCAGCGCGACCACCCGCTTGCCGGTCAGCCGTTCCGCCATATTTACCGGCAAAGGCCAGCGCAAATCGGGCCGGTTCACCTCGGCTTTTTCGATCACACGACCCTCCATCGCGGGCAAAAGCCCACGGCGGACGGTTTCAACTTCGGGCAGTTCGGGCATCTTGTATCTCGGACAGATCGGCGCATTGAGGCTTTGCGCCCGCACCCCTATAAGGGGGCGGCAATGACAGGACGGCAAGAGATGAACGACAGCACCACCCATTTCGGCTTTCAGACCGTGCCCGAGACCGAAAAGGCCGGGATGGTGCATGGCGTCTTCACCCGCGTTGCCAGCAAATACGACATCATGAACGATCTGATGTCGGGCGGCATGCATCGTTTGTGGAAAGATGCGATGATGGATTGGCTAGCGCCGCGCCCCGGCCAACGTCTGCTGGATGTGGCGGGCGGCACTGGCGATGTGGCGTTTAGGTTCATGAAACGTGCCGAAGGCGCGACGGCGGTGGTCTGCGACATGACGGAGTCCATGCTGATTTCGGGTCGCCAGCGGGCTGAAGCCGATCAGATGGCCGCACGGCTGGATTGGGTGGTGGGCGATGCGATGGCGCTGCCCTTCGCTGACAATTCCTTCGATGTTTACACAATTTCCTTTGGCATTCGGAACGTGACCCGGATTGCCGATGCCCTGAAGGAAGCCTACCGGGTGCTGAAACCCGGCGGGCGGCTGATGGTTCTGGAGTTTTCGCGTATTCCCAATGATTTGGCGCAATGGGCCTATGACAAATACAGCTTCAACGTGATCCCGGTGATGGGGCAGGTTGTGGCGGGGGACCGCGAATCTTATCAATATCTGGTGGAATCGATCCGTAAATTTCCCGATCAGGAAACCTTCGCCAACATGATCCGCACCGCCGGGTTTGATCTGGTGAAATTCCGCAACCTGACGATGGGCATCGCCGCCCTGCACTCGGGCTGGAAACTGTGAGAGGTCCGCATAATATCTGGCGGCTGATCCGCACCGGGGCCACCTTTGAACGCACCGGCGCGATGGCGGTGGCCTTGGAAGCGATGGAGGTTACGCCGCGACTGCGCTTTGCCGCGCGGATGCTGGGCTGGCCGTTCAAATGGCTGGGGTTGAAGGGCGATCCCGGCTTGCCACCGGTGACTCGGGCGCTGACGGCACTGGGGCCGGCCTATATCAAATTTGGTCAGGTGCTGTCGACGCGGCCCGACATCGTTGGTGAAGAACTGGCTATGCAGTTGAAATATCTGCAAGATCAGTTGCCACCATTTTCAACCTATACCGCCAAGGCCATGGTTGCCGAAGAATTGCGCCTGCCGGTGGACGAGGTTTTTTCCAGCTTTTCTGAACCGGTCGCGGCGGCCTCGATTGCACAGGTCCACCGGGCAACCCTTCGCGAAACCGGGCAGGATGTGGCGGTAAAAGTGCTGCGCCCGGGCATCGAACGCGCCTTTCGCAAGGATCTTGACGCATTTTTCTTTGCCGCGCGCACAATCGAATTCTTGTCTCCGTCGTCCCGCCGCCTGCGCCCGATGGATGTGATTACACATTTCGAAGGCGTGGTTCTGGGCGAGTTGGACCTGCGACTGGAATCCTCGGCGGCATCCGAATTCGCCGATAACACCAAGAACGACGCCGGGTTTCAGGTGCCGAAGGTGCTTTGGCAACTTTCCGGCCGTTCGGTAATGACAATGGACTGGGCCGAAGGCATCAATCTGGCCGACAACGCGGCAATTGACGCCGCAGGTCTCGATCGAAGCGCTTTGGGTGCGCGGGTGCTGCAACTGTTCCTGAGCCACGCGCTGCGCGACGGATTTTTCCATGGCGACATGCATCAGGGCAATCTGAAAGTGGCGGCAAACGGCGATCTGATCGCCTATGATTTTGGCATCATGGGCCGGATCGACGAATACACCCGCCGCGTCTATGCCGAAATTTTGATGGGCTTCATCCGCAAGGATTATCGCCGCGTCGCCGAAGTGCATTTCGAGGCCGGCTATGTGCCCGCCAACCGCGACATCGACGAGTTCGCGCGTGCCTTGCGTGCCGTCGGCGAACCGATCTTCGGGCTGGAGGCAACGCGGGTATCGATGGCGCGGCTTCTATCGTATCTCTTTGAAGTAACAGAGAGATTCGGCATGGAAACCCGCACCGAGCTGATCCTTTTGCAGCGGACGATGGTGGTGGTCGAGGGCGTTGCCCGGAGCCTTGATCCGCATATCAACATCTGGCAAGTCGCCAAGCCGGTGGTGGAATCTTATGTCAGCCGCAATGTAGGGCCACTGGCCCTGATGCGCGATCTGGCCCAAACTGCCCGTGTTCTGGGCAGGTTCGGGCCGCGCTTGCCACGCTTGATGGAGGCGGCGCTGATCCGGCAGGCCGAAGTGCCGCCGCCGGTTTATACCCGGCCGCGCTTGTTTGGATTGCGCGGCGCGGCGGCTGCGGTTGTCACCTTTGGCCTTGGGCTGTGGCTTGGCCACATGCTTTGATCACGGCACCCGCAACGCGCTGATCTGCGTGGCCGCCACTTCGATACCGCCCTGCAACACCAGTGTCGGGCCATTGGCTCCGCTGCGGGCCTCCATGATCTGCGCGTAGGATTCCACTGGGGTTGGCAGGCCCAGTTGTTCTTCTCCGCGATAGCTTTCCAGACTGAGCGTGTAGATGCCATTGTCCAAAGGATTGCCCGCGATATCCGCGCCCAGCCACTCGTAAGGTTCGGTGCTGACCGTGACATCTTCACGCGCCACCACTTCGCCATTCAGGTTTTTCACCACCAGAACCGCCCGATCGGCTTGTGCAGCCGGGGTATAGGTCAGCGTCACCGGGTCCGTGCCCAGATAGACCGGCACCGCAGCCCGCGCCTCTTGTCCAACCCAGGCGGCCAATTGCGCCATGCCCAACACGCCAAACTGGCTCGCCAGACCATCAAGCAACTGGTTTGTCTTCATCTGTTGTTCGACGCCCGAGAATGTCGCCAGTTGCACCGCATAATCGGCCGAATCGACCGGATTCAGCGGATCCTGATTGCGCATCTGCACGGTCATCATTTTAAGAAACGTGTCAAAATCAGCGTTGATCGCTGCTTTCGGCGCTCGTGCCGTGGTCGCCGTCTGCGCGGTAGATACCGGTGAGACAATCATCATATGCTCCTTTCTAGAGCCGAAGGTTTAGCCCGTGTCCGCCGTATTGCGCGGCAGACACTGTCGCAGCGCGGGTTGCGGCAGGGGCGATAAAGGAAAGGTCTTCCGGTCGCAGCATGGCGGGGGGCGGTGAGGGCGTGTCTGGT
The DNA here is from genome assembly GCA_009773375.1 of Paracoccaceae bacterium. Lineage (GTDB taxonomy): Bacteria > Pseudomonadota > Alphaproteobacteria > Rhodobacterales > Rhodobacteraceae > Cypionkella. The sequence goes on from WRPH01000001.1 coordinate 88,819, forward strand.
TGCCCGCCTTGCTGCGCCCAACTGCCAAAACTGAGCGTCGCCCCCGAGAAACCTGCCTGCCGGAATTCCTGCATCAGTTGATCGGCATGCCGCCGCACAAGATCCAGCGTCTCTGGGCGTTCAACGCAAAGCACCACACGCACAGAATCGCCGTGCTGATGAATCTGAAACCGCACCGACCCAAGTTCTTCGGGGTGCAAGAGCACTTCGACCGGGCCCGCTTCGGCGCGCTGTGCGAGCGGCACGATCTGTGCGGCCAGTTTTGGCACCAAAACTGTTGGCAACACCATGGGATGAGCGGCCCCGTCTGGCACTCGGGTGGGCGTTGACCCCGGAGCTGCCAAATTTGGCAGTAATGCAGCGTCAAGTTTGGCATCATTCAGCATCGCCTGAGCTGCTGTCGGATCTCCAATAGCTTTGGCTTTGACAAGATGCGTGGTCTCTGCTGTCTGCGACAAGGCCGGGGCGGGCAGCGGCTGCAAAGGCGGCCGCAAAGCCAAAGCGTCATCTGGCAAAATTGTCGGCGTGATCGCGCCGCTTCCGCCTTGCGGCAATGTAGCGTCCTGCGGCAAAGCGGTTTGCACGACCTGCCGCATCGCCTCTGGTTGGCGCTGCAGTTGTATCCGTGTCTGCCAAGCTGATTCGGCCGACGAGCCCGCAACAGGTTGCAAAATATGCGCAGACTTCTGCGCCCCGGCCGGCATCACATCTGGCACATGCGCGTCATAAGACCTCGCTTCGGGCACGATCGGTGAGTTTGACACGGTCACGGACATCTTGCGAAGCGGTGTCAGTTGCGCAGCCTCTGACCGCGCGGTGGGCTCCGGCATCGGGGGCACCCCGTCGGTATCCGAGGTCTGGACTTGCGTGGGAGGGCGCAGTTGCACCAGTGCGGCGGCAATTGCAGCAGTCTGGGCTTGTTTTGGCGGCATCAGAGGCTGGTCAGACACGGGTTCCGGCGTCAGCGAATCCGTATCGCGCCGTGCTAAGTCAACCATATCGGCACCCGAAGCGACGATCATGCCCGGCATCGCGCTGACCTTTGCCAAGGCAGGCGCGGCAGTTTTGGCAAGTGTGGGTGCGGCCTGTCTTTCTTGAGGTTGCACCCCGTCACCCAAGGGCTGGTGTGCCGCTGGATCAGGCTCTGCGTCCGAAACCGGCACTGCAGACGGGTCGGCTTGCCCACCTGCGCGCCATTTTGGCGGGGCGGCGGTGGAAACGCCCAAATCAGGAAGGCCGCGCACAAAAGCCTGCCCCAGCGCAATGGGTCTGTCCTGTAAGCCTCTGGCATCCATCGGAGATTCCGCGATTTGACTCGCGGCAAGGTGTTCTTGCTGCGGTTCTGGCGACGGCATTGCGTCAGAAAGAGCCGCTGCAGGAAGTGCTGAAGCATCTGCTGAAGGCAGCCTGCCGGGCGAGGTGAATTGCGGCAATGCCGCCGCTGCGGGCAAGACTTCGGGCTGCGGCGCTTGCGAGGGCAAGGTCGCAACCGGCAAATCATCGGGCTGCGACCCCACGTCGGCACCCTGCACCTGTGGCGTCTGCGGCTGTTCCGGCATGGCAGAAGCTGGCATCCGCCCCATCAAAATCATCGGGGGCGCGACTAGCCGCACCGGATCGGGCAACGGCACCTCATCCCGCGGGGCCCCTTTCGCGGCAAAACCGACCGCTTCCGCCTCAACCATCGCCGCAGCGAAATCATCAGATGCCTCCACATCGGTCGGCGATAGCCTTTGGCCTGCGGCAGGCACACCAAAGATCTGGAGGGTAAGCGCGCTCATCTTTCACCGACTTCTGCCATTGCTTGCTTCAATATTCGCGCAACTGGTTACTGCTTGTTTACCGCCGTGCCGGATAATCCAAAAAATCCGAAGCAATAGGAGAACCCGATGCAAATGCCACACGACCTGACGCAACTGCCGCTGCCGAAGTCACGCCCGGCGCTTGGCAAGCCCGATCTGGACAGCCCGCTGATGCAACAGGCGCGCGCACTGGAAGCCAGCTTTCTTTCGGAGATGTTGGGCCATGCCGGCGTTGGCGACACCTCGGAAAGCTTTGGCGGTGGGGTCGGTGAAGATCAGTTTGCATCTTTTCTGCGCGACGAAGAAGCCAGACAGATGGTGGCGCATGGCGGCATTGGCCTGGCCGAGCAGCTGTTCCGCGCCATGGTGAAAGGACAGAAAGATGCTGAATGATTCCCCGATCGAAACCTTGATGGATCAGGTGCACGACGCGATTCTGACAGCCAATTTCTCCGCCCTGGCCACGCTGTCTCCCGCGCTGGAAGCCGCGCTTGAGGCGCTTCCGACAGACAATCCGCCGACCGCATTGGCGCGGTTGCGCCAGAAAGCCGAACGTAACGCTGCTTGTGCACAGGCCGCCGGGCGCGGCGTGCGTGCCGCGATCCGAAGATTAGACGAGGTGCAACAAAATGCAAGCGGGCTAATGACTTATGACGCAGACGGCAACCGCGCCCGCCGCAACGCCCTGACAGAGCTGACACGGCGCTTGTAAGGTTTTGCTCAAATCCTTCACATCTGCCTATGTCCGATTAGCGCCTTGTTAGCACTTCTGCCGACTTATTGGACCTGCATCCCATGACGGGGTGGCGCAACCGGACCCGGTCCGGAAGCAACGGACAGAACGCCCTTTTGGCCACGCCATAGTGGCGCAACACGCTTGGCGCAAAGCGCAAAGCAGATCGTGAAGGAAACTGAGTATGTCGTCGATTTTGACCAACAACAGCGCCATGGTTGCCCTGCAGACCATGAAAAGCATCAATAGCAACATGAACAAGACTCAGTCGGAAATCTCGACGGGCAAATCGGTCGCCAGCGCCAAAGACAACGCCGCCGTCTGGGCGATTTCGAAGGTAATGGAATCCGACGTTGAAGGCTTCAAGGGGATTTCCGACAGCCTCAATCTGGGCTCGTCGACGCTGTCTGTAGCCCGTCAGGCCGCAGAAACCGTCACCGACCTTCTGACGCAGATCAAGGGCAAGATCGTTGCCGCGCAGGGCAGCAACGTTGACCGCACCAAGATCCAGACCGACATCGACGCGCTGAAGGGGCAGGTCGATTCGGTGGTTGGCGCAGCCCAGTTCAACGGGCTGAACCTGATCGACGGGTCGCAAACCTCGGTCGATATTCTGTCTTCGTTGGACCGCAGTTCTTCGGGCGTTGCCGCCTCTTCGATCACCGTCAACGCGCAAAACCTGTCGACGGGGGCCTATGCGGCAAATGACGTGTTCGGCGCCTCCACGGGCGGCACGGTTTCCACCGATGCAGATACCTTTGTGCTGAAACTGGACAAGGCCGGCGGCACTGACGATATCACCATTCAGGACGGCGCGACCGCCTGGGCGGCGGGCGACAAGGTCAGCATGCGGATTGGCGACAAGACCGCATCTTACACCGTGTCGACCAACGATGTTGCCAGTGGGTCCAACACCATTGCCGATCTGGTGGCGGTTGGCATGAAGAATTCCATCGACGCGCTGGGGATTTCCGGCCTGACGGTGGACTATGATTCGGCAAGCCCCGGCCTGCTGTCGTTCACCAACGACGGCACCAAAGACCTTTCGGTCAGCGGTCAGTTCAAGAACGCCTCGTCGGGCGGGCTTGGCGCGCTTGCATCGATCGACGTTACCACCTCGGCGGGTGCCACGACCGCTTTGGGCAGCATCGAAGCGATGGTGCAGACCTCGATTGACGCCGCTTCCGAATTTGGCTCGACCCAGAAACGGATCGACATTCAGTCGTCGTTTGTCAGCAAATTGTCCGATGCGCTGAAATCGGGGATCGGCACCATGGTCGATGCCGACATGGAAGAAACCTCGGCCCGCCTGCAAGCGCTGCAGGTGCAACAGCAGTTGGCGACGCAATCGCTGTCGATTGCAAACCAGCAGCCGCAGAACATCCTGGCTCTGTTCCGCTAACGGTTCTGGCCGGGGGGCAACCCCCTCCGGCCATTTCCTCTGATCCTCAGATTTCCAGGAAGGAACCCCCGTGACAGCACATTTCACCGCTGCGCGCTCGGTCTACGCACGGCCCGAAGCGCCGCAAAAAACCCCTCGCTCGCTTGAATACGATCTGCTTGCCCGCATCACGCAGCGCTTGTCGCTGGCTTGGGCCGCACGCAAGGAAAGCTATCCCGGCCTTGTCGCGGCATTGGATGAAAATCTGCGGCTTTGGTCGACGCTGGCCTCGGATGTTTCCGATCCGGCCAACAGCCTGCCTGCCAAACTGCGGGCACAACTGTTTTACCTTTACGAATTCACCAGCCTGCACAGCCGCGCCATCCGCGAAGACAAAGGCTCGGTCGAGGTTCTGGTCGATATCAACACCGCCGTCATGCGCGGCTTGCGTGGCGATGGGGGGGCACCATGAGCGGGCTTGTCCTGAAACTTGGGCCGCACGAGCGGGTGCTGATCAACGGTGCGGTGATCGAAAACGGCGACAAGCGGTCGCGGCTGGCAATCATGACACCGAACGCGCATATCTTGCGGCTGCGTGATGCGATCCATCCGGAAGAGGTTACCACTCCGGTGCGGCGGGTCTGCTATATCGCGCAGCTGGTGCTGTCGGGCGATGCCAATGGCAAAGATGCACGCATGCAGTTGCTGCGCGGCATCGAACAGCTTAGCCAGGTGTTGACGGATCACGACAGCCGCACGCTGTTGTCGCAAGCCACGGCGTTCGTGATGGAGGATCAGCATTATCAAGCCCTTAAATCGCCGCGTGGATTGTTGCCGCGCGAGGAGCGGTTGTTTGCCGCGCACCTGACATGACCTACGCCCCAGCCCTTCCGCTTGGCGGCTATGCTGGCTGGGCGTTTCTGAAACGAACCATGACCAGCCAGACGGCTGCCTTCAACACCGCGCCTGATCTGAAAAGCGACGAGGCTTATTTCCGAGCCAAGATCGGTCAGATCAACACAGCCGAGCAGTTGGTTGCCGACCGGCGCTTGTTGAAGGTGGCTCTGGGGGCCTTCGGGCTTGAAAAAGACATCGACAACAAGTTCTTCATCCAGAAAGTGTTACAGGACGGCACGCTGAAAACTGGTACTTTGGCCAATAAATTGGCCGACAAACAGTATCAGAAACTCTCGGCGGCCTTCGGGTTCGGCGATTTCGCGGTGCCCAGCACCAAGGTTTCCACTTTTCCGGACAAGATCATCAGCGCCTATCGCGCCCGCCAGTTTGAGGTGGCTGTGGGCGAACAAAGCCCCGATCTTCGCCTGGCCCTGAACGTGCAACGCGAATTGCCCGGCATCGCGGACAAGGCGACCAGCAGTGAAAACGTCAAGTGGTTCACTGTGCTGGGCAATGCCCCACTGCGCAAGGTGTTCGAAAAGGCGCTTGGGCTGCCCAGCAGCATAGGCGCGCTGGATCTGGATCAGCAATTGCAGGCGTTCAAAGACAAGGCGAAATCCCAGACCGGCAGCGACACCGTCAGCCAATTCAGCGACCCAGCCAAGCTGGAGGGGCTGGTGCGGCGGTTCCTGCTGCGATCAGAGGCGGCAAGTTTTGCGCAATCGGGCGCGGGAAATGCCTCGCTGCAATTGATGCAACAGGCGGCCAGCGCCGCGCGGTATCGGTTCTAGCCGGGTTTTCCGGATTGATAAACCGCAACGACGCCTTCGGCTGGCACAATGTCAGCTGCCTGTTCAAATCACTTCACACTGCGCCCAAGACGGCGGCCAGACGGGTAAAACTCCCCGCCACGCCATCCGCCGGGGCATCTTCGGCCAGAAACGCATCCAGCATCGGCCAGACCCTGATCGCGGCATCGACCAGCGGGTCGGAACCTTTGGCATAAAGCCCTGCCTGAATCATCATTTCGGCCCGGCCCCAAGCCCCAAGTAACTGCCGCGCCTTGGCAATCAACTCGTTTTCAGCAGTTGAAGCTGCCTCAGGCAAGCTGCGCGACACCGACCGCAAAAGATCAATGGCGGGATAGCGGCCACGTTCGGCAATCTTGCGATCCATCACCACATGGCCATCCAGCACACCGCGCAGAATATCGGCGATGGTTTCCTCCATATCCGACCCGGCAACCAGCACCGAAAATACCGCCGTGATATCGCCTTCGCCCTCTGGCCCCGGACCAGCCCGTTCGGCCAGCGACATGATCGCCTGCGCAACCGAGGGGGGATAGCCTTTCAGCGCTGCGGTTTCGCCCGAAGCCAGGGCCACCTCGCGATGGGCCTCGGCAAATCGGGTGATCGAATCGGCCAGAAACAACACATGCAGCCCCTGTGCGCGAAAATGTTCTGCCACCGTCATCGCCGCCATCGCGCAACGCCGCCGCGCCAGCGCCGATTGATCCGATGTCGCCGTCACCAGAACTGAGCGTTTCATGCCCTCTGGCCCCAGCACACGTTCGACAAATTCCCGCAGCTCGCGCCCGCGTTCACCGACCAGCGCGATCACCACCACATCAGCCTCGACCCCACGGGCGAATTTCGCCAGCAGCGAAGATTTGCCCACGCCCGAGCCAGCAAACAGACCGATGCGCTGGCCGCGCACCAGGGGCAGCATCGTATCGAAAATCGCCACCCCGGTTGACACCCGCTCACCCAGCCGCCGCCGCTTGGCTGCAGGCGGGGCTTCGGCGCGAAGGGATCGCGAAATCGGCCCTCGAAACAATGGCTTACCATCCATCGGCCTGCCATAGGGGTCCACGATGCGGCCAATCCAGCTGTCATCCGGCGCGATGTCGGAGGCCCCGGCAAGCATCACCTCGGTTCCGATCCGCAGCCCTTCCGGCGGGCCTTCGGTCAGCACCGTCACGCCACCGGCGGACAGGTTCAGCACCTCGCCACCCAAAACGCCGCCAATCAGCACCCGGTCCCCCAGCCGCGCCGTTTGCTCCAGCCCGACCACCCGCACTGTGCCGCGCGCTACTTCAGCAACGCGCCCCAACCGGGCCGCCACCACAATCGTCGCAATTTCTGCGCAGAGCGTATCAAAAACATGGTTCATCGGATTCTCCGTTTGTTCCCCGCTTACCCTTTCTAAAGGAATCACCGTTAAGCCTTGGTGAAGCGACCAAGGGAGAATCCCGATGTTTGAAAAACTTGAACTGACCAGAATGGCACAAGACATGGCGGCGCGCGCCGGCGCTCGGATGGGGGTGATTGCCCGCAACGTCGCCAATGCCGACACGCCCGGTTTTCAGGCGATGGACTTGCCATCCTTTGCCGAAACCTATCAAGACCGGGAAGGCGCGATGCGGGCCAGTCGTGCGGGCCACTTCGGCACCACAGATCAGCCGCAAGACCCGCAGGTGCGCCGGGTAAAAGGCGCGGGCGCACCGAATGGCAACACCGTTTCGCTGGAACAGGAAATGGTAAAAACGGCCAGCGTCCGCCAAGACCATGAAATGGCCTTGGCGATCTATCGCAACACCTCTGACATCATCCGCGCCAGCCTTGGCCGGAATCGGTAGGGGGGATAGATGAACGATCTGACCACCTCGTTGTCTCTCGCCGCCTCTGGAATGGAGGCGCAGGCGCAGCGGCTACGGCATGTCTCCGAAAACATCGCCAATGCCGACACCCCCGGATACCACCGCAAAATCGTTGGTTTCCAAGAGGCTATGGATTCTGGCCTGGTTGAAACCACGCCGGTTCATCTGGATCAGACCGCGCTGGAAAGCGTCTATGATCCAGGCAATCCGCTTGCGGATGAAAGCGGTCACTATGATGGATCGAACGTCGATCTGGTGATCGAAATCGCTGACGCGCGCGAAGCGCAGCGCAGCTACGAGGCAAACCTCAAACTGTTCGATCAGGCAAGGCAGATGACCAGCAGCCTGTTTGAACTTTTGCGCCGATAAAGGAGATCCAGAATGGATATCAGAACGTCCCTTGCCGCCCAGACCTATGCGCAGACGCGCGCGGCGGCAGCCCCGGAACCGGGGTCGGAGAATGTGGAAACCACGATTGGCCGGATGGTCGGCAGCTTTGCCGAAACGCTGGCCAACGGCGAACAGACCGCCCGTGCAGCGATGACGGGCGGTGCTGATCCGCACGCTTTGGTGCAGGCTTTGGCCAGCTCGCAGCTTGCGGTCGAGACCGTGGCCACCGTGCGCGACAAGGTGGTCGAGGCCTATCAGGAAATCCTGAGGATGCCGGTATGACCGACCAGTCGATTTACGACATCCTGCGTCAAGGCCTGTGGACAGCCGTGCTGATGTCGGCCCCGCTTTTGGCGGTGGCGCTGGTGACGGGGGTTGTGATCGGCTTGTTTCAGGCCCTGACCTCGATTCAGGAAAACACTCTGACCTTCGTGCCGAAAGTCGGTGCGATGCTGGTGGTGTTCTGGGCCTCGATGAGCTTCATGACGGCGACGCTGGTGGCCTTCTTTCAGGACCGCATCATCCCGATGGTTGCAGGAGGTTAAGATGGATGCCGCAGGCTATACCACGCTGACCCGCCAATCCGGCCTGATGCGCGAAATGCAGGTGGTGGCGAACAATATCGCCAATATCTCGACCACAGGATTTCGCCGGGAAGGTGTTGTTTTTGAAGAGTATATCGCCGGGATGCAAAGCGGCCCGTCGCTGTCGATGGCCACCGGGGATGGCCGTGTGGTTGATCTGTCGCAGGCCGGAATCAGCCAGACCGGCGGGTCCTTCGATTTCGCCATTCAGGGCGAGGGCTTCTTTCAGATCGAAATGCCCGATGGCCCAAGGTTGACACGGGCGGGCAGTTTCACCCCCTCGGCGACCGGGGAATTGGTGAATAACGACGGCTATCGTCTGCTGGACGCAGGCGGCGCGCCGGTGTTCGTGCCGCCCGACGCCACCAATGTGGCGCTGTCGCAGGATGGCACACTTTCGGCGGAGGGCGCACCTCTGGCCAAAATCGGCCTGTGGCAACCCAGCGACCCGCTGAGCCTGCAACATCAGGCAGGCACGCTGTTTTCGGCCAATGCGGTCGAGCCGGCTTCGGGCGGGGTGATCATGCAGGGCTATCTGGAAGACAGCAACGTCCAGCCCGTGCAGGAAATCGCCCGGATGATCGAGGTGCAACGCGCCTACGAACTGGGCCAAAGCTTCATGGATCAGGAAGACAAACGCATGCGCGGCGTCATTGACACGCTGGGCCGATAGGAGACGAAAATGAACGCGCTTCAAATTGCCGCCTCGGGGATGAGCGCCCAACAGATGCGGGTCGATGTGGTGGCCCATAACCTCGCCAACATGTCTACCACCGGCTATAATCCGCGCCGCGCCGACTTTGCCGACCTGCATTATCAACAGCTTGCGCGGCCCGGAACGGTTTCGGCGCAGGATGGGTCGATGCTGCCGACCGGGGTGCAGCTGGGGCTTGGGGTGCGGCCCGCCTCGGTTTCGGCGGTGCTGGGCCAGGGCACGCTGACCGAGACCGGCGGCGATCTGGACGTGGCAATCGAGGGCAGCGGTTATCTGGAGGTGACTCTTCCATCGGGAACACCTGCCTATACCCGCGATGGCGCGCTGCAACGCACCGCTGATGGGCTGATCGTAACCGCCGACGGCTATCAGGTCGCCCCCGGCATCACCATTCCGTCGGATGCGCGCGAAGTGGCGATCAATGCGGATGGCGAGGTTTACGCGTTTTTCACTGATCAGGTGCAGCCGCAACTGCTGGGGCAGTTCAATCTTGTCGGCTTCAGCAATGCCAAGGGGCTGGAGGCGATGGGCTCGAATCTGTTTCTGGAAAGTCCGGCCTCTGGCCCGGCGATGGTCGGCACGCCGGGGCTGGATGGTTTGGGGATGCTTCGGCAGAATTATCTGGAGGAAAGCACCGTCGACTCGGTCCGCGAAGTCACCGAGCTGATCAAGGCGCAGCGTGGCTACGAGTTGAACGCCAAGGTGATCACCGCCGTTGATCAAATGCTGTCCGCCACGACGCAGGTGCGGTGATGTGGCGGCTCGCGCTGCTTTTGCTGCCGCTGCCCGCGTTGGCTGACAGCCTTGTCGCCACCCGCACGATCCGCGCGCACAGCCAACTATCGGCCGATGACATGACGCTGGTGGCGATGGAAATCCCCGAGGCGCTGTCCGATCCCGCCACCGCCATCGGCCTTGAAACCCGCGTGGCAATCTATGCCGGCAAGCCGATTCAGGCGCAGGATCTTGGACCCAGCACGGTGATTGAACGCAACCAGATCATCTCGCTGACCTACCGTGCCGGGGGTCTGCGAATCCTGACCGAGGGCCGCGCGCTTGGCCGGGGCGGGGTGGGCGAGATGATTGAAGTGATGAACCTGACCTCGCGCACCAAGGTCTCGGGCCAGATCGGTGCCGATGGCATGGTGTATGTCGGCCCCCCTTCCTGAAGGACAAAACCATGCGTTATATGTTGTTTTCCCTGCTGTTTCTGACCGCCTGCGCCCGAATGGATCAGGTCGGCCGCGCCCCGGATTTTTCGCCGCTGGAGGGCAGCTATCAGCATCACGCGATGTATTCGACGCCGATGCCGGAAAATGCCGAGCCTGACGGCCCGACCGATGCGTCATCGCTGTGGACGGCCGGGCGCAGCTCTCTGTTCGGCGACCGCCGCGCCACAAGGTCGGGTGATATCCTGACGGTGGTGATCGAGATCGACGATAGTGCCGAAATCAAGAACACCTCGGGGCGGAGCCGGGCCGGGTCTGATACCATGGCCATAGGGTCGCTGTTTGGCGTGCCGGAACGGCTGAACCGCGACATGCCTGTGGGATCAAGCCTGGACAGCGCCGTCGATACCTCGTCGGCATCGGCTTACAAGGGTGACGGCTCGGTGAAGCGCAATGAAAAGCTGACGCTTCGGGTCGCAGCAACCGTGGTGGAGGAATTGCCGAACGGCGTGCTGCGGATCGAAGGCCAACAAGAGGTGCGGGTCAATTTTGAACTGCGCGAGTTGCTGGTCACCGGCTATGTCCGCCCGATCGACATCTCGCGGCAGAACGAAATCACCTACGACAAGATCGCGGGCGCGCGGATTTCTTACGGCGGGCGCGGCCAGATCACCGATGTGCAGCAACCCCGCTATGGTCAGCAGGTTGCCGACGTTCTTTTACCGTTCTGAGGCGCCATGATCCGCAAATTGCTTCCCGTTCTATTGGCCCTTGTCGGATTGGGCATCGGTGCCGGGGCAGGGCTTTTCCTGCGCCCCGCCCCCGAACCTGCCGCCGAAACCGCCAAGGATGCCCCTGGGGCCGCCGATGCCGCACATGCTGCGGAACCGGCTGATCCTGCGGCTCACGGCATCGAGGGCGACCCCAAAGTCGCGCCGGAATATGTCAAACTGAGCAACCAGTTCGTGGTGCCGGTGCTGGAAGGCGGGCAGGTCGCCTCGATGGTGATTCTGGCGCTCAGCCTGGAGGTGACGCACGGTTCCAGCGAGCCGATCTATGCCCGCGAACCAAAGCTGCGCGATGCGTTCTTGCAGGTGCTGTTCGATCACGCCAACGCGGGCGGCTTCAAAGGGTCTTTCACCGATGGTGCCAATCTGGTGCTGTTGCGCCGGGCCCTGCTGGAGACGGCGCAGTCCACCGTTGGCGCGATGGTGACCGACGTGCTGATCAGCGACATCGCACGGCAGGATAGCTAGAAGGCTAGCGCAGCACTTTGCGCAACTCGGCCTGAACCTTGCGCAGCGCGGGCAGGTAGCGGATTTCCAGCGCCGTTGCAGGTTCTTCCCGCGCCGAAAGGCCCAGGTTAAGCGCCGCCGCCACCCGGCCATGCGCATCAAAGATCGGCACGGCGATAGAGCGCAGGCCAAGCTCAACCTCTTGATCTATCACAGCAAACCCCTGATTGCGCGCCTCGGAGATCCGGGCGAGCAACCGTGCGGGGTCGGTCAGCGTCAGCGGCGTGCGCGCCTGCAAGGGCCGGTCGCGCAAGCGGCTTTCCACCTCGGCCTCGGGCAACGCCGCCAGCAACACCCGCCCCATCGAGGTGCAAAACGCAGGCAGGCGCGAACCGGGCATCAGCGCAATCGACATCACTTTGCGCTGCGCTGAGCGGGCGACATAGACGATGTCATCACCATCCAGAATCGAGACCGACGCGCTTTCCCCCAAAGCTTCTGACAGTTTGTCGAGCCACGGCTGCACCATCTGCGGCAGGGGCATGGTGGCAAGGCAGGCGGTGCCAAGCCGCAGCACGCGCGGGGTCAGGGTAAAAAACTTGCCGTCGTAATCAGCATAGCCCAGATGCGCCAGCGTCAGCAGGCAGCGGCGGGCGGTGGCGCGGTCCAACCCGCTGGCCGCCGCTACCTCGGCAATCGACTGGCGCGGGTGATCGGCGGTGAAGGTTTCGATCACGGACAGGCCCTTGGCAAGGCCCCCCATGGTGTCGCGGGCGGTGATGGTCATGGTGCATCCGTGCGATATGTCAACAAATGTGTCATATCGCACGAAACCCATGGACTGGAAAGCCTCGTTTTCCTATCCGATAGGCCGACACAGGGAGGATTCGATGGACAAGACAGTTTCCAGCCTCACCGAAGCCGTTGCCGGGATTGGTGATGGCGCTTCGGTGATGATCGGCGGGTTTGGCGGCTCGGGCGCGCCGATTGAACTGATCCACGCGCTGATTGATCGGTTTGTGGCGACGGGTCATCCGACCGGGCTGACCGTGATCAACAACAACGCGGGCAACGGCCATGTCGGGCTGGCGGCGCTGATCGAAACCGGCATGGTGAAAAAGCTGATCTGCTCTTTCCCGCGCTCGGCCGATCCGGTGGTGTTTACCGAGCTGTATCTGGCCGGAAAGATCGAGCTTGAACTGGTGCCGCAGGGCACTTTGGCCGAACGCATCCGGGCGGGCGGCGCAGGCATTCCGGCGTTTTACACCCCCACCGGCTTTGGCACCTTGCTGGCCGAGGGCAAGAAGATCGAAGACTTCGACGGTCGGTCCTATGTGCAGGAACGCTGGCTGAAGGCCGATTTCGCGCTGGTCAAGGCGGATCTGGGCGACAGCCACGGCAACCTGACCTACAATAAGGCGGCGCGCAATTTCAACCCGCTGATGTGCACGGCTGCGGCCACGACCATCGTGCAAGTCTCTGAAATCGTTCACCCCGGCGCGATTGATCCTGAACATATCATCACCCCCGGCATCTTTGTGCAAGCCGTGGTGCAGGTGGCAAATCCGCAGCAGGAAGAGGTGCTGAACCGCGCCAAAGCCGTTTATCCAGAGGTGGCGCAATGACCCATAAGCTGACCAACGCCCAGATCGCCTGGCGCGCGGCGCAAGACATTCAGGACGGCGCTTATGTTAACCTTGGCATCGGTTTTCCCGAGATGGTGGCGCAATATCAGCCCCCCGGTCGGCAGGCGATTTTCCACACCGAGAATGGCATTCTGGATTTCGGCGAGTCCCCTGCGAAAGGCTCCGAGGATTGGGATCTGATCAATGCGGGCAAAAAGGCGGTCACGCTGAACCCCGGCGCTGCGTTCTTCCACCATGCCGACAGCTTTGCGATGGTGCGCGGCGGTCATCTCGATGTGGCGATTCTGGGCGCTTATCAGGTGGCGCAGAATGGCGATCTGGCAAACTGGTCCACCGGGCCAAAGGGTGTGCCTGCGGTCGGCGGCGCGATGGACCTGGTGCATGGAGCCAAGCGGGTGGCGGTGATTACCGATCACGTCACCAAGGACGGCAAGCCCAAGCTGTTGGAATCCTGCACTTTACCGCTGACAGGCGTGGGCTGTGTGACCCGCATCTACACCAGCCTCGCGGTGATCGACATCGTCGAAAAATGTTTTATGCTTAAAGAGAAATTGCCGACACTTTCGCTTGCCGATCTTCAGGCGGTGACGGGCGCGCGGCTGTTCACCAATGGCCCTGTGGCCGACCTCATTGTGCCGGAGCTCTGAAATGACCGAAGTTTACATCTGCGACTATATCCGCACCCCGATTGGCCGCTTTGGCGGCAGCCTGTCGTCGGTGCGCGCCGATGATCTGGGCGCGGTGCCGCTGCGGGCCTTGATGGCACGCCACGCGGGCCTTGATTGGGAGGCGGTTGACGACGTGGTTTTCGGCTGCGCCAATCAGGCGGGCGAGGATAACCGCAACGTCGCCCGGATGTCGGCCTTGCTGGCGGGCCTGCCGGTCAACGTGACCGGCACCACGATCAACCGGCTGTGCGGCTCGGGCATGGATGCGGTGCTGGCGGCGGCGCGCCAGATCAAGGCGGGCGAGGCTGATCTGATGATCGCAGGCGGCGTCGAAAGCATGTCGCGCGCGCCGTTTGTGATGCCGAAAGCTGACACGGCGTTTTCGCGCCATGCCGAAATTCACGATACCACCATCGGCTGGCGCTTTGTGAATCCAGCGATGAAGGCGCAATATGGCGTTGATTCCATGCCGGAAACGGGGGAAAACGTCGCCGAAGATTTCAAGATTTCCCGCGAAGATCAGGACGCTTTCGCGCTGCGCAGTCAAGCCAAGGCCAGTGCCGCGCAAGGCAATGGCCGCTTGGCGCAGGAAATCACCGCGGTCACGATCCCGCAGCGCAAGGGCGACGCGATTGTCGTTGACCGCGACGAACACCCGCGCGCCACGACGATGGAGGTATTGGCCAAGCTGGGCACGCCCTTCCGCAAGGGCGGCTCGGTGACGGCTGGCAATGCCAGCGGTGTCAACGACGGCGCGGCGGCGCTGATTTTAGCCTCCGAAGCTGCGGTGAAAAAATATGGCCTGACGCCGATCGCCCGCGTGCTGGGCGGCGCGACGGCAGGGGTTGCACCGCGGATCATGGGCTTTGGCCCGGCTCCGGCGTCGAAAAAGCTGATGGCGCGGCTGGGCCTGACGCAGGCTGATTTCGACGTGATCGAGTTGAACGAGGCCTTCGCCTCACAGGGTCTGGCGACGCTGCGCGATCTGGGCATTGCCGATGATGATGCGCGGGTGAACCCGAACGGCGGCGCGATTGCCTTGGGGCATCCCTTGGGCATGTCGGGCGCGCGGATCACCGGGACGGCGGCGTTGCAGCTGCAACTGACCGGCGGGCGGCGGTCGCTTTCGACCATGTGCATTGGTGTTGGCCAAGGCATCGCCATCGCGCTGGAGCGGGTGTAAACAAAACAGGGGCACCGTTTGCGCGGTGCCCCTGCTGCTTTCGTGGGCCAGATTATCGGGCCAGAATGGCGCGCAGCACCCGGCGCAATTCACCGGCGGGGCTGGCAACCATGGCCTCGGCCCGCCATGCGACGTGATGGTCAGGGCGCACAAGGATACAGCCCGAATCCGTCACTTCGCTGACCCGCGCCCAATCGCCGGAATGATCAACATGGTCGCGGCGCGGCCCGATCACATGCGCCGCAATCTCGATGCCCAGTTCGGCACCGACGCTGGCCGCCGCAGCTGCCCAGGCCTCGCCGCCCAAGCCGGTCAGCACGGTGAACTTGCCGTGACCGCACAGATCGAGCGTGGAAACTTCCGCCCCACTCTCGCGGGCATAAACCCAGGCATGCGGCAGCCGCGCGCCCGGCCAGGTGGTTGGCTGATAGTGCAGATCGGCGTCAAGCTGAAACGCCGGTTCGATCTGACCATCGGTCACAATCGCGGCAGAGGTGTAGCGCTGGTTCATCTCGACACCGTGCGCATCGAATTCATACTTCTTAAACGCAATCGCCTTGCGGATCGCCGCCCGCTGCGCCTCGGCTTCCGGGGTGCCCGCGCTGCGGCCCTCCAGATTTTTCTGCATCTGCACCGGATCGACGCCTTCGCTCATCCCCAGCGCATCAAAGATCGGCCCGGTTTCGCCAATCGACTGGTTCGCCCGCGTCACGATCTGCTTGGCAATCGGCGCCCGTTCGGCGTTGTAGGTATCCAGCAGAGCCGCCCCCGCCTGCCCTTTCAGCACCATCGCCAGCTTCCACGCAAGGTTGAAGCTGTCTTGAATCGAGGTGTTCGACCCCAGCCCGTTCGACGGCGGATGCCGGTGGATAGCGTCGCCCATGCAGTAAACCCGGCCCTTGCTGGTCTGGGTGGCGTAGAAGTTGTTCACCGTCCAGATATTGGCCGACAGCAGTTCGATCTTCAGATCCGGGTCGCCGATCAACTGCCGCGCCACGCCGGTGGCGAATTCTTCGGTCACTTCCGGCTCTGGCCCGTTGATGTCATAGCCCCAGACGATCAGCCATTCGTTCCACGGCCGCACCATCCGCACCAGACCCATGCCGATGCCGCCGACATCCGCGCCCGGCTGCATCACCCAATACAAAACGCTGGGCCGATGTGCGACGTATTTGGTCAGATCGGCCTTGAACAGGATGTTCATCGACCCGCCGACGCCCATCTTGCCTTCAAACGGCAGACCGGCATGTTCCGCGACCAAGGATTTTCCGCCATCCGCGCCGATCAGGTATTTTGAGCGGATGGTCAGCTCTTTCCCCGTCAAGCGGTCGCGGCAGGTGGTGGTGACACCGTCGGCATCCTGCGCATGGCTCAGATATTCGGTCGACATCCGCGCCTGCGTGCCGCGCTGGCAGGCGGTTTTGAACAACAGCGGCTCCATGAAGGTCTGCGGCATGTCGTTCATCTTGGTCGGTGACGACATCAGATGTTCGGCCTGTGAAAGTGGATGGTTGCCCCAGGCCTTCATCCGGCCGATCTCCTCGCCCGCCAGGCTTTCGCAGAAGATGTTCTCGCCCATCAGGTGCTGCGGCGCGGCGTAAAGGTAAACCTCGTCCTCCAGATCACGGCCCAGATCGCGGATCACCTCCATCGCGCGCTGGTTGGTGATATGGGCGCGCGGGGTATTGGCCAGCCAGCGATAGCGGTTGATCGCCATATTCTGAATGCCATAGGTCGACAGCAGCGCAGCGGTCGCCGAGCCTGCCGGGCCAGTGCCGATGATCAGCACGTCGGTGGTAATGTCAGCCATTCGATGTATCCTCCCAAGATGATGTCAGACGGCAGGCGGCTCGCCCGCCCAGGCAGCCTGCAACAGCTGCCGCACAGCGACCTTCTCGATGGGTCGCGGGTTCCAGTAAGGGTTCTGCGTCGCCAGATCGGCGGCAAGATCCAGATCGGATTCCTTCATGCCGATATCGCGCAGCGCCTGCGGGGCCTGCATCGCGGCGGCGAAATTGTAGATCGCCATCCCCGGCGCACCGCCGAAAATATCGGAAATCGGCGCCAGCAGATCCGGCACCGCCACGGCGTTATAGGCCATCGCATGCGCCAGAATGATCGCGTGGGTTTCCGCATGCGGCAGATCGAACGCCCCGCCCAGCGTGTGACAAAGCTTGTGATGCAGCGCCATGCCGACCTGCCCCAGCACCGTGCCGCACAACCACGCACCATACAGCGTCTCGCCGCGCGCGGTCAGATCACCTGGGTTCGCCATCACTTTCGGCAGCGCATCCTTGAACGCCTGCAAACCCTCCACCGCCATCAGTGTCGAAATCGGCGAACGGTTCTGCGCGTAAAGCCCCTCGGCGGCATGCGCCATCGCGTTCAGCGCGCTGGTCACGGTCATTGCCACTGGCAGGGTTTTCACCAGCTCGGCGTCATACAAGATCACCTCGGGCTGCACCTTGGCACTGGTCAGCGTGGTCTTGCGGCCATGCTCGGTCTGGCCCAGAATCGGCGTCGCTTCCGATCCGGCATAGGTGGTCGGCACCACGATCTGCGGCAAATCGGTGCGATAGGCGATGGCCTTGCCCAAGCCAGTGGTGGACCCGCCGCCGACTGCCACCACGCAATCCGCCCCCAGTTTCACCGCATGGGCCGCCGCCTCATCTGAAATCGCGACCGGGGTGTGCATGGTGGCATTGGTGTAAATGCCCACCGCCAGCGGCCCGCACAGATCGGCAAATTCCTGCGCCGTCGTGGCCTGCTGCGGCGTTGACAGGATCAGCGCCCGCGAACAGCCCAAGGCCTGCACTTCCTCCGCCACCGCCTTGCGGACGCCTGCGCCAAACCGCACCCGCACGGCAGCAGATTGAGCCGTGAAATTGTCCTGAAAATGCGACACGCGCGCCCCCCTCATGCTTCGTCGAGCATGACCCTAGCCGCAACACGATGGGATATTGATCGGATCACCGCTTGCTAATATTGCTTTGCGTTATGAAACTGGAAAGCGAACACCTCGAAATTCTGGCGATGATCGTCGAAAAGGGCGGTCTGACCGAAGGCGCAGATGCTTTGGGCAAATCGCAGCCCTCGGTGTCTCGCACGATTGCCCTGCTGGAACAACGGGTTGGCGTGCCTTTGTTCGAACCGGGCCGCCGCCCGCTGCGGCCAACGGAACTGGGGGCCAGTCTCGCCCGCCTTGGCAGCCGCATCCATGCGCTGAACCTTGAGGCGCGGCAGCTGGTGGATCGCTACAGCAAAGGGCAGGCCGGGCGATTGCGCATCGGTGGCACGCCGATCTTCATGGATGGGGTGATCGCCAGCATGATCGCCGAATTTCAGCGCCACCACAGCGATGTGCATATCGAACAATCCTACGGCTATGGCGATACGCTGCTGCCGCACCTGCGCAATGGCAGCCTTGATCTGGCGATCCTGCCGATGTCGGCGGCGCAAATTCCGCAGGATATGGTCTTTGTATCGCTGCTGGCCGGGCGCAACGTCATCGCCTGCCGCTCGGGCCATCCGTTGACGCGCAAGGGCACCATCACTCTGGCCGATATCGACCTGTTTCCATGGATCGCGCCCCCCGCCGACAGCCCGCTTTACCGCGATTTGCAGCGCGCGTTGGTTTCCATCGGGTCACAGGATTTCCGGGTGAACTTTTCTGGCGGCACCTTCGCCTCGATTGCCTCGGTGCTGGCCGGGTCGGATTCTCTGACGGTGCTGCCCTATTCGGTGGTGTTCCTGACCCGCAAGACCATGCAACTGGAGGCGCTGCCGTTGAAGATCGAACATCCCAACCGCCAGTTGGGCATGTTGTTTGCCAAGGAAAGCGCCACCGCCCCGGCGCTGGCCCCGTTCAAAAGTTTCATCGCCGAACAATGCCGCCAGCTGGAGGCGCGGATTCAGCATGATCAACAGGTCACCCGCCGCCGCGGATGACCGTTTGGGTTATTTAAGCGCGATATAGGTGGCCGGGTCCAGATGTGACACCCGGATCGCCACATGCACGCCGCTCGCCGCCTGCAACATGTTGCGCAGGTTTTGACACACCGCCAACACCGCCTCGCGGGTGCGCTCTGGCCTCGGCAGGATGAACATTTCCACATTCACCAGCGGCAGATCCGGCATCGCCATCACCGGCAGCACGGCAAATTGGCAGGCCGCGATATCCACCTTCAGATCGGCGCACAGCATATCGCGGATCGGCTTCAGCGCGGTCGTCAACGCGGTGCGGTGGTCTGCAAACAGAGTCTCTTCAACGTAAATCTTGACGTTTGGCACGCGCGGCCTTCCTTTCGATCAAACTGGCGTCAGCACGAAATCGAAGGGCGACCGCCAGATGGTCTGGCCATCGTTCACATGCTCAAACGGCGCGATCAGGGTCTTTTTCACCCCGAACACCGCATCCGAGCTCAGATAGGTATCGTCGCCAACGAACGTGTGCGTCACCAGCTTTTCAAAGCCCTTGGCGGTGACCAGATAGTGCATATGCGCCGGGCGATAGGGGTGGCGGCCAAGATGGTTCAGCATCTGCCCGACCGGGCCATCATCCGGGATCGGGTAGGACACCGGCTTGATACCCTGAAACGCATAGCGCCCGTCCGCCCCGGTGATGAACACGCCGCGATTGTTCCATTTCGGCTGAATGTCGGGCTGCTGCACATCATAAAAGCCGTCGGCATTATCCGACCACACATCAACCCGCGCGCCTGCAATCGGGTTGCCGTGCAGGTCGATCACCATGCCTTCGAACCGGCAGCTTTCGCCCTTGCCATCCAGGCTGATATTGCTGCCCATCGGCAATTCCGGCGCGTTATCAACATGGAACGGGCCAAAGACGGTGTTCTCCGTAGCACCCGCCGGACGGCGGTTGTTGATCGCATCGACCAGCATCGAAAAGCCCAGCACGTCCGACAGCAGGATGAACTCCTGCCGTTCGCCGCTGCAAATCTGGCCGGTCTTGGTCAGGAACTCTATCGCGATATCCCACTCGGCTTGGCTAAGGTGCACATCCTTGGCGAAAGCGTGCAAGTGTTTGACAAGGCTTGCCATAACCTGCGCCAGACGCGGGTTGATGTTCTGCCCCATCCGGGCGTTGACCGCCTCGACCGAGGCGTCTTCGGTGAAATACTGGCTCATATCAGGGACCTTTCAGGGAAAGACAGTCAGACTTTGGAGGCTTTGACGCGCAGATGCGCGGGCGGACGATGGCGCAGCGGGAACGGGTCAACCCCGGTGCGGGCGGTGAACAACCCCCACAACCCGCCGCGCGCAAACAGCATGATGGCGATGCCGATCAGCCCCAGCACGATCAGGTAAACCGTGCCGTAATCCGCCAGCAGCCGTTGCAGGATGTAGAACACCACCACGCCGACAATCGGACCGGGCAGCGTGCCGATGCCACCGATCACCACCACGAAAATCACGAAGGCGGTCCAGTCCAGCACCGAAAACGCGGCATCCGGGGTCACGCGGGTAATCTGGATGAAGATCAGCGCGCCACACAGACCGGTGCCGAATGCCGTCAGCAGGAACACCGCCAGCTTCAGCCGCTGCGGGTCCACCCCGACCGACCGCGCCGCCTGCACGTTGTCGCGGATCGCTTGCAGCCCCAGCCCCATGCGGGACCGCAGGAACACATAAGACGCCACCAGCATCACCACCGCCAGCCCCAGCGCCAGCCAATAGGTCACCGCATCGGCAGCGGCGGCTGAACTGATGTCCAGCACATCCTTCACCCACGGCACGCCGAACATATCCTTCGTCGTCCCCTTCGGCAGCGAGGTGCCGGTGCCACCGCCCAGCGCCTTCCATTGCCCCGCCAGCAACCGCGCGATGTCGGCCACCACCCAGGTGCCAATCGCAAAATACGCGCCGTGCAGACGGAAGGCGAAAAACGCCATCGGCACCGCAAACAACATCGCCGCCAGCCCGCCCACCAGCACGCCCAGTAGCGGGTCCATCCCCCACAGGATCACGGCGGCGAACATGAAATAGGCCCCGATGCCGACAAAGGCTTGCTGACCAACCGAAACCAGACCGGCAAACCCCGCCAGCATGTTCCAGTTCATCGCCAACACCAGCAGGGTCAGCACCCCGAACAGGTCTTGCGTCACCGCGCGTGGCGCGATCAGCGGCACCGCGATCAGCGCCGCCAGCAGCAGCAGGCCAAGCACGACCGAGACGGGTTTGGAAACAGATAAAGCCATGTGATCCTCAATCATTCGCGCGCGGGAACAGGCCGCGCGGGCGCAACAGCAGCACCAGCACGAAGGCGATATGGCCCGACAAAATCTGCCATTCCGGGTTGATCGCCGCGCCAAACGCCTGCGCCACCCCAATCACGATACCCCCCGCCAGCGTGCCCCACAGGCTGCCAAGCCCGCCGATGATCACCGCCTCAAAGGCATAGAGCAGCCGCGCCGGGCCAATCGACGGATCGAAATTTGCTCGCGTTCCCAGATACATCGCCGCAATCGTTGCCACCACCATCGCAATGCCGGTCGCCATCGCGAACACGTTGCTGGGCCGGATGCCCATCAGTTGCACCGTGGTCGCATCGTCCGAGGTCGCCCGGAACGCCCGCCCCAAAGCGGTGCGATAGAACAGCTGGTTCAGCGCAAAGATCACCGCCACCGCCGAGGCCAGCGTCAAAAGCGGCATCACCCCCACCGCAATTGGCCCGAATTGCAGCGACTGAGCTTCAATCGGCCCCGCCGTCAGCTTCTGGCTGTTGGCGGAATAGGTCTCCAGCAGCCCGTTCTGGATCACCACCGACAGGCCAAACGTCACCAAAAGCGGCGGCAGAATATCTTCGCCCAGCACCCGGTTCAGCACATAGGTTTGCAGCAGCCAGCCGACACAAAACATCACCGGCGCAGCGATCAGCACCGCCACAAACGGATGCAGCCCCAGCGCGCCCATCACGCCCAAGATCAGATAGGCGGCCAGAACGATCAGGTCGCCATGCGCCAGATTGACCAGCCGCATGATGCCGAACACCAGGCTCAACCCCGCCGCGAACAGCGCATAAAGCCCGCCCAGCAGAATGCCTTGTACCAAAGTATCCATCCAGATCATGCGCTTACTCCGAAATAGGCGTCGTGGATGGCTTCGCGCGACAGCGTCGCAGGCGTGCCGGTCAGCGTCACCCGGCCTTCCATCATGCAATAGACCCGGTCGGCGATTTTAAGCGCCTGACCAATATCCTGTTCCACCACGATCATCGACGCACCGCTGGCCTTGATCTTTGGCACCGCCGCGTAAATGTCGCGGATGATCACCGGCGCAAGGCCCAGCGAAATCTCGTCGCACAGCAGCACGCGCGGATTGCTCATCAGCGCGCGGCCAATCGCCACCATCTGTTGCTGCCCCCCCGAAAGCGCCGTGCCGGGCGACAACCGACGCTCTTTCAGGATCGGAAACAGATCGTAGATCGCCTCCAGATTCCATGGTCCGGCGACCTTGCGCGCATGCGCGCCGATCAGCAGGTTTTCCTCCACCGTCAAGGACGGGAACAGCTTGCGCCCCTCCGGCACCATCGCCACGCCCGCCATCAGCACATCCGGCGCGGCAAGCTTTGAAATAGGCGCCCCCTCCAGGGCAATCACGCCAGAAGCCGCCCGCACGATGCCAGTGATCGCCCGCATCAGCGTGGTTTTCCCCGCGCCATTCGCTCCAATGATCGCCACGGTTTCCCCGGCGTTCAGGGTCAGATCAACGCCGAACAGCGCCTGAAAATCCCCGTAATTCGCGGTCAGCCCTGCAATATTCAACAAAGCGGTCATGCCTCGATCCCCAGATAAATCTCGCGCACTTCGGGCGAGGCCATCACCGCCGCCGGTTCACCGATCATCAGCATTTTACCGAAATTCAGCACCATCAGCCGTTCCACCACCGAATTCAGCGCGTGCAGCACATGTTCGATCCAGATGATCGCGGTGCCCTCTGCGTGGATCTGCCGGATCGTCGCCACCAACTCGTGACACTCGCCTTCGGTCAGACCGCCCGCAATTTCATCCAGCAGGATCACCCGTGGCGCCGTCGCCATCGCCCGCGCCAGCTCCAGCCGCTTGCGCTGCAACAGCGGCAGCGCACCGGAAACCTTGTCGGCCTGCACCGCCAGACCCGTGCGGCCCAGAATATCCATGCAGAACTCCGGCGCGTCGTGGCCGGAAATTGCACCGCCAAACCGCGCCGCCACCAGCAGATTTTCGTAAACCGTCAGATGCCCGAACGGCTGCGGAATCTGAAAGCTGCGCCCGATCCCCGCCGCGCAGCGCTGCATCGCGGTCTGGCTGGAAACGTCGCGGCCATCCAGAAACACCCGACCCTGATCGGGTTTCACATTGCCCGCGATCAGGTTGAACAGCGTCGATTTGCCAGCCCCGTTCGGCCCAATGATGCCAAGCGCCTCGCCCTTGGCCAGATCAAAGCTCACGGCATCCGTGACCTTCAGCGCGCCGAAAGATTTCGACACCGATTGCAGCGACAGGATTGGCATGTCTACATTCCCAAAAGCTGCCCCGGCCGCATAAAGCCGCCGGGGCTGGTCTGTTCAGCGAAGGGTTTCCAGCGTGCCGGTCAGCGCGATTTCCGGCGCATTGGCGTTCTCAACGATGACCAGATCAAACGAGCCATCCTCCTTGCGCCGCCACTGACCACCGACCAGCGGGGTTTTCGTCACGTTCTTGCGGGCAAACGGCGGCACATTTTCCTGACCCCAGGCGATCTTGCCGACCACCGTATCCAGATTGGTCGCGCCAATCGCTGCGGCCAAGGCATCGCCGTCGGTGGCATCTTCGACCCGCTTCAGCGCATCAATCGCCACTTCGAACAGCGCATGCACAAAGCCCAGCGGCATCGTCCACTGACGGCTTGCCGCCGCTTCAAACCCGGCCGCCACTTCAGCACAGCTTTCGCCGGTCATCGAGGATTTGAACGGATGGTTCGGCGACCACCAGACTTCGCAGGTCAGATTATGACCCAACTCGCCCAGCGCCGCGACGCTTTCGGGGAACAGCAGCGCCTTGGCGATCGACACCAGCTTGGGCTTGTAGCCCTGCTGCGCGGCTTGGGTCCAGAAGGTGGTGAAATCCGGCGGGATCGGAATGCCGACCAGAATCTCGCAATTCGCCGCCTTGAAGGCGTTGATCTGCGCCGAATAATCGTCGGTCAGGTTCTGGTAACGCCCGGTATCGGTCAGGTTATACCCTGCCGCAGCCAGCGCCGGCGGCATGCCCACGTCGGACGCCCAGGCGTTGCCGTCGCCATCGTTCGGCCACAGCGCGCCGACGTTCTTGTTCGATTCAATGGCGTTCCACATGTTCATGAACACCGAAACGTTGTCTTCCAGCCCCCAGAAGAAGTGGTAAACGTAGTCGAATTCCTGCCAGCTTGCCGGATCGGCGGGGTTACCCTGCTGGCCGATGAACCACGGCTGCCACGGTGCCACCGACGAAATCACCGGGATTTCCTCGGCCTCGGCCACGGTGCAAACCGGGTTGGTGGTTTCAGGCGTCGAGGCCACAAGGATCAGGTTCACCTCATCCCGGCTGATCAGTTCCCTGGCAACTTCAGCAGCGCGGTTGGGGTTGGATTGGCTATCTTTTACGATAACTTCCACGTCCCAGCCCAGCGCCTTGGTCGCTTCCAGGAACTTGCCGACCACATAGTCATCCGCCTGCGAAAACGCCGACAGCGGGCCGGATTGCGGGCTGACATAACCGATCTTGATCTTGCCACTTGCGGCAAAGGCGGGCAGCGCAAGGCTGCTGGCGGCCACTGCCGCGCCAGTCTTCAACAGCGTTCTTCTGGTAAACATCGCGTTTCCTCCCTGATGTTTGTTCTGATGCCAAACCGCGCATGGCTCGGACAGACCGGCTGCCTCCACAGCCGATCTTGCGTCGCGGTCGCAAGCTGCCCGCAGCCTATGCCGCAACAATTGGTAAGAAGATCACTTCACGCAGCAGTTATATCGCGTTGCGTTATGAAATCCGTTCACGCGGCAACCGCTGCGCGCACATGCAAACGGCCCATCACCTCATCAAAGCGGTGGCGCAGTTCTTCAGCGGTGGCCGCGGTCGCCGCAACATAGAAATCCGGCCGCAGCAGCACGAATGTCGCGCCAATGCCGTTCAGCCATTTCGCATAGGTGCCTTCCGCATCGACCACGTCTCCAGCACTCCCCTGCGCGCCGATCCGCACCGAGCGCCCGCCCAAAGCCGCCAGTTGCGCCCGCTGCACGGCATCCAGTGCCGCCGCCGGGTCAGCCTCCAGCCCCAGCACCATCCAGCCAAAGCCCACGGCCTGATCAAACCGATCCCGCTTGCCGTTGGCCTCGACCACACCCTGAACCGACAACTCCCCGGCATGCGCGGCATCAGCGCACCACGCCCCCGGGCCCAACTGGCAAATATCGGTCGGCACCGGCGTAAAGTTGCGCGCCGCCAGATCGGCTTTCATCACCCGATCCCGCTCTGCCGCCGCTTCCGGATCGGAAATGCAGATGATCTTGCCCAGTTCCTGACTGAAATTGATGTAATGCTTGGCGTGCTCCAGCCGCTCCGACGAATAGCTGTCCAGCGCATCGACGCCGATCTTGCCATCCAGAATCGCGTTCAACCGCCAGCCCAGCGCAAAGGCATCGCGCAGACCCGCACACATGCCCTCGCCGGCAAAGGGCGGCATCAGGTGGGCAGCATCGCCCGCCAAGGCGCAGCGGCCCTTGTTCCAAACCTTCGCCCAACGCGCCTGAAACCGATACACCGCGCTGCGCTCCAGCTCAGCATTGTCCGGCGTCAGCCCCCACGGTGCCAGCAATTTCCAAGCCGTTTCCGGCGTTTGCATGTCTTCCACCGACTCGCCCGGCAGCACCATATATTCCCAACGCCGCCGACGCGGCCCACCAGCCACAGGGCCGGGGCCACCCGGAACAATCGTGGTCGGCCGCTTCGGATCGCACAACTGCCACTGCGCCGGTTCATCGCCGCGCGAGGCGACGTAATCGAACTTCGGCAGCATATCGAGAATCAACCAATCGAAGAAATAGCCCTTGTCCTCGTTCTCAATCCCCAGCGCCTGCCGCACCATCGAATTCGCGCCATCGGCACCAATCACGAACTTCGCCCGGATGCTGCGGGTTTCGGTGCTGTCAGGGTCTTCCGCCGCCGTGCGCTTCAGCGTCAGCGTCGCGCTGTCGGCATCCTGCACCAGACCGGTCGCCTCAAAGCCGCGGATTTCGGTGATGCTTGCATACTGCCTGGCAATCCCTGCCAAGCGGGTTTCCAGTTCGGGCTGATTGAACCAATAGCGCACCCGCCACCCCGAGGCCGAGGTGGATTGCCAGTCAACGATCTGCAAATTCTCGCCCTTGGCGTCTTTCCAGTAATACAGCTCATCATGGTAGTTGATCGCCGGATCGTTTTCGGAATCGATGCCCAGAACCGCCAGCAGACGGGCTATTTCGTGGTCAAAAGTCACGGCGCGCGGGCGGCCATAGCTGGGGGTCCAGCGTTCGATCAGGGTAACTTTCTTGCCTTCCTTGCCCAGCATGATCGCCAGAAACGTGCCAACCGGCCCGCCGCCAACAATGGCAACATCCGCGTCAAATTCCGCGCCAGCCTGTGCTGCGCCCGTCTTGGTGGCCGACATGTTCATTCCTCCGCTGAGCAGGCCGCAACGGCCCTTCGTTCCCCATGACCCAGCCGCTCCCGTGGCAAGGATCACCTCTCATAATTGATCTATATCAAAAATGAATGTTCGTCAAGTTTGTAAACTCGTCACTTACATCAAAGCAAAGGCACCCCGAAGATCCAAGACATCTATTTGTTTTCAATCATATTTCTCGTACAATCGCATTGCATGTGATGAATCCCTGCTGCAACGCGGCCAATTTCGCTGCACATGCGCGGCCACTTACCACCCCGCAGTCGAATCTGTTTTTCCATCCTCAAAGATGAATGCATTCACTTGCGAACCAGACGGCAAGCCGCTAAACCCCGACCATTACAGCCAGAAGGCCATTCGACATGACCCAGGATCCCAGCGAAGGCCGCGTTGCCCGCCGTCAGCGCCGCAACCGTGAAGCGCTGATCACTGCCGCCCGCGTCATCATGAGCGAGAAGGGTGTGGACGGTGCCACCATGCTGGAAATCGCCGAAGCCGCCGATGTGGGCGCGGGCACCGTCTACAACTATTTCAAATCCAAAGACGACCTCGCCATCGCCGTGCTGGAGGAGATGATGCACGACCTTGCGCTGCGGATCGAGGCCGTCACCAACACCTTCGAAGACCCGGCGCAGGTCTACGCCTTCGGCATCCGCAAGGTGCTGGAAGCCGCCACGCAGGATGTGCGCTGGAAACAACTGCTGAACCGCTCCGAAGTGATCGCCGACGCCACTTTCCGTCGCATGGGCCCCTACGCCATCCGCGACATGCAAAAAGCCACCGCCGCCGGGCGCTTCCATGTCCGTGATGCCGCACTGGTGTGGAAACTCGCCACCCACGCCATCGTCGGCGTCAGCCTTGCCATCACCACCGGCCAACTGCCCGAGGCCGCGATTGACGAAACCGTGGTCAGCCTGCTGTGCATGACCGGTATCGGCGACACCACCGCCCGCGAAATCGCCACCCGCCCCAGCCCCACGCTTGCCCCCGAGCCAGGCAAACCCGCAGCCTGACCCGGTCAGCCGTTCTCGCGCAAAACCCCGCCCGCCAGATACAGTGAGCCGCAGATCAGCACCCGTGCCTGCGGGCTGACCGCTGCAATCGCCGCCAAAGCCTGCGCCACCGAAGCGGCCGTCACCGCATCGATGCCGACACTGGCCGCCGCATCGCGGGTCACCTCGGCGGGCAGCGTGTTCCTCTCACCGGGGATCGACACCGCATGCAGCCGCGTCACATGCGGTGCCAGCGGCTCCATATAACCGCGCACATCCTTGGTGTTCAGCATGCCGCAGATCAGGTGCGTCTCGCGCACCGGCATCCGCGCCAAGGTCGCCGCAACCGCAGCCCCCCCCGCCGGGTTATGCCCGCCATCCAGCCACAGCTCCACCCCCGGCGCGCTTTCCACCAGTGGCCCGACCCGCAACCGCTGCATCCGCGCGGGCCAAACCGCCTGCGTCACCGCCGCCTCGCACGCGGCCTGATCCTTGCCCAGCGCCCGCAACGCCGCAATCGCAGCCCCGGCGTTCTGTATCTGGAACGGCCCCGGCAGGTTCGGCAACGGCAGATCCAGCAACCCGTTCTCATCCTGATAGATCAGCCGCCCACGCTCTTCCCAGGCGCTCCACTGCTGACCATAGGCCAACACCGGGCAGCCCAGCCGCGCCGCCCGCGCCTCGATCACCTCAAGCCCGACAGGTTCTTGCGGGCCAATCACACAAGGCACACCGCGCTTCAAAATCCCGGCCTTTTCGGCAGCAATCTCGGCCAAAGTCTCACCCAGATATTGCTGATGATCGATCGACACCGGCGTGATCACCGTCAGCACGGGCTTCTCGACCACATTGGTCGCATCCAGCCGTCCGCCCAAACCAACCTCAAGCAACGTGTAATCCGCCTTCGCGCGGCTAAACGCCAGAAACGCCGCACAAGTGGTAATCTCGAAAAACGTGATCTCCTCCGGCCCATTCGCCAGCACACATTCATCCAGCAACGCCGTCAGCGCCGGTTCCGAAATCAGCTCGCCCGCCAAACGAATCCGCTCATGAAACCGCGCCAGATGCGGCGAGGTATAGGCATGCACCCGCGACCCGCCCGCCTCCAGCCCCGCCCGGATCATCGCCTGCGTGCTGCCCTTGCCATTGGTCCCGGCGATATGGATCACCGGCGGCAAAGACCGCTCCGGGTGGCCCAAGGCCGCCAGCAGGCGCTCAACCCGGTCCATCACCAGATCGATCACCTTTGGATGCAGCGTCATCATCCGATCCAGAACGGCGTCAGACCCGCTCATGCCTTCGCCTCAAGGATCTCCCCCGGCGGCGGCAAATCGCCCATGATCGCCGGCGATTGGTTCATCAGCATGCGCAGAATCGTCACCAGTTCCATCCGCAGGTTCTTGCGATGTGTCACCCGGTCCAACATGCCGTGATCCAGCAGATATTCGGCACGCTGGAAACCTTCCGGCAGCTTTTCCCGAATGGTCTGCTCAATCACCCGCGGCCCGGCAAAACAGATCAGCGCGTTCGGCTCGGCAATCTGCACATCGCCCAGCATGGCGTAAGACGCCGTCACGCCGCCGGTCGTCGGATGCGTCAGCACCACCACATAGGGTAGCCCCGCCTCTTTCAGCATCTGCACCGCCACCGTGGTGCGCGGCATCTGCATCAGCGACAGAATACCTTCCTGCATGCGCGCGCCCCCGGCGGCGGAAAACAGCACCAGCGGCTTTTTGGTCTTCACCGCACGTTCAGCCGCCGCGATCAGCGCATTGCCGACATACATGCCCATAGAGCCAGCCATAAAGCTGAAATCCTGCGCCACGGCGATGATCGGGGTGCGGCCAACCTCGCCTTCCGCCACCAGCATCGCCTCACGCTCGCCAGTCGATTTCTGCGCGGCTTTCAGCCGTTCTGGGTATTTCTTCTGATCGCGGAAATGCAACGGGTCCACCACCGGATCGGGCACCTTCACCTCGACGAAAACGCCGGTGTCAAACAGCCCGGTAAAGCGATCACGCGGGCTGATCGCCATGTGATGATCGCAAGAGGTGCAAACATTCAGGTTCGCCGCCAATTCGCGGTGAAACAGCATCGTGCCGCATTCCGGGCATTTCGTCCAAAGATTCTCCGGCACCTCGCGGCGCGAGAACAGCGAATTGATCTTCGGGCGGACGTAGTTCGAAATCCAGTTCATGCGCGTGCTGGCCTATGGTCGCTGCGGTTGGCGTTCAGATAAGCCGAAGGGCCGGAAATTGCAATCACAGCCAACGGCCATCGGCCATGCCCAGCCACGCGCGCGCTTCATCTTGGCAAAAATACTCCCCGCGGAGCGTCGATCTGCACCACAGGTGCCCAAGCGCGCAGGATCAACACGCAGGTAGGGTGCGTGCTTGCACGCACCGCTGGCCAGCCCAACAAAGGTGCGTGAGATCACGCACCCTACCTCTTTCGAATGGCCGAAAAAGTTAACAAACTCCTACCACGGCAGCGCAAGCCCTTGATTTCCCATCAACAGACCACCTGTCCACACGCGGACACGCCGTTCAAGCCCGCAACTTCCCCGCCCCAAATCCCCGGATCACCGCCTGCACAATCTGCCCCTCAGGCTGATCCGCGCCGAACAAGACCTCGGTAAATTGCCCGGTCCGCCCCATCCGGGGCCCTTCCATCAGCACACGATGCTCCACCCCGACCTGCGCTGCCAGATGCCGCGCCAGCGCCGCATCGCCCGCCGCACGCAACCGTGCTGCCCGGTCCTTGATCAGCGGTCCCTTCACCTGCGGCATCCGCGCCGCTGGCGTGCCCTTGCGGGGGCTGAACGGAAACACATGCAGGAAGGTCAGCCCACACTCCTCAACCAGTTTCAACGATTGCTGGAACATCTCTTCCGTCTCGGTCGGAAACCCCGCGATGATATCCGCCCCGAACACCATATCGGGGCGCAGCCTGACCGCCTCCTCACAGAACCGGATCGCATCATCGCGCAGATGCCGCCGCTTCATCCGTTTCAGGATCAGATCATCCCCTGCCTGCAAGCTCAGATGCAGGTGTGGCATCAGCCGGGGCTCGGTGGCAATCGCCCCCATCAGCGCCTCATCGGCTTCAATCGAGTCGATCGAGGAAATCCGCAGCCGTGCCAAATCCGGCACCAACCGCAAAATCCGCATCACCAGATCCCCCAGACGCGGCTGGGCGGGCAGGTCGGCGCCCCACGAGGTCAGGTCCACCCCGGTCAGCACCACCTCGTTGAAGCCCTTGTCCACCAGCCGCTTGATCTGCTCGACCACCACCCCCGCCGGAACGCTGCGAGAATTCCCCCGCCCATAGGGAATGATACAAAACGTGCAGCGGTGATCGCAGCCGTTCTGCACCTGCACATAGGCGCGGTGGCGGCCAAAGCCGTCGATCAGATGCCCGGCGGTTTCCTTGACCGACATGATATCATCAACCTGCACCCGCTCGGTCACGCCAATCAGATCCGGCGCGCGCAAGGAATGCCACGTCTCGGCCTGCATCTTTTCGGTGTTGCCGATCACTTTGGTCACCTCAGCCATCCCGGCGAAGGTTTCCGGTTCGGTCTGCGCCGCGCAGCCGGTGACAATGATCGCAGCCCCCGGATTTTCCCGCGCCAGACGGCGGATTTCCTGTTTCGCCTTGCGCACCGCCTCAGCAGTGACGGCGCAGGTATTGACCACCACCGCACCTTCAACCCCGGCAGCGGCGGCGAGTTCTTTCATCGCTTCGGTTTCATAGGCGTTCAGACGACACCCCAAGGTCGCAAAGATCGGCGCGGTCATAAAGATCGGCGCGGTCATAGCGCGGCCAGAAATGCGGGCGTCAGCACACCATCGAACACATGCGCCACCGGGCCGGTCAGCCAGACACCATCGTCGCGCCAATCGACCTGAAGCACGCCGCCATCCACATCAACGGTCACCGAACGGCCAGTCAACCCGCGCAGATGCGCCGCCACCACCGTCGCACAGGTGCCGGAGCCACAGGCGAGGGTGACCCCCGCCCCGCGTTCCCACACCCGCATCCGCAGATGATCTGATCCGACCAATGAGGCAAACTCGACGTTGGTGCGCTGCGGATACAGCGGGTCATGTTCCAACGCCGGCCCCAGCGCTGCGACATCCACCGCTTCGGCATCCGGCACGAAGAAGATGCAATGCGGGTTGCCCATACCCACCGCCGCCGGATCGCCCGCCAGCGGCAGATGCAGGGTATCAACGGCGCGGGCCAACGGCACCTCGGCCCAGTCGCGCTGCGGATGACCCATGTTGACCGACACCCGGCCATCGGCCAGCCGCACCGCCTGCAACTGGCCGCGTTCGGTCACCAGCGATACCGCATCGCGGCCCAGTTCCTGCATGATGAAATCACAGACACAGCGGGTGGCGTTACCGCAGGCTCCGGCGCGGCTGCCATCGCTGTTCCAGAAATCCAAAGCGAAATCCGCCACATCCGAATCGCGAATCTCTGCCAGTTGATCAAAGCCGACACCACGATTGCGGTCGCCCAATGCCCGCGCCATCGCCGCCGTCACCACCGCAGCCCGCCCGCGCGAGTCGATGATGACAAAATCATTTCCGGCGCCATGCATCTTCATGAAGCCAACGTTGCTTGGGTTCTGTGCGTTTTCCATGCCGCGCATATACGCCGCGCCGCAGCTTTTTGCCAGTGCCCCGCGTTTTGCCCCTTGACCCTTTCTGCACAGCCCCCTAATCAGCGCCTCAGTCGTGGGCCGGTAGCTCAGTTGGTAGAGCAGCTGACTTTTAATCAGCGGGTCACAGGTTCGAATCCTGTCCGGCTCACCATGACACTCAAGGGCCTAACCGGAAACGGTTGGGCCCTTTGGGTTTTCCGGGCTTGGAGCGGCATGAGTTTCAGTTGAATCGCAATTCGCTGCCTCTCACCAAGGCTCGAACTTGAATTCCGATCTCCTTGGCTCCATGAAAACTCATCCCGCTTTAGTCCTTGGATTTGCCGCCCAGCAGGAAGCCCAGCAGGGCCACGCCGATCAGCGGGGCCCAAACCTCGGCGGTGCTGCGGTTGGCTTTGAATTCCGACAACAAATCTTGCAGGGCGGGCGAGTTGAACAGGCTGGGCGCGCGGGTCTTGCTGCGCGCGATCAGCAGCAGAATCCCGGCGATCAGAAACGCAGCGCCGCCGATGATCAGCGCGGCGGAAATCGGGTCCAGCACCTTTGCAAGCCAGATCCACAGCGCGGCCGCAAAGGCGGTGATCCCGATCAGCATGAACAGCAAGGCGACTGCGAACAGGCCAGAGACGGCAGCGATCCGTCCGGTGGCCTGCGCCGCCGACAGCTTGGCAAGCGCCATGGCAAGGCGCAGGGCGGTCAGCATCGCTATCTCCGCCCGAACAGCAGGCCCAGCAGCAGCCCCAGCCCGCCCGCCATCGCCAGCGCGTGAATGGGCTTGCGGCGGGCATATTCGGTAACATCTGCCAGCGCCACTTCGGCGCTATGGCTGGCGTCGGCAAGGTGCGCTTCGCCATTCGCCCGCAGCGCCTCGGCTTTTTCAGCCAGCGTCGCGCGCAAAGTTTCGCCGCTTGTCTGGCCCAGATGCCCCAGACTTTCCGCGATGCGTGAAATATCGGCCCTCAGGGCGGTGATCTGCTCTTCCAGACGGGCGAGGTCCTGGTCGATCTCGGCTTTGGTCATTGCAGTATTCCTTTATCCGGTGACAGGTTTATCAGCGGCAGCGTGGGTCCGCGCCCGCGATCTGGCGCGCGGTTTTGGTTTCGGGGCAGCAGGCACCGGCTTGGCGGGGCTGCGCAGCCATGCAGCCTCCATCGCGGCATCCAGCGTGGTGGCAACGAAATCTGCGCCAAGCTCTTCGGCCTCGGCCAGCTTTTCGACGGCCACCGGGGCCACTTTGCGCATCTCGTCCGTGCCCGTCGCAAGGTGGGTCGGCATCTCAAGGATCACCACCCCCACCCGCAGCCTGGGATCAGCACGCTTGATCCGACGCACATGCAACAGTGAGGCACGCGTGGGGCGTGGGTCAACAAAGCACAGCAACAGGCAATCGGCTTCGGCGGTTTGCAGCGCGGCAAGTCGCTGCGGCGAAAGATCAAAGTGCGGGTTGGCACGGGCGGTGGCCCCCTCGATCTGCATCGCTTGCGCCAGCACTGCGGCGGCCACATCGTCCATCGCGCTGCGGCCACCCACCACAGCAAGACGGAGCCCTGCACCGGGCAGGATTTCATCGTCAGCGGTTTCCGGGGGGGCGGCAATTTCCGCCTCGACCTCGGCGGCAAGGTCTTGCACCACCGTCATCGCCACGCCTGCCAGCCGCGCCTCTTGATCGGCGGTCATCACGCCGCGGTCACGGTCATCCTGCGCCAGCAGCAGTGCCGGGATCAGGGTGGATTGGTAGTAATCAACGATCCCGACTTCCTCCAACGCCTCCTCTGCGCCAAAGGTCGCCTCCATCGCATCGCCCGCCAGCAGCCGTTGATACAGCTTGGCATGCGGGGCCAGCACGGGTTCATCGCCAAACAGAATGTCAAACAGCGCAAACTGCGGGACGTGACGGCCAAGCACCACAAGGCAGACGGTCAGCGGGGTGGACAACACCAGCCCCAACGGCCCCCACAGGAAGGTCCAGAAAATCGCCGCCACGATGATCGCCAGCGGGCTGACCCCGGTGCGCGAGCCGTAAAGCCAAGGCTCGACCGCGTTGGATGTGATGAATTCCACCGTCACGAACAGCGCCGCCGTCCACAGCACCGCCGACCAGTCGGGCGACACCGCGAAGGCCAGAAACAGCGGGAAAGCCGCTGCCAGCACCGACCCGATATAGGGCACAAAGCGCAGCACCAGCGTCAGCATCCCCCACAGCGCGGCGTTCGGCACCCCGATCAGCCACAGCCCGAACCCGATCGGCAGGGCGTAGATGACGTTGACCAGCAGCTGCACCAGCAGGTAATTCGCCACCCGACCGCCAGCTTCCTCCAGCACCTGCGTCGTGCGGTGCAGATCGTTTGACCCAACCAGCCGAATGAAGCGGTCGCGGAGGCGTTCCCGCTCCATCAGCATGAAGATCACCACAACAACCACCAGACCCACGGTGGCAATCGGGCTGATCAGCGGAAACACCAGATTCTGCAACAATTGAACCGCATTGCTTGGCTCGATCACCTGCACCGGCATCGGCGGCACAGGGGCTGCACCCTCCACCGGCAGCGCCTGCCCGATCTGCGCGTTGATCGCGGCGATCATGTCTGACAGCCGGGCAACGATACCGTTCTCGCCGCCGGTCTGCTTCAGGCCCTCGACCTTGGCCAGGATATTCGCCTGAAACGTTGGCAGGTTTTGCGCCAGCTGACCCAACTGACCTACCACCAGCAGCGAAAACAGCGCCATGGTGGTGAAGGCGGTCGTCACCACTGCCAGCACCGTCCACAGCAACGGCAAGCCCCTATGGCGCAGCGCTGTGACCAGCGGCGACAAGGCAAAGGTCACCAGCATGGCGATGGCAAGCGGCACGAACACGTCTTGCGCGACGTAAAGCACCGTCGCAACACCAACCACCGTGGCCAGTTGCGCCAAGGTGATCTGCCCCGGCTGCAAAACCTGATTTTGTTGTGAACCCTGACCGGCTCCAGACATGCGCACCCCCACGGGCCGGACCTAACCAGCCCGGCCAAGGTGGCGGCTGCGGCTGCGAAGTCAAGCGGCATCGCGCGGTGCGGTGGCGTCGGCTTGATCCAGATCAACTTGTTTCAATTGCAACCACATATACTGCCCCGGAGGGAGTCCGCGATGCGTCTGGATGATTTTCTGCCTTACCGGCTGGCTGTGGCCGCTGATGCCGTCAGCCATGCGCTGTCGGCGGTTTACCGCGATACTTATGGCCTGAGCCGTGAAGAATGGCGCATTCTGGCGGCGCTGGATGGCACTGGCCTGCTGTCCTCGGTGGAAATCGCCCGCCGCACCACGCTGGACAAGGTGCAGGTCTGCCGCGCCGCCCAGCGGCTGGAGGAAAAGGCGCTGGTGCAGCGCGATCTGGATGATGAAGACCGCCGTTTGCGGCTGTTTCAATTGACAAAGGCCGGAGAAGCCTTGTTCGCGCAGGCGTTTCCGGTGGTAAAAGCCCGGTCCGATGACTTGCTGGCGGTGCTGACCGCAGAGGAACGCGCCGTGCTGGATCGGGCGCTGCTGGCGTTGCAGGCTTCGGCAGGTCTGCCCCCCGCCGAAGCCGATGGCTGTTAGGCGTGCCTATTCGCTGAACAGATGCGCCTCTGACGCGGTGAAGGTCAGGCCGATTTCGGTGCCAATCGGAAAGATCGCATCGCGGGCCAGTGCCGCGATCAGCGGCTTGCCGTTCGACAGCGTCACCTCGATCACGGTTTCCGCGCCCAGCCGTTCGGTCAG
The DNA here is from genome assembly GCA_009773375.1 of Paracoccaceae bacterium. Taxonomy (GTDB): domain Bacteria; phylum Pseudomonadota; class Alphaproteobacteria; order Rhodobacterales; family Rhodobacteraceae; genus Cypionkella. The sequence continues at coordinate 124,956 of WRPH01000001.1, forward strand.
CGCGACCTTGCCATGCAACTGCCCGGCCCCTTCGGCAGGCGTCAGGTATTGCGGGCGAATGCCCAGCCGCGCCTTGCCGCCGACGCTGTAGCTGCCGGTTTTCGCCTCGATCTCCACCGGCTCCAGCGCGGAGTTGGCAACGGTGATCTTGTTGCCGTTCACCGCTTTCACCTCGACATCCAGAAAGTTCATCGACGGCGAGCCGAGGAAGCCCGCGACAAAGGCATTGGCCGGGCGATGATACAGCTCCATCGGGGAACCGATCTGCTGCACCAGACCATCTTTCAGCACGACGATCTTGTCGGCCAGCGTCATCGCTTCAACCTGATCATGCGTCACATAGATCATCGTGGCACCCAGCGCCTTGTGCAGCTTGCCGATCTCCATCCGCATATCCATCCGCAAGGCAGCGTCGAGGTTCGACAGTGGCTCGTCAAACAGGAACACCTCGGGCTTGCGCACGATGGCTCGGCCAATTGCAACGCGCTGACGCTGACCGCCGGAAAGCTGGCTGGGGCGGCGATCCAGCAGATGTTCCATCTGCAGAATGCGGGCGGCCTCGGCCACCTTGGCGTCTTTGACCTCTTTGCTGTCGCCGGCAATCGTCAGCCCGAAGGCGACGTTTTCGCGCACCGTCATATGCGGGAAAATCGCGTAAGACTGGAACACCATCGCCACACCGCGTTCCTTCGGCGGCAGATCGTTGACCACGCGGCCAGCGATGTTCAGCTCGCCGCTGGTGATATCCTCCAGCCCGGCGATCATCCGCAGCAGGGTGGACTTGCCGCAGCCGGACGGCCCGACGAACACCACGAACTCGCCGTCTTCGATGGTGATATCGACGCCCTTGATCACATGGGCATTGCCGTAGCTTTTCTTCAAACCTTTCAGGGTGATGCTGGCCATGATCTACTCCGCCGCCTTGGCTGTGGGTTGCACATGCAGCAGGCCATCGGGGCCAACCACAATCGGTTCCGGGTCCATCACATAGCCGCCGAACTTGTCCTTGCCGCCATCGGCAAAGCCCAGAATCACCAGCCCATCCGGCCCATCGACAATCCGTGCGGCATAGCGGCGGCAGGGCTCCGCGCCATCCAGAAACGGCCCCGGTGCCATCCGCCACGGCCCGCGCGGATGATCGGCAATCAGGTAATGGTTGCCCGTCACCGGGCTTTCCGGGTTGGTGCGGCGATACTGATCCGACCACTGATGCCCGCTGGTGCAGAACAGGCAATACCAGATGCCCGCCACCTCAAACACCTGCGGCACCTCCAGCTGACCCATGCCACCGGTGAACACTGGCGGCCGCAGGGTCCAGTTGATCAAATCGGGCGAGGTGGCAAAGCCAATCGCGCCACCCGCGTTCGGCTCTGGTATCCCCGGCGCGCGGGCGGTGAAATACATCAGCCAGCCATCGCTGTCGGGGTCGCGCATCACCCAAGGGTCGCGCATGGCGCGGTCGTGCCAGTGGCCGACGATGTGGTCCTTTTCGTAGCAGTCGGCATTCGGCCCGGTGATATCCAGACACAAGCCATCGCCAACCCTTTCCCAAGAATGCAGATCGGTCGAGGTGGCATGGCCGATGCGCTGATACAGCGATTTTTCGGCCAGCGTGGTGCCGGTGTAGAACAGGTGCCACAGCCCGGCATCATCCTGCACCACAGACCCCGTCCATGTCGTGCTATCATCCCAAGCCGCAGTTTTCGACGGCCCGAACATGGTGCCCAGATGCGTCCAGTTCACCAGATCTTTCGAGGTTGCGTGCCCCTGCGTCACATTCAGATGCCGCAGATCAGGGTCGATCAGCGAGGTATCCGCTTGCAGGAAAAAGCCGTGGTATGTGTCGCCATCCTTGGCATACCAGCTGTCCCAGATCCATTTCTTGTCGATTGCGATGACCATTTTTGGCTCCTCAACCCTTCACGCCGGTCGATGCAATCGACGCGATGAAGGCTTTTTGCAGGTAAAGATAGAACGCCAGCACCGGCACGGTGATCAGGCTCAGGTAGGCCATCACCTCGCCCCAGGCGATGTTCAGCTGGAAGAAGTATTGCAGGCCCACCATCACCGGGCGGTAGGCCTCGTCCTGCACCACCATCAGTGGCCACAGGTATTGGTTATACATCACCAGAAACTTCAGGATCGCGGCGGTGGCCAGCACCGGACCGGCCAGCGGCATGACGATGCGGCGGTAAATCTGCCCCCAGCTTGCGCCCTCCACCCGTGCGGCTTCGATCAATTCACCCGGCAGGTCTTTGAAATACTGCACGAACAGGAAGATCGTCAGGCCATCGGCGATGAACGGGATGATCTGCACCCGGTAGGTGTTCAGCCAGCCCGAGGTCAGCCCGTCCAGCCCGATCCACGGCAATTGCGAGCTGATCAGCAGCAGCGGGATGGCGATGGTTTCAAATGGCACGATCAGCGTGGCGAGGATCAGCGACAGCACCAGCTCGCGGCCCTTCCAGTTCACGAACACGAAGGCGAAGGCCGCCGCTGAACAGGCCAGCAGCGACAGCACCACCGTCACCCCGGTCACGATTACTGAGTTCATGATGAACAAGCCAACCGGCGCGCGCTGAAACGCAGCCGTATAGTTGTTCAGGCTGATATCGCCCACCGGCAAAAACGCCCGCAGGCTGGCGGTATCGGCCAGCAATTGCTGGTCGGGTTTCAGCGACGACACCACCATGAATACCAGCGGAAAGATGAAGATCACGGCGATCAGCACCAGCACGGCATAGCGCGTATACAGGCGCAACCCGTGGTTATCAGCGGAAATCTGGGCCATCAGGTGCGCTCCCTTGTCAGCCAGCGTTGGATCATCGAAATCGACAGCACGATCACGAACAGGATCACCGAGATGGTGGAGCCGCCCGAGATATCCTGCTTGCCATAGCCACGCTCCACCGCTTGGAAGACGATGGTTTGCGTGCTGTCCAGCGGCCCGCCGCCGGTCATCACATCAATCTGCGCAAACAGCGCGAAGGCCTGCATGGTGATCACGATCAGCACCAGCACCGCCGTATTCCGCAGCCCCGGCCAGGTGATGTAGCGGAAGGTCTGCCACTTGCTGGCACCTTCAATCGCCCCCGCCTCATACAGCGTCGGGCTGATGGTTTGCAGGCCAGACAGCCAGATCACCATATGAAACCCGACCGCCTGCCAGACCGACATCAGAATGATCGCGCCCAGCGCGGTGTTGGGATTGCCCAGCCAATCCACCTTCGGCATCGCGCCGAAACTGATCGCGCCCAGCAGGTTGTTCAGCAGCCCGCTCTGGCCATCGTAGATGAACCGCCACAGCAGCGAGACCACGACAATCGACACCACCACCGGCATGAAATAGATCGCCCGGAACAGGTTGATCCCGCGCAGGCGCTGGTTGATCAACAGCGCCAAGCCCAGCGCGAGGCCACCTTGCAGCGGGGCCACCACCAGCACGAAGATGAACGTATTCAGCAGGGCCTGCATGAACACCACATCACGCGCCAGAATAAAGGTGCGGCTGTCGCCGTGATCAAAGCTGAACCATTCCCGCATCCCCGCCAGATCAGGATGATCGGGGTTGTTGCGGGTGAACGACCGCACCGCCGGATATTCCGGGGTGCCGTCCGCCGCAAGCTTGACCACGCCCGCCTCGTCCTTGACCGGATCGAGCGTCAGCGTCGCCATGCCCAAAAGCTGACGATAGTTGGCAAGCCCGGTGAACTCGGCGGCATTGGGTGACACAAGCCGCTGGTTGGTGAAACTGAGGATGATCGCAAAAACGAAGGGCAGGATCACAAAGCACCCGATCAGCGCGGCGGCAGGGCCAGCCATCAACCATCCGGTGCGGTTTGATTTGAGGAATTTCGATGCCATGACAGCCTCCTTCTGGGGGGTGTTAGGGGGCAGGGGAAGAAGGGGGCGACAGCAAGCCGCCCCCGAAAGCCATCAGGCCTTAGTGACCGTAGCCACCGTTCTTTTCAATGTCGGCGTTGATCTCATCCACTGCGGCATCCAGCGTGTCGGCCACAGCCGCACCATTGGCGATATCGGCCAGTGCCTTTTCAAACACTTTCGCCTGCACCACATAGCCCGGCGACACCGGACGCACCAAGGCGTTGGCTTCGGTCATGCCATAGAACACCGCCAGCGGGCCGCCGTCCTTGTAGTTCTCGGTCATCGCCGCAGCCGTTTTGGTCGCCGGGATCAGGCCAGTGGTATTGGCGAAATCGGCCAGATACTTGTCCTGCAGCGCAAACTCGATGAACTTCGACGCGCCATCCGGGTGGGCCGATTTGGCCGAGATCCCGAACTGCCACGAGGCAGCACCGATCTTGGCACCAGCGCCAAAGTCCGGCGCGGGCAGGAACACGGTATCGTCAAATGCCGCCAAAGCCCCCAGAGCCGCCCAGTTGCCGTTCCACGAGAAGGCATACTTGCCAGCCGCAAAGCCGCCATCACGATCTGCCGGGTCTTGCGTGGCTTGTGCGTAGCCATTCTTGAACAGGCCCTGCCACCAATCGCCAAACTTCACCGCAGCTTCGCCGTTCAGCGTGCCTTCTGCGGTCTTGTAGGTGGTGCGATCAACGATATCACCGCCAAAAGATTGCAGCAGCGGCGAGAAGGCATAAGGATACCATTCGCCGGTCCATGCCATGCCCAAATCCAGCGGGAATTCATACTTGCCCGATGCCTTGGCCGCATCCAGTGCCGCCATGAATTCTTCGCCGGTCCACGGCTGGTCAAGCGTCGGGGTGCGCAGCTTCAGCTCGTCCAGAATCGACTGGCGGGTGACAAGCGCCACCGCAGCATCCCACAGACCGATCGAATAGAGCTTGCCGCCCCAATAGCCTTTCGGGCCGGGCAGGAAGCCAGCGATCTTGGCCTCGTCGATTTGCAGCGGCTGCATGTAGCCAGCCCAAGCCCAGTTCGGCATGATCGGGCCGTCGACGTCCAGAATATCGGGCAGATTGCCAGCCAGCGCGCCAGCGGTGACGCTGTCGTTATAAGCCGCCTGCGGGAAGCTTTGCAGCTCCACTTTCCAATCGGCCTGGCTTGCGTTGAAATCGGTGATGATCTGGTTCAGCACCTTGGCTTCGCCTTCGTTGCCAGCACCGTGATACCACATCGACAACGTGGTCTGCGCCTGTGCGACGGTGGTAAACGCCACCGAGGCCAGCAGCGCCCCCGCAGCAAGAGTGAAGTGTTTCATTGGGTTAGTCCTCCCGTACGATTTTCAGTTGAGAAACAGGGCTGGCGCGCCGTTCTGTGACGGACCCGCGCCAGTAGACTGGCCCCGCCACAAGGGTCGGGGTTCTTTCCTCCCGCGCCTGCCGGGCAGCGGCAGGGTCGGAAATCATTGCCAACAGCTTTTGCGCCGCACGCACGCCCATGGCGGAATAAGACAGGTCCACCGTGGTCAGCGGCGGATACAGCGTTTCGGCCATCACCCGGTAATTGTCATAGCCCGCGACCGAAATCTCATCCGGCACCTTCAGCCCGCGCGACCGCAGAATGCCGTAAACCCGCACCGCCATCTTGTCGTTGCCGCAGCACAGCACCGTCGGCGGATCGGGCAGCCGCAGCATCCGGTCGATGGTTTCCCACAGGATCTGGGTTTCATCCTCGCGCCCGTCGAAATCACCGCATTCCACCAGCGCCGGATCGGCAGGGATACCCGCCTGCGCCAGTGCCTCATAATAACCGGCCGTCCGCAGGGTGTTGGCGACCATGTGCGGCGGCAACGTCAGATAGGCGATGCGGCGGTGGCCAGCCGCAATCAGCCGCGCCACCAGATCGCGCTGGCCGCGCTGATCATCCGGCAGCACGGCAGGCGTGCCGATGCTGTCAAAGCAGTTCGCCAGCACCAGCGGCGTATCGGCGGGCACGCGCGGCAGTTCCACCTTCTGATGATATTCGGCCACATAGATCAGGCCTTCAACCCGGTGGCGCAGAAAAGTCTGGATCAAATGCGGCACCCGGTCCAGCCGCCCGCCGGTATCGGCGATCATCAGCGTCATCTCCGAAGACGCCATCGCCTTCTGGATGCCCTGCACGATGAACAGATCCGGCAGGCCCGACGGCAACGTCGGTTCATTCGGCAGCGAAATCGCGCCCGTAATCAGCCCGACCAGCCCCGATTTGTTCGACCGCATCATCCGCGCCGCGTTCGAGGGCACATAGCCCAGCGTCGCCATGGCCGCTTCCACCGCCTCGCGGGTTTCACGGCCCACAGGCGCATCGCCATTCAGCACCCGGCTGACGGTTTTTGCCGAAACCTTGGCGAGTTTCGCCACATCATAGATGGTTGCCATGCTCGCCCTCCTCCCCAGGTCAGCGAATGACATCGGTGTCATGTCATCGGTGTCATAAAGCCGTTCCGCGATTCGTGTCAACGAGTTTTGCAGGCGGATTTCTCTGCTCAAAGCGATTTTACTGGCATCAAACGCAGTAGAACCTGCCCCAATCCGCGCTTATGCTGGGGTGAAACCAGTTTGAAAGGCCCAGCATGACCCGCGCAGACATCCACGGCTTCACTACCCCCGCCTTTGCACCGCTGCGAGACGCCTTTGCGGAGTGTTTCGCGCTTGGTCAGCACGGCGGATCGGTGGCGGTGGTGCATCGCGGCGAAGTGGTGGCGGATCTTTGGGGCGGGCATGCCGACGCGGCGGCCACCAAACCGTGGCAGCAAGACACGCTTGTCAACGTCTGGTCCACCACCAAGGGCATCGCCGCGATCTGCATGGCGATGCTGGTGGATCGTGGCCTTGCCGCCTATGACGATCCGGTTGCCAAACACTGGCCCGAGTTCGCCGCCAACGGCAAAGCCGATATCACGCTGGGCGAAGCGCTGTCGCATCAGGCCGGGATCGACGGCCTTTCTGTCCCGATGGACCTGAACGGCCTTTACGCCGGCGAACCCTACGCGCAGGCGCTTGCCGCGATGGCACCTCTTTGGCCGCCGCGCAGCAGGTCTGTCTATCACGCCATCAGCCTGGGCACCCTGATCGCCGAGCCTTTGCGCCGCATCACCGGGCAAAGCATCGGGCAATTTCTTGCCGCCGAAATCGCCAAGCCGCTGCAAGCAGATATCTTCATCGGCCTGCCCCCGTCGGAAGATGCCCGCACAGCCGAGCTGATCGAGGGCCCGAAGGCCAGCGACGGCGTTATCGCCACGCTTGCAGGCCCCTACCCGCACGCCTGGCAGAACCCCAGCATCCGCCCGACCGAGCCGAACACCCGCGACTGGCGCGCCGCTGAAATCCCCGGCGCAAACGGCCATGCCACCGCCAAGGCGCTGGCACTGATCTACGGCGATCTGGTCAGCGGCCAATCGAAACTGCTGTCTGCGAAAACCCTGCGCGAGGCCACCAAAACCCGGTTTGACGGCATGGACGCCGCCAGCCAGACCCCTGCGGCCTATGGCGCTGGCTTTGGCCTGTTGCAGCAAGACGCCCGCCCCGGCAGCTTTGGCCATTCTGGCTGGGGCGGTGCCTTTGGCTTTGCCGATCCGACCGAAGGCTTCGGCATGGGCTACACCACCAACAATATGCTGGGCTTTGACGATGGCATCGACCCGCGCCGCAAGGCCCTTGTCGAAACCCTTTACCAAGTGCTTGATGGCCTGAAATAGCCAAAGGCCCGCCATGTCCCACACCAAACCCCGCGCCCGCGATCTGGGCCTGCCCTTCCCCGGCACCACCGGGCCGCTGAATGCCATCACCGACGTTCCCGGCGTCAAGGTCGGCTTCATCACGCTCACCGACCCCGCCCGCAACATGCGCACAGGTGTGACTGCCGTTCTGCCCCGGTCCGACGCAGGGGTGCCGATCCCGGTCTGGGCCGGACATTACGCGCTGAACGGCAATGGCGAAATGACCGGCACCCACTGGATCGACGATGCAGGCTATATGATCGGCCCCGTCTGCATCACCAACACCCACGGCATCGGCGCGGTGCATCACGGGGCCAGCCAATGGATGACCCGGCACTACGCCGAGTTTTTCCAGAAAGATCACGGCTGGGCGATGCCGGTAGTGGCGGAAACTTATGACGGCATCTTGAACGATATCAATGCGTTCCATGTTACCGCCGATCACGCCATCGCAGCCATTGACGCGGCGGTCAGCGGCCCGGTCGCAGAAGGGTCAGTCGGCGGCGGCAATGGCATGATTTCTTACCAGTTCAAGGCGGGCACCGGCACAGCCTCGCGCCGGTTTGAAATCGGCGGCCAAAGCTACACCATGGGCGCGCTGGTGCAGGCCAATCATGGCCGCCGCCCCGATCTGCAAATCCTTGGAAAACCCGTGGGGCAGTTGATGCCCGAAGGCACCTTTGATCGCGGCATGCCGCAAAAGGAAATGGGCTCGATCATCGTGATCCTGATCACCGACGCGCCGCTATCCGGCCTGTCGCTGCGGCAGGTCGCCAAGCGCGCCGCACTTGGCATCGGTCGCGGTGGCACACCCGGCGGCAATTCCTCGGGCGATATTTTTCTGGCGCTTTCCACCGCCAACCCCGGCCCGATGCCGCAGCATGCGGGTGCGATCCTGACCAAGACCGAGATCAACGGCGAGCTGATCGACCCGCTTTATATGGCCGCCGTGCAGTCGGTCGAAGAGGCGGTGGTCAACGCCATCGTCGCGGGCGAAGACACCGCCACCGTCAAACCAAAGGGCCATATCGTGCCGGGCATCGACACAGCCAGATTGGCGGCGCTGTTCTGATGTTTGATCTGGTGATCTTCGATTGCGACGGCGTGCTGATCGACAGCGAAATCATCTCGGCGCAGATGCTGATTGATGAGCTGGCAAAGCTTGGCGTCCACATCGACCTGACCTATGTGGCGCGACATTTCCTTGGCCGCAGCTACCCCACGGTGATGGAAACCATCCGTCGCGAATTCAACCTGACCCTGCCGCCGGAATTCGAAGATCAATACCGCGCCCGCCTGCTGGAGGCATTTGAGCGCGACCTTAAAATCATGCCCGGCGTCGCCGAGGTGCTGGCCTGCCTGAAAACCCCGTTCTGCATCGCCACCTCGTCCAGCCCGATGCGGGCGGCAAAATCACTGGCGATGGTCGGGCTTGGCCACCTCGCCGGCCCGCGCCTGTTCACCTCGACCATGGTGGCGCGCGGCAAACCTGCGCCCGATCTTTTCCTGCATGCAGCACAGCACATGCAAACCGACCCCACCCGCTGCCTTGTGATCGAAGACAGCCTGACAGGCATCCGGGCTGGCCTTGCGGCTGGCATGACGGTGTGGCGCTTTACCGGCGGCAGCCATCTGAAAAACCGCGCGCTGGACGAACCCGAAGACGCCCGCCCGCACAACCGGTTTGCATCCTTCGCCAACTTCTACGACATTGCCCCAGACCTGAAGGGGCAGCCATGAGCCGGACCGATCCAGAACCCACGCTGAACGACGAAGCCGCTCGCGCCGGTTGGCTTTACTATGTCGGCGGGCTGACTCAGGATCAGATCGCGGGCGAACTCGGAGTTTCGCGTCAGCGCGCTCAACGCCTTGTCAGCCGCGCCATGGCCGAAGGGCTGATCCATGTGCGGCTGAACCACCCGATCGGCGTTTGCCTCGATCTGGAACAGGCGCTGAAGTCGCGTTTCAACATGACCCGCTGCCGCGTCGCCCCCGGCCTTGGCCCGAATACCGATAACGTCCGCGCCATTGCCCCCGCCGCCGCCGCTGAACTGGAGCGTTTTCTGCGCATGCCGGAACCCGCCGTAATCGCGCTTGGCACCGGGCGGGCGATGCGCGGCATGGTCGATGCCATGGCGCCGATGGATGCCGAACAGCACCGGCTGGTATCGCTGATCGGCAATATCGCCCCCGATGGTTCGGCGTCTTTCTTCGACGTGGTGATGCGCATCGCCGACAAGGTGCATGCGCCGCATTACCCGATGCCAGTGCCGGTGATCAGCCCGACGCCCGAGGAAAACGCCGCCTTCCACGCGCTTGGCCCGGTAAAAAAGGTTTTCGAATTGGCCCGCGCCGCCGATGTGATCTTTGTCGGCGTCGGCCAGATGTCAAACGACGCGCCGCTGCTGAAAGACGGATTCGTCACCCGGCGCGAACTGGACGAGATGCAGGCGGCCGGGGCCGTCGGTGAAGTCGCTGGCTGGGTGTTTGATTCGCAGGGGATATATCTTGACCTTGGCACCAATACTCGCACCGGCGGGGTGAGAATAACGCCCGGATTGGACCGCCCCTCGATCGGCATTGCTGCGGGTGCATCCAAGGTGCCCGCCATTGCCAGCGCGTTGAAATCACGCATCATCAACGGTCTGGTCACCGACGAACCCACCGCCCGCGCCCTGCTTTCCCACCCCTGACCTTCGCAAGTGCGGCGGAAAAAGGGGCTTGACGGGTCATGTCCTCATATGAGCATTTACTCACCAAGCGATGAAATGCTCACTCGCTGATCTGGGAGGATACCAATGAACATGACGCTTCGCGCGCTGCTTGGCGCGACGGCTTTGCTTACCCTTGCGGGGGTCGCGACCGCCGAAACCACGATCACTGTCGCCACCGTGAACAACGGCGACATGATCCGCATGCAAGGTTTGATGGACGATTTCTACGCCAAGTACCCCGACATCAAGGTCGAGTGGGTCACGCTGGAAGAAAACGTCCTGCGCCAGAAAGTCACCACCGACATCGCCACCAAGGGCGGCCAGTTTGACGTGCTGACCATCGGCACCTACGAAGTGCCGATCTGGGGCAAGGCTGGTTGGCTGGTTGGCCTGAACGACCTGCCCGAAGCTTGGGACAAGGCCGACCTGCTACCCGCTATCGCTGGCGGTCTGACTGTGGACGGCGAGTTGTATGCCGCACCGTTCTACGGCGAATCCTCGATGGTGATGTATCGCAAAGACCTGATGGACGCCGCTGGCCTGACCATGCCCGACGCGCCGACCTGGGCCGACATCAAGACCGCCGCTGCGGCGATGACCGACAAGTCGAAAGAACAGTATGGCATCTGCCTGCGTGGCAAGGCCGGCTGGGGCGAAAACATGGCCTTCCTGACCGCGATGTCGAACTCGTTCGGCGCCAAGTGGTTCGATGAAAACTGGAACCCGCAGTTCGATCAGCAGCCGTGGAAAGACACCCTGTCGTTCTATCTGGACCTGATGAACGAATACGGCCCGCCCGGCGCTTCGAACAACGGTTTCAACGAAAACCTCGCGCTGATGCAGCAAGGCCATTGCGGCATGTGGATCGACGCCACCGTCGCGGCGTCTTTCGTGACCGGCAAAGACAGCACCGTGGCTGACAAGATGGCCTTCGCTCTGGCCCCCGATAACGGTCTGGGCAAGCGCGGCAACTGGCTCTGGGCTTGGTCGCTGGCGATTCCGGCAGGTTCTGCCAAGGTCGATGCCGCCAAGGCTTTCGTAGCTTGGGCGACCTCGAAAGAATACACCGAACTGGTGGCTTCGAAAGAAGGCTGGGCCAACGTGCCTCCGGGCACCCGCACCTCGCTTTATGCGAATGCGGAATACCAGAAAGTGCCGTTCGCCAAGATGACGCTGGATAGCATCAACTCGGCAGACCCGACCAAACCGACCGTCGATGCGGTGCCTTATACCGGCGTGCAGTTCGTTGCGATCCCGGAATTCCAGGGCTTCGCCACCGCTGTTGGCCAGCAGTTCTCGGCCGCTTTGGCGGGCACCACCTCGCTGGATGACGCCTTGGCTGCGGCTCAAGAGCTGACCAAGACGGAAATGACCAAGGCCGGTTACATCAAGTAACCAGCCATTCGCGGGGCCGATCCTCCCAAGGCGGCCCCGCACCCCTTTCCCCTTCCATCGTCACGCCCGCTGAAGGAGCCTGCCATGGCCACCGCGCATTCCCGCACAGCCGCCCGACTGATGGTCTCCCCTGCCGTTATCCTGCTGTTTTTATGGATGATTGTGCCTTTGGGGATGACGATCTACTTTTCGTTCCTGCGCTACAACCTGTTGCAGCCGGGGACGTCCTTCGCGGGCTTCGACAATTACTACTACTTCCTGACCCAAGCCGCGTTCTGGGATGCACTGTGGAATACCATCACGCTGGTTGTCGGCGTGCTGATCATCACCGTGTTTGGCGGCATCGCGCTTGCCCTGCTGCTGGATCAGCCGATGTGGGGCCAAGGCATTGTCCGCGTCATGGTGATCGCACCGTTCTTCGTCATGCCCACCGTTTCGGCGCTGGTCTGGAAGAACATGTTCATGAACCCGGTGAACGGCATGTTCGCCCACATCGCCAAGGCATTGGGGCTACAGCCCTACGATTTTCTCGCCCACGCCCCGCTGGCCTCGATCATCCTGATCGTTGCCTGGGCCTGGCTGCCGTTTTCCACCCTGATCCTGCTGACCGCGCTGCAAAGCCTTGACCGCGAACAGCAGGAAGCCGCCGAGATGGATGGCGCAAGCTGGCTGTCGCGGTTCTGGTATCTGACCGTGCCGCACCTCACCCGGTCGATCACCGTGGTGATCCTGATCCAGACGATCTTCCTGCTGTCGGTCTTTGCCGAGATTCTGGTGACCACCAACGGCGGCCCTGGCACGGCCTCCACCAACCTGCCCTACCTCGTCTACGCCCAGTCGCTGCTCAGCTTCGACGTCGGTGGCGGTTCCGCCGGTGGCATCGCTGCCGTCATCCTTGCCAACATCGTTGCCTTCTTCCTGATGCGGATGATCGGCAAGAATCTGGATGCATGATCATGGCCCGTAAAACCACCCAAACCCGCAAAGCCGTCGTCACTACCATCGCCTGGATCATCGGTTTCCTGATCTTCTTTCCGATCCTGTGGACCATCCTGATGAGCTTCAAATCCGAAGGCGACGCCATCAAGGCACCGCTTGCGATGCTCAGCACACCGTGGACGCTGGAAAGCTACGGCGAGGTGCAGGCACGCTCCAACTACCTGCGTTTCTTCATGAATTCGGTGATCATCTCGCTGGGATCGACCATCCTTGCGCTGGTCATCGCCATCCCCGCCGCGTGGTCTATGGCCTTCGTGCCGGGCAAGCGCACCAAAGACCTGCTGATGTGGATGCTGTCTACCAAGATGATGCCCGCCGTAGGTGTGCTGGTGCCGATGTATCTTATGTTCCGCGACTTTGGCCTGCTGGATACCCGCACCGGGCTTGTTGTGATCCTCACCCTGATCAACCTGCCGATCGTGGTCTGGATGCTGTATACCTACTTCAAGGAGATCCCCGGCGAGATCCTTGAGGCGGCGCGGATGGACGGCGCTTCGCTGCGCAGCGAAATCCTCTATGTGCTGACGCCGATGGCCGTGCCCGGCATCGCCTCGACCATGCTGCTGAACATCATCCTCGCATGGAACGAGGCCTTCTGGACGCTGCAACTGACCACCTCGGATGCCGCCCCGCTGACGCAGTTCATCGCCAGCTATTCCTCACCCGAAGGTCTGTTCTACGCAAAACTGTCGGCGGCCAGCACCATGGCCATCGCCCCGATCCTGATCCTTGGCTGGTTCAGCCAGAAACAACTTGTCCGCGGTCTGACCTTCGGCGCGGTTAAATAGAGGTTCCCATGGGCAAGATAACCCTTTCTTCCGTCCGCAAATCCTTCGGCGAAGTCGATGTGATCCCCTCGATCGACCTGGTCATCGAAGACGGTGAATTCGTCGTCTTCGTCGGCCCCTCGGGCTGCGGCAAATCTACCTTGCTGCGCCTGATCGCGGGCCTGGAGGATACCACCTCCGGCAGCATCGCCATCGACGGGCAGGACGCCACCGAACTGCCCCCCGCCAAACGCGGGCTGGCGATGGTGTTCCAATCCTACGCGCTTTACCCGCATATGAGCGTGAAAAAGAACATCATGTTCCCGCTGAAAATGGCCGGGATGGACCCTGCCGCAGCCGAGGCGCGCGTCGCCAATGCCGCGAAAATCCTGAACCTGACCAACTATCTGGATCGCAAGCCGGGCCAGCTTTCCGGCGGTCAGCGCCAGCGCGTTGCCATCGGCCGCGCCATCGTGCGCGAACCGAAAGCCTTCCTGTTCGATGAACCGCTGTCCAACCTTGACGCCGCCTTGCGCGTCAACATGCGTCAGGAAATCTCGGAACTGCACCAGACGCTGAAAACCACGATGATCTACGTCACCCATGATCAGGTCGAAGCCATGACCATGGCCGACAAGATCGTCGTGCTGAACGCGGGCCGGATCGAACAGGTGGGCAGCCCGCTCGACCTCTACCGCAGCCCGGCGAATACCTTCGTCGCCGGCTTCATCGGCTCGCCCAAGATGAACCTGATCACCGGGGCAGAGGCGGCCAAGCACAACGCCACCACCATTGGCATCCGGCCAGAGCATCTGGACATCACCGCCGACGGCCCGTGGCAAGGCGTCGTCGGCCTGTCGGAACACCTTGGCTCTGACACCTTCCTCAAGGTCGCCATCCCCGGCATGGAACCGATCACCGTCCGCGCGGGCGGCGAGCTGAACCTGCGCCACGGCGACAAGATCGGCCTCGCCCCGCAGGCAAGCAAACTTCACCGCTTCGGCGCAGATGGAAAGAATCTGGCATGAGACTTTCAGGAAAAACCGCCCTCATCACCGGCTCTGCGCGCGGCATCGGGCTTGAATTCGCCCGCGCCTATATCGCGGAAGGTGCCACCGTCGCACTGGCCGACATCAACGCCGAAGCCGTAGCCAAAGCCGCAGCCGACCTTGGCCCGAAAGCCATCGGCATTCAGCTGGATGTCACCAATCAGGCCTCGATTGACGCCGGTTTTGCCAGCGCCATCGACCAGATGGGCCAGCTTGATATTCTGATCAACAACGCCGCGCTGTTCTCGGCGTCTCCGATTACCGAAATCACCCGCGCCGATTATGACCGTTTGTTCGCTGTCAACGTCGCAGGCACCATGTTCTGCATGCAGGCCGCCGCCCACCACATGATCGCGCGCGGAAAAGGCGGCAAAATCATCAATATGGCATCACAAGCCGGGCGTCGCGGCGAAGGTCTGGTTGCGGTTTACTGCGCCACCAAGGCCGCCGTGATCAGCCTGACCCAAAGCGCGGGGCTGGGCCTGATCGAACACAAGATCAACGTCAACGCGATTGCTCCCGGCGTGGTTGATGGCGAACATTGGGATGGCGTCGATACCTTCTTCGCCAAATACGAAAACAAACCGCTTGGTCAGAAAAAGCGCGAAGTCGGCGCAGCGGTGCCGTTTGGCCGGATGGGAACCGCAGCAGATCTGGCCGGCATGGCGATCTTCCTCGCCACCCCCGAGGCCGAATATATCGTCGCACAATGCTTCGGCGTTGACGGCGGCAACTGGATGGCCTGATTATGAATACAAGTTCACAAACCGTGCAACTGCCCGGCTATGACCGCAGCAAACTGACCCCCGGCATCGTCCATATCGGCCTTGGCAACTTCCACCGCGCCCATATGGCGGTCTATCTCGACGATCTTTTTGCCAAGGGCAAAAGCCTCGATTGGGCGATCCTTGGCGCAGGCGTGCGCGAAGGCGATGCCCGCATGCGTGATGCGCTGCTGGCACAAGATTGCCTGTCCACGGTGATCGAGCTGGACCCAAACGGCAAATCCGCCCGCCGCATCGGCGCGATGATCGGCTTTATTGAAGTGCAGACCGACAACGCCGCGCTGATTACCGCAATGGCAAAGCCCGAAATCCGCATCGTGTCACTGACCGTCACCGAAGGCGGCTATTTCATCGACCCGGCGACGGGTGAATTTGACCCGACCGCGCCCGAAATCGCCGCCGATGCCGCCAACCCGCACCGCACTGCGTTTGGCGCGATCATCGCCGCATTGAAACTGCGCCGTGCCGCTGGCCTCGCGCCGTTTACCGTGCTGTCCTGCGACAACCTGCCCGGCAACGGCCATGTCACCAAAGCCGCTGTGTGCGGCCTCGCCCGCCTGTCCGACCCCATGCTTGCCGAATGGATCAAGGCCAACGTCGCCTTCCCGAATGGCATGGTAGACCGCATCACCCCCGCAACCGGCCCGCGCGAACGCGCCATGGCCGAGGCGTTCGGCCTGTCCGATCCTGTCCCCGTCACCTGCGAGCCGTTCCGGCAATGGGTGCTGGAAGATCACTTCCCCGCCGGACGCCCGGCGCTGGACGCCGTCGGCGTCACCTTCACCCCGCACGTCCACGCCTACGAGGCGATGAAAATCCGCATCCTCAACGGCGGCCACGCCACCATCGCCTATCCCGGCGGCTTGCTGGATATCGAATATGTGCATGAGGCGATGGCGCACCCGCTGATCCTCGCTTTCCTGAACAAGCTGGAAACCACCGAGATCATCCCCACCATAGCCCCAGTGCCGAATACCGATCTGACCGAGTATTACGCCCAGATCGTAGAGCGCTTCTCGAACCCCGAGGTAGCCGATACTGAACGCCGCCTTTGCCTTGATGGCTCCAACCGGCAACCGAAATTCATCGTGCCGCCGCTGCGCGACCGTCTGGCGGCGGGGCAATCCTGCGACGGGCTGGCGCTGGTGTCGGCGCTGTGGTGTCGCTACTGCACTGGCACATCCGATCACGGCACCCATATTCCGCCCAACGATCCGAACTGGGATGCGCTGCAAGCCACCGCGCTGCTGGCGCAAAGCAACCCGCAAATCTGGCTGAACCAGCGCACGATCTACGGCGATCTGGCCGACAACCCGACGTTCCAGCAGGCCTTCGCCACCCATCTGGCCCGGATCCGCGACCACGGCACCGAAGCCGCCCTGCGCGCCTACATCGGCTGAACAGCCACTGTGCAGCCGCGCGGACTTCCGAAACCGCGCGGCTGGCCTTATGTCTGCTGCAACACAGGAGCAGACAGATGATCGAACTTGGCCTTGATACCTTCGGCGACGTGTCCAACGACGCGCAGGGCAGCCCCAAACCGATGGATCAGGTGATCCGCGACGTGGTGGACGAGGCGGTTCTGGCCGATCAGGTTGGCATCCACTTCATCGGCCTTGGCGAACACCACCGCCCGGATTTCGCAATCTCGGCACCCGAAATGCTGCTGGCCGCCATCGCCGCCCGCACCTCGAAAATCCACCTTGGCACCGCCGTCACCGTGCTGTCATCGGATGATCCGATCCGGGTGTTCCAACGCTTCTCCACCCTCAACGCGATCTCCAACGGTCGCGCCGAGGTGATCCTTGGCCGCGGCAGCTTTACCGAAAGCTACCCGCTGTTCGGCTTTGCGCTGGATGATTATGAACTTCTGTTCGAAGAAAAACTCGACATCTTCGCCAAACTGGTGCGCCAACCCAGCCTGACATGGCAGGGCCAGACCCGCCTGGCGCTGAAAAACCAGATCGTCTACCCGCCGCTGGATGCCAAGGGCCTGACCACATGGGTCGGCGTTGGTGGCAGCCCGGAATCGGTGGTGCGTGTCGTGCGGCAAGACCTGCAACTGATGCTGGCGATCATCGGCGGCGACCCGCGCCGCTTCCTGCCCTATATCGATCTTTACCACCGCGCCGTGGAGCAACTGGGCAAAACCACCCGCCCGATCGGCATCCACTCCCCCGGCTTTGTCGCCACCACCGATGCGGAGGCGCAAGAAACCCTCTGGCCGCATTACCAGACCATGTTTGGCCGCCTCGGGCGCGAGCGTGGCTGGCCGCCCACCACCAAAGACCGCTATCTCGAAGAAATCCACCACGGCTCGCTGTATGTCGGCTCGCCTGAAACCGTGGCAAAGAAAATCGCCACCACCATGCGCGATCTGAAGATCCAGCGCTTTGACATGAAATACAGTACCGGCCCGGTGCCGCATCAAGCGCTGTTGACCTGCATCCAGCTTTATGGCGAAAAGGTCATCCCGATGGTGCATGAATTGTTGAAAGCGTAAATGACCGATTTCCCAGCCGATATTACCGCGATGTGGGCGCGCGACAACGCCGCTCATGCGCTCGGGCTGGAATTGCTGACGGTCGGCCCCGACACCGCGCGGCTGGGCCTGACCGTCACCGCCCAGCACCTGAACAGCCACGCCATCTGCCACGGCGGCGTGCTGTTCACGCTGGCCGACTGCGCCTTCGCCTATGCCGCCAACGCCGATGCCACCGGCGCGGTGGCGCAGGCGAACAACATCACCTACCTGGCCCCGGCCAAACCCGGCGACCGACTGACCGCCGAGGCCCACCTGACCACCCGCGCCGGTCGCAGCGCGATCTATGATGTGACCATTCGCACGGCAGACGGCAGCACCGTTGCGCTTTTGCGGGCACAGGCGCGGTTCGTCACCACGCCAAACCGCTGATTTTTGCCCCATCGCCACGCTAATGCCAAATTTTCCCGACCATCTACGCTAAACCTACCAGTGACTCGCTGTTTTCGCGAAGGAGACCCCATGCTCGATCTGGCCCCGGACCGCCAATCGCTTGACCCGATCGAGATCGCCTCGCGCGATGAAATCGAGGCGCTGCAACTGACCCGGCTGAAATGGTCGCTGGCGCACGCCTACCATAATGTCGCCCATACCGCCGTCGCCTTCAAAGCCGCAGGCGTGCACCCCGACGATCTGCGCAGCCTTGCCGACATCCGCCGCTTTCCCTTCACCCAGAAATCTGACCTGCGCGCCAATTATCCCTTCGGCATGTTCGCCGTGCCGCGCGAACAGGTGATCCGTCTGCACGCCTCGTCTGGCACCACCGGCAAACCCACCGTCGTCGGCTATACCGCGAAAGATCTGGATACCTGGGCCGGGCTGATGGCCCGTTCGATGCGCGCCTGCGGCACCCGTCCGGGCGATATCGTGCATCTGTCCTATGGCTATGGCCTGTTCACCGGCGGCTTGGGCTTTCACTACGGCGCCGAGAAACTGGGCTGTACCGTGGTGCCGGTTTCCGGCGGCATGACGCATCGGCAAGTGTCGCTGATCGAAGATTTCGGCGCCTCCACCATCGGTTCAACCCCGTCTTACATGCTGTCGATTCTGGATGAATACCGTGCCCAGGGCCGCGACCCGCGCCAAAGCCCGCTGCGCGTCGGCATCTTCGGTGGTGAACCCTGGACCAACGCCATGCGCGCCGAAATCGAGCAGGCCTTCGACATGCACGCACTGGATTGCTACGGTCTGTCCGAGGTGATCGGGCCGGGCGTCGCCATTGAATGCGTCGAAACCAAAGACGGCCTGCATCTGTGGGAAGATCACTTTCTGGCCGAAATCATCGATCCCGCCAGCGGCGAGGTGCTGCCCGACGGTCAGGTCGGTGAACTGGTGCTGACCTCGCTGACCAAAGAGGCGCTGCCGATCATCCGTTACCGCACCCGCGACCTGACGCGCCTGCTGCCCGGCACCGCCCGTTCGATGCGCCGGATCGAAAAGCTGCGCGGCCGCAGCGACGACATGATCATCCTGCGCGGGGTGAACGTGTTCCCCAGCCAGATCGAAGAACAGCTGCTGGCGCAACCCGGCCTCGCCCTGCATTTCCAGATCGAACTGCGCCGTGAGGGCCGGATGGATGCGATGATCCTCAGCGTCGAAACCGCCAATGCCACCGAAGACGCCGAGCGGTTGCGGCTGGGCGCACGCTTGCAGAAGCGGATCAAGCAGATGCTGGGCATCACCGTGCAGGTCAATGCTGGTATCCCCGGCACCGTGCCGCGCAGTCAAGGCAAAGCCGGGCGCATCATCGACAACCGCCCGAAAATCTGAACCGCGTGACCCAACAGCGCGCGTGCCGCGCAAGCCTTTTACCACGCCTGCGCGCGTGCCGCGCTTCGGCTCTGCAGGGGGCTGTCCGCCCCCGTCACGCTTGCCAAGGCAAGCGCGACTCCCCCGAGGATATTTTTACCAAGATGAAAAGCCTTTTCATCTGTCCTTAAATATCCCCGCGCGGCGCGCACCCCGGTGCCGGTTGGCCGCAGGCCAGAGGCATCTGAAAAAACTTGCGCCGCAGGCGTGCAATGTCGAAACCGCCACATCACAGCAGCCTCCGTAGGGTGCGTGATTTCACGCACCTTTGCCGAAAGTTGAAACGTTAAGAAAGCCTGAAGCGTGCAGTCTAATCCATTGTTATATATAGTACGCCTCACTGTCCACGCGTGGACAGTGTTCAAAGCCGAAACCCCTCCGGCACGGCATCGCGACCTTCCAGCACCAGATCCACCACCACCTCCGCCACTTTCGGCGCCATACCAAAACCGATCTTGAAACCACCGTTGGCCACGAAATGGCCGGCACGTCCCGGCCACGCCCCCAGCAAGGGCGCGCGCGTTTTTGCCCTTGGCCGCACCCCGGCCCAACGCGCCACCACCTCTGCCCCCGCCAGCACCGGCAAGGCCATCACCGCCTTGTCGTGAAGCGCATCGAGTTGCCCATCCACCGCCGCCCCGTCAGCAAAGGTCAGCTCCGAAGTTGACCCAACCGCCACCGTTCCATCCACATGCGGCACCACATGCAGGCCATCGACGAACAGCTGAGGCAAAGTCGCCGCAGGGTAGCGCAGGCTCAATGCCTGCCCTTTCACGCCAGCGCCCACCACACGCCCCAGATCCGCCGACAATGCTGCAAGACCGGCCAATCCCGTCGCCCAGATCACCGGGCTGACATCCTCCGCGTCGCCGATGATCACCTCACCCCCCACCGCGCGGATCGCCGCGACCAAGGCCTGCGCCGCCAACCGCGGGTGCAGTCTTGCACTCAGACTGTCCTCAACCAGCCAGCCGGACGCGGAAGCCGGCTCCCACGCCGCGCCTGTCGCCGGAACCACCCGCCATTCCGCGCGGCCTTGCCAAAGCTCTGCGGCCGAACTGCTGCGCGCCCGCGCCAGATCAACCGCCGCCTGATCCGCCAGCGGCTGCAACCGGCCCACGCGACCATAACCCGAGGCCAGACCCGAAGCAGCCTCGACTGCGCCCCACCAGCTTTCGGCCATCAGCAGACTTTCCAGCTGAAACGCCTTCTTTTCATTCCAGCTTTCCGGCACATGCGGCGACAGGGCGCCCACCAGCCCGCCAGATGACCCGGCGCCGATCCGATCAATCTCGACCAGCCGCACCCGCGCGCCGCGTCGCGCCGCCTCCCAGGCAATCGACAGCCCAAAAATGCCTGCGCCGCGCACCGTCAGATCAACCCTTGCCATTCCGCACCGCCTTCCGCATGGTCCGCCCGACCTTTGGCTTATGACAAATGACCTGCTCCGAACAGCCCACCCCCCCGAAATCCGGCCTCGACTGGCGCGACGGTGTGATCCCGGTCTCGACCCAGTTTGACGACCCTTATTTTTCGCTGAACGACGGTCTGTCGGAAACCCGCCATGTTTTCCTGGCCGGCAACGATCTGCCCGCGCGTCTCACCCCCGGTTTTCATGTCGCCGAACTGGGCTTTGGCACCGCGTTGAACCTGTTGGCGTTGACGCTGATCACCGATACGCCGATCCGCTTCACCAGTTTTGAGGCTTTCCCGCTGCCCGCCGCCGACATCGCCCGCGCGCTGGATCACTTCCCCGAGGCCCGCGCCATCGCCGATCCGTTTCTTGCTGCCTGGCAGGCGGGTGAAACCAGCTTCACCCTTGGCGCGGTCAGCGCCCGTATCATCATCGGCGACGCACGCGAAACCCTTGCGGCATGGGACGGCAAGGCCGACGCGTGGTTTCTGGATGGATTTTCGCCCGCCAAGAACCCTGAGCTGTGGTCGCCCGAGATCATGGCCGAGGTTGCGCGCCACACCGCGCCCGGCGGCACTTTTGCCACCTATACCGCCGCTGGTCATGTCCGCCGCAGTCTGGCCGAGGCGGGTTTTCAAGTAGAACGCCGCCCCGGCCATGGCAAGAAACGCCACATGACCGCTGGATATCTGCCGTGAATAACCGCAAGGGCATCCTTCTGATGATCGCCGCCGTCGCCGCCTTTGCGGTGCAGGATGGCTTTTCGCGGTATTTGGCGGGCCACTACAACACCTTGATGGTGGTGATGGTGCGCTACTGGGTCTTTGCGGCCTTCGTGATGCTGCTGGCGCTGCGCCGCCCTGAAGGGTTGCGCGCCGCCACCCGATCACGCCGGATGCCCGCGCATGTGCTGCGCGCGCTGCTGCTGGTGGCCGAGATCTGCATCATGGTTTACGGCTATACCCTGATCGGGCTGATCGAAAGCCATGCGGTGTTTTCGGTCTGCCCGCTGCTGGTCGTGGCGCTGTCCGGCCCGGTGCTGGGCGAAAAGCTGACCTGGCAGCGCTGGGCCGCCGTTGCAGCCGGTCTGGTTGGCGTGATCATCATCCTGCGCCCCGGATCGGGTCTGTTCAGCTGGCCCGCGCTGTTGCCGCTGATTTCGGCGCTGTTCTTTGCGATTTACGCCGTACTGACCCGGCTCACCAGCCGCGATGAGGCGTTCTTTCCCGCCTTTTTCTGGCCGCCGATGATCGGCGCGGGGGTGATGACCCTGATCGGCCTGCCATTCTGGGAAAGCATCAGCGGCACCGACTGGCTCTACATGGCCGCCTATGCCGCAGTCGCGATTCTGGCAAACTGGCTGCTGCAAAAGACTTACGAGGCCGCCGAGGCGTCCTCCGTGCAGCCTTTCGCCTATTTCCACATTGTCTTTGCCTCGATGATCGGCCTGACCTTCTTTGCCGAAACGCTTGCCCTGCCTGTGGTGTTTGGCACCGTGTTGATCGTTGCGGCGGGCATCTACGCCTTGTGGCACACCCACCGAACAGAGGCCGCAGCATGAGCCCGATGAAGGCAACCCAGAACACCCGCAAAGGCATCTGGCTGATGGCAGGGTCCGCCGCGATCTTTGCGCTGCAAGACGGCGTGTCGCGGCATCTGGGCAGCAATTACAGCGTCTATATGGTGGTGATGATCCGCTTTTGGGTCTTCGCCGCTTTTGTCATGCTGCTGGCCGCCCGCGCCCCCGGAGGGCTGCGCGCCGCGATCCATACCAAACACCCCTACCTGCAAGCCGCGCGCGGCCTGATCCTGATCGTCGAGGTGGCGATCATGGTTGTCGCCTTCGTCAAGCTTGGCCTGATCGAGACTCATGCCATCTTTGCCTGCACCCCGTTGCTGGTCGCGGCGCTGTCTGGCCCGATCCTGGGCGAAAAGGTCGGCTGGCGTCGCTGGAGCGCAATTGCGGTCGGGTTTTCGGGCGTGCTGATCATTCTGCAACCGGGCATGACGGTGTTTTCACCTTGGGCGATCATCCCGCTGGTTTCGGCGTTTCTGTTTGCGCTTTACGGGTTGTTGACCCGCTATGTCGCGCGCCAGGATGCGGCCTCGGTCAGCTTCTTCTGGATCGGCGTCGTCGGGGCTATCGCCATCACCCCGTTCGGGCTGTGGCACTGGACGCCAATGTCATCCGGCGATTGGCTGTTCATGGCAACGCTGTGCTGCACCGCGATCATCGGCCACGGCTTGCTGATCAAGGCTTATGCGGTGGCAGAAGCGTCGGTGCTGCAACCGCTTGCTTACCTGCAACTGGTCTTCATCGCGCTGGAGGGCGTATTCTGGTTCGGTGAAAGCCTGCGCCTGAACGTCGCCATCGGCACGCTGGTCGTGGTCTCGGCCAGCCTGTTTACGCTGTGGCGGCAATGGGTGACCTCGCGATCGATCACCCCGACCGTCTAACGCCCAGACTGTCTAGCGTCCCGTCAGTTCGGCGGTCAGCCGCACCGGCCCCGCCTGCCCTTTCAGCCGCGCGCGATAGATCACCACGCCTTCGGATACCCGCATCACATAGGTCCGGGTTTCGCTGAACGGAATCATCTCGACCCAATCCACCACATCAACCGCCGCGCTGCGCGGATCGCCAAACTGCGCGATCCACTTGCGCGGCCGCCCCGGCCCGGCATTATAGCCTGAAGCGATCAGTGCCACCGCAGGGCCGAACTCTTCGGCCATATGGCCCAGATAGGCAGCCCCCATCCGCACGTTGAACGCCGGGTCAGAAATCAGCCGCCCCGCCGAAGATTGCTCGCCCAGCTTCTTCGCCACCTGTTCCGCCGTCGCAGGCAAAACCTGCATCAACCCGCGCGCACCCGCCTTGCTTTGCGCGCTGGGATCAAATTCACTTTCCCGGCGCGAGATGGATAGCGCCAGCGCGCGGCTGACCGGCAGATTATCCGGCACGAATTCCGGCACCGGATAATAGGCGCGCGGCAGGATCAGCCCCCGCTCTGCCGCCGCCTTGCCGATCAACACCGCGATATGCGGCTCGTTCATCCGCAAAGCCAGATCGGCCAGCTGTTCCAATTCGGTGCCGTCCAGACTTTCCGCCAGATGCAGGAAGAACCGTTTTGCCAAAGTCCGGTCGCCCGCCTCGGCCAAGGCCATCCCGGCCGCCAAAACCGAACTACCCGCAAAGCCAGAACTGCGCCACCCCGGCCCCGGTTCGCCCACACTCACCAAGGCAGGGTCCAGCGGCAGGCCGATCTTTTCCGACGCCAGCATGCCGTAATAGGCCGTCTGGTTCCGCGCCGCCCGCGCATAGGCCGCATCCGCGCCGGCCTTGTCGCCCTTGGCCTCCAGCGCGCGGCCCATCCAATATTCCGCCCGCGCGACCGAGATCGGCGTTGCCACCGCCTCTTTCAGATGCGCGAAATGCTTGACCGCACTGTCAGGATCACCCAGCTTGCGCAGCGCGATAAACCCGGCCAGAAACTCCAGATCGACATAGGTGTCGCCTGCGCTCAGCTGATGGTTCGCTGCCACCCGCAAGGCGGTTTGCGCATCACCCTGCCGCATCAAGATCCGTGCCAGATCGGCCCGGCGTTTGGCCCATGCCTGTGGGTCGCCCAAGGCGGCGGCAGTTTTGCTGCGCTCCAGAATCAAGCTGGCAGCATCGTCATAGCGATCCGCCCGCATCCGGAAACCAAAGCGTTCAAACGCCAGACCCGGATCATCCACCAGTGCTTGCGGCACCGCCTCGACCAGGGCCACCGCCTTGGGGCTGTCGTCCCGCAGCGCCATCCGCGCCAAGGCCAGCGCCTGCCAATCCTTCGACACCCGCGGCAACATCCGCTGCGCTTCGGCTTTGCGGCCACTGTCCCACAGAATGTGGTCCAGCCGCACTTCATGCGCCACCCGCAACGCAGCCCCCATCAAGGCCAGCATCGCGTCTTCGTCTTCGGCCTCGAATTTCAGCGTCGTCCAGGCCCGGAAGGCTTCGGCCTCGGCATCAGCCTGCTTGCCCAAAGTCAGCAAAGCCGACACCAGCGCCACCGCGCCCTTGCCGGTCTTTGGTTTGCCCGCACCGAAATAGGCCAGCACCCGCGCCGGATCGGTAGACCGCGCCACCGCCACCTCGCCCTTTTCCTTCAGCAAGGTCAGTCCCGGCCAATCCGGCCTGCGCGCCAGAAAGCCTTCGTAGGCGCCCAGCTTGCCCTGACCGTCGCGCAGCCATTGCCACAAGATCACCTCGCCGCCAACCGCCCCCGCGCCTTGCGCCGCCGTCAGCGCAGCGGGCCAATCACCAGCGCCCGCCGCCCGCAACGCATCACGCAGCGCCGTGGCTTCGTCCGCCCGCGCCATGCCAGAAATCAGGATCGAAACACCGAGTGTGACCGCTTTTGCGATCTTCATTAGTCTGCTCATCCCCGGATTCTGCCCCAAGCCCCGGATTCTCACAACCCACAAGGCTGTTATCCCGGCAATTCACCGCCCATGCTTGGCAAACCGCAGAACGCCGGTTAGGAAAGGCGCGTTTACAACCGGGCGACTCATACCGCCCACAGACAGGAGAAGCGCACCATGATCAAAGGGTCCATTCCCGCACTGGTTACGCCGTTCAAAGACGGTGAACTCGATCTGGTGACGCTGAAGAAACTTGTCGAATGGCACATCGCCGAGGGTTCGACGGGTCTGGTTCCGGTCGGCACCACCGGCGAAAGCCCGACGCTTTCGCACGAGGAACACCAGAAGGTGATCGAAGTGGTGGTGCAAACCGCCGCAGGCCGGGTGCCGGTGATCGCCGGGGCCGGGTCGAACAATACCGTGGAAGGCATCTCGCTGATCCGCTTCGCCGAAAAGGTCGGCGCTGATGCCGCGCTGGTGGTGACGCCCTATTACAACAAGCCCACCCAGGCCGGGCTGATCGCGCATTACACCGCGCTGCACGATTGCTGCAATCTGCCGATCGTGATCTACAACATCCCCGGCCGTTCCGTGGTCGATATGTCGCCCGAAACCATGGGGACGCTGGCGAAACTGCCGCGCATCATCGGCGTCAAGGACGCCACTGGCAAAATCGAGCGTGTCTCGATGCAACGTGCCTCTTGTGGTGCCGATTTCATCCAGCTTTCCGGTGAAGACGCCACCGCCTTGGGCTTCAACGCGCATGGCGGCGTCGGCTGCATTTCGGTCACCGCCAACGTCGCACCGCGCCTGTGTGCGGAATTCCAGGCGGCGACGCTTGCCGGTGACTACGCCAAAGCGCTGGAGTATCAAGACCGTCTGATGCCGCTGCACGAGGCCATCTTCATCGAGCCGGGTCTTGCTGGTGCCAAATACGGCCTGTCGCTGCTGGGCCTGTGCAGCGAAGACGTGCGGCTGCCGCTGCTCACACTGACCGAGCCGACCAAGGCCCGCATCAAGGCGGCGATGCAGCACGCTGGTCTGATTTAAGCTTTCATCTTGGCGCAAATATCCCCGCCGGAGGCTCTGGCCGCAGCGCCGGGTGCCTCCGGCGGGGATATTTGAACCAAGATGAATGGAAAGACTCGCCATGACCGATAACCTGCGCGGCAGCCTGTATATGACCGCCGCAATGGTTGGCTTCGCGCTGGAAGATGCCTTTCTGAAAGCCGCCAGCCGCCAGGTTCCGGTGGGCGAGGCGATCCTGATCATTGGCCTTGTCGGCATCGCGGTCTTCGCAGGCCTTGCCCTGCGCGCGGGCCAACCGCCGATCCCCGCCGCGATGTTCAGCCGCACCATGGCGCTGCGTTCAGGGTTCGAGATCACCGGCAGACTGTTCTACGCTCTCGCCATCGCGCTGACGCCGATTTCTGTCGCCTCGGCGATCCTGCAAGCCACGCCTTTGGTCGTCGTGCTGGGGGCCGCGCTGATTTTTGGCGAGCGCGTCGGGCTGAAACGCTGGCTGCTGATCCTGCTTGGTTTCGCCGGAGTGCTGATCATCCTGCGCCCCGGTCTTGACGGCTTTTCCGCGCTGTCCCTGCTGGCGCTGGTCGCCATGGCCGGTTTCGCAGGCCGCGACCTTGCGACCCGTGCCGCCCCGCCCGCGCTGTCAAACGCCCAACTTGGCGTCACCGGCTTTGTCATGCTGACCCTGTCAGGCGTGATCATCCTTGCCGTCGGCGGCGGCGCCAGCCTGCCCGCGCCGCAAACGCTGCTGCTGCTTGCCGGAGCCGCGACCTTCGGCATCAGCGCCTATGCCGCGCTGACCACTGCCATGCGGGTGGGCGAGGTCGCCGTCGTCACCCCGTTCCGCTACACTCGGCTCTTGTTTGCCATGGTGCTCGGCATCGCCGCCTTTGGCGAGCGCCCCGACGCCGCCACCCTGCTCGGTTCGGCCATAATCGTCGCCTGTGGCGTCCTGATCCTGACGCAAAACCGCCGAATCAGCTGAACCACGCTGCGGATTGTTGCTTAACGAAGACATAATCCGTCGCCGATCCCGAAGGTTCAGCCCGGCAGAACCGGCCATTGTTTCCGCGCATTCACCAATGCCAAAGCCTCGCCGCGCGCGTGTCGAAAAAATGGCAAATTTCGGGTGCTTCTTTGTCAGCAGGCACACACAAACGCCACACAGATTAACCCGGAGGATAACCCCATGTTTATGCAAGATATTACCCGCAATGCGACCAGCTTCTCTGCCGTGGAAGCCCTGTTCGCCCCGGTCACCACCGGCCTTGTTGCAGGCACTTTGCTGGAAACCAGCAGCGGCTGGCAGCCAATTGAGGCGCTGGCGGTCGGCGATTGTGTCCAAACTCTGGATGGCGGCCTTGCCCGCATCCTGCACCTTGACCGCCGCACCCTGCGCCCCGAGGTGGAAACCGCCCTGCTGATGTTGCCCGGTGGCCAGTATGATGCCTGCTCGGATCTGCTGTTGTTGCCCGGTCAGCACCTGCTGATCGACACGCTGGATGATGAAGCGATGCAAGGCGCACCGTTTGCGATGTTCCCGGCGCAGGCGCTTGCCGGGCCGAACGTCCGCCGCCATTACGCTCCGAAAGCGGTGGACATCATCACCCCGCTGTTTGCCGATGAGGAAATCGTCTACGTCAACACCGGCGTCTTGCTGCATTGCCCCGGTGTCACCGATGGCGCAGGCCGTTACCCGGAAGACAGCTTCTTCCCGCGCCTTGATGCCGTTGCCGCCCGCGCTTTCCTTGCCCGCCGGAGCGCCCGACTTGCAGCCTGATCCCCAACGCAGAGGCGGCGCGTCAACGGCTCCGCTTCTGCCGGGTATCCCATTGCCCCAGCCGCACCTGACGCAGCCCTTCAATCAGCAGCGCCGTCAGCAAGCCGAAGTTCAGAAAGCCATTCGCCGCCTCCATCCCGGCCAGCAACCGCCATTCCGGGTGTAGCAGCACATCGCCAAAACCCAGCGTCGTATAACTGACCAAAGAGAAATACACCGCCTCTTCCAGCGTCGCAAAAATTCCCAGCCCGCGATAGGCCAAGGCCCAGACCCAGACACCCGCAGTCACCACGCCCAACACCCACAGCGACACCCCCGCCAGCAACACCACCAGCTTGGGCCGATGCGGTTCGCGCAGCAACCATTGATGCGCGCGCACCAACAGCCCCTCCAGCACCATCGCAGCAATCGCGGACAAGGTGATATTCACCAGCAAAAGCGCTGTGCCGACCGCAATCTGAAGGAACATTCCCGCCCCGCTTCTGGACTCTGGCCGCCACCTCGCCTATCTCGGGCGCATCATGGCAGAGAAATCCGATCCAAATTCCAAACTGATCGCCGAAAACCGGCGCGCTCGTTTCGATTACCATATCGAATGGGATCTGGAAGCAGGCATCATGCTGCACGGGTCAGAAGTGAAGTCGCTGCGCAAGGGCGGCTCAAACATCGCCGAAAGCTATGCCAACGTCGAAGGCGGCGAACTGTGGTTGATCAACAGCTATATCGCGCCCTATCTGCAAGCCTCGCTGTTCCCGCACGATGAACGTCGTCGCCGCAAGCTGCTGGTTTCCAAGAAAGAACTGTCGCGGCTGTGGAATGCCATTGGCCGCGAAGGCATGACCATCGTGCCGCTGAAGATGTATTTCAACGACCGCGGCATGGTGAAGATCAAGCTGGGCGTCGCCAAGGGCAAAAAGCTGGCAGACAAGCGCGAAACCAGCGCAAAACGTGATTGGGATCGGCAAAAATCCCGGATCATGAAGCAAGGACTGAAGGGCAACTTCTAAGCGCCCAGCCAAATACGTCGCCACAGGGCCACCGTTTCCACAGAACTCCCCCTGCCTGCACCGGCAGCCGCAAGCCAGAACATGCCCGCGCCGCAACGCTCGGCACCCGGCAGCCATGGAGCGAGGAACATGGATATGAACCTGATCATTCGGCTGATCGAAGGTGCTTGGCGGCAGGCGGCGGCATGGATCTGGCATCAATCATTGGCTCGGTTGCTTCGGGCGGCGGCGGTGCGCTGATGGCGGTGCCGGGCGTTGTCAAAAACATACTGGACAAGAAGTAATATTCTTGCGCGGGCACCCGCTGTCGCACCCGCGCTCCCTTGCCTGCCCGCGCCCTTCGGTTTAACTGCTTCGGCATCCCTGCCCAGCAGATCAAGAGAGGCGCCGCGCATGACCCCCTCCCCCACCGATGACCCCAAAACGCTGGTCTCCACCGATTGGCTGGCCGCGCATCTGAAAGACCCCGACCTGAGAGTGATCGACGCCAGCTGGTATCTGCCCGACGCAGGCCGCGATGCCAAAGCCGAATATGCCGCCGCCCATATCCCCGGCGCGCGGTTCTTCGATATTGATGAGATCACCGACCAGCGCTCGAACCTGCCGCATATGGCCCCGCCGCCCGAGAAGTTCATCAGCCGCCTGCGCGCGATGGGCATCGGCGATGGGCATCAGGTGGTGATCTACGACGGCGCAGGCCTGTTTTCCGCCGCGCGCGTCTGGTGGACTTTCCGGCTGATGGGCAAAACCGATGTGGCCGTGCTGGATGGTGGCCTGCCGAAATGGCGTGCCGAGGGCCGCGAGATCGAAGACATGCCGCCGATCCTGCGCGACCGCCACATGACTGTTTCCCGGCAGAACCATCTGGTGAAAGACGTCACGCAAGTCGCCCATGCCGCCAAACTGGGCGAGGCCGAAATCCTCGACGCCCGCCCTGCCGCCCGCTTCAAGGGCGAAGCACCCGAGCCGCGCCCCGGTCTGCGCGGCGGCCATATTCCCGGATCAAAGAACATCCCGTTCAGCACGCTGCTGAACGCCGATGGCACGATGAAATCCCCCGATGCCCTGCGCGCAAGCTTTGAGGCCGCAGGTGTGACCCTGTCAAAACCCGTGATCACCACCTGCGGGTCGGGCGTGACCGCCGCCGTTCTCAGCCTCGCACTGGAACGCATCGGCCACCGCAACCATGCGCTCTATGACGGCTCGTGGGCCGAATGGGGCATGTACGATGACCTCGCGGTCGAAAAAGGATAAACCAATGCTGGAAACCCTGAACCCGCAGCCGCAGGACAAGATCCTGCAACTGATCGCGATGTTCCGCGACGATCCGCGCAGCGACAAGATCGACCTTGGCGTCGGCGTCTACAAAGACGCCACCGGCCTGACCCCGGTGATGCGCGCGGTGAAAGCCGCCGAGAAAAAGCTGTGGGAGGTCGAGAAGACCAAGACCTACACCGGCCTCGCCGGTGAGCCAGCCTACAACGCCGCAATGATCCGGATGATCCTTGGCAGCGGTTTTGCCGACCGCGCCGCCTCGGTCGCCACCCCCGGCGGTACGGGTGCAATCCGGCAGGCGCTGGAACTGATCAAACTCGCCAGCCCCACCGCCACCGTCTGGCTGTCCAACCCGACCTGGCCAAACCACCCCTCGATCATCAAATACCTCGGCATGAAAATGGCAGAATACCGCTATTTTGACGCTGAAAGCCGCGGCATCGACTTCGCCGGGCTGATGGAAGACCTTGCCCGCGTCCAGCAAGGCGATGCCGTGCTGCTGCATGGCTGCTGCCACAACCCGACCGGCGCCAATCTGACCGCCGATCAATGGGCGCAAGTCACCGACCTGCTGCTGACCCGCGGCGCGATCCCCTTCGTGGATCTCGCCTATCAAGGCTTTGGCGATGGTCTGGAAGAAGACGCCGCCGCCACCCGGATGATCGCCGCGAAATTCCCCGAAGTGCTGATCGCCGCCTCGTGCAGCAAGAATTTCGGCATCTACCGCGAACGCACCGGCATCCTGATCGCACTGGGCGATGCCACCCGCAAGCCGATCACCCAAGGCAACCTGAACTTCCTGAACCGACAGAACTACAGCTTCCCGCCCGACCACGGCGCGCGGCTGGTGACGATGATCCTTGAGGATGACACCCTGCGCACCGACTGGAAGGCAGAGCTGGAAGAGGTCCGCCTGAACATGCTGACCCTGCGCCAGTCTCTGGCAGATGAACTGCGCCGCGCCACCAAGTCGGATCGCTTCGATTTCGTCGCAACCCATCGCGGCATGTTCAGCCGGCTTGGGCTGACCGAAGCACAGGTGAACACCCTGCGCGACCAGCACGGCATCTATATGGTTGGCGACAGCCGCATCAATATCGCCGGGCTGAACGCAAAGACCGTGCCAATCCTCGCCGCTGCCATTGCGCAACTGACCTGATTCAGCGGAGCGCTGCGCGCAAGGCATTTACCTCGCCTGCGCGCTATCGCGCTCCGGCTCAGGGTCCAGGGGGCTTTCCGCCCCCTCGCGCAGGTGCGCTCACCCCCGAGGATATTTATCGACAGCTGAAACTTTGCTTTCATCTGTCCTTAAATATCCCCGCGCGGCGCGCATCTCGGAGCCGGTTGGCCGCAGGCCAGAAGCGACTGAAAAAAGCGCGCCGTAGGCGCACAATTTGGCAACCGCTGACAAACAGCAAAAGGCCCGCAGGATTTCTCCTGCGGGCCTTTTCATCTCGTCCTGGCATTAGCCGTGGTAGGCTTGCTCGCCATGCACCACCAGATCAAGGCCCTGACGTTCGGTGTCCTGATCCACCCGCAGGCCAATGGTCATGTCGATCAGCTTGTAGAGCAGGTAGGAAATCACCCCCGACCAGACCAGCGTAATCGCGACAGCTTCGATCTGGATCCACAGCTGCGAAGCGATGGAGTAATCGTCACCCTTCACACCGCCCAGCCAGCCAGCCGAGAACACCCCGGTCAGCACCGCGCCGACAATGCCGCCGATGCCATGGATGCCGAACACGTCAAGACTGTCATCATACTTCAGCTTGTTCTTCACCACCGTCACGAAGAAGTAGCAGGCCAGCACCGCAATCGCACCCAGTGCAATCGCACCCATCGGGCCGACCGTGCCGCAAGCCGGGGTAATCGCCACCAGACCCGTCACCATGCCCGAGGCCGCACCCAGCATCGAGGCTTTGCCACGCTGCAGGCTTTCCAGCAGCGACCAGACCAGCGTCGCAGCAGCGGTGGCCAGGAAGGTGTTGATCATCGCCAGCGTCGCGCCACCATTGGCTTCCAGGTTCGAACCGACGTTGAAGCCAAACCAGCCAACCCACAGCATCGAGGCGCCAATCATCGTCATCACCATCGAGTGCGGTGCCATGTTTTCCTTGCCATAGCCGACGCGCTTGCCGATCACCAGGCAGCCGACCAGCGCCGCAATACCGGCGTTGATATGCACCACCGTGCCGCCAGCAAAGTCGATCGCGCCCATCACGAAGATCAGACCAGAGACGTCCCAGACCATGTGAGCCACCGGGAAATACACCAGCGTCACCCAAAGCGCGCTGAACAGCAGCACAGCGCTGAACTTCACCCGCTCGGCAAAGGCACCGATGATCAGCGCGGGCGTGATTGCCGCGAACGTCATCTGGAACACGATGAACAGGAATTCAGGAATGACAAACCCGGCCGAGAACGTCGCCGCCATGCTGTCCGCCGTCACACCCGACAGGAACAGCTTGCCGGTGCCACCCCAATACGGGCTGGTTGATCCGCCGAAGGTGAACGAATAGCCGTAGACCACCCACAGCACCATGATCAGGCAGGCGATCAGCGTGGTTTGCATCAGGATCGACAGCATGTTCTTGCTGCGCACCAGGCCGCCGTAGAACAGCGCCAGACCCGGCAGGGTCATGAACAGCACCAGCACGGTCGAGGTCATCATCCACGACACATCGCCCTTGTCCATCACCGGGGCCGCAGCCTCGGCAACCGGGGCTGCGGCTTCGGCCACCGCTTCGGTGGCTTCCTGCGCCAGAGCGGGCAGGGCCGCCAGCAGCGTGGCGGCAGAAATTGCAAGTTTCTTCATCATATCCAGTCCCCCTTAAAGCGCGTCGTCGTCGACGTCGCCGGTCCGCACCCGCAGGGCGCTGGCCACATCCAGCACGAAAATCTTGCCGTCACCGATCTTGCCGGTCCGGGCGGTTTTGGTGATGGCTTCCACCACCGTATCGGCAAGGCTGTCGGACACCACGATCTCCAGCCGCATCTTCGGCACGAAGTTCACCGCGTATTCCGCGCCGCGATAAATTTCAGTATGGCCCGACTGCATGCCGAAGCCCTTGATTTCAGTAACCATCATGCCCCGAACGCCGATCTCGGTCAGCGCCTCGCGGACCTCGTCCAGCTTGTAGGGCTTGATGGCGGCTATGATCATTTTCACGATGCACCCCTTTCCTTGGGCCCGTTGCAGACCCTTGCCTTGATTGAGGCGGCCTTCGCAGGCGCAGCACAAGTTTGCGGCGCTGCAAAAACCGCCCGCGGCGAAAAAGGCCTAAATTTGCCGCATGAATTCTCGGCAATGCCTTATTTTTAAGCGGCAACAGTCCGCGAATCGACAAACGCCGTGCTTCGCATTCCCCGACGAACCCGCTAGAGTGCTGCAAACACCAGAATGGGGCACAGGCAGGCATGGCGGCATCGGGCAAAGGGGGCAGGCCCCTCGTGGCGGACAGGCGCTATGCTGCGGCAAAGGCGGCAGCGCGCAGCACCCCGCCCCCAAAAAAACCTGCCCGCAAACGCCCGCAGCCGCGCCGTTCGGGCAACATCTTCGTGCGGCTGATCACCGGGCTGATCAGCGGCGTCTGGCGCGTGATCTGGGGCGTGGCGTGGCGGGTTGGCTTTGTCTCGGCGCTGATCCTGGCCGGGATCGTGTTCTACTTCTACCAGACGCTCCCTCCGGT
Source organism: Paracoccaceae bacterium (assembly GCA_009773375.1). Lineage (GTDB taxonomy): Bacteria > Pseudomonadota > Alphaproteobacteria > Rhodobacterales > Rhodobacteraceae > Cypionkella. The sequence continues at coordinate 159,250 of WRPH01000001.1, forward strand.
CACCGCCTTGTTGGATGGCCGCGCCAAAGGCTCTGTCACGCTGCTTGACCGCAACGATCAGGTGTTTGCCTGGCGCGGCGAAACCTTTGGCGGCCAGATCACCGCCGACACGGTTTCCCCCAACCTGCTGAACGCCGTCATCGCTACCGAGGACAAGCGTTTTTACCGCCATTTCGGCGTCTCGCCGCGCGGCATTGCCAGCGCCATCAAGATCAACCTGTCAGAAGGCCGTGGTCCGCTCGAAGGCAACGGCGGCTCGACCATCACCCAGCAGGTCGCCAAACTGCTTTGCCTCGGCCTGCGCTATGATCCGGCGCAGTGGAAATCCGAAGCCGCATACGAGGCGGATTGCCGGTCTGGCGGGGTGATGCGCAAGTTGAAGGAAATCCCCTACGCCATGGCGATGGAGGCGAAATACTCCAAGGCGGAAATCCTGACGATCTATTTCAACCGCGCCTATCTTGGTGCTGGTGCGCGCGGGTTCGAGGCCGCCGCCCAGCGCTATTTCGGCATTTCCGCCAATCAGGTAAACCCGGCGCAGGCCGCCATGCTGGCCGGTCTGCTGAAAGCGCCGTCGAAATATGCGCCGACCAACAACCTCAAACGCGCGCAGGATCGCGCCGATGTGATCATCGACCTGATGGCGGAACAGGGCTACCTTACCCCTGCAGAGGCGGCCGACGCCCACGCAGGCCCCGCCCAGCTTTCCGAAGCCGCGCAAACCAAATCCGGCGGATTTTTCGCCGATTGGGTGATGGAAACCGCGCCGGATTTCCTGACCTCCACCACCACCGAAGACGTGATCATGCGCACGACTTTGGATCAGAAGCTGCAAAAGGATGCCGAACAGGCGCTGGCCTGGGTGTTCGACAACAAGGTCAAATCCGGCTCCAAAGCTCAGGCCGCGATTGTGGTGATGAGCGCGGATGGCGCCGTGCGCGCCATGGTCGGCGGCCGCAAGATAGAGGCTGCCGGCAGCTTCAACCGCGCCACGCAGGCCTTGCGGCAAACCGGGTCTTCCTTCAAGCCCTTCGTCTATGCCGCCGCGCTTGATCTGGGCTGGTCGCCCGCCGATTTCGTCGATGACAGCCCGCTGACCATCAACATCCCCGGCTCTGGCCCATGGACGCCGGACAACTATGACAAGAAATTCGAAGGCTTGATCACCCTGACCCAAGCCTTGAAGGAAAGCCGCAACATCCCTGCCGTTCGCGTCTCCGAAGCGGTCGGTCGCGAGGCGGTGCGAGCTGTGGCTGAAGGCTTCGGCATTCAGTCCGATCTTGCCGCTGGCCCCGCGCTTGCGCTGGGGGCTTCGGAATCCACCCTGATCGAGATGACCGGCGCCTATGCCGGCATCCTGAACGGTGGCTCCTCGGTCACGCCTTACGGGCTGATGGAACTGAAGCTGAAGGACGAGGCCGAACCGCTGATGGGTGCGGGCGGCGGCATTGGCGAACGGGTGATTTCCGAAGAGGCCGCGCAGCTGCTGACCTACATGATGAATCAGGTCGTCGAATCTGGCACCGGCACCAAGGCGCGGCTGGATGATCGACCGGTTGCGGGCAAGACCGGCACCACCAGTGCGGCGCGCGATGCGTGGTTCATCGGCTTTACCGCTGATTACGTCACCGGCGTCTGGATCGGCTACGATGACAACACCCCGCTGCAAGGTGTCACCGGCGCGGGCCTGCCCGCCGAAATCTGGCACGAAGTCATGGTCCGGGTGAACGACGGCATTCCACCGTCTGATCTGCAAATGATCGTGCCCAATGCCCGGCTGCGCCCAGCGGGCAACAACGTCTCATCCCAGCCGGTCGCGCCCTCGGAGCCGCTGATGAACCCGACCGATGACCAGGTCGAGTCGCTGTTGAAAGACATCCTCAACGGTCAGAATAATTGAAAAAGCGCCCCGCGAAGGGGCGCTCAATTTCTACGACACGTCGCTAAACCGTCAGATCAGGCGGTTTTCAGATCGGTGATCAGCGCGTCGATATTGCCTTTGCGTTTATCCAGCATCGCGCCGATTTCGGTGCGCTCGGACGCCAGCATGTTCACGCCTTCAATGATGATATTGAAGAACAGATTGCGGCCAGATTTGTCCGACACATGCCAACGCACATCAAACGGGGCCTGCCCCTTCAGATGCGCCACCGAGATCACCTCGTAATAGCTCTTGATCGGGCGGGCGTCGGTGACTTCGATCTTGCCGCCGATGAATTCGCGGAAGCGCGAGCCATATTTCCGGCTGATATAGCCTTGAAACGCCTTGGTGAAGGCAGTCATCTGCGCCTTGCTGGCCGATTTCGCGGCCACACCCAGCGCCGACCGCGCAATCGTCGGCACGTCGGCATAGCGAATGAAAATTTTCTCGAAATCGCCAAACATCGCGGCTTCGCTTTTGCCGGAAGCAATGGTGCGGTTGATCTCGGCCACCGCCTTGCCAATCATCGCGCGGGCGTCATCGACCGTCAGGGCCAGAGACGGCAGCGGCAAAGCAAGCGCCACAGATCCCAAAGCAAAGCCAGCCGCAAAGCGGCGACGCGACATCATCGAGTGGTTATTCTGCATAGGGATCCTCAAACGTGTCATCAGCCGGGGCCTGACCCAGCTCATAGCGGCGATTCTGCAGATACAGCAACCGCGCCTGTGCATAGGCATCTGCACTATCATATAGGATCGAGTCCACCGTATCGGAATGACGAGAGCGTGATCCAACCTTGTCGGCCAGCTTCACCGCGCTTGCGACATAGCTTTCCGGCTTCTTGATAACAAACCGCAGCGGGTTGATCGCGTAGTCAACCACCTGCCCCGCCGTATCGCGTGCCGTCGATGGCCCCAGCAACGGCAGCACCTGATACGCGCCCTCATCAACGCCCCAGACATACAGCGTCTCACCAAAGTCGGTTTCCTTGGCCTCGACCCCCATCGCGGTGGCCGGATCAAAAATGCCGCCCAGCCCGATGGTCGTGTTCACCGCAAAGCGCAGCGTGTTATGCACCGCCTGACCCAGCCGCAGTTGCAGGATGTTGTTCACCACATCCCCCGGCGCGTCCAGATTGTCGGCAACATGCTTGATACCGGTTTGCAGCGGGCCGCGGCCATCACCGCCCATCCCGCCTGCAAGCGGCTTCAGCACCTTTTCATCCACCGCGACGTTAAAGGCGAACATCTGCCGGTTTTCCACCTCATGCGGGTCGTTGATCGCGCCTGTCGCAAGCGGCTTCGCACAAGCGCCCAGCGCAGCGAGGCAGGCAATCCCGACACAACCGACGGCAATTCGACCAATTGCTTCAGAAAGGGATGGAATCATGCGGGTCATACTTCTACATTCCTGTGGGAGTTCATTGCCAAGCATAGATTTTGTCCGCAGAAGACAAGGGATAAGCTGCGCCGTGAGCCAAGACAACGGCCAAGCGTGGCATGTCGGTGACGCAGGTTGATTTCCGCCGATCTGACTGTCTGCGTATAATGGCGCAACGGGCAGGAAACGGAGACGGCTTATGAGCCAGCTAGACAACCGTCGCGGCGAGGCAGAGCTTCGCGCGGCACGGGCCGATCAGCGTGGCCTGCTTTGGGCCGTCGGGATTTTTTCCATATTCGCCAACATCTTGCAGCTGACCGGCTCGCTTTACATGTTGCAGGTCTACGACCGCGTGTTGGGCAGCCGCTCCGAAGCGACGCTGGTGGCGCTGTCGGTGCTGGTCACTTTCCTTTTCCTTGCCATGGGGATCCTCGATAACGCCCGCGCCCGCGTCATGGCCCGCATCGGGGCCAAGATGCAGGACAGGCTTGACCGTCGGGTGTTTTCCGCCGCGATGCGCCGCCTGACATTGCAGCCGAACGAGCCCACCGCCGTCGCCGCCCAGCGCGATCTTGAGGCGATCCAACGGCTTTGGGCCTCCCCGGTGCTGCTGGCGATCTTCGATATTCCGTGGACGCCGATCTTCATCGCCGCCATCTTCATCTTCCACCCCTACCTTGGCTGGCTGGCCGTGGCGGGCGGGATCTTCCTGATCATCGTCACCGTGCTGAACCAGCGCATGACGCTGGCACCGCTGAACCGGACCAACAACCTGACCATGGTGGCCGAGCGGATGTCTGACATGATCAAGTCAGAATCCGAAACCGTGCAGGCGTTGGGCATGACCGGCGCCGCGTTTGACCGCTGGCAGAAAGCCCGCGGTGCGGCACTGGCCGAAAGCATCGCTGCGGGCGATCTGGCGGGCAGCTTTGGCGGCATCTCGAAAACCTTCCGGGTGTTCCTGCAATCGGCCATGCTGGGCCTTGGTGCCTGGCTGGTGCTGAAAGGCGAGCTTTCTGCTGGTGCGATGATCGCAGGCTCGATCCTGCTGGGTCGCGCGCTGCAACCGATCGAACAGGCGGTCGGCCAATGGGCCGTTGTCACCCGCGCGCAAGAGGCCAACCGCCGCCTGTCGGACCTGCTGTCGCGCATGCCCGAAGAGCCCACCCGCACCGCCCTGCCGAAACCGAAAGCCGTGCTGGAGGCGCAAAACCTGACCGTGATCCCGCCCGGCGAAATGCAGGCGGTGCTGCGCGCGGTCAGCTTCCGGATTGAACCCGGTCAGGCGATGGGCGTCATCGGCCCGTCAGGTGCAGGCAAATCCACCCTCGCCCGCGCCCTGATCGGCGTGTGGAAACCGGCGGGCGGCAAAGTGCGGCTCGATGGCGCGACGCTGGACCAATACGACCCCGACATTCTGGGCAGCTACATCGGCTATCTGCCGCAGCGGATCACCTTGTTTGATGGCACCATCGCCGAAAACATCGCCCGACTGCACTCTGGCGCCGATCCGGCGCAGATCGTCGATGCCGCCAAGCGCGCCGCCGCGCATGACATGATCATCAAACTGCCCGAAGGCTATGATACCCGCATCAGCCAGATCGGCGGGCGGCTTTCCGGCGGTCAGATTCAGCGCATCGGCCTTGCCCGCGCGCTGTATGGCAACCCGGTGATCCTTGTTTTGGATGAACCGAACTCCAACCTCGACAACGACGGCACCATTGCGCTGAACACCGCGATCCGCACCACCAAGGAAGCGGGCGGCGCGGTGCTGATCATGGCGCACCGACCCGCCGCCATTCAGGAATGTGAGCTGTTGCTGGTGCTGGAAGACGGCATGCGCCGCGCCTTTGGCCCGCGTGATGCCGTGCTGCGCGAGATGGTGAAGAACCACAACCAGATCACCCAGGCGACCACCCCCGGAGGCGTGTCATGAGCCAAACTCCCGCCACCGCTGCGCAAACCAACCCTACCGCCGTCTCGCCCACCTTGGCCGCGAAACCGGTCGCGAAAGGTGCCGCATGGTCAGCCCGCCGCCCGGTCATCGTCGGCCTTGTCACCGTTGCCCTGCTGGTCGGCGGCTTTGGCGGCTGGACGCTGTTCACCGAAATCGACGGGGCCATCGTGTCTTCGGGCCAGCTTGAAGTCGCACAAAACCGCCAGATCGTGCAGCACCCCGATGGCGGCGTTGTTGCCGAAATCGCCGTGAAAGAGGCGCAACCGGTCAAGGCGGGCGATCTGCTGATCCGGCTGGATGGCAGCCTGCTGCAATCCGAACTGGCCATCGTTGAAGGCCAATTATTCGAAACCCTGTCGCGCCGCGCCCGGCTGGAGGCTGAACGCGACGACAAGGCCGAGCCGGTGTTCAGCGGTGAGCTGGCCGAGCTGGCGAAAACCCGCCCCGATGTCGTCGAACAGATCGAGGGTCAGCGCAAGCTGTTCTTCGCCCGCCGCGAAAGCACCGCCCGTCAAAGCGAACAGCTGGACAAACGCTCCGCCCAGATCGCCTCGCAGATTGATGGCATCAATGCCCAGAACACCGCGCTGCAATCGCAACTGGTGCTGATCCAGCAGGAACTGACCAATCAGCAAAGCCTGCTCGACAAGGGCCTTGCCCAATCCAGCCGCGTGCTGGCGCTGCAACGCGAAGAGGCCAGCCTGCAAGGCCGCAGCGGCGAATTGACCGCAGCGCGTGCCCAAGCCGAAGGCCGCGCCACCGAAATCGAGCTGGAAATCCTCCGCCTCGCCGCCGTCCGCCGCGAAGAGGCCAACGCGCAACTGCGCGACCTTGGCCCGCAGGCGCTGGAACTGGTCGAACGCCGTCGCGCGCTGATCGAACGGATCTCCCGGCTTGAAATTCGCGCTCCGGTGTCGGGTATCGTGCTGGGCATGCAAGTCACCACACCGCGTTCCGTGCTGCGCGCCGCCGAGCCGGTGCTGTATATCATCCCGCAAGATCGCCCACTGGTGATCACCGCGCAGGTGCAGCCGATCCATATCGATGAGGTGCATGTCGGGCAAAAAGTCCGCGTGGTGTTCCCGGCATTTTCCGCCCGCACCACGCCGGAATTGTTCGGCCATGTCGCCACGGTCTCCGCCGATGCACTGGTCGATCAGCGCACCCAGATCCCGTTCTTCCGCGCCGAAATCCTGCTGGATGACGGCGAGTTGGCCAAGCTGACGGATCAGACCCTGCTGCCGGGCATGCCGGTCGAAGCCTTCATCGAAACCGGTGCCCGCTCGCCGATGTCGTATCTGCTCAAACCGTTCACCGATTACTTCAACCAGGCTTTCCGCGAAAGCTGACCCCCTGCAAACCCGCAAACCGCCCGCCCTCACCCGGCGGACGATTTGCTGCGAAAACAGGCGCAGGGGCTTGCACCCCGCCTGCCGCTGGCCGAAGCTCCCGCCATGGCCTCCCCCCGCGTCCTGCCCCTGATCGTTGCCACCGCCCTGTTGATGGAAAACATCGACGCGTCTGTGCTATCGACCTCGCTGCCGGAAATCGCGCGGGATTTGCAATCCGATCCGATCCACCTGAAACTGGTGCTGACCACCTATCTGCTGGCCTTGGCGGTGTTCATCCCCGCTTCGGGCTGGGTGGCCGACAGATTCGGCGCACGGCGGGTGTTTCGCTGGGCGATCGTGGTGTTTGCGCTTGGCTCGATCGCCTGCGGCCTGTCCACCAGCCTGATCGAGCTGGTCGCAGCCCGCGCCTTGCAGGGCATCGGCGGGTCGATGATGATGCCGGTGGGGCGGCTGATCGTGCTGCGGGGCACGCCACGCACCGGGCTGGTCGCCGCCTTGGCCTGGCTGACCGTGCCCGCGCTGCTGGGTCCGGTGCTTGGCCCGCCTTTGGGCGGCTATATCACCACCTATTGGGATTGGCGCTGGATTTTCTGGATCAATATTCCCATCGCGCTTTTGGGCGTCATCCTCGCCGGTCGCTATATCCCAAACCTGCGCGAGCCCGAACCGCGCAGCTTCGATGGCCGTGGTTTTCTGCTGCTCGGCCCCGGTCTGGCCGGGTTTCTGACCGGCGCGACCTTGCTGGGTCTGAACCTTGCCAGCCCATGGCAAGTGGTCGCCCTGATGCTGGGCGGCGCGACCCTGATCGCGCTTTACACCCGGCACGCGCGGCGGGCGGCAAATCCGCTGGTCGATCTGCGCCTGCTGGCCTTGCCGACCTTCCGCATCAGCGTCACCGCTGGCACGTTGTTCCGCGTCGGCGTCGGCGCACTGCCGTTCCTGCTGCCCCTGATGCTGCAACTCGGCTTCGGCCTGACCGCATTTCAATCCGGTCTGCTGACCTTTTCGGCAGGCGTCGGCGCGCTTTTGATGAAATTCGCCGCCGAACCCCTGCTGCGCCGCTTTGGCTTTCGCCGGGTGTTGACGGCGAACGCGGTGATTTCCGCCCTGTTCATCCTCGCCCCCGCGCTGTTCACCCCAACGACGCCATGGCTGTTGATGGCCTTTGTGCTGTTCATCGGCGGGCTGTCACGGTCGCTGCAATTCACCGCCGTCAACGCCATCGCCTACGCCGAGGTGCCGTCCGAGAGGCTGTCATCCGCCACCAGCTTTTCCGCCGTGTTGCAACAACTGTCCGGCTCTATCGGCATCACCCTTGCCGCGATGACGCTGGAAGGCAGCGGCTGGCTGCGTGGCACCGCAGCCACCGATCTGGCGAACTTCCCGGTGGTATTCGCGGTGATTGCGGCGCTGTCGGTGGCGTCCGCCTTCCTGTTTATCCGGCTTCCACAACAGGCAGGCGCGGTCTTGGTGCGTGACCGGACGCATTGACAGCGCAAGGATTTCCACCGACCTTGCAGGAAAACCAAAGGGCAGGCCATGGATATCAATCTGACATTTGAACGCCCGGAAGAAGGCCCGAAATCCGGCCCCGTCAGCATTGGCTGGTTCCTCACCAGCGACAAGGGCGCGGTGCTCTATGATCCGCCCGAACGCGTGCTGTTTCGCCAGACCAACAAGTCACACTCCAAATCCGCCAGCCGCTGCCCGGCGGTGATCCAGCTTGAAAGCCGCTATTTCTTCATCAAATGCCCGTTCGACATTCACCTTGGCTTTGGCCGCGATGAAAAGGGCAAGCCGCATCTGATCAACCGCGCCGGCACCGCCTCGTCGATCCGTGGCAACAAGCTGGGTGAGGTGATGACGCTGGTATCCGAGGCCGAATGGCGCTACCCGGATCGCCCCACCGTGCAGATGGTGCTGCCCTACTGCTTTATCGCCGATGAGCTGGTCTATATCACCCAACTTTCCGCCTTCGCGCATTACCGCAAGGAACAACTGCCCGGCACCATTTTCGGCGGCCGCTTCCCGCTGAACCTCTGGCCGCGCCCGCTGATGTGGGCGTTTGAATGGCATGAACCGGAAAAAGACATCATCCTGAAACGCGGCGAGCCGCTGTTCTATTGCCAGTTCGAAGCCGAAGGCCCGGATCGCCCGGTGCAAGTGGTGGAAGCCGAGCGCACGCCGGAATTGCAGAAATACATGGAACAGATCGGCGGCGTGGTGAACTACGTCAACCAGACCTTCGGCCTGTTCAAAGCCGCCGAGGCGCTGCGGCCAAAGAAATTGCTGACGCCAAAAGACCGCGCGTAGGGCAGGGTTCAGCATGCGTAGCAGCCTTGAAATCTACGATCTGGCCAGCGGCACCGCCGGCGTCGTGCTGCAAAGCGACCGCCATATCGAGGCGCCAAACTGGGATCCTTCCGGCAGCTCGCTGCTGGTCAACGCCGAAGGCTTGCTGTTTCGGGTGCCACTGGATGCCCCCGCCTTGCAGCCAGTTGAAACCGGCCCTGCCACCCGCTGCAACAACGATCACGGCATCAGCCCCGATGGCCGCCAGATCGTGCTGTCGTCGCATCACGAAGGCGAAGGCTCACGCATCTACCTGCTGCCTGCGACTGGCGGCGAACCGGTCCGCGTCACGCCGCAAGCGCCTAGCTGGTGGCACGGCTGGTCGCCCGATGGCCAGACGCTTGCTTATGTTGCGGCGCGCGGCAGCCGGGTGATTGATGTCTACACCCTGCGCCCCGGCGAGGCTGAACGCCGCCTGACCATGGGCGAAGGCCATTGCGACGGCCCGGATTATTCTGCCGACGGCGCGCAGATTTACTACAACTGCGACCGCGACGGCCATGCACAAATCTGGGTGATGCAGGCGGATGGCCGCGATCAGCGCAAACTGTTCGCCGATGATCACGTCAACTGGTTCCCGCACCCGTCGCCCGATGGTCAGCATTTGCTGTATCTCGCCTATCCGCCCGGCACGCTCGGCCACCCCGCCGATCTGCCGGTTGCGTTGGTTATATGCGACCCGCAAGGCAAGAACCGCCGTCGCATTCTGCACTTCAACGGCGGTCAGGGCACGATGAACGTACCAAACTGGTCGCCCGACAGCCGCGCCTTCGCCTTCGTGCGCTACGCCAAGGCCTGAAGCATCGGCTTCAGCCGCTCTGCATCGCCCCAGATCGAAATGTAAATCTCTGGCCCCGCCTCGCCGCACAGATGTTCCGGCGTCAGCCCGACGATGCGCACCCGCAGATGCATCTCGCGCTGCAGCGCCTCACCGATGATCGCCGTTGCCTGCGGCCCAAGCTGGCCCAGATGCAGCAGCACCTGCCGCGGGATCAGCCCCAGAAACCAGCGCCGCGCCGGGGCATAAATGCCGATCTGCCCATCCGGCAGCAGCCGCAACTCGGCCTGATCACCGATGCACAGCCCGCTCCGTGTCACATTCACCCGCAGACCCAGCACCGGAGCCTTATGGATCAAAGGTTGCATGATATCCTGCATCGCCCGCCTCTTCTTCTTGTTGCGGTTGATTGGGCGGGTCTTGCCGTCTCGCGCAAGCGTTTAGACGCACCCGATCCGCAACGGGCGCGATCACGCCGACGGCATCCGGGCTTATCGGCGGATTTCCGGCGCCCGCGCCTGATGCACCTCCCACAAGCCGCACAGAAAAATCCCGCCAGCCCCCGCTTCAACCCCATTGCAAAGCCACAAAACGCTTCCCAAATATCTTGCAAGGCCGAAGCGATGTGCTGACCAGTCGGGCATCGCAAGGGCGCTTTTCAAAAGGAGAATAGCCGATGAATTTGGATAAATTCACGGAACGTTCGCGCGGCTTCATTCAAGCGGCGCAGACCATTGCCATGCGCGAAAGCCACCAGCGTCTGGCCCCCGAACATCTTCTCAAAGCCATCATGGATGATGATCAGGGCCTTGCTTCCAATCTGATCCGCCGCGCCGGGGGTGACCCCGCCCGCGTGACCGAGGCTTTGGCCTTGGTGATGGGCAAGCTGCCAAAAGTCACCGGCGACGCGCAGCCCTATATGGACCCCGGGCTGGTCAAAGTACTGGACGAGGCTGAAAAGGTCGCCAAAAAAGCAGGCGACAGCTTTGTGCCGGTCGAACGCATCCTGATGGCGCTGGGCATGGTGAAATCCGCCGCCAAGGATGCGCTTGATGCAGGTGCCGTCAGCCCGCAAAAGCTGAACGCCGCGATCAACGATATCCGCAAAGGCCGCACCGCAGACAGCGCTTCGGCGGAAGAAGGCTATGACGCGCTGAAGAAATACGCCCGCGACCTGACCGAGGCTGCCGAACAAGGCAAGATCGATCCGATCATTGGCCGCGACGAAGAAATCCGCCGCGCCATGCAGGTTTTGTCGCGCCGCACCAAGAACAACCCGGTGCTGATCGGTGAACCCGGCGTCGGCAAGACCGCCATCGCTGAAGGCCTCGCGCTGCGCATCGTCAATGGCGACGTGCCGGAATCACTGCACAACAAGAAGCTGATGGCGCTGGACATGGGCGCTTTGATCGCCGGTGCGAAATATCGCGGCGAATTCGAAGAACGCCTGAAAGCCGTGCTGAACGAGGTGACGGCGGCAGAAGGCAACATCATCCTGTTCATCGACGAAATGCACACGCTGGTTGGCGCGGGCAAATCCGATGGTGCGATGGATGCGGCCAACCTGATCAAACCCGCGCTCGCACGCGGCGAACTGCATTGCGTTGGCGCGACCACGCTGGATGAATACCGCAAATATGTCGAAAAAGACGCGGCTCTGGCCCGCCGGTTTCAGCCGGTGATGGTCAGCGAACCCACCGTCGAAGACACCATTTCGATCCTGCGCGGCATCAAGGAAAAATACGAACTCCACCACGGCGTGCGGATTTCCGACAGCGCGTTGGTCGCCGCCGCCACCCTGTCGCACCGCTATATCACTGACCGTTTCCTGCCCGACAAGGCGATCGACCTTGTCGATGAAGCCGCGTCGCGCCTGCGGATGGAGGTAGACAGCAAGCCCGAAGAACTCGACCAACTGGATCGTCAGATCCTGCAACTGCAGATCGAGGCCGAGGCGTTGAAGAAAGAAGACGACAACGCCTCCAAGGATCGCTTGGAAAAGCTGGAAAAAGAACTGGCGAACCTGCTGCAACAATCCGCTGAAATGACCGCCAAGTGGCAGTCTGAACGTGACAAGCTGGAAGCCGCCCGCGAGGTGAAGGAACAGCTCGACCGCGCCCGCGCCGAGCTGGAACATGCCAAGCGCGAAGGCGATTTCGCCAAGGCAGGCGAGCTGCAATATGGCCGCATTCCGGCGCTTGAAAAGCAACTGACAGAGGCCGAAGCGCGCGAAGGCGACGCGCTGGTCTCCGAAGCCGTGCGCCCCGAACAAATCGCCGAAGTCGTCGAACGCTGGACGGGCATTCCAGTGGCCAAGATGCTGGAAGGCGAGCGTGAAAAGCTGCTGAAGATGGAAGACGAACTTGGCAAGCGGGTTGTCGGCCAGACCAAGGCACTGACCGCCGTTGCCAACGCCGTCCGCCGCGCCCGCGCTGGCCTGAACGACGAAGGCCGTCCGCTGGGCAGCTTCCTGTTCCTCGGGCCAACCGGGGTGGGTAAAACCGAACTGACCAAGGCCGTCGCCGAATATCTGTTCGACGACGACGCGGCGATGGTGCGCATCGACATGTCGGAATTCATGGAGAAACATTCCGTCTCGCGGCTGATCGGCGCCCCGCCCGGCTATGTCGGTTATGATGAGGGCGGCGTCCTGACCGAAGCCGTCCGCCGCCGCCCCTATCAGGTGGTGCTGTTCGACGAGGTGGAAAAGGCCCACCCCGACGTGTTCAACGTGCTGTTGCAGGTGCTGGATGATGGCATGCTGACCGATGGTCAGGGCCGCACCGTCAGCTTCAAGCAGACGCTGATCATCCTGACCAGCAACCTGGGTGCCCGCGCGCTGTCGGAACTGCCCGAAGGCGCAGACCCGGCCGCCGCCCAAGCCGAGGTGATGGAAGCCGTGCGGCAACACTTCCGCCCGGAATTCCTCAACCGTCTGGACGAGCAGATCATCTTTGATCGCCTGAACCGCGCCGACATGGCGGGCATCGTCGAAATCCAGCTGCGCAAGCTGGAAGCACGTCTGGCCAGCCGCAAGGTCACGCTGGAACTGGATGCCGAGGCAAGGGCATGGCTGGCGGATGAAGGCTACGATCCGGTGTTCGGCGCGCGGCCTTTGAAGCGGGTGATCCAGAACCACCTGCAAAACCCGCTGGCCGAGATGATCCTTGCGGGCGACGTGATGGATGGCTCGACGGTGAAGGTCAGCGTCGGCCCCGAAGGCCTGCTGATCGGCGACCGCATCAGCGCCTCGCGCCGCGCCCGGCCCGCCGAAGTGATCGTGCACTGATCCATACCGCCCCCGGAGCAATTCGGGGGCGGTTTTCTGTTGCGCAGGCACAGCACCGGCCTGCGGCATTGAACAGCCCGGCAGTTCTGGGTATCAGACAAGCGACAGACTTTGATCGGGCCGCAGATGATCCGCCTCTACCACTTTCCGCTATCGCCGTTTTGCCGCAAGGTCCGCCTGACTCTGGCCGAGAAAAAGCTTGAGGTAGAGCTGATCGAAGAACGCTATTGGGAACCCTCGCCCGATTTCCTGCGCCGCAACCCGGCGGGCAAGGTGCCGATTCTGCGCATCGACAACAAGGTGTTGTCGGAAAGCCAGGCGATCTGCGAATATCTGGAAGAAGCGATCCCGACCCCGCCCCTGATGCCGCGCGATCTGGACATGCGCTTTGAAGTCCGCCGTCTGTGCGCATGGTTCGATGACAAATTCCACGCCGAAGTGACCTCGAAGCTGCTGTATGAACGCGTCAACAAGAAGATCATGGCGCAGGGCTACCCGGATTCGAAAAACGTCAAGTCCGGTGCCGGGCGGATCAAATACCACCTCGACTATCTGGGCTGGCTGCTGGATCAGCGCCGCTGGCTGGCGGGCGATGTGATGACGCTGGCCGATCTGACAGCAGCGGCGCATCTGTCCTGTCTGGACTATATCTCGGATGTAGACTGGAACCGCTCGGCCACGGTGAAAGACTGGTATGCCAAGATCAAATCGCGCCCGTCCTTCCGCACCTTGCTGGCCGATCAGGTGTCGGGCTTTCCGCCACCCGCGCACTACGCCGATCTGGATTTCTGAGTAAGGCAGCCGGGGGTTTCACACCCCCGGACCCCCGTGGGATATTTGTGCAGAGAGGATGACCCTTGCCGTCTTTGAAGGATCGTCTTGCCGTACGGGCCTTGGCCGAGGGCTTCTCCAAAGTCGGCATCTGCGCGCCCGATGCCGTGCCGGAAACCGCCACCCGGCTGCGCGCCTTTCTGCAGGCAGGGTACCACGGCCAGATGGCATGGATGGCCGAGCGCGAACAGTGGCGCGGCAACGCGGCAGCGCTTTGGCCCGAGGCGCGGTCGGTGATCATGCTGGCCGAGGTCTATAGCCCCGAAACCGACCCACGCGCCGTGCTGGCCCAGCCCGGTCGCGCTGCGATTTCGGCCTATGCGCAGGGCAAAGATTACCACGATTTGGTCAAGCGGCGGCTGAAACGCTTGGGTGGCTGGTTCGCCACCGACGCACAGGCCGAAATCAAGGTGTTCGTCGATACCGCCCCGGTGATGGAAAAACCCTTGGCACAAGCGGCGGGTCTGGGTTGGCAGGGCAAGCACACCAACCTTCTGTCGCGCGATCTGGGCAACTGGTTCTTTCTGGGCGCGATCTTTACCACCGCCGACCTGCCCAAGGATGCCGCCGAAATCAGCCATTGCGGCAGCTGCACCGCCTGTCTGGACGCCTGCCCGACCAACGCCTTCCCCGCGCCCTACCGCCTCGACGCGCGGCGCTGCATTTCTTACCTGACCATCGAGCATAAGGGCCGGATAGAGCCTGATTTGCGCGCGCTGCTGGGCAACCGCATCTATGGTTGTGATGATTGTCTCGCCGCCTGCCCGTGGAACAAATTCGCCGCCGCCGCCCGCGACATTGGCTATCAGCCCCGCATCGGTGCGCCGGAACTGGCTGATCTGGTCACTCTGGACGACGCCAGCTTTCGCACCCGTTTTGCCGGCAGCCCGATCAAACGCATCGGCCGCGACCGCTTCATCCGCAATGTGCTTTACGCCATCGGCAATTCCGCCAATCCGGCCTTGCGCGACGCGGTGCTTCCGCTGTTGAATGACCCCGATGACGCAGTATCAGACGCGGCTGCATGGGCTGCAGAAAGGCTATCGCGATGGATCGGCTAAAGGGCAAGGTGGCCATCATTTCCGGCGGTGCAACCGGCATTGGCGCTGCCGCGTCCCGCCTGTTTGCCGCCGAAGGTGCTGCGGTCGGCATCATCGACCGCAATGTGCAGGCCGGTCAGGCGCTTGCGTTTGAACTGGTGCAGGCGGGCCATCGCGCGATGTTCGCCACCGCCGATGTCAGCCAGAAGGCGCAGGTCGAAGCCGCCGTTGCCACCGTCAAGGCACAGCTTGGCCCGGTGAACGTGCTGTTCAACCACGCCGGAACCATCGTCATCAAGCCCTTCCTGGAAACCGAGGAAGAAGATTGGGACATGCTGTTCGATGTGAACGTGAAAAGCATGTATCTGATGACCCGCGCCGTGCTGCCGATGATGCTGGAGGCGGGCAAAGGCGCCATCGTCTGCACCTCCAGCATTTCGGCCGTCTACGCCACGCCGATGGAGGTGCTGTATGATGCCACCAAGGGCGCTTGCCACATGTTCGCCCGCGCCATCGCCGTTGAATTCCGCGACAAGGGCATTCGCTGCAACGCCGTCTGCCCCGGTTTCATCGAAACGCCGCATGGTCTGCGCGAGGTGCAGGAACTGACCGCGCTCGGCGTCGATGCCTCCGAAGCTGCGATCAAGGCGGCGCAGGGCCGGTTTGGCCAGCCCGAAGACATCGCCCGCGCCGCGCTTTACCTTGCGTCGGACGATGCCGAATTCATCACCGGCACGCAATTGTTCGTCGATGGCGGCTTCTCGGCGGTTTAAAGCCAAAAAGCTGCCATCATCCTGGGCCACAGTTGGCGCATGGATATTGCAGCTTTCTTCACAGACCCAGCCCGCCTACTGGCCCTGTCGGCGCTTGGCTACATCATTGTGGTTTCAACGCTGACCTATCTGGTCTTCGCCAATGACAAACGCCGCGCCGAACTGGGCGACAGGCGTGTGCCCGAAGCCACGCTTTTGTTGCTGGCCGGTCTGGGCGGCTGGCCGGGGGCAAAGCTGGCGCAACTCCGCCTGCGCCACAAGACCCGCAAGCGCCCGTTTCGGCTGCTGTTGAATCTCTGCGGCCTGCTGCTGCCGCTGTGGGTCGGCTTGGCGCTGGCGCAAGACGTGGCATGGGCCGCGCTTGCGGATCAGGCCACGACCTCGGTGCAAGGTTTCCTTGCCGACGCGGGCGGCGGATCAACAGACAAACCCGCCCTGCCGCGCCGCTTTGGCCCCGGCAGCAGCGAGTAAGCCCGGCAAGCCACCGCCGACGGCCGCAAATGCGATTCATCTTGCACTAGGGAGACGGGCGAATCTGGGGTAGCATTCTTCTGCAACCGCAAGGAGGATACGATGTCAAAACATCTCGCAGATCATCGCACGGCGTCCGAAGGCGGGCGGGTCAAGCATTTCCTCCGCCTCGCGCGGGATCGCTCTGATGCCGCTTGGCGTGCCGTCTGGCAGCGCCCGCGTGAGCGTGATGAAGGCAACCGCCGCGTGCTGGAATATGTCCGCATCGAACGCGAGCGGCAGGTTTAACCAACAAAAAGGCCGCGCAACCCCAGCGCGGCCCCGATTGCCAGAGGTAGGGTGCGTGATGTCACGCACCGCTAGTCTGCTTACGCCCGCACCAGCTTTTCATAATCATTCGAGATCGCCTGCGTCAGCGCGCCAACCTCAAAGTTATAATCACCAATCTGCCCGACTGGCGTCACTTCCGCCGCCGTGCCGGTCAGCCAGCACTGCTGGAAGCCCTCCAGCTCGGCTGGCAGGATGTGCCGCTCATGCACGGTGATGCCCTTGTCGCGCAGCATCCCGATCACCGTCTGCCGGGTGATGCCATTCAGGAACGCATCCGGCAGCGGCGTATGCACTTCGCCATCCTTCACAAAGAAGATATTCGCCCCGGTCGCCTCGGCCACATAGCCGCGATAGTCGAACATCATCGCATCTGAACAGCCCTTGGCCTCGGCCGCATGCTTCGACATCGTGCAGATCATGTACAGCCCCGCCGCCTTCGCCGCATGCGGGATGGTTTCCGGCGAGGGCCGCTTCCACTTGGCGATATCCAGCTTCGCACCCTTCATCTTGGCGTCGCCGTAGTAATTCCCCCACGACCACACCGCCACCGCCAGCCGGATCGGGTTTTTCTTCGAGGCCACGCCCATATCCTCGCCCGCACCGCGCCACGCCAGCGCGCGCACATAGGCATCGGTCAGCCCGTTGGCCTTCAGCGTCGCCTCTTTGGCCGCCTCAATCTCCGCCACCGAAAACGGCAGCGGCATGTCCAGCAGCTCGCCCGATTTGCGCAGCCGCTCGGAATGCTCCACCGATTTGAAGATCTTGCCGTTATAGCAACGCTCGCCCTCAAACACCGAAGACGCATAATGCAAGGCATGGGTCAGGATATGCACGTTCGCCGAACGCCATTCCACCAGCTTGCCATCCATCCAGATGAACCCGTCGCGATCGTCATACCCAGCCATCATCGCCTCCCGTTTTTGCGAATGTTGCGCAATATAGGTCCAAATCGGACGCAATATTGCGCGAAATCGTCGCTTCGCTAAACGTTATGTCTTGGAATGTCAACAACACTGACATAAATTCAGGGAAAGGAGACTCCGATGGCCGATCCCACTCCCGGCGGCGAAAGCCTGCTGTTTCTCACCGATGAAAACCTGCGCAAGGGCATCGAGGCGATGTTTTTCGCCTATCGCGGCTTCACCGCAGACCCGGATCGTATCCTTGAAACCATGGATTATGGTCGCGCCCACCACCGCGCCGTGCATTTCATCCATCGCAGCCCCGGCACCACCGTCGGCAATCTGCTGACCATCCTCGGCGTCACCAAACAGTCGCTGAACCGCGTCTTGCGCACCCTGTTTGACGATGGCCTTGTCGAGGCCCGCGTCGGCAAGCAAGACAAACGCGAACGCCACCTGCACCTGACCGAAAAGGGCCGCGCGCTGGAACGCGCCCTGTCCGATGCCCAGCGCGCCCGCATGCGCGCCGCCTACCGCGCCGCCGGACCGAACGCCGTGCAAGGTTTCCGCACCGTGCTCGAAGCAATGATGGACCCCGAGCAACGCCGTCAGTATCAAGGCCTGAAAGAGGGCAGCGCATGAATGATCTTCCGGCACATCTTCTGGTCGTCGATGACGATGAACGCATCCGTGGCCTGTTGCAGAAGTTTCTGATCCGCAACGGCTTTCTGGTGTCCGTCGCCCGCGACGCCGCGCAGGCCCGCCGCCTGCTGGCCGGTCTGGATTTCGACATGCTGGTGCTGGATGTGATGATGCCCGGCGAAGACGGCATCAGCCTGACCCGCGATCTGCGCAAACGCCTGACCGTGCCGATCCTGCTGCTGACCGCCAAGGGCGAAACCGTCAACCGCATCGAAGGCTTCGAGGCTGGTGCAGATGACTATCTGGTCAAGCCCTTTGAGCCGAAAGAACTGCTGCTGCGCATCAACGCCATCCTGCGGCGGATGCCTTCCAACAAGCCCGACACCGCCGCCCCCAAGGTGCTGCATATGGGCAACGTCCGCTACGACATGGATCGTGGCGAACTGTGGCGCGGCACCGATCCGATCCGGCTGACCTCGACCGAGGCCGCGCTGATGCGCATCTTCTCTGCCCAGCCCGGCACGCCCTTGTCCCGCGATAAACTCGTCGGTGACATGCCGCGCGAAGACAGCGCCGGTCAGGAACGCGCGGTTGACGTGCAGATCACCCGCCTGCGCCGCAAGATCGAGGATGACCCGAAAGTGCCGCGCTATCTGCAAACCGTGCGCGGCGAAGGCTACATGCTGCAACCGGATTAAGGCAATTCACGTTTTATCTGACCTCTTGCAAACCGCTCCAAGCCGAAAATTCGCCATTATCATCGGCTTAACCTGTGACCTTGACCCGTGCCCCTGCCACTTTGGCCTTTTGTAATTCCGGAGATGTCCTTGTCCTTGCTGAAACTCGCCGCCGCTTGCGGCCTCGCCCTGCTGTCCACCGCCGCCACCGCGCAAGATCTTGTGCCCTATTCCGAAGCCGGTGGCTGGGCGGTCGAGGTTGACCCGACCTTGGGCAACGGTTGCCTGCTGTCCTCTGATTTCGAAGATGGCAGCCATGTTCGCATCGGTTTTGACCGCACCGCAGGCAATGGCTATGTCGCTGCTGCCAACGATGCTTGGGGTGACATCACCGACGGCACCGAATACCCAATCAGCTTCATGCTGGATGATGAAAAATATGATGGCAGCGCCATCGGCATGCATCTGGATGGCGTCCCCGGCGTCGTCGTTACCTTCGATTCGATTGATTTCCTCACCGATCTTGCCGCCCGCAACACCCTGGTGCTGCAAACTGAAGGTGCCGACGTGATGGCGATCGACCTGTCCGGCACCGATGAGGCGATCACCGAAACCATCGCGTGTCAAGACGAACAAGGCTAAGATGCACCCGCCAATTCGACGGCATTTGATTAAAATTTGCCTTCATCTTGGTGGAAATACTCCGCTGGGTGAGATGCGCCCGGACGATCTTCCAGTGGAAGATCGTCAGCATCGAACGCCCGATCCGCAAGGATCGGGCCGGGTAAACGCGGGGGTGCGAAGCTCCCGCCACACTCCATGCCGCAAACCGCAGTTTGCCAATCCCGCCACCTGCGCTACGATCTGGGCTATTCCCAACGGCAGGCCCCGGCGTGACAACCCTTCTGATCCACTCCCCGCACTCCACCGACCACATCAC
Source organism: Paracoccaceae bacterium (assembly GCA_009773375.1). GTDB lineage: Bacteria > Pseudomonadota > Alphaproteobacteria > Rhodobacterales > Rhodobacteraceae > Cypionkella. The sequence goes on from WRPH01000001.1 coordinate 178,885, forward strand.
CCCGCCCGGCCACCCCGAGCAGGTGGCCCGCTATGCCGCCGCACTGGCCGGGGCGCAGGGGCTGGACCTGTTGCACCGCGATGCGCCGCTTGGCCGCGATGAAGACATCCTGCGCGCCCATCCCGCCCGCTATCTGGCACGCGTCCGCGCCGCGTCGCCCAGCGCTGGCTGGACGCAACTGGATGGCGACACCTACCTTTCCCCCGGTTCTGTCACCGCCGCCCTGCATGCGGTTGGCGGAGCCTGCGCCGCCGTCGATGCGGTTCTTGCGGGTGAGGCGACAAACGCCTTTCTTGCTGCCCGTCCACCCGGCCACCATGCCGAAGCCGAAACCGCGATGGGCTTTTGCATCTTCGGAACAGTCTCTATTGCGGCACTCAGAGCCTTGAATCACCACAACCTCGCCCGCGTCGCCATTGTCGATTTCGATGTGCATCACGGCAACGGCACGCAAGACCTTCTCTGGAACGAACCCCGCGCGGTGTTCTGTTCCAGCCATCAGATGCCGCTGTATCCCGGCAGCGGCAGCCCGTCCGAAACCGGCGCGCATGGTCAGATCGTCAACGTGCCGCTGCGCGAAGGCACCGGTGGCGGCCCGATGCGTGAGGCTTACGAGACCCGCATCTTCCCCCGCATCGCCGCATGGCAGCCCGAGCTGATCCTGATTTCCGCAGGCTTTGACGCGCATGAAGCCGACCCGCTGGCGGGCCTCGACTGGCAGACCGAAGACTACGCCTGGCTCACCCGGCGCATCTGCGATTTGGCCGATGCGCATTGCGCGGGCCGGGTGGTATCCTGCCTTGAGGGCGGTTATGATCTGCCCGCGTTGACCGCTTCGGTCGCCGCACATCTGGGTGTTTTGCAGGAGCGTGGCCGATGACCGATAAACCCGTAGCGGATATGTCCTTCGAAGAGGCCATGGCCGCCCTCGAATCCGTCGTCACCCAGCTGGAACGCGGCGAGGTCGCCTTGGAACAATCCATCGCACTTTACGAACGCGGAGCCGCGCTGAAAGCCCATTGCGCCGCCAAACTCGCCAAAGCCGAAGAGAAGGTCGAACTGATCCGCGCCGCCGAAGGCCGCGCCGTATCCACCTCCCCGGTGGAGGGGATGTGAGCTTTCCCGCCCTGCTGGCCGCCGATGCCGCGCTGATCCAGGCCCGGCTCGACGCCGCCTTTGCCACCCTGCCGGATCAAGCCGTGATCCACGCCATGGCCTATGCCAGCGCGGGCGGCAAACGCCTGCGCGGTTTCCTGACGCTGGAATCCGCCCGCATGCTGGGCCTGCGTTCTGAAACCGCGATTCCTGCCGCCGCCTCGGTCGAGGCGCTGCACGCCTATTCGCTCGTCCACGACGACCTGCCCGCGATGGACAACGACGCGCTGCGCCGCGGCCTGCCGACCGTGCATGTCAAATGGGATGAGGCCACCGCGATTCTGGCCGGTGACGCGCTGCAAACGCTGGCCTTCGATCTGCTGACCGACCCGGCTCTTGGCAGCGCCGAAACCCGGCTTGCCTTGGTCGCAGGCCTTGCCAAAGCCTCTGGCGCGCAGGGCATGGTTCTGGGCCAAGCGCTTGACATCGCCGCCGAATCCGCCGCCACCCCCCTCAATCTTGATCAGATCACCCACCTGCAAGCCGGGAAAACCGGCGCGTTGATCTGCCATGCCGCCGAGTCGGGCGCGATCCTTGCAGGCGAAAACCCCGCCGCCCTGCGCGCCTACGCCACCGCCCTCGGCCTCGCCTTCCAGATCGCCGACGATATCCTCGATGTGACAGGCGACGCGCAAAAGGCCGGGAAACGCCTGCAAAAAGATGCCGCCGCCAGCAAAGCCACCTTCGTTTCCCTGCTCGGCCTTGATGCCGCCCGCGCCCGCGCCATATCCCTGATCACCGAGGCTTGCGACCACCTCGCCCCCTACGGCGCATCCGCGCAAAACCTGATAGACTGCGCCCGTTTCGTCATCGCACGGGAAAGCTGAGGCCCCATGTCAAACCGCCCCGTCACCCCGCTTCTCGACCGCGTGCATCTGCCCGCCGATTTGAAATCGCTGACCGACCGCGAGCTGCGCCAACTGGCCGATGAGCTACGCGCCGAAACCATCTCGGCGGTGTCTGTCACCGGCGGCCATCTGGGTGCCGGTCTGGGCGTCGTCGAACTCACCGTCGCCCTGCACGCCGTCTTCCACGCCCCGCGCGACAAGATCATCTGGGATGTCGGCCACCAGTGCTATCCGCATAAAATCCTCACCGGGCGGCGCGACCGTATCCGCACCCTGCGCAGCGAAGGCGGCCTGTCCGGCTTTACCAAGCGCAGCGAATCCCCCTACGATCCGTTCGGTGCGGCGCATTCCTCCACCTCGATTTCCGCCGCTTTGGGCTTTGCCATGGCCGCCGATCTGGGCGGCGATCCCGGCGATGCCATCGCTATCATCGGCGATGGCTCCATGTCGGCAGGCATGGCGTTCGAGGCGATGAACAACGCGGGCCACCTGAAGAAACGCCTGTTTGTCATCCTGAACGACAATGAAATGTCCATCGCCCCGCCGGTTGGCGCGCTGTCGGCCTACCTGTCGCGCATGTATGCGGGCGAGCCGTTTCAGGATCTGAAATCCGCCGCCAAAGGCATGGTTTCCCTGCTGCCCGAACCCTTCCAAGAGGGTGCCCGCCGCGCCAAGGAAATGCTGAAAGGCATGGCCGTCGGCGGCACGCTGTTCGAGGAACTGGGCTTTTCCTATGTCGGCCCGATTGACGGCCACGATCTGGATCAGCTTCTCCCCGTGCTACGGACCGCGCAGGCCCGCGCCACAGGCCCGATGCTGATCCATGTGCTGACCAAAAAAGGCAAAGGCTACGCCCCCGCCGAGGCCGCGCGCGACAAGGGCCACGCCACCGCCAAATTCGATGTGCTGACCGGTGTGCAGCAAAAAGCCGCCTCCAACGCGCCCAGCTACACCAAGGTTTTCGCGCAATCGCTGATCAAGGAAGCCGAGCAAGACGATAAAATCGTCGCCATCACCGCCGCGATGCCCGACGGCACCGGGCTGGATCTGTTCGGCGCGCGCTTTCCGAAACGCACCTTTGATGTCGGCATCGCCGAACAGCACGCCGTCACCTTTTCGGCTGGCCTCGCCGCTGGCGGCATGAAGCCGTTCTGCACGATCTATTCCACCTTCCTGCAACGCGGTTACGATCAGGTGGTGCACGACGTTGCCATTCAGCGCCTGCCCGTCCGCTTTGCCATCGACCGCGCCGGATTGGTCGGCGCAGACGGCGCCACCCACGCCGGGTCTTTCGACATTGCCTTCCTTGCCAACCTGCCCGGCATCGTGGTGATGGCGGCGGCGGATGAGGCCGAACTGGTCCACATGGTCGCCACCGCCGCCGCCCATAACGATGGCCCCATCGCCTTCCGCTACCCGCGCGGCGAAGGTACCGGGGTTGAAATGCCCGGCCGGGGCGTGCCCTTGGAAATCGGTAAAGGCCGCCTGATCCAGCAAGGCAGCCGCGTGGCATTGCTGTCCTTCGGCACCCGCCTGTCTGAGGTGCAAAAAGCCGCAGAATCGCTGGCCGCCAAAGGCCTGACCCCCACCATAGCCGACGCCCGCTTTGCCAAACCGCTGGACCGCGACCTGATCCTAAGCCTTGCCCGCAACCACGAAGCGCTGATCACCCTCGAAGAAGGCGCCATCGGCGGCTTCGGCAGCCACGTCGCACAGCTTCTGGCGGAAGAGGGTATCTTCGACACCGGGCTGAAATACCGCAGCATGGTCCTGCCCGACACCTTCATCGACCACGCCAGCCCCGAAGCCATGTATCGCAGCGCCGGCATGGACGCCGCCCACATCGAAGCGAAGGTGCTGGAAGTTCTGGGCGTGGCGGTGGTGGGGATGCGGGCGTAAACCGCAGATCACGCGCCACGCTGTTGCCCAAAAGAAAAGCCCCGCACGATCACGCGGGGCTTCTACAACGATTAGCAACTCCTTACCGTAGAGCTGCAACCTATTGAAATCACTTAGACTTCAAGCTTGTCCACACGCGGCGCATCCCGGGTTTTCCACAGCGAAACCCCCACCCCGGCAGCAAGGATCACAAACGTCACCCCCAGCGACCAGCTCGGCGGAAACTTCTGCAGCCCCATCAGGTCTGCCACGAACACCTTCGACCCGATGAACACCAGGAGCAAAGCCAGCGCGTATTTCAGGTAGGCAAAGCGGTGCAAGATCGCCGACAGCGCGAAATACAGCGCCCGCAGGCCCAGAATAGCGAAGATGTTCGAGGTGTAGACCAGGAACGGATCAGTCGTGATCGCAAACACCGCCGGCACCGAATCCACCGCGAACACCAGATCAGCAATCTCGATGATCACCAGCGCCAGAAACAGCGGCGTCGCAAACCGGACCCCGTTCTTCATCACAAAGAACGACCGCCCGTGCAGTTCTTCCGTCACCCGCATGTGCCGCTTCAGAAACCGCAGCAGCGGCCCGTCAATCGAATGCTCGGCATCGCCCATGAACAGCATCTTGATGCCGGTAAAGATCAGGAAAGCCGCGAACACATACAGCAGCCAGCCATATTCCGCGATCAAGGTCGCCCCCAGCCCGATCATGATGCCACGCAGCACGATCACGCCCAGAATGCCCCAGAACAGCACCCGATGCTGATACTGCCGCGGGATCGCAAAGGTGCTGAAGATCAGCGCGATCACAAACACGTTGTCCATCGCCAACGTCTTTTCCACCACGAAAGCGGTCAGATAGGCCGCCGTCGCTTCGCCGCCCATTTGCCAGTAGACAAACGCCGAAAACGCCACCCCCAGCGAGATATACAGCGCCGACATCCGCAGGCTTTGCGCCACGCCGATTTCCGCCTCACCCTTGTTCAGCAGCCCCAAGTCCAGCACCAGCAGCGCCAGCACCAGACCAATAAAGGTCAGCCACATCCACAGCGGCGTCCCCATCACGATTAACGTCAGAAATTCCATCCCTCGACCTCTTTCATTGCGCAATCGCACCAGAGGTCAGCCAAAATAGGTCCGGGCATGACATCGAGCGCGCTCGATGCGGTCCGACATCACGATAAAATCGTCAGAGGGGCCCGGTCCGCACCGCAAAGATATGTGCGACATATTGCCTTTCAACCCCCACTCCGGAGTTTACTTCGGATCAGAGAACAGTTTGCCGCCCGAGGCCCAGTCGTGCTGCGCGATGTCGGTGAAGATGACCTCGACCGCCTCCAGCCGCCCGCCGCAGGTCGCCAGAAACGCCTCGGTCACCGCCTTGGCGCAGGCGCGTTTTTGTTCCACCGTGCGGCCTTCGAACATCTCGATACGGATCATTGGCATGTCAGTCTCCTTTATGAAAATGCTGCGGAAAGAACGCCGCCGCACAGGCCAGCGCGGTTTGCAGGGCTTCGTCCAGCGAATACGGCTCGGTCTGCGTCACCAGATCCA
>WRPH01000001.1:184350-278980 GCA_009773375.1 Paracoccaceae bacterium
TCCATCCACAGCCCTTCTGTCGTCACCCGGATCGCCCGCGCCACCCGCGCCGGATTGCCATGGCCCTCCAGCAGCGCGGCGCACAGGCTTTCGATCTTTTCGACATATTCGGCGTTGTTAGAGCCGCATTTCTCTTGATACAGCGGCCTGCTTTGTGCCTCGCCCCAGAACGCGCACCAAGCGGCAAGGCGTTGCGGTGTGCAAAGTTCGGGGCGGAAATCGGCGCGAATAAGTGCCGCCAACTGGCCCGCCGGGGTCTGTTCTGCCGCGGCCAAAGCCTGCCGCCAGTTCTGCACATATTCTTCTGACAGGTAGGTCAGCGTTTCTGAAAGCAGCAACTCTTTGCTTTGGAAATGAAAGTTTACCATCCCATGCGACAGCCCGGCTTGTTGCGCCACATCGCTCATCGTCACGCGGGCATAGCCTTTGATCGCCAGCACGTCGATGGTGGCTTCAATCAACTGCACCCGACGCGCCTCGCGCGACAGCTTTCGCTGGGGCTTCGCCGCGATCATTCAGTAAGGTTCCGTCGAAATTGGCGGTGTCAGGCTATAGGTTTCAAACACAACCTCCAGCCCGGCGCGGCTAGGCGAACAGCACATCGGCCCGACAGTCACGCCAAGATCAGGCGGAAAATACGCCAGCCGCACCATCTTCCAGTCTTGCCCGCTGTGGTATTGCACCCAAACCGCATCCTTCACCCGGCTAAGCCGCAGCCGTAGCCGCCCATCAAACTCTGCCAACGGCATTTGCGACCAGTCCGACATGCCGTTTGTCACCACCACCGCCACATGCGCCGTGCCGCCGACATATTCGATGCCGCATTTCACCCAATGGGTTTCATCGGCGCGGATCATCAGCCCGGCTTGGTCATATTGATCGGAATATGTGGCTCTAAACGCCGTTTCGAGACTGAAATCACCCGTCGCAGGCTGGTGCAGAAAGTGTCCCGAGTGGCGTTGAAAGCCGTAAAACGTGCCGTGCCAGAAGTCGGTCTGATCGCCGGTTGTCACCCGCAACCCTGCCCCCTCGGCCATGGCCGAAGCAGGCGGGTTCAGCCACTCCATCGCATTCCAATCCATCGCAAACCTCCGTTTTGCCCAACATGCCCGCGCTTGCGGCTTGGCTGCAAGACGGTAATCTGTGGCAAACAGAAAGGCCTGCCGATGAAACCGATTGCCGCCGCCGACCGTCGCATTGCCAATATCCATGACGCCGCCTTCACGCCCTTCGTCTACCCCGATGGCGTCGCTTTGGGTGATGCGGTGCTACAACTGGATCAGGATCAGCCGCTCGGCACCGGCTTTCACGTCTACCGCATGCCCGCCGGCATGACGACGCGCGGTCATCGCCACAACGGCCACGAGCAGTTTCTGATTCTGGAGGGCGAGCTGCACGAAAGCGATGGCACCATCCTGCGCAAGGGCGATCTGGTGTTTTACCGCGACGGGTCAGAGCACAATTCGCACACCCCGAACGGCTGTCTGTTGGCGGTGCATATCGTCGGACCAGAGACCAGCGTGGAATGACGGATTCGTTAAGAAACGGTGAATCATCTGGTGTAACCCGTTGAAATCATATGTCCTGCGCTGTGTCCGCGTGTGGACGCTCTGCCGCCAGAAGCGCTACAAGGCAGTCCCGATAGGTCGGATAAGCCAGCTTGACGCCCAGTTCTGTCTTGATCCGGTCATTCCGAACCTTCTTTGAATCGGCATAGAAGCTGCGCGCCATTGGCGTCATTTCGGCAGTCTCATAGTCCACCTCGGGCGGGTCTGGCAGGCCCAGCAAAGCCGCCGCATAAGACAGCACATCCTGCGGCGGGGCGGGATCGTCATCGCAGACATTATAGATCGCGCCGGGATTCGGGCGGCGGATCGAAGCCAGCAGCGTGGCGGCAATATCGTCAACATAGATCCGGCTGAACACCTGCCCCGGCTTGATGATCCGCCGGGCGGTGCCGTCGCGCACCTTCTCAAACGGCCCGCGCCCCGGACCATAGATGCCCGCCAACCGGAACACCTGCACCGGCAGCCCCGTCGCCAACCACTGCCGCTCCGCCAGCACCCGCTGCACCGCCCGCACCGACTGCGGGTTAAGCGGCGTCGTTTCATCCACCCAACCGCCCTGATGGTCGCCATAGACCGCCGTGGTGGAAAGATAGCCCACCCACTCCGGCCGCGCCACGCGGATCTGATCCAGACAAGCCTGCAGAAACGGATCGCCCGACCCGTTCGGCGCCGCCGAGGCCAGAAGATGCGTCGCGCTGGCCAAAGCCTGCGTCAGATCGCCGGGCCACAACAACGGCTCCACCCCCGCCGCCTGAAAGACAGCCGCCTTTTCCGCCGACCGGGTGGTGCCGATCACCCGCCAGCCCAACGGGATCAGCAGCGCAGCCAGCGCAGCAGCAGAGTAGCCATGACCAAGAGACAGCAGCGTTTTCATAGCCACACTATCCCCGCTGCCCGCGCCGCCTGCAAGCCGGTTGATGGTCATTTCCTGCCAATGCAGGCCGCGCGTCATCAAGACTTCACTTGCGAAATTGCAAAGTTCGGCCTTAGATGCCCGATCAAAATGAAGAAGATGATAGCAGAATGCATGATGATCCCGTTCCGGTCCTGACTCCGGTTCACCCCGCGCCCGAAACCTTTACCGATGCCGCCGCCGCCGTCGCCCGGCTGGAGCAGCTGTATTTCGAAGCCACCGGATTTCTGTCGCAGCATTTCAGTGCGGCGGTGACAGGGGCGAAGCCCGCCACCCGCATCCGCGCGTTTTACCCGGAAATCCGGCTGCTGGTGACCAGCCACGTCAAGACAGACAGCCGCCTGTCCTTCGGCCATGTCGCCGAGCCGGGGGAATATGCGACCACGATCACCCGTCCCGACCTGTTCCGTAATTATCTGGTGCAGCAGATCAGCCTGTTGATGCAAAACCACAATGTGCCAGTGCAAATCGGCACGTCGGATACGCCGATCCCGGTGCATTTCGCGGTGGCGGGCAATCCGGCGGTGTCGGTGCCGCAAGAAGGCGTGCTGGAATTCAGCCTGCGCGATGTTTTCGACGTGCCGGATCTGGCCACCACCAACGACGATATCGTCAACGGCACCCGCACGCACAACCCCGACGGATCACACCCGCTGGCGCCGTTCACCGCGCAACGGGTGGATTACAGCCTCGCCCGGCTGTCGCATTATACTGCGACCGATGCGACGCATTTCCAGAATCATGTGCTGTTTACGAACTACCAGTTCTATGTTGATGAATTCGAGGCTTACGCCCGCGCGGCGCTGGCCGATCCGGCCTCGGGCTATACCGGCTTTGTGGCGACGGGAAATCAGGAAATCAGCACGGCGGATGGGGTGATTTTGCCATCCTCGAAAACGCCGCAGATGCCGACCTATCACCTGAAGCGGGCGGATGGGAACGGCATTACCCTGGTCAATATCGGTGTCGGCCCGTCGAATGCCAAAACCGCCACCGACCATATCGCCGTGTTGCGCCCGCATGCCTGGCTGATGGTTGGCCATTGCGCGGGCTTGCGCAACAGCCAGTCCTTGGGCGACTTCTGCCTTGCCCATGCTTACCTGCGCGAAGATCACGTTCTGGATGACGACTTGCCGGTCTGGGTGCCAATCCCGGCGCTGGCCGAGATTCAGATCGCGCTGCAAGAGGCGGTTGCCGAGGTGACGCAGCTGGACGGCTACGAGCTGAAACGCATCATGCGCACCGGCACGGTGGCAACGATTGATAACCGAAACTGGGAACTGCGCGATAAATCCGGCCCGGTGCGCCGGCTTTCGCAATCGCGGGCGATCGCGCTGGATATGGAAAGCGCTACGATCGCCGCGAATGGCTTCCGGTTCCGGGTGCCTTACGGCACTTTGCTGTGCGTTTCAGACAAACCGCTGCATGGCGAATTGAAGCTGCCGGGCATGGCGAGCGAGTTTTACAAGACGCAAGTTGCCCGCCATCTGCAAATCGGCATCCGCGCGATGGAGCGGCTGCGCGACATGCCGATAGAACGGATTCACAGCCGGAAACTGCGCAGCTTCGAGGAAACCGCGTTCCTTTGACCCAAGGAAAAGCCTTGTTTTTCGTGGAAAAGGGGTTGCCTTGGCGCTGGAAAGCGTGAGAAGCCGCTGCATCAGGCAAAATCGGCCCCCCACAAGGCGGGGACCAGAATAAGGGACAACAAGATGACCAAAGCGATGACCAAAACCCAGCTGCTTGCTGCTCTTGCGGATGCTATGGGTGCCGACAAGAAAACCGCTGGCGCAGCTCTGGATGCCATCGCGGCGGTTGTGGCGCGCGAAGTCGCAGCTGGTGGCTCGGTGACGCTGCCGGGTCTGGGCAAGATGGTCTGCCGTGAGCGGCCCGAGCGTCAGGTGCGCAACCCGGCCACTGGCGAAACCGTGACCAAAGCTGCCGACAAGCAGGTGAAGTTCGCCATCGCCAAGGCGCTGAAAGACAGCGTCAACGCGTGATTTCGCGGTAGATTCGGTTTGAAAGGGTCGCCATCCGGCGGCCCTTTTGCTTTGCTGGGGGTGGGTATGGACGTTCGCGCGATCTTCATGGGGCTGGCGTTTTCGCTGATGTGGTCATCGGCCTTTGCCACGGCGCGGATCATCGTGGCCGCAGCACCACCTTTGGCCGTGCTGTCGCTGCGCTTTCTGATTTCGGGGCTGATTGCGGTGCTGGTCGCGCGGGCGCTGGGGCAAAGCTGGCGGCTGTCCGGGCCGCAGGCGCGGTCAGTGGTGATCTTCGGCCTGTGCCAGAATGCGCTGTATCTCGGGATGAACTTCATCGCGCTGCAATGGGTAGAGGCGTCGCTGGCCTCTATCATCGCATCATCAATGCCATTGATCGTGGCGCTGCTGGGGTGGGGGGTGCGCGGAGAAAAAGTGTCTCTAACAGGCCTTTTGGGTCTGTTTATGGGCTTCGGAGGTGTGGCCCTGATCATGGGCGGTCGGGTCAGCGGCGGTGCCGATCCGGTCGGGGTGCTGTTATGTCTTGCCGGGGCATCAGCCTTGGCGGTGGCAACGATGACGGTGCGGGCGGCGCTGACGGGCGGCAATCTGTTGATGATCGTTGGCTTGCAAATGCTGGTCGGATCGCTGGCGCTTGGCATCGTTTCAGCCGGAACAGAGACACATTTGGTGCACTTCAGTCCGGCTTTGATCCTGGCGTTTTTCTATCAGGTTTTCGTGCCGGGATTAGCGGCGACGGTCCTGTGGTTTGCGCTGGTCGGTCGAGTCGGCGCGGTCAAGGCATCGGCCTTTCACTTCCTGAACCCGTTCTTCGGTGTGCTGATCGCCGCCCTGCTTCTGGGAGAACATGTCGGGCTGCTGGACATGATCGGTGTTGCCATTGCCGCTGCCGGCATTCTGGCAGTGCAGCTCTCCCGGATGAAGGCCCCCGCCTGATCGGGAGCCTTAAAACAGAGCCTAACCAGCCTTACAGAGCCGAAAATCCCGCATCCAGCGACGACAGGATCACCTGCACATCCGCCGACGTCAGCACCAGCGGCGGCGACAAGATGATGTTGTTGCCAGACACCCGCACCATCGTCCCCGCCTGATAGGCAACCGCCTGCACCTTGCCGGGAACGGCCTTGTCGGCGGGCTTCTTCGTCGCCCGGTCGGCCACCAGTTCAATCGCGCACATCAGGCCATGGCCGCCGCGCACATCGCCGATCACTTCGTGCTTGGCCTGCAGCGCCAACAGCCCCTGATACAGCTCTGCCCCACGCGCTGCGGCATTGTCTTTCACGTTCAGACGTTGGGTTTCCGCAAGGCAAGCCAACGCCGCCGCCGCGCCGACCGGGTGACCGGAATAGGTATAGCCGTGGCCGATCGCGGCCTTGCCGGTCTCGTCCTTTTCGAACGCCTCCGCGACGCTTTCCGAGATCATCACCGCGCCGAAGGGGAAATAGGCGTTGGTGATCGCCTTTGCGGTGCAGCTGAAATCGGGCTTTACACCCCACAGGCGGCTGCCCGTCCAGGCGCCGGTGCGACCGAAGGCGGTAATCACCTCGTCCGCAATCAACAGGATGCCGTTCTTGCGGCAGATCGCCTCCACCCCCGGCATAAAGCTGGGGTGCGGCGGGATCACGCCACCGGCGCCAAGGATCGGCTCCATGATGAACGCGGCGATGGTGCTGGCCCCCTGAAAGGCAATCTCATCCTCCAGCGCGGCAAGGCACAGCTGCGCCAGCTTGGCCGGGTCGCTTTCGTTGAAGGGGTTGCGATAGGCGTAGGGCGCGGGCAGGTGGTGGCAACCCGGCAGCAGCGGTTCATACATCGTGCGGAAGTTGGCGTTGCCGTTGACCGAAGCGCCGCCGAAATGGGTGCCGTGATAGCCCTTTTTCAGCGACAGAAATTTCACCCGCCCGGCCTCGCCGCGGATCTTGTGATACTGCCGCGACAGCCGCAAAGCGGTTTCAACACTATCGCTGCCGCCCGAGGTAAAAAAGGCTCTGACAAGGCCATCAGGCTCGAAAAATTTGCGAAGTTCTTCGGCGAGTTCAATGACGCAATCGTTCGAGGTGCCACGGAAGGTTGAATAGTAGGGCAGCCGATCCAGCTGCGCGGTGATCGCGTCTTTGATCGGCTGACAGGAATAGCCAAGGTTGACGTTCCACAGCCCGCCGACCGCATCCACCACCTCATGCCCGTCAATATCGGTGATCCGCACGCCCTGCCCGCCGGTGATGATCGCGGGCGGATTCTTGTGGCTGTCAGACGGGGCCGTCATCGGATGCCACAAGCTGCGGGCATTGTTGGCCTTGAGATAGTTTTCGTCTTTCATCGGCTTTCCTTCCGTCAGGCGGCCAAGCGCCAGAGTGTGGCGATATCGGAGGGCAGGCTGCCCCCCCAGATTGCGGTAATTTCAGTGCCAGCCTGCATCAGCGCATAGCGGATCAGGCGGCGTTGCGGTTCATTCATCCGCGAGGCGGGCGCGGCCACGGCCAAAGCGCCGCTACAGCGGCCAAGCGCATCAAACAGCGGCACCGCCATCGAATGCACCTCGGTCTGAAAACCGCCGCGGCTTTCGGCATAGCCCAGCCCGCGCACCTCGGTCAGCCGGGCGCGCAGGGCCATCGGATTGGTTTCGGTATTGGTGGTCAGTTGCGGAAACGGCTGCGACAGGATGGTGCTGCGGAAGGCATCGGATTGAAACGCCAGCACGGCCAAACCCGACGAGGTGGCATGAAACGGCAACGTCTCGGCGTCTTCCATCGTGACCTTGGTGACATGCGCCGCGCTATAGGCGAAGGCCAGCGTCCGCAACGAGTCGGCCATCAACATGGAAAGATGAGCGGTCTCGCCAGTTTGCTGCGCCAGCGCTTGCAGCACCGGCATTGCCGCTTCACGGGTGGGCACCTGGGCTTCGCGCAACGCAGCCAGTCGCAGCACGGTCGGGCCAAGCCGATATTCGCGGCCGGTGCCGATCTGTTCTACAAAGCCATTTTCGGCAAGCTCGGTCAGCAGGCGAAAGCAGGTGGCCTTGTTCAGATCGGCCAGCCGGGCAAGATCAGACAGCCCGATCAAAGGGCGGGATCTGGTAAAGTAATCAAGCAGTTCCAGTGCTTTTGAAACAGTGCCCATCTTGGTTCCACGGGGTTACGGGGAAAGGTGAAGACCTCTGGCATGCGCCGCGCCTTTCATTTCAGTTGACAGAATGTCGCAGAGGCTGTCAAATGAAATCGAACCGTCGGTTCAAATAATAAACCGAAAGCCGCCGATGAACGGAGGCAGTCAACAGACAGGAAGGGACGCGCATGACGAATTCCGTAAACTCGGGGGTGCAGCATGGCTGATGCTGGCATTCCGACCAACCAATTGAAGAAAAATTCGCTGGGGGTTGGTGCGATCACCTTCCTTGTGGTATCTGCGGCGGCCCCGCTGACAGGTGCCGGCGGCGGCATTCCGCCCTCGATGCTGTTTGGCAACGGCGCCGGCATTGCAGGTAGTTTCCTGATTGTGACGCTGATCTTGCTGGCGTTCTCGGTCGGCTATGTCGCGATGTCGCGGCATGTGAAAAACGCGGGCGCGTTCTATGCGTTTGCCGCACAGGGGCTTGGTGGCCGCATTGGCGGTGGCGCGGCTTTGATCGCCATCTTGTCATACAACGCCATGCAAGTCGGCCTGATGGGGCTGTTCGGGGCCGTCGCCTCAGGCACCTTCGCGCAGTTCGGTCTGGAATGGCCGTGGTATGTCTGGACTTATATCGCCATAGCCCTGGTCGCCGTTCTGGGCTACCGGCAGGTCGATCTTTCGGCAAAAGTGCTGACCTGGCTGGTTCTGGCAGAATTCGCCATCGTCATCCTGCTGAACATCGCCATTCTGATCAAAGGCGGCGCCTCTGGGCTGAACCTGCAGCCCTTCAGTTGGAGCCAGATCACCTCGGGCACGCCGTCGATCGGATTCCTGTTCTGTTTTGCAGGCTTCATCGGGTTTGAGGCCACCACCATCTATTCGGAAGAAGCCCGCGATCCGGCGGTGACGGTGCCGAAAGCCACCTATATCTCGGTTCTGGCGATCGGCATCTTCTACACAATCACCTCTTGGCTGATGACCATGGGCATTGGCGTTGAAAACCTGCTGCCGACACTGCAGGGCATGGACCCTTCGGGTTTCCTGTTCATGCTGGGGGAAACCTACATCGGTTCGACGCTGACGATGGTCATGGGCGTCTTGTTCATGACCTCGCTGTTTGCCGCCGTGCTGGCCTTTCACAACGCCGTGGCGCGCTACAAGTTCGTCGCCGGGCGCGAGGGGATCTTGCCGGATCGGGTCGGCTACACCCACCCGCGCCACCAGTCGCCGCATATCGGCTCGGTGCTGCAAACCATCATCGCCGTTGCCGTGGTGACACTGTTTGTGGTGCAGGGTCTGGACCCGGTGCTGAACCTGTTCGTCTGGATGAGCCAGATGGGCACCCTGGGCATTCTTGGCTTGATGGCAGTGACCTCTTTTGCGGTGATGGCGTTCTTCGCCAAGGACGCGATGGGCGAAAGCGCCTTGTCTACCAAGGTGTTGCCGCTGATCACCGGCGTGCTGATGGCGTACCTGTTTGTCATCATCTTCCGCGACTTCGGCGCACTGACCGGGGCCGAGGGCAACTTGTCCTGGATGCTGCCCGGCTTGGTGCCGCTGTTCGGGTTGATCGGCATCGGGCTTGCCTCGATGCTGGCCAGCCGCGACCCGTCGCGTTTCAAAGACCTTGGCAAGACCAAGGGGTAAGCTTGCAAACCCAAGGGCGGCTGGCAACGGCCGCCCTTTTTCATGCCTTCGGAGAACCCCATGGCCGCCCCGACCCAAGCCGAAATCGACCGTCTCGCTGCCGCGCCGGTGGCCGCAGGCAAGCTGCTGATTGATGGAAAGTGGCAAGAGGGCGAGGCCGGGGAAACCGTGGTGCTGTCGCCGATCAATGGCCAGCAGCTGACCACCACGGCAGCGGCTTCGGCGGCGGATGTGGCGCGGGCGGTGGCCTCGGCGCGGGCGGCGTTTGAAAGTGGCGTCTGGAGCCGGATGCCCCCGGCAGGGCGCAAAGCGGCGCTGCACCGTTTGGCCGATCTGATCGACAAAAACAGTCTCGACCTGGCGGTTCTGGGCGTGCGCGACAATGGCACTGATATCGGCATGGCACTGAAGGCCGAACCCGGTTCGGCGGCAGGCACCTTCCGCTATTACGCCGAGGCGATTGACAAGGTCTATGGCGAAATCGCCCCGACCGCCGACAACATTCTGGCGCTGATCCACCGGGAACCTGTGGGCGTGGTAGCGGCGATTGTGCCGTGGAATTTCCCGCTGATGATCGGGTCTTGGAAGATCGCGCCTGCCTTGGCTGCGGGCAATTCGATTGTGCTGAAGCCGGCGGAAACTGCGTCTCTGACCCTGCTGAAACTGGCCGAACTGGCGCTGGAGGCGGGCGTGCCGCCGGGGGTGTTCAACGTCACCACCGGGCCGGGGCGCGTCACCGGCGAGGCGCTGGCGATGTCGATGGATGTCGATGTGCTGGTGTTCACCGGATCGGGGCCGACCGGGCGGCGGTTGCTGGAATATTCGGCGCGGTCCAACCTGAAGCGCTGCTATCTGGAGTTGGGCGGCAAATCCCCCAACATCGTTTTCGCCGACGCCCCCGATCTTGCCGCCGCGGCCAAAGCCGCCGCAACCGCGATTTTCCGCAATGCCGGGCAGGTTTGCGTCGCAGGCTCGCGGTTGCTGGTCGAGGCTGCGGTGCATGATGAATTTGTCTCTATGCTGGCCAAAGCGGCCGAAAAGATGGTGGTCGGCAATCCACTGCAGCTTGCGACGCAGATCGGCGCGGTGAATTCGGATGTGCAACTGGCTGGCAACCTTGGCTTCGTGGACGATGCGGCCAAAGAGGGCGGGCAGATCGTGCTGGGCGGCAAGCGCACGCTGGCGGAAACCGGCGGCTACTACATGGAGCCGACCGTCGTGACGCAGGTGCGGCCTGAACATCGGCTGTATCGGGAAGAAGTCTTTGGCCCGATTTTGGCGGTGACTCCGTTCAGCGACGAATCCGAGGCGCTGCGGCTGGCCAATGCCAGCGATTTCGGTCTGGCCTCGGGGGTGTGGACCTCGAACCTGTCGCGCGCGCATCGGATGGTGCGGGGGATCAGGGCCGGGGTGGTGCATGTGAACACCTATGGCGGCGCAGATAATACTGTGCCGTTGGGGGGGGTGAAACAGTCCGGCAACGGCCATGACAAATCGCTGCACGCGATGGACAAATATACAGATCTGAAAACCGCGTGGATTCAGCTGTGATCCAAGGGGCGTGATTTCCCCGCCGGGAAATCGGACTGTTGCGAAGAACCGGAAAGAGACAAGCTATGGGCAACCGCATCCTGATCGTTGGCACCTATGACACCAAGGACGACGAGCTGACCTATCTGGCCGAGGTGATCCGCAAACAGGGCGGCGCGGCGTTGACGATGGATGTGTCAGTGCTGGGCGACCCGAAAGCCGCAACCGATTGGTCCAAGCACGATGTGGTGGCCGCTGCGGGCACGACGATTGCGGCGATCGTGGCGGCAGAGGATGAGAATATCGCGATGCAGGCGATGGCCCGGGGAGCGGCTTTGCTGGCGGCGCGGTTGCATCGCGAGGGGCGGTTTGATGGCGTGCTGGTGCTGGGTGGCAGCATGGGCACCGATCTGGCGCTGGATGTCTGCGCGGCGCTGCCTTTGGGGGTGCCGAAATATGTGGTCTCGACGGTCAGCTTCAGTCCGATGATCCCGCCCGAACGGCTGGCGGCGGATATTCAGATGATCCTGTGGGCGGGGGGGCTGTATGGGCTGAATTCGGTCTGCAAGGCCTCGCTATCGCAGGCGGCGGGGGCGGTGCTGGGGGCGGCGCGGGCGGTGGAGGCGCCGCCGCGCCACAAGCCGCTGATCGGGATGACCAGCTTTGGCAAGACCATCCTGCGCTACATGGTCAGCCTGAAACCGGCGCTGGAGGCGCGGGGGTTTGAGGTGGCGGTATTCCATGCCACCGGGATGGGCGGGCGGGCGTTTGAGGCGCTGGCGGCGGATGGGGCGTTTGCGGCGGTGATGGACTTCGCGCCGCAAGAGGTGGGCAACCATCTGTATGGCTCGGCAATCTCTGCCGGGGCGGATCGGCTGACCAATGCGGGGGCTGTGGGCGTTCCGCAGATGGTGTCGATGGGCAGCTGCGATCTGGTGGATTTCGTCGGCTGGCAGCCGTTGCCGGCGCAGTTCAGGGATACCCCGGCGCATGCCCATAACCGGCTGCTGACCTCGGTAGTGCTGACCCCGGATCAGCGGCGGGTGCTGGCCAAGGCGATGTGTGAGAAGCTGGCGGCGGCGGCGGGGCCGGTGACGTTTTTCCTGCCGACCCAAGGCGGCAATGAGTGGGATCGGGCGGGCGGGCCGCTGGAGGATGCGGCGGGACTGGCGGCATTTTGTGCGGAAATGCGGGCCTGCTGCCCGGCAAATGTGACGCTGGTGGAACTGGACGCCCATATCAATGACGCGGCGTTTTCCGAGGCGGTTCTGGCCCGGTTTGACGATTGGGTCGCGCAGGGTGTGGTGCGGGTTTAGCGGGTGGTCCCAACTCGGGACCATTTTTATATCCATAATTTCAACTACTTGACCTAGTGGAATTTAGGAAATTTTAACTATTTAGCCGCGGGTGGGCGGGCAAGGCGTGCCTGCGGCTTGGTCAATCTGGCTGGCTGTCAGCAGGGATGTGCTGACCGGATTGATGGGCAGACCGGCAATCAGGTCGGCGTTGGCATCGGCCTGCGCCACGCCGGTTGCCGCATCTTGGCGCAGCCGCCCGACAGCCAAGAGCGCAGCGGCGTCGATCAGGGTCAGCGTGGTCATGGGGGCTCGCGCACTGGGTGTGACCACAGGAGGGGGCGGCACTAAACGGCATCGGTCTTGCGGGCAGTCACGCCGCAGGTCTACGCAGTTTATGGCAGGGATATACGCATGGGATGCTGGCCCTTGGCCCGCTGCGGCTTTGGCGCTAGGCATGTGCGAAAGCTTGGGGGACACGGATGCTGACCGCCTATCACTATAGCAACAAGCGGCTGGAGGCGTTGCCTGTCTCAGCAGGGCTGGAACATGCCGAATGGATTGATCTGCTGCGCGCGACGCCCGAGGAAGAGGCGGCAGTCCGGGCCTTGGGCATTGACGTGCCGACGCTGGAGGAGATGGAGGAAATCGAAATCTCGAACCGGCTGTATCGGGAAGACGACACCGATTATCTGACGGTGGTGCTGCCGGGGCAGGACGAAGCGGGGACGCAGGTGATGAGCCCGGTGTGTTTTGCGGTAAAACCGGGGCAGTTGGTGACCATTCGCCACCACGCGCCGCGGCCTTTCGAAACCTACCCGACGCGGGCCGAGAAAAGCAGTCTGGGCTGTGCTACGCCGGACCGGATTTTTCTGGGGCTGATCGAAGAGGTGATCGCGCGGCTGGCCGACCATCTGGAAACCGCCGGGCGCGGCTTGGATGCGGTGTCGCGGGTGATCTATCATCCGGGGCCGAAGGGGCATCGGCCTCAGGATTTGCAGGGCGCTTTGGCCAGTCTGGGCGGCGAGGGCGAACGGGTCAGCCGGGTGCGGCTTTCGCTTTTGACGCTGGGACGGGCGCTGAATTATGTTGATCAGCTGATGGGGCATCAGTTGAACGGCGAGGGGCTGGGACCGGTGCTGAAAGGCGAGTTGCGCGACATTGATGCGCTGGAGGTGCATACCGATTTCCTGTCGTCGCGGCTGGCGCTGATGTCGGATGCGACGATGGGCACGATCAATCTGGCGCAGAACAATACGGTGCGGATCGTGTCGGTGGTGGCGGTGCTGTTCAGCCCGCCGACGCTGATCGCCAGCATTTACGGGATGAACTTTGTGCATATGCCGGAACTGCCGCAAGTCTGGGGCTATCCGCTGGCGCTGGGGGTGATGCTGGGGTCGGCGGTGCTGACCTATACGGTATTTCGCTGGAAGGGCTGGCTGTAGCCGCGCCGGTCAGGACAGGGCTGCGAGCAGGTCCATTGCGGTGATCTGGTCGAAATGGACGTGCCGCTGCATCAGCGCTTCGGCGGCATCGGCGTTGCGGGCGAAAATCAGCGTGGCAATCGCGCGGTGTTCGCGGGCCGAGGTGGCGATGGCCCCGGCATAACGGTAACGGGCGCGGTAGTAGGCCAGCAGCTTGCGGGCGTTGGTCTTGATCATCTCGGTCAGGAACGGATTGCCGGCGGCCAGCGCCACGCATTCGTGAAAGCGCAGGTTCAGCTGATAGTAGGCGTCGGGATCGGCATCGCCGTTTTCGGCGGCGAAGGCCTCGCAGGCTTGCACGGCGGCTTCCAGTGCCGTTGCCCAAGAGGTGGACAGGCGGCGGGCGGCGAGACCGGCGGCCTGACCCTCCAGCTTGGCGTGGACTTCGAGGATGGCGAGAAACTCTTCCAGCGTCGGGCGGAAGACGGTGGCACCTTTGCGCGGCAGGCGGCGGATCAGGCCCATCGCCTCCAACTGCAACAGCGCTTCGCGGACGGGTGTGCGCGAGACGGCGAATTCCTCGGCCAGAACCGCATCGTCGATCAAGTCGCCGGGGTTCAGCCGGCCGATGTCGATCCAGTCGAGGATCGTAGTGATCAAGGTTTCGGTTTGCCCAGCCATGCCTGATAAAAAGGCGGAATTGGCGGCGGCGTAAAGGGCAGAAGCGATTTTGCCGCATATTCCGCATGCGATGACCAGCGACGCGGCGCAACTTTCTGGCGACTGCGGCCCGTAGCGCCAAAGTCCGCAGGTGGCACGCGGCGGACCACATGTAGCGTGGAAGCCTCAATTATGGCGAAAATGGGGGGGAATTCCGACAAAAAGCGATCAACACTTTTCTAAGCACTAGAAATTGCGAGGAAACGCCGGTATCTCTTGACACAATCGGCGCGCAAAAGCGGGCTAATAACACTCTGGGCACTAAAGCCTGGGTTTTTTGAGGCGGAGTAGTAAGATGGTGATGGCGATTGATTTCGCCGTTCGCGATTTCGCGGGCGGATCTCAGCGTGGGCGCGTTGCAGGCGACGGCCAAGGCAATTTCATTCAAGTAGCATCGGGCGACAGCGTTTCGCTGAACCTGTCGCAAGCCAGCATCGCGGCTTATGAACAGCAGGGCGGCGATCTGATCGTCAAGCTGACCGATGGCCGGACCATCGTGTTGAGCAATTATTTCAACGAAGCCGCTGGCGATGTGAACCACCTGTATCTGTCGTCGGAAGGCGAGATCACCGAGGTGTTGGTGCAGGAAGGCCAGGATGGCGTGTTGTTCGCCAATTATGGCCCGGTCAACGGTTGGGACAAGTGGAGCCCGCTGGACGACATGCGCTTCACGCAAGCCGACAGCATTGCTGATGTGGCTTATGTGTCGGATGAGCCGGCCGGGATGGCTGCCTTTGCACCGGGCCTGTTGGGCCTGGGCGGTTTGGGCGCGGTTGCGGCAGGGGCTGCTGCGATTGCAGTGATTGGCGGCGGCGGCGGCGGCGGTGGCGGCCATGGTGGTGGCGGCACCCCGGATACGACTCCGCCTGCCTTGACCGTGACCGAAGGCACCCGTTCGGTGGGTGATGTCGAAAACGGCGCGGAATATGTGGATGGCGTGACCATCGGCGGCACCAGCGAGCCGGGCGCGATCATTTCGGTGGTGATCAACGGCCACACCCAGACCACGACCACGGGCAGCGACGGCAGCTGGACAGTGACCTTCCCGACCACGGAAGTTCCGGCAGGCGAATATGAAATTCCGGCGGTGATTACCGCAACGGATGGGGCTGGCAACTCCACCACGCTGAATGATGTGCTGGTGGTTGACACCGTGCCGCATCCGATCACGTTTGACGCGGTGACCGGCGATGACCGGGTGAACTTTGTCGAAACCCAGGCAGGGCTGGTTGTGACAGGTACCTCGACCGCAGGTGCATCGCTGGATGTGACGCTGAACGGTGTGACCCAGACGGCTGTGGTTGATGCAGACGGGCATTGGACGGTGGTTTATCCGACCGGAACGCTGCCTGCTGGCGAATACAGCCAGACCATCACCGCAACGACCACCGATCAGAACGGCAACGTTTCAACCGAGACGCATACCTTCCTGGTGGATACGCAAACCTCGGTGGCCTTTACCGGCCAGCCCGGTGGTGACGGCACGGTGAACGCAACCGAAGCCGGGGCTGGCGTGCTGCTGCAAGGCACGGCGCAGGCTGGTTCGGCGATTTCGGTGGTGTGGAATGGCGTGACGCTGACCACCACGGCGACCTCGGCAGGCACCTGGTCGGTGACCTATCCGGCAAGTGCTGTGACGCCGGGCACCTATAGTTCGACCGCGACGGTGACGGCGACCGACAGCTTTGGCAACACCGCGACGGCGACGCAGACCGTGCTGGTGGATACCGAAACCTCGGTGGCGTTCAATGCCGGTCAATCGGGCGGCGATGATCTGGTTTCCGGCGCAGAGGCCGCGAACGGTGTGGCGCTGACCGGCACCGCCGAAGCGGGCGCGACGGTGATCGTGACGTTTGAAGGCGTGTCGCATACGGTGACGACGGCGGCCAACGGCACCTGGACGGCGAATTTCACCGCCAGCGAGATCCGTCAGGGCAGCTATGACTCGACGGTGACGGTGACTTCGACCGACGCTGCGGGCAACACGGCGACGGCCTCGCATCTGATGCATGTCGATACGCAAACCGCTGTGACGGTCAATCCGGGGCAAGCGGGCGGCGATGATCTGATCAACGCAGCCGAAGCGACCGGCGGGCTGGCACTGACCGGCACGGCGGAAGCGGGCGCGCGGGTTTCGGTGACGTTTGAAGGCGTGACCCGGACTGTGACGGCGGCGGCGGACGGGGCCTGGACGGCGAATTTCAGCGCGGCTGAAGTGCGTCAGGGCACCTACGCATCGACGGTGCAGGTTTCGGCGGTTGACGCTGCTGGCAACACCAGCTCGACCACGCATCTGCTGCAGGTCGATACCGAAATCGCGGTGGCGATCCCGGTGGGGCAAGCGGGCGGCGATGATATCGTCTCTGGCGCGGAAGCGGCGGCGGGCTTGACGCTGAACGGCACGGCGGAAGCCGGTGCGACGGTTGTGGTGACGTTTGAAGGCGTGTCGCGGACGGTGACGGCTGCGGCCAATGGCACCTGGACGGCAAGCTATGCCGCCAGCGAAGTGCGGGCAGGCACCTATGATTCCGTAGTGACGGTGCGGGCGACGGATGCGGCGGGCAACACGGCCACCGCAAGCCATAGCGTGCATGTCGATACGCAGACCAGCGTTGCGATCAACAACGGCCAGTCCGGCGGCGATGATATGATCTCGGGTTCTGAGGCGAGCGCGGGTGTGGCGCTGACCGGGACGGCCGAAGCGGGTGCGCGGGTTGTGGTGACGATGGAGGGCATCAGCCATACCGTGACCGCAGGCGCGAACGGGGTTTGGACGGCGAACTTTGCCGCCAGCGAAATCCCGGCAGGCACCTATGCCTCGACGGTTTCGGTGACGGCGACAGATGCGGTGGGCAACACGGCAACTGCGTCACATGTGGTCAATGTTGATACCGAAGTAGTGCCGTTCAACCGCGCCACGCTGTCAACCGGCGCGGATAGCGTGCTGAACGGGGCTGAGGCCACGAGCGGGCTGACCGTGACCGGGCTGGTGGAGCCGGGCTCGACCGTGATGATCAAGTTCGGCAGCGCAGGCTTCCATGCCGCGACGGTGGCGGCGGATGGCAGCTGGAGCTTTACCATCCCGGCGGGCGAAATTCCGGCGGGTGAAAACTCGGTGGTGCTGACGGCGGTTGCGACGGATCGGGTGGGTAACACCTCGACCCTGACGGAAAACGTGACGGTGGATACGCTGGTGACGAACTTTGGCGCGACCGGCGGGCCGATTGCGGGCGATGGCATTCTGAATGCTGCCGAACGTGCGGCTGGCCTGACGCTGACCGGGACTTCGGAAGTCGGCTCGACCATCGTGCTGCATCTGGCGAATGGGTCGGAAGCAACTGCGGTGGTGGGTGCGGATGGCACCTGGAGCGCGACCTTCCCGGCCTCGGCCCTGCCGACCGGCGAGATCAGCACCTCGGTCACGGTGACGGCGACCGACCGTGCGGGTAACACCGCGCATTACACCGAGACGTTTGCGGTGGACACCGTGGCGCCGGGCGATCCGTGGATCACCAACGACGCCGGCACCGATAACCTGATCTCGGGGATTGCGACGGCGACGGCGGCGGACGACTACACCTATCACGCCGTTGCGGCGACGGGCGCTGCGGTGGAATTGCACCCGACGGCAGAGTTCAACGCCAACGTGATCGTCAACGGTCAGCCGGTGGCCAGCGAGTGGGCGTTCTTTGCCAACCCGGTGCAGGACGGCACCTATCTGGTGATCAACGACACCGATGCTGCGGGCAACTCGGCCAGCACGATGTATCTGCGGTCAACCGGGGAAACCACGGTGGATTTGTCGCGCGAAGGGCTGCAAGGCTTTGACTTCGGCACGATCGATCTGTCTTCGGCAGATGCGAACCTGTCGTTGACCGAAGCGCAGGTGCTGTCGCTGACCGGCGTTGACCAGCAACTGACCGTGGTCGGCGGTGCGGATGATGTTGTCACTCTGGCAGGCGCAACGCTGACCGGCACGCAGGACGGGTTCCGGCTGTATTCGCTGGGGGCAAGTGGCGCGAGCGTGTTGATCGACGACGATATCATCGTCAACACGAGCGGCGTCTGATCAAGGAGCCGGGCAATGCCCAGGACCCACAGGATCGGAACCGGGCCGGGGGCAATGCGCCTTGGCCCGGCGCTGGCGGCGCTTGCTTTGCTGGCGGGTTGCATGGGGGGGGCGGATACCCCCTCGATGCTGCAAACGCATAGGGATGCGGGACCAAGCTCGGTGGCGGCGACAGGCGCGCTGGCACCGCAAGCGGCGGTGCAATCGTCGCTGATCGCTGATTTGCAGGCGCGCAAAAGCGTGCTGCCCGGCGGTGGCGCTTATAGAAAAGTGTCTGACGCGGTGATCGCGGCCAGCGCCGGTGCGGCAGAGGCCGAGTTGCGGGTGGCGCGGCTGAAGGCGGAAGCCCGGTCGAAGAACTGGCTGCCGTCGATCGGGCCTTCGGTCAATCTGACCTCGCTGGGCGGTCTGGCGGCAAGCTTGCTGCTGGAACAGGGGCTGTTTGACAATGGCCGTCGCAAGGCGGAACGCGAATTTGCCTCGGCTGATGTGGAAGTGGCGGCGGTGAGCCTGTCTGTGGCGATGAACCAACGAGTTTATGAAGGTCTGAGCTATTACGTCAACGCCGAACGGGCGCGGGCGCAGGCCAGCGTGGCGGAACAGGCGGCCGGGCGGTTGCAGGAATTCGGCAGCATCATGCGCAAGCGGGTGGCAGGCGGGATTTCGGACGGGTCGGAACAGCAGGTGCTGGATCAGCGCGTGACGGAAATGCAGGCGACCGTGGCGCAGGACCGGCAGGCAGAAGCCTCGGCGCTGGCAGAACTGGCGGCGGTGGCGGGGCAACCGCTGCGCGGGCTTTCCGGGCTGGAGAGCGTGGCAGATGTGGCAGGCGCAGAGCCGCTTTCGGTGCTGAAAGCACGCGGCGAGGGTGCCCGCGCGGTGGCGCAGGCCAAGATGCAGATCGCCGGGCTGAAACCGGGGATCGCAGCAACCGCAGGGCTGGACGACGGCGGCATCAGCCCCAGTCTGAAGCTGACCGGCGGTGGTTTGCTGAACCCCGGCGCGGGCGCGGATATTGCGGCGCTGGAGCAGACCGGCGATGTGGTGGACCGGCAAACCGCGGAAGCGGCGGAAAGCGCCAATCGTCGGATCGTGGCGTTGCAGGCGAAGAAAGCGAACCTTGCCACCCGGCAGGCGCAAGGCGCGGAAGTGCTGCGGCAAACCGAAAGCAACCTTGCGCTGTTCACCGAGCAATACAAGGTGGGGAGACGGACCTTGCTGGAACTTGTCGGCCAATATGACTCATTCGCCAGATTGCAGCGGGATCAGGCCTCGCTTCGGTTTGACATTGCCTTGATTGATCTGGAAATTGCCCGTGATCGTGGTGTGTTGGTTGATGGGGCGCGGCTGTGAATGACCGGGTGGTTGCCTTTGACATGAATGCGGGCCGTGTGGCGGCGGCGGGGCCGATTGCGGCCCGCCCTGCCCCGGCGGCGCGGGCTTCGCGGCCAAGGCATACCAATCGCGCGGTGTCGCGGGCGCAGCTGGCTTCGGTTTATGCCGGGCTGGTGGGCGCGGATATTGCCGTGGCCGATCTGCTGGAACACATTCAGATTGCAGCCGGTGCAGGCCAGCTTGGGCTGGAGGAGGTGGCGCAGGCGCTGCGCGGCACCGGCTTGAATGCGGTGATCGAAAAGCTGCCCGCGCCGACGGCAGCGCATTGGCCGGCACTGGCGGAAATGACCTCGGGCCAGATCGTGCTGGTGCTGGCGGAAACCGAAGACGGCGTGCAGGTTTACGACACCAGCGTCGATGATATGCGCGCCGAGGTATCGCATTTCGATTTCAGCCAGGTTTATGCCGGGCGGATCTTGCGGGCGCGCACCAGCCTGCGCGATCTGGAGACCCGGCATATCGAAGCTGCCAAGGGCGCGCATTGGTTCTGGGGCGAATTCGCCCGCTATAAACGCCAGCTCGCCGAGGTGGCCGCCGGGTCGCTGGTGGCGAACCTGCTGGCGGTGGCGGTCTCGCTGTTTTCGATGCAGGTTTATGATCGGGTGATCCCGTATCAGTCGGAACCGACGCTGTGGGTTCTGGCGCTGGGCGCGATGCTGGCCATCGTGATGGAAGCGGCGTTGAAACTGGCGCGGTCTGGCCTGATGGATGTGACCGGCAAGCGGATCGAGCTGAGCGTGCAGGCGCGGCTGATGGAAAAGCTGCTAGGGATGAAGCACGGGCCGGGGCAACGCAGCCCCTCGGGGCTGTTTTCGACGATGCGCGAGTTTTCCTCGGTGCGCGAATTCTTTACCGCCACCACCATCGGCACCATGGCCGACTTGCCGTTTATCCTGATCTTTCTGGCACTTGTGGCCAGTATCGGCGGCAATCTGGTGTGGATTCTGGTGATCGGCGGCGTGCTGATGGTGCTGCCGGGCTTCTTGCTGCAAAAGAAGATGGTGAAGCTGACGGCGGAAACCCAAGGCGCCAGCACGCGGGCGGCGCGGTTGCTGTATGAGGCGATCTTCGAGGCCGAAACTGTGACGACGCAGCGCGGTGAAGACCGGGTGAAGCGGATATGGCAGGAACTTTCGACACTGTCGGCGGTGAAATCCAGTGACAAGCGCAACCTGACGGCGATGCTGGGCTATTGGGCGCAGGGCGTGCAGCAGGCGACCTATATTCTGGCGGTGGTCGCCGGGGCCTATCTGGTGTTTGCGGGCGATTTCACCGTCGGCACGATCATTGCGATTGGCATTCTGACCGGGCGCACGTTGGGGCCGCTGGCGTCGCTTTCCGCGACGATGGCGAAGTGGACCAACGTCAAGGCGGCGCTGGACGGGCTGGAGGCGATTGCGCAATCCAAGCAGGCCGAAGAGGCCGGGCGGCGCTATCTGCGGCGCGACAAGCTGGTGGGCGCGTTCGACCTGCGCAACGTCGAGTTCCGCTATGATCCGCAGGCGGCGGCGACGCTGGAAATCAATGCGCTGACGATCCCGGCGGGGCAGCATGTGGCGGTACTGGGGGCAAACGGGTCTGGCAAATCGACGCTGCTGCGGATGCTGGCGGGGCTTTATGACCCCTCGGCAGGGCGGGTTCTGATTGACGGCGTTGATCTGGGGCAGGTGCATCCGCGCGATCTGCGGCGCGGCATCGGCTATCTGGGGCAAGAGGTGCGGCTGTTTGCGGGCAGCCTGCGCGACAACCTGAACATGACGCAGCTGGAGCGCGACGACGACCGGCTGTTCGAGGCGTTGGATTTCGCCGGGCTGGGGCCGTTTGTGCGCAGCCATCCGCGCGGGCTGGATCTGGAGATCAAGGAAATGGGCGAGGGCCTGTCGGTCGGGCAGCGCCAAAGCATCGGCTGGGCGCGGCTGTGGCTGCAAAACCCGGCGGTGGCAATCTTGGATGAACCGACGGCGGCGCTGGATCAGACGCTGGAAACCACGCTGGTTTCGCGGCTGATGATCTGGCTGGAAGGCCGCACGGCGATTATCGCCACCCACCGCGTGCCGATCCTGCAGCTGACCAACCGGGTGTTGATCCTGCAGCTGACCAACCGGGTGTTGATCCTGCAAAACGGTCGGCTGGCGGTGGATGGCCCGCGTGAGGCGGTGCTGGCGCATCTGAACAAAGGCGCGGTTCCGGCTGCGCCTGCCCCGACCGCTGCGCCGATGAAGCCGTTTACCATTCAGGTCGGGGGCCGCAAGCCATGAGCCTTGCCGCCTTTGACGAAGGCTTTGCCGAAAAGACCCGTGGCCCCAGCCGCACGATCTGGATGATCATTCTGGTGGCGGTGGTGTTTGTGGCTTGGGCCTCGGTCGCCTGGGTGGATGAAATCGTGCGCGCGCAGGGCGAAGTGGTGTCTTCCAGCCGCCCGCAGATCATCCAGAACCTTGAGGGCGGGATTCTGGCGGAACTGAACGTGGCAGAGGGCGATATTGTCGAACCGGGCCAGACGCTGGCGCGGCTGTATGGCACGCAATATCAGGCAGCGGTGGATGAACTTTCCGACCAGATCGCCACGCTGGATATCCGGCGGCTGCGGCTGGAGGCAGAGATCAACGGCGAGCCGGGGTTTGACGTGCCCGACAGCATCGCGAACCGGGTGCCGGAGGTGGTGGCCTCGGAAAAGGCGCTGCTGACGGCGCGGCAAAGCGAGTTCAACGCGCGGGTCGAAGGCGCGCAGGCGGTGCTGGAACAGACCTCGAAAGAGCTGGACCTACTGGAAAAGATGTTCAAGCAGGATATTGCGCCACTGATCGAGGTGACGCGGGCGCGCAAGGCCAATTCCGACGCTAAAAACAAGCTGAGCGAGGCGCGCAACACCACCGAAATGGAGCGGGCGACCGAATACTCCAAGACCGAAGCCGAACTGGCCAGCCTGCGGCAAAAGCTGAAGATGGCGCAGGATCAGCTTTCGCGCACGCTGCTGGTGGCGCCGATGCGGGGGGTGGTGAACAAGCTTTCGATCACCACGATCGGCGGCGTGGTGCGGCCGGGCGAAGAGATTTTGCAGATCATCCCGCTGGACGAGGCGTTGTTCATCGAGGCGCGGGTGAAGCCGCGCGATATCGCCTCGGTGCGCGAGGGATTGTCGGCGACGGTGAAGCTTTCGGCCTATGATTACACGATTTATGGGTCACTGAAGGCGAAGGTGACGTTCATTTCAGCCGATACGTTCAAGGATGAACGGTCGCGCAATCCTGACGGTGATCCGCATTACAAGGTGACGCTGGCGGTGGATCGCAGCCAGTTTACCGAGCGCCAGAAGGGTCTGGAAATTCGGCCCGGCATGCAGGCGGATGTCGAGCTGGAAACCGGCGGCAAGACGATTTTGACCTACCTGACCAAGCCTTTGTATAAATCAAACGAGGCTTTGCGCGAACGGTAGGGCTGCTTGGCTGGCAACCGGGGATGCCGCAGGCCCCGACATTGCCAAAGGCTGGCGCATTCACGGCGCTTTATGCCTTGGGATTGCTGGGCCAGTCTGCTGCAAGCCGGTGGCGGTGTCGGAACAGGCTGTTTTATTGGTTTCTTGTCACAGCGTAATTGACGGCCCGCCCTCGGCCTTTCGGATGTTTCCCTTTGGGCCGTTCGCGGTGCAAGGACCGATGGGGCCGATCTGACGCGGCTGCGGCCGATCATTATTGTCGGTGATCGCGCAGGTGGATATGCAACGGGCGCTGTTGGCAACGCTGGACGGGGCGATCGATCCGAATGCCAATCTGCCGCCCTATTTCGGGGTGCGCCGTTTTCGAAGCTGATCGCAATCCGCGCCGGACGCGATGCCGATCCGTATAAGCCACCGCGGCGTTTCGATATGCCTGGGCCTGCAAGGTGCATGTCATCGTGCGTCGGACCGCAGCACAAGCCGGGCATCTGCCAGACCGGAGCCGGAAAGTCCTGAAACCGATGATGCAGGCGATTGCGAGAACGATCCTGATTGTTTTAGCGGCGGGCAATGATTGCGAAAGCCAGCTGATCTATCCCGACGCGCTGGTCGCAGATGACAACGGCACGATCGCGGCAGACAGCGACACAGATCGAGGCGTTGCGGCTTTGTGGGTTGAAATAGCTAAAATCCAATAGCTTAAGCCTGTGTAAACGCTGATCGGCTATTGCTGGTTGTGGGTGTGAAACATGGGTGTGTGGATGGCTGGGCAATCAAATGCCGCGCCAGTCATCATCAAGCGGAAGAAAGTGATCCAAGGCGGCGGCCACCACGGTGGGGCGTGGAAAGTTGCCTATGCGGATTTCGTGACGGCCATGATGGCCTTCTTCATGCTGATGTGGCTGCTGAACGCGACAACGGAAAAACAACGTAAGGGAATCGCGGACTATTTCAGTCCGACCATCGCAGTCGCGCGGATTTCTGGCGGCGGCGACGGGATGTTTCAGGGTGATTCGAACTTCTCGGAACAAACGCAGGCGAATGCCGGCACCGGTGCCAGCCAGATTCAGCCAACCGAAGCCGACAAGGCGCGCGGGGAAACCGGCATGGCCGAAGATGGTGGCACTGCGGAAAAAGCCGCGCTGGATCGGGTGGAAAAGGCACTGACCGCACAAGGCGGCGAAAGCATGACGATGGAACGCTTGCTGCGCCATGTCGTGACCAAAGTCACCGATGAGGGGCTGGTAATCGAGATCTTCGACCTGCCCGAAGCGTCGCTTTTCATTGATGATACCGCCGAACCAAAAGGCCAAACTCGCAAGATTGCGGCACTTTTGGCCGAAGTTCTGCAGCTGGCAGAAAACCGGATCGCGGTGAATGGCCATGTCCGCCGCCTGCCGATCACGCTGAAAGACAACCCGTCCTGGGATCTTTCCACCGCGCGGGCGCAAACGATGCGGGCCATGCTGGAGGGGTATGACCTGCCCGCCGAGCGGATGGCGCGGATCAGCGGCCACGCCGACCGCAAGCCCGCCACCGCCGACCCGACGGCGCTGCGCAACAACCGGCTGGAAGTTATCTTGCTGCGGAAAAACCGCTGAGATGCTTCAAATTTGAGTTGTTAGGGGGATCTTAAGGCGCTTGGCGCAGTTTCGGCTTCATATCGGTCGGGGCTTCAGAAAGGCGCATTCCATGACGATTTCCTCTTCGCTGAACGCGGGGGTGGCGGGGCTTAATGCCAACGCCAACCGTCTTGCAACAATTTCGGACAATATCGCCAACTCGTCTACCTACGGGTATAAACGGGCGCAGGCGGATTTCCATTCGGTGGTGATCCACGGCAACTCGCGGTCTAACTATTCAGCGGGCGGGGTGCGGGTTTCGAACATGCGGCTGATTGATGATCGCGGGCCGCTGATCGCCACCACCAACGCAACCGATCTGGCGATTGACGGGCGCGGATTTTTGCCAGTGACCAATATCGCAGCGCTGGATGGCAATGACGCGTCGCTGCCGATTTCGCTGGTGACGACGGGGTCGTTCCGGCCGGATGCCAATGGCATTCTGCGCACCGAAACCGGCCTGGTGCTGATGGGCTGGCCCGCCAACCCGGACGGCTCGCTCAGCGTTTATCCGCGCGATACCATGGCCGCACTGGAACCGGTGCGGATCAACGCCAACCAATATATCGGCAACCCGACCTCGCAGATGACTTTGGGCGTCAACCTGCCCGCCTCGTCCAGCGTTGCCGGAGCCTCGGGCGACCCGCATGATCTGACGGTGGAATATTTCGGCAATCTTGGCACCTCGGAATCGCTGGATTTCACCTTTACCCCGACAGTTCCGACCACTGGTGCCTCGAACACCTGGACGATGACGATCCGCGACAGCGCCTCGAACGATGCGATCATCGGCGAGTATACGCTGACCTTTGATCCAAGCCAGGTGGCAGGCGGCACTTTGGCCAGCGTCACGCCGATTTCGGGCGGCGCCTATGACGCGGCGACCGGGACGATTGCGATGGGTGTCGCGGGCGGCTCGATTGCGCTGAACATCGGCCAGCTTGGTCAGCCCAACGGCATGACGCAACTTTCCAGCAGCTTTGCCCCGGTGGCAATCAGCAAGAACGGCTCGCCGGTGGCCAGCCTGACTTCGGTGGAAGTGGATGAAAAGGGCCATCTTTTTGCAATCTATGATCAGGGCTTTACCCGCCGCATTTACCAACTGCCGGTGATCGACGTGCCAAACGCCAACGGTCTGATTGCGCTGAACAACCAGACCTATCAGGTGTCCCCCGCCTCTGGCCCATTCTACCTGTGGGATGCGGGCGACGGGCCGACCGGGTCGGTGGTGGGGTTTTCGCGCGAAGAATCCTCGACCGATGTGGCGGCGGAACTGACGCAGCTGATCCAGACGCAGCGAGCCTATTCGTCAAACGCAAAGGTCATCCAGACCGTTGACGAGATGCTGCAAGAAACCACCAACATCAAGCGATAGGAGGCGTAGATGTCGATTTCCGGCGGGCTTTCCTCGGCGCTTTCGGGGCTGAACGCGGCAGCGCGCGCGGCCGAGATCGTGTCTTCCAACATCGCCAACGCGATGACCGAAGGCTATGGCCGACGCGAACTGCAAACCAGCGCGCGGTCGCTCGGCGGCAGCGGTCAGGGCGTGCGTGTGGTCGGCGTGGTGCGGCGGTCGGACCCGATTCTGATCGGGGATCGCAGGCTGGCGCAGGCAGGTAGCGGCGGGCGCGACAGCATGGCCGCCTTCCTGAGACGGCTGGAAAGCGTGCTCGGCACGCCCGACAGCAGCACCTCGCTTGGCAGTCGGGTTGCGGCATTTGACACCGCCTTGCTGGAAGCAACCTCGCGCCCCGAATCCGAAGCGCGGCTGTCGAAAGTGCTGGAAACCGCGAAATCCTTGGCGGCGCATCTGGCCTCGGCAGGAGGGGAGATTCAGGCGACGCGCGGTGCGGCGGACGATCAGATCGGCGATCAGGTGACGCAGGTGAACACCGCATTGGGCCGGATTGCCGACCTGAACGGGCAGATCCGCGCGAACTTCGGCACTGGCCGCGATTCATCTGCGCTGCTGGACCAACGCCAGCAAGTAATTGACAGCGTTGCAAAAATCATCCCACTGCGCGAAGTTCCGCGTGACAATGGCCAAATCGCGCTGTTCACCACGGGCGGCGCGGTGGTGCTGGATGGCCTGCCGGGCGAGTTGGGCTTTACCCCAGTTGGGGTGGTGGTGCCCGGCATGACGCAAGCCAGTGGCGCGCTGTCAGGGCTGACGCTGAACGGCAAACCTCTGTCAACGCGGGCCGAAGACGGCCCGATTTCGGGCGGCACTCTCGCCGCCGCGTTCGCGGTGCGCGATGATCTGGCACCTGATGCACAGGCCAAGGTGGACGCAATCGCGCGCGACCTGATCGAGCGTTTTGCCGACCCTGCCTTGGACAGCAGCCGTGCCCCCGGCGCCGCGGGTCTGTTCACCGATGCCGGGGCGGCGTTTTCTCCTGCCAATGAAACCGGGCTTGCCCAGCGGCTGCGGCTGAATGCCGCCACCGATCCGGCGCAAGGTGGCGCGTTGTGGCGGCTGCGCGACGGTCTGGGCGCAACGGTGCCCGGCGCGGTGGGCAATGCGCAATTGCTGAAGGACATGCAGAGCAGCCTGCTTGCTCAGCGCATTCCGGCCTCGGGTGGGTTAAGCAACGGCGCGCGCAGCTTTGCCATCCTGTCTGCCGATATGGTTTCCGGCGTGGCCTCCGCCCGCGTTTCGGCCGAAGGCGAAGCCAGCTATGCCTCGGCCCGGCTGGACACGCTGCGCAGCATGGAACTGGAGGATGGCGTCGACACCGATCAGGAAATGCAGTCGCTGATGCTGATCGAACAGGCCTACGCCGCCAACGCCAAGGTGATAACGACGATTGACGACATGATTCAAACCTTGCTGGGGATGTAAACCATGACAGCGATTTCTTTGGGAGATCTGGCACATTCCTTCATGCTGCGGCGGCAGAACGTGACGCTGAAATATGATATGCAGCGGCTATCAACCGAACTGACCACCGGGCGGGTGGCCGATACCGCCGCTCGCACCTCGGGGGATCTGGTGCCGCTTTCGGGCATCGACGCCTCGCTGGCGCGGCTGAAGGGCTATGCGGCGGTCACGGCCGAGGCCGGCCTGTTTGCCGCCACCATGCAGACCAGCCTTGGCGTGATTGCTGATATGTCAACCGACCTGAGCGGCTCTCTTCTGGCGGCAGCCTCGGCCGGGAACACAGCCAACCAGATTGATCTGGTCGGCGGCGAGGCGCGACAAAAACTCGAAAGCGCACTTTCCGCCCTGAATACGCGCGTGGGGGATCGCAGCCTGTTTGCCGGGACGCATACGACGTCACCTGCCGTGGTAAACGCAGAGACGCTGCTGTCAGCGTTGGATGCCGTGCTTGTCGGGGCGACAAGTGCTGCCGATGTTGAAACAGCCGTGACAAATTGGTTCAACGCCCCGACCGGGTTTGCCAGCCTGGGCTATCAGGGTGGGCCGCAACTCGCGGCGCTGTCGATCACGCCCGGCGATGATGCCAAGCTGGATGTGACCGCGAATGACCCCACCATCCGCGCCACCCTGAAGGGTCTGGCACTGGCGGCATTGCTGGATCGGGGTGTGTTGGCGGGGCAGCCGGGCGGGCGGCAAGACCTTGCCCGCCGCGCCGGGGTCAGCCTGTTGGAAAGCCAGACCGACCGCGCCACACTGGCCTCGCGGCTGGGCATGGCCGAGGCACAGATTGATGCAGCCCGGGCCCGGAATGCCAACGAGAGTTTTGCGCTGCAAATCGCCCGTAACGACATCGTTTCTGCCGACCCGTATGAAACCGCCTCGAAACTGGAAGAAACGCAGGCCCAGCTGGAAAAGATCTACACCATCACCGCGCGAATGACGCGCCTTAGCCTGTTGGATTTCATGCGATGAGAAGACTTCTTTGCACGGCCTTGATCGCCCTGATGCCCAACCTGGTTTTGGCTGGGCCAATCCGCATCAAGGATCTGGTCGAATTTGACGGTGTGCGCGCGAATGATCTGGTGGGTTATGGGCTTGTTGTCGGGCTGAACGGCACCGGGGACGGCTTGCGCAACGCCCCCTTTACCGAAGAAATCATGTCAAACCTGCTGGAGCGGTTGGGGGTGAACGTGTCCGGCGAGCAGTATCAACCCAAGAACGTTGCTGCGGTGTTTGTGACCGCGACATTGCCTGCGTTCGCGCGTGCAGGCGGACAGATAGACGTGACGGTTTCAGCGATTGGCGATGCCAAAAGTCTGCTTGGCGGAACGCTGATCATGACACCGCTGAACGGCGCCGATGGCCAGATCTACGCCGTGGCGCAGGGTGCCATCATCGCGGGCGGGGTTTCTGCGGATGGGCAGGCGGCGAAAGTGGTGCAGGGCGTGCCGACGGCCGGGATGATCCCCTCTGGTGCGCGGGTGGAGCGCGAGGTCGAGTTCGACTTTACCCAGCTGGAATCGATGCGGCTGGCGCTGCGCGAACCGGATTTCA
Organism: Paracoccaceae bacterium; assembly: GCA_009773375.1. GTDB lineage: Bacteria > Pseudomonadota > Alphaproteobacteria > Rhodobacterales > Rhodobacteraceae > Cypionkella. The sequence continues at coordinate 213,519 of WRPH01000001.1, forward strand.
CCACAGCAGCGCGGATAGAGGCGGCGATCAACAGCGAAATGGGCCGTGGCGCTGCGGAAATGCTGGATGCCGGCACGGTGGTGCTGAACACCGGCGGCGGATCACCGGCGCATGTGGTCAGCCGGGTGGAAAATATTCAGGTTGAACCGGAAACGCGGGCGCGAGTGGTGGTCGATCAACGCTCTGGCACGATTGTCATGGGTGAAGATGTGCGGATCAGCCGGGTCGCGGTGGCGCAGGGTAATCTGACGCTGCGGATCGACGAAAGCCCGATGGTGGTGCAGCCAAACCCGTTTGCCGAGGGTGAAACCATTGTGGTGCCGCGATCTGCGGTGGATATTCAGAACGAGCCGGGCACCGGTCTGGCGGAAGTATCGGGCGGCACCAACCTTTCCGAGGTGGTGGCCGGGCTCAATGCGCTGGGTGTGGCACCGCACGATATGATCGACATTCTGAAAAGCATCAACGCGGCAGGCGCGCTGCATGCCGATTTCCTGGTGAACTGACCGGATGCAGGTCAAAATCCGGCGGCCATGCGCCACCGGATTCTGCACCCGGGGCGGCTTTTAAAAGTAACTGCGCACCAAGGCACCCGAAACCAGCGCCCAGCCATCTGCCACAACGAAAAACGCCAACTTGAACGGCAGTGACACCACGGCAGGCGGCACCATCATCATCCCCATCGACATCAGCACGGCAGCGACCACCAGATCGATGATCAGGAAGGGCAGAAAGATCAGAAAACCGATCTCGAAAGCCCGCTGAATTTCAGACAGGATGAACGACGGCACCAGCAGGGAAAGCGGTGCATCTATCGGCACGACCGGCGCGACCGCCGGGCGCAGGTTTTGCAGCGCTGTGAAGGTGTCTCCATCCAGTCGCGCCGCCATAAAGCCGCGAAACGGGGCAAGCATAAGCGGAATCGCTTGCTGCAAGTCAATGCTGCCTGCGTTCAGCGGCTCGACGCCTTGCACCCATGCTTCTGTAAACACCGGGTCCATGACAAACCATGTCAGGAACAGTGCAAGGCTGACGATCAACATGTTGGGCGGCGATTGCTGCAACCCAATCGCCTGCCGCAAAATCGACAACACGGTGACAATGAAGGGGAAGCAGGTGATCATCACCGCCAACCCAGGCACAAGGCTTAGGACCGTCATCACCACCAGTAATTGCACCGATCTGGTAGACAGCGCGGTCTGATCCCCGAAGTTGATCGACAAATCCTGCGCCATCGCCGGGGCGGTCAGCACGAACAACAGCCCCAGGACGATGGCCTTGCTCACAACCCGCCCCGCAAATTGGCAACTTCGGTCAAACGTACCGCCAACTGGCCAGAATTGTCGCCCTCCAGTTCCTGCAACTCGCCGCGGGCGATCAACCGATCCCCGACATAAAGTTCAACCGGATCATCCACCCGGCGATCCAGCGCCAGCACCGCATCGCGCGACAACCGCAGCAGGTCGCGCACCAGCGGGCGGGCCTTGCCGACCGAAATCGTCACCTCGATCGGCACCTGACCGAAGGGGTTGCTGTCGGGCAATTCATCCATTTTTGTTTTCCTTTTCTGGAAGCTCAAAGAACCCGCGTACAGCGGCGGTGATTTCGGCGGTTGCGCGATCAAGGTTGATCTGCGTCTCTGTCTCGCCCAATTTCAGGTAAACTTGGCCCTCGCTGAGGCTGGTCTCTTCAACAAGCGTCAGCGGAATCCCGGTCGCCTGTTCCAACAATGCCTCCACTGCGGGGCGGGCGGCAGGATTCAGCACCAATGTTACCGGAGCATCCGCCATTTTCTCGGCCAGCGGCATCAGCACATCCAGCACGATCGGCGCTAGGGTTTCACGGGCAAGGCCGGGTAAAAACCGGCCTACGATCTCGTTCAGCAACGGTTCCAACGCGCGCAGGACGTGCATGCGGGCCTCGTGAAAAGTAAAGCCCAAGCTTTGCAGATTGCGCGCCAGATCGGCGCGGACACGGGTCTGATCTGCAGACTGCGCTGCGGCCGCATCCTCCCAGCCAGCGGCATAGCCTGTGTCGTAAGAGGCCAGCTTGGTCTCTTCCAGCAGCATCGAATCCAAAACCACCGTCTTGGCCCCCGGACCGGCGACTTCGGTTTCAAAGACTTCGAGTTTCAGCATTTTCAACGGCTTTCCTCTTCATATTCCATCCAACCGCGCAGAATTTCGACCGACTCGGTCTGACGTTCCTCGATCAGCCGGCGCAGACGTGAAACCGGATCGCTGCCGTCACCCGCCGCTTCAGGCACGCCGGAAACCACCGACAGCGGCGGCAGATCGGTGCCGTCGTCAATTTCGCCCGTCAGCACACGGATGCCTTCCGGGCTGACCATGCCCGGCAGCGCTAGGGGGGTTGAGGGTGCGGGCAAGGCTGCACGCCGCGACGCCGAGGTAAAGACCGGGCGGATCACGAACAGGCCCAGGATCAGCGCGACAACAGCAAGAATAGCTGTCTGGATCAGCGTCATCGCATCAATCGGGCCAAAGCTGAACAGGCTGGCTTCGGCCAGATCCCCCGGAACTGGTACCGGTTCAAAGGTAAGGGATTTCAGCGTCAACACATCGCCGCGCGCAAGATCCAGCCCCGCAGCCGAAGTGACCAGCTCGCGCAGTACGGCGAGTTCTTCTTCTGGCCGAGGCTCGAACGTGACGGTGCCGTCAGCCGCAGTGGCCGCTGCGCCATCAACAAGAACCGCCACGGAAATCTTGCGTACCGCCCCCGGCGCCTTCACCAGCTCTCGATTGGTTTCCGAAACCTCATAGTTAACCCTTTCGCGGGTTTCAGAATTTTCAGATCTGCCATTTCCTCCCGCAGCCGCAGTATTGGCAGGCAGGTTTGACGCAACGGTCACATCGCCACCAGGTTGCGTACTGGAGCCGGTCTGCTGCGTGTTATCGGTCGAAATCGCCACCCTGCCCTGCGGATCAAACCGGCGTTCAACGATGGATTCACTATCTGTCACCACATCGACCGCCACTTCGACCACTGCTTTGCCAGCGCCGACCCGCGCTGCCAGCAAACGCTCGATGTTCGCCTTGATCTCTGCCGCCCTGCTGTCGGCGGCCATCGCTGGCGCTGCATCGTCGGCTTCGGACGGCAACAACCCGGCCACGGAATCGATCACGGCCACCTCGTCGGGCAACATCCCCGGCACCGAGGCCGCCACCAGATGCCGCAAGGCTTTGGCTTGCACCGCAGGCAAAGCGCCAGTGGCTGAAGTGATCGTCACGCTGGCACTGGGCTTGATGTCGCGCTGAAACGGCTGCGAAGGTGCTTGCGCGATGTGCACCCTAGCCGCACGAATCTGTGGATTGGATAAAATTGTCCGCGCCAGTTCACCTTCCTTTGCGCGCCAATAGGCGGCATCGAACATTTGCGCGGTGGTGCCAAAGCCCGAAAGCGAATCAAGCAGTTCATATCCGGTGCCCGAATTCGTGGGCAACCCTTCGGCAGCCAGCGTCATCCGAAGGGTGTCGCGCTGGGCGTCTTCAACGTAAATCGCTTCGCCGCGCACCTCATAGGCCACGCCGCGCTGTTCGAGGGCTGCCACCACATCACCCGCAGCAGCACCATCTAACCCTGCATAAAGCAAAGACATTCCAAGTGTGCCGGCCATGCGTGACATGCCCAGAACCGCCAGAAACACTGCCAGCGTCGCCCCCAGAACGACAAAACGTTTACGGCCATCAAGGCCTTGCCAGATTTGCAAAAGATTCTGCACGCTCGGTCTCCGGTATATGGGCGTCTGCCCGATGAATGCAGTTTTGCCGGATTGGCCTTAACAATCGGTTAGTGCCCTCGGTCTATGTTTGTTCTGCAAGCAAAGACGGAGGGCCCCGTGGCCGAAGCTGAACAGCCGCAGGATGCGGCTCCGAAAAAGAAGTCAAAAAAGCCTTTGATCATTGGGCTTGTGCTGGCTTTGGCGCTGGGCGGTGGCGGCTTTTACGCCACCTGGTCGGGACTGATTCTTGGTGCCAGCGATCCGCACGGGGCCGAGGGCGAGACCGGCGCAGCGCCTTTGCCGGACATCAGCTTTGTGCCGGTTGAACCGCTTGTGGTGTCGATCGGGCCGGGAGAGGCGAATCGCCACCTGCGCTTTACTTCGCAGATCGAGGTGAACGGAACGCACGGCGATGAGGTGACGTTGCTGCTGCCCCGGATCGTTGATGTGATGAACAGCTACTTGCGCGCGATTGACCCGGCAGAGTTCGACGATCCCGCCGCGATGATGCGGATGCGGGCACAACTGCTGCGCCGCATCCAGATTGTAACCGGAGAGGGCCGCGTGCGCGACCTGCTGGTCACAGAATTTGTCTTGAATTGAAGGGAGAATCCCATGGTGCTGATCGCGGATATTCTGATGGCGGCCGGGTCTTTTGGCGCAGCAATCTATTGCTATGTGCTTTCGGGGCGGCTGAAGAAATTCACCACACTGGAAACCGGAATGGGCGGTGCAATTGCCGTACTGTCGGCACAGGTCGATGACATGACACGGGCATTGGAAAAGGCGCGCACGGCGGCCAATGGGTCGGCGGACGGCTTGCAGACCCTGACGGCGCGCGGCGAAGCGGTAGCGGCGCGGCTGGAACTGTTGATGGCGGCAATGCATGATTTGCCCGAGTCCACCGCAGCGCCTGCACAGACAGAACCCGACCCAGCCGAGTCCGAACGCCGCTTGCGCTTCGTCCGCCGTCGGGCCAGCCGCCCTGATCTGGAGGCCGCAGAATGAGCAAGCCGCGCAAACGTGGTGGCCGAAGTGCCTTGGTCATTCTGGCGCTGTTTCTGGCCGCATCCGGGGCGCTGCGCGTTGGGGCTGGGGTGGGTGCAGCGCTGGCTAATTCTGCCGCAGAAGCACCTCAGCCTGCGACGGAACCACAGAACTGCCCCGAGCCGCCTCTGGCGCTGGCAGAGGCGCTCAAGACCCGCGATGCCGCACTTTCTGCGCGCGAGGCTGCATTGAAGGATCGGCTGGCGGCGCTCGCCTTGGCCGAAGACGCGATCAACAAGCGCATGGACGAACTTGCTACGGCAGAGGCCGATCTGAAGAAAACCCTTCAGATCGCCGATGGTGCCGCCGAAGCCGATCTGACCCGGCTGACGGCCGTTTACGAGGCGATGAAGCCCGCCGATGCAGCCAGGCTCTTTGCCGAAATGGCCCCTGATTTTGCCGCCGGCTTCCTTGGCCGGATGAACCCTGGTGCTGCCGCCTCGGTGATGGCCGGGATGGAGCCTGGCAAGGCCTATTCAATCTCGGTGTTGATCGCGGGCCGAAATGCGCTGGCACCAAAGAACTAGCGTCAGTCTTTTTTAACCCGACTCTGCGAAGCTGCAGCGTGGGCAATCGGTTGGGAACAAATCATGTTTGGAATTGTCGGAATTGTGGTCATCCTGGTGATGGTGTTTGGTGGTTTCGTCATCCATGGCGGCAACCTGACGCCGATTTTCCACGCCCTGCCGTTCGAAATGATCATGATCGGCGGCGCGGCTGTCGGTGCCTTTCTGGTTTCGAACGATCTGGCGGCGGTGAAACATACCGCCAAAGACGTCGGCAAGGTGTTCAAGGGGCCGAAATGGAAGCCTGCCGATTACCGTGATCTGTTGTGCTTGCTGTTCGAGTTGATCCGGATCGCAAGATCAAATCCGGTTGGTCTGGAAGAACATATTGAAAATCCGCATGAATCTTCGATCTTTGGCAAGTATCCGAAAATCCAGCACGATCATGAAACCGTCGAACTGATCGCCGATACATTCCGGGCGGCTTCGATGAACTACGATGACCCGCATCAGGTTGAAGAGGTGCTGGACAAGCGGGTTGAGGCCGCTTTGGCACATGCCATGCACTCCAGTCACGCGCTGCAGTCGATGGCGGATGCGCTGCCCGCGCTCGGCATTGTCGCCGCCGTTCTGGGGGTGATCAAGACCATGGGCTCCTTGGATCAGCCGCCCGAAATTCTGGGCCAAATGATCGGTTCGGCACTGGTGGGGACCTTTCTGGGGGTCTTTCTGGCCTATGGCCTAATGGGGCCTTTCGCTGCCCGCGTGAAGACCGTAGTCGAAGATGACGGTCATTTCTATCAGCTTGTCCGCGAAGTTCTGGTGGCGAACCTGCACCGCCACGCCCCCAACATCTGCATCGAGGTGGGGCGGCAGAACACCCCGCACCACGTCCGCCCCAGCTTTGCCGCCGTCGAGGAATCGCTGCGCGCTTTGAAGCAGGAGGCTGCATGATCCGGATGGCCGTTGTCCTTTGGGTATTGCTGGCCGGGCACCTGGTTGCCGCACCAGTGCTGGTCAAGACTGGCGAGCATGACGGCTTCACCCGGCTGGTGATGGAATTCCCGACATCTGTTGAATGGCAGATGGGGCGCAGTGCCGATGGCTATGAACTGCGTGTCACCGGCCAGCCTGCCAATTATGATCTGTCTGAGGCCTTCAAGTTGATCGGGAAAAGCCGGCTGGCCGCGATCTGGGTCGACGCACAAACCGCCGGGCTGCGAATCGGTATTGCCTGCGGCTGTCACGCGATGCCGTTTGAATTTCGCCCCGGCATCGTGGTGATTGATTTGCGCGATGGTCCGCCGCCAAATGGCTCGTCCTTCGAGCAGCCGCTTTATCCTGAAACACCAGACAACAAGGCAGTGGCCGAAGGTGGATATGATTGGCAAAAACAGGCGCTTGCAGAATTACGCGGAGAAGGTGCCGCAAATACCCCAAAAGACAGGCTCGCATCGCTTCCGTCCAGCGATCCCGCTCTGCAAAGCCTACGCGAATCACTGCTGCATCAACTTGGTCGCGGCGCATCACAGGGCATAGTAGACATCGGGCATCCCTCGCCCCCGCAGCCTCTACCGCCGCAAGAGTTCGCATCGGCGCGGGTAAGCTTGGGCGAACTTCCCGGCGTTTCCGTCACGAACGGCCTATCTCGCCACACGGGCCTTGCCGCAGATGGCCAGACCTGCATCGCGGGTGATCAACTGGATCTTACAAGCTGGGGTGATGAACGGCCCGTGCATCATCAAATGGCCGAGGCCATGGCCGGTCTTGTCGGCGAGTTTGACCAACCCAACGCCGAAGCCTTGCGCAAGGCCATCCGTTTCCATCTGTTCATCGGCTTTGGCATTGAAGCGCGGCAACTCATGCGCGCCTTCCCGGTAACAGACTCCGAAGCTGCTTTGTGGACCAGCCTTGCCAGACTTGTCGATGCCGAGCCTGACCCTTCATCGGCCTTCATAGGACAGGCGGCATGTGACACTCCGGCGGCGCTTTGGGCTTTACTGGCAGATCCTGCCTTGCAAGCAGGTGCCAAAATCAACGCGGATGCGGCATATCTGGCATTTTCCGCCCTGCCAATCGCCCTGCGCCGCCATCTTGGTCCGGCATTGGCAGACCGTTTTCTCGCTGTGGGTGACCGGGCTTCGGCCGCCAAAGTGCGCGACGCAATCTTGCGTGCGCCGGGGATGGCTGGCCCACGGGTGGACCTGATGCAGGCGCAGTTGGATATGACCAACGCGGACCCCGCCGCCGCAGAATCCAGATTGAACACTTTGGTAACTGACTCTGGCCCCGAAACACCTTCAGCGCTGGTTGGATTGGCAACCGCGCGCGTGGCCCAGGCTCTGCCTGTCACGCCTGATTTGGTCACAGCGCTTGAGGCTGTCCTGCGCGAGAGGGCCGGCACGGAAAATGAAGCCGAAACCCGCCACGCCTTGTTGTTGGCGCGGGCCGCTTCAGGAGATTTTGACACGGCGTTCGAATCTTTGCCCGATGCCCGCGACGCCGAGCCACAGCTTTGGCGCCTGCTGTCGAAACTCGGACAGGATGATGCAATTCTGCGGCATGCCGTATTGGCGACCGATGCTCTGCAACCACGCGCGCCGTCAGACACAGCAGCCAATCTGGCACAAAGACTGCTCGACTTGGGTCTGGCGGAAAATGCGCTGCGCTGGCTGCCAGATGCTTCTGCTGCCGACCCGTTGATGCTGGCACAGATCCATTTGCAGCGCCGCGATGGTCGCAGCGCATTGGCGGCGCTGACGGGCCTTGATACGCCGGAGGCGTTGGCGCTGCGTGCGCAAGCGATGCAGCAACTCGGCGACGAAGCCGCTGCCGCACGACTCTATGCCAAAGCCGGAGATTCCACCGCCGAACTGAATGCCGTGCACCGGGCGCAAGATTGGGCTGATCTTGGCCAACGCGGTGCCGAGCCATGGAAATCCGCTGCGGCAGCGGTTGCGGCCCCGAAGGCACCCGCACCAGACGCCAAGGCAGAAGGGCCACTCGCGCAAGGGCACGAGCTTGTTGCAGCCGCCGCAGAAACCCGTGCCGCCGTAGCAGCCTTGCTGAACTCCGTGGCTGCACCCTGAACAACAAAAATGCAGCCTGGTTACGCTTTGGAAAGACTCTGCCTTTAGGCTGAACGCCAAGACCTCGCGCAGAATGCGTCGAAGACCGGGGGAAAACCCATGAAATATGCCGCCCTAAGCCCTATCGCGCCGCTCATCGCAGCGGCATTTTGCTCGCCTCAGGTGCAGGCAAGCGCAGTCACTGCGTCTGAAATCTGCGACCTTGCCGCGCAAGAGGCCGCGCAAGACAGCAACGTGCCCCTTGAGTTGCTGATGGCGATTTCGCGTGTTGAAACCGGCCGCACACTGGATGGCGATCTGCACCCGTGGCCTTGGGCGATCAATCAGGGCGGCCAAGGCCATTGGTTTGACGATGCCGATCAAGCGATCGCCTTTGCCAGCGAACAGCTTGCGCAGGGGCAAGAGAATTTTGATGTCGGCTGCTTTCAGATCAATCTGCGGTGGCATGGTGAAAATTTTGCGTCAATTGATGACGCTTTCGACCCGCGCCACAATGCAGCCTATGCCGCAAGGTTCCTGACAGCCCTGTTCCAATCCGAAGGCGGTTGGCCGGAAGCGGTGGCCGCCTACCATTCCCGCACACCCGACGAGGCAGTTTCCTATCTCGCCAAGGTCGAAGCGGCACTGACCGAACTGCGGGCAATGGGTACGGTCCTGCCTGCGCCCGACGATCTGATCGCGATGGCAGAGCCTGACATGCCACACGTCAACCGCTTTCCGCTGCTGCAATCCGGCAGGCGGGGGGCCGGCGCGTCGCTGGTTCCGATAACCGATGGCGGGATACCTCTGTTTATGGCGGCACCGTGACATGCCAAAATTCCAACTGACCGCCGCATCGCTTTATCAACCCACCATCCTGCTGGCCCTCGCTCTGATGGCCGTCATCATGATGATGGTCCTGCCAATGCCTGCCTGGGTGCTGGATCTTGGTCTGGCATTGTCTTTCGCGCTGGCAATCCTGATGCTGACCGTTGCGCTGTTCATCGAGCGCCCGCTGGATTTCTCGGCGTTTCCGACAATCCTTTTGGCGTCCCTGATGTTGCGGCTGTCGCTGAATATCTCATCCACCAAGCTGATCATAGGCCAGGGTCACACCGGCACCGATGCGGCCGGCCATGTGATTGAAGGCTTTGCCGAATTCATCATGGGCGGTAACCTGCTGCTTGGGTTGGTGATTTTCTGCGTTTTGCTGATCGTCAATTTTGTGGTGATCACCAAAGGGGCCGGTCGGATGGCCGAGGTTGGCGCGCGCTTTGCCCTCGATGGGATGCCCGGCAAGCAGCTGGCAATCGACGCCGATATGGCTGCTGGCGCGATTGACCATGCTGAAGCAAAGCGTCGGCGTGAAGTGGAATTAGCCGAAACGACGTTTTTCGGATCCCTCGACGGTGCCTCGAAATTCGTCAAGGGCGATGCGGTTGCCGGGCTTCTGATCACCGGACTCAATATCGTCATGGGGCTGGTGATGGGCACTGTCATGCATGGCATGCCAATTGGACAAGCTTTTGAAACTTATGCAATTTTGACGATTGGCGACGGATTGGTCAGCCAGATTCCTGCCGTGGTCATCTCGGTCGCAGCGGCGCTGCTGCTGTCGCGGGGTGGTGCGAAGGGTGCGGCGGATGTGTCGTTCTTTGCACAGCTGAGCCGCTATCCCGGCGCTTTGGGAACCGTTGCCGTCCTGATGGGTTTGTTTGCTCTGGTTCCAGGAATGCCCTTCGTTCCGTTCATGGCAGGGGCAACACTTATGGGTTGGGGGTCTTGGCACATGGCGCGCAAAGCCCGGATTGCGGCCATCGAACCAGAAGCGGAGATCGAACCGCCAAAACGCAAACCGATGGGGGATGTGCTTGATTTTGACGAAATTCATATCGAATTTGCCCCCAATCTGGTCGGCATGGTGCTGGATCCTGCAACTGGTCTCGACGTGCGGATTTCCAACATGCGCACCCACGTCGCCTCGGCTTTCGGCCTGATCCTGCCAGAGATGCGGTTGACCGATGAGGCCGGGCTTGCGCCGGGCACTTACCGCATCCGCCTGCAAGGGGTAGAGCGCGTTCATGACCGTCTGGTTCCCGATCGTGTTCTTGTCCTGCTGGCGGATGGGGTGGACGCGCCGGAGGGGCAAGACGTGCGCGAACCCGTCTACGGCGCCCCCGCGCGCTGGATCAGGCCGGACCATCAGGAAGATGCCGCGCTTGCAGGCCTGACCGTCGTGTCGCCTGCCGAGGTTCTGGCAACGCATCTGCTGGAGGTGATCCGAGGCAATCTGGCCCGGCTGCTGTCGCTGCGGGGTCTGCGCAAGCTGTTGGATGAATTCGCAAATCTTTCCGACCCGACGCGGGCGGAAGCCAATCGGCGGCTGTTGGATGAACTTGTGCCAGACAAGGTGCCGATCGACATGTTGTTGACGGTGTTGCGGCTTTTGCTGGAAGAACGGGTTTCCATCCGCAACCTGCCGCTGATCCTGGAGGCTATCTCGGAGGCTCGCAGCCTGGGCGCGCCGGAAGCGATTTGTGAACATGTGCGACAGCGGTTGGGGTTCCAGCTGGTGGCCGAGTTGAAGCGCGAAGATGGCACTATTGCCCTGATTCAACTCGCCCCGGATTGGGAGAAAACATTCACGACTTATCAGATCGAAGGTGAGCGAGGACTGCGTGACGTCGCGCTGCCGCCCGACCAGTTCAGCCGTCTGGCCAATGCGATTGCCGAACGGCTGAACCGCGCCGCCGAGACTGGAGTCTATCCGGCGCTGGTCACTTCGACGCTGCGGCGGCGGTTCTTGCGCACGGTTCTGGGTGCAAAAGGCTTAGTGGCCCCCGTGCTGTCTTACGAGGAAATCGGGATGGAGGCGCGGCCTGCGATGGTCGGGGTGGTGCCGCCATGACAGATTTGCTTGCGCAGTTGACCGAACTGACCGGCATCGCTTCGGGGATGCTCTGGCTGGGGTTGGTGGTGTTCATGCGGGTGGGGGCGACGGTATCGCTGATCCCGGCCTTTGGCGAACAATCGGTGCCGCAACGGGTGCGGCTCATATTGGCGCTAGCCTTCACGGCGGTTGTTGCGCCTGCGGTGCAGGACGTGCCAAGCTTGGAACAGGCAGGCATTCTTCCGCTTCTGGCCGAAACGGTGATCGGTCTGCTGCTGGGGATGGGCCTGCGGCTGTTCATCCTCGCGTTGCAAACCGCTGGCGCAATGGCGGCACAGGCCACGACTCTTTCACAGATGTTCGGCGATGCCGGGCCAGAGCCACAGCCCGCAATCGGTAATCTTCTGGTCATGGCGGGGCTGGCAGTTGCGGTGGCGGCGGGGCTGCATGTACGAGCGGCGGAAATGCTGATCCTGTCGTATCAGATGCTGCCCGTCGGCCAATTTCCGGGTGCCGAGGATGTGGCGCAATGGGGGCTGGGGCAAATCTCGCATGCCTTCGCGCTGGCATTTTCGCTTGCCGCACCGTTCACCATTGCAGCGCTGCTTTACAACGTGGCGTTAGGGGTGATCAACCGCGCGATGCCCGCCCTGATGGTATCGTTCATCGGTGCCCCCGCGCTGACCTGGGGCGGGTTGGTGTTGATGGTGGTGGTCGTACCGCCGATGCTGATGCTGTGGTCGCAGGCTTTGCAGGGCTTTCTTGACGCGCCATTTCAGGCCCTGCGATGAGCGAGGAGGACGACGACGACAAGCAACACGAGCCATCGCAAAAGCGGCTGGACGACGCGCGTAGACGCGGCGAGATCCCGAAATCCACCGACCTCACCACCGCGGCGGCCTATGCCGGGATGCTTCTGGTCGGGCTGTTAGGCGGCGTCGGGTTGTTGCAGCAATTCGGGCAGGCCGCGATGGTGCTGCTGGATCAGTCTGACCGGCTTGCGCCTTTGCTGATGCAGCGCGCCCCGGCTCCGGTCGCGGGAATGGCGTTCGGGTTTGGCAAGGTAGTGGCGCCTTTGTTCATTTTCCCGATGCTGGCCGTGGTGCTGGCGTTGATTGCGCAACGTGCGATCGTCTTTGCGCCGGAAAAACTGGTGTTCAAAGCCTCGCGCGTGTCGCCCTTGGCCACCGCAAAGCAGAAGTTTGGCCGCGAGGGTTTGTTTGAATTCGGCAAAAGCTTTGCAAAGCTGATTGTGGTGGCGTTGATCCTTGGCCGTCATCTGACCAGCAACGCCGATCAGATCACGGCCAGCCTCGCGCTTGCTCCGGCGCAGGGGGTGGCGTTGATGCTGAACCTGCTGCTGGAGTTTCTGGCACTGGTGGTGATCACCGTCACAGTCTTTGGCGCGGTGGATTACCTGTGGCAGCGCGCGCAGCATATGCGGCGCAACCGGATGTCGCGCAAGGATCTGATGGACGAAATGAAGGACAGTGAGGGCGACCCGCAGGCCAAGCAGCAGCGTCGCCAGCGCGGTCAGGAAATTGCAACCAATCGGATGCTGCAAGACGTGGCAAAGGCCGATGTGGTGGTGGTGAACCCAACCCACTATGCCGTGGCGTTGAAGTGGAACCGCAAGGCGCGCGGCGCACCGATCTGTGTCGCGAAAGGGGTGGATGAGGTGGCGGCCCGTATCCGCGAAAAGGCTGCCGAGTCCGGCGTGCCGATCCATGCAGACCCGCCGACGGCGCGGGCAATCCACGCCTCGGTTGAGATTGGTCAGCAGATCAGGCCGGATCACTACAAGGCGGTTGCGGCCGCAATCCGCTTTGCCGAGGCGATGCGGAAACGCCGGAAGGTATTTGTCAAATGAGCCAAAAACAGCAATTGGCCAAGCTGCAGAACATTGCCGGGCTGATGTTGGACAGCCGCCTTGCCGCGCTGCAGGCCGCAGCGCGGGCCAAGGCGGAAAGTGAAGCGCAACTGGCGGGATTGGCCGGTGCGGTGGCTGCGCCTGCCGATATTTCCGCCGTCGCGGCCGAAAAGGCGTCGCTGAATTATCAACGCTGGGCCGATGCGCGCCGGGCCGAGCTGAACCTTCTGCTGGCACGGCAAACCGTCGCGTGGATGGAGGCGCGAGATGCCGCCCGCGTTGCCTTTGGCAAGACCGAAGCGCTGGCGGGGGTGGCCAAAAAGCTTGCTGACCGCCCCCGCTAAGGCCGGACTACACTTCTACGGCATCAAACTCTGACTGGCCGGCAGCACAATCGGGGCGGTTGCTTTCAGGCTCAGATCATCAAGATTTCGCGCAAATCATTCATATTGCAGAATAACTCAGCCCCCGCCGCCTGCAAGGCTGGGTTGCCGTGTGGCGCATAACCCATGCAGCGCATTCCCGCCGCCTTGGCTGCCATCGCCCCGGTCGCGCTGTCTTCCACCACGACGCAAAGGTGTGGGTCCACCCCTAGGGCCTGGGCGGCATGCAGGTAAAGATCGGGCGCGGGCTTGGGCTTGCCCAGCGTGTGCGAGGAATAGATATGACCGTTGAAACGCGCGGTCAGGCCGGGATGCTGGCCCAAAGTGACCTGCATTTTTCGCGCAGACCCGTTCGAGCCGATCGCGTAAGGGATCGCGCACGCATCCAAGGCATCAAGAACGGTCAGGATACCGGCGATCAGCGGCGTGTTTTGCGCCAGAAGATCATAGAGCCGGGCGTAAAAATCCTGCACCCAATCATCGGCCAGCGTCGCACCAAGCGCGCGGGCCTTGTCGAACACACCTTGAACGGTTCCGCCCAGAAACAGCGCCTCCATTTCGGGCAAAGACAACGGCAAGCCATGACGGGCAAGGTCGCGGCCAAGCAGCGCAAAGGTCGGGCCTTCGCTGTCAACGACGACACCGTCGCAATCGAAAATCACGGCAGAAGGTATCATGCGGGGGCTTTCAAAATAGTGACCAACGTGTCGCCGTATTTACGTTGATCCAGTTGCTCAAAGCCCGGCGGGGCATGTGGCGGGGTGCTCTCTTCCCAGATCACCAGCGCTTCTGGTGCAAGCCATGCGGTCAGCGCCGCCAAGGCCGCCTCGCCCAGCGCCTTGCCATAGGGCGGGTCTAGGAAGACCAGATCAAACGCCGCGCCGGGATTTGCGCCCGGTTTTGTCGCATCGCGTTTCAGAATTTCACACCGGCTTTCGGCACGCATCAGCCCGATATTGCGCCGCAACAACGCTGTCGCCGCCGCGCCGTTTTCCAGAAAAGTTGCCGTTTCAGCGCCGCGCGACAGCGCCTCCAGCCCCAAGGCACCAGTGCCTGCAAACACGTCCAGCACGCGCGCGCCGGCAACCGGATTGCCATAGCCGCCATTGATCAGCAGGTTGAAAATCGCCTCACGCACACGGTCTGACGTGGGGCGCAGATGCGCTTTCGCGTCCCCCTCGCCCACCTGAGTCAGATGCAGCCCGCGCGAGGTGCCGCCGATAATCCTCATGCTTTCAGCAAGGCTTTCATCTCGGTGGCCGGGTCGGCCAAGGCGGCTTTTGATGGAGATTTTCCCTGCTCAATCAGGCGCTTACCCACCATGTAAGCGCGCGGATCGTTCATCGCATCGACGGCCAGCAGGGTGTCGGCCTTGAAATACCAGAAGCTGACGCTGTCGCCATCCGGCCCGCGTGTGACGATGTTGTCATAGCCGGTATTCAGCCCCGCGATCTGCAGTTTGCAGTCATACTGGTCCGACCAGAACCATGGCTTGGCATCATAGGGCATGGCCGCGCCGAGGATGTTTTCGGCAACGATTTCAGCTTGATCAATGGCGTTGCCCACCGATTCAAGCCGAAGCCGACCCCCCCGCCACGGAAAGCTGGCGCAATCGCCCGCCGACCAGATATGCGGGTCCGAGGTGCGGCCGTGTTCATCGGTCTTGATGCCATTTTCAATCTGAAGCCCGGCAGCCTCGGCCAGTGCGGTGCCGGGCAGAATGCCGACGCCCGCGATGACGAAATCGGCAGGCAGCTCGGTGCCATCAGACAGGCGCACGCCATTGACGCGGGTGTCGCCCAACAAACGCTCCAGCCCGGTGGATTCGAGAATTTTCACCCCATGCGCGCTGTGCAGATTGCGGAAATAATCGCTGGTTTCCGGGGCCGCGATGCGCTGCAAAATCCGCGGAGCCATTTCCAGCACCGTCACATGCAGCCCCAGTTTCGATGCAACCGCAGCCGCTTCCAGCCCGATATAGCCGCCGCCAACGATCACCAGTTGCCGGCCTGCCACGAATTCTGCCTTCATCGCATCGACGTCGGCCAAGGTGCGCACGGTGTATACGCCTGCCAGATCGCCCCCCACGGCGGCGGGCAAACGGCGCGGATAGGACCCGGTCGTCAGGGCCAGTTCATCATAGGCGATCACCTCGGTTCCGACCGTCACGGTCTTGGCCTGCGGGTCGATCGCCGTCACTTTCTGCCCCAGTTTCAAGGTGATGGCATTGTCGGTATAAAACTCTGCCCCGCGCAGCCACAGGCGCTCTTCCTCCATCTCGCCCATCAGGTAGGCCTTCGACAGTGGCGGCCGCTGGTAGGGCGGCGCGGGTTCTTCGCCAATCAGCGTGATCGCGCCCTGATGCCCCATGGCGCGCAGTTTTGCCACCAGCGCGGCCCCGGCCTGCCCCGCCCCAATCACAACCACATGCGTCATGCCCGCCTCCCTCTGGTCGAATGTTCGGCGCGAGCCTATATCCCAAGGCTAAGGAAACGCAACGCGAGAGGGATATGTTATGACGATTTCTGTAGGGGCCAAGTTGCCCGACGCCAATTTGCAGGTGATGGGCGAGAATGGTCCGGAAGCTGTCACGCTGGCGCCGAAACTGGCCGGGCGGAAGGTGGTGATCTTTGGCCTGCCGGGGGCCTATACCGGCACCTGCACTACCGCGCATTTGCCCAGCTTTATCCGCACCCGTGAAAAATTCGCGGCGAAGGGCGTGGATGAGGTGATCTGCATAGCGGTTAATGATGCCTTTGTTCTGAAAGCTTGGGGCGAAAGCACCGGGGCTACGGCGAAAGGGATTACACTTCTGGGCGATGTGGACGCCAGCTTTACCAAAGCAATGGGGATGGAGTTTACCGTTCCGAGCATCGGTTTCTTTGATCGGGCGAAGCGCTATGCGCTCTATGCCGAAGATGGCGTGGTGAAGGTGTTGAACCACGGTCAGGAAACGGGCGCCTGCGAAATCTCGGGCGGCGAGGCGCTGCTTGAGCTGATCTAAGGCAGCCCGCTAAGCCTGCCGGTTTGCCCTGACTTCGCACAGGCAGGAAATCGGTTCGGAGTGGTCGCGGATAACCGTGGCCTCTCCGGCCGATTTGTCCATCAGGCGGGCAAGGCTGATGTCCAGTGCCGAAAGGCCGTTGCAATCGTGGGTGATCAGCGTCACGTCGACGATGTTGTATTTGTTCGACCATTCCGGGTGATGGTTCAGCTTTTCTGCGGCCAGGGCACAGCGGGTCATAAAGCCCCAAGCCTCGGAAAAGCTCTTGAATTTCCACACCTTGCGGATGGCATCTTGCCCCGGCACAGCAGCCCAGCCGGCTTCGCCAAGGGCAGGCAACTGCGCCGCACGGTCGGAAGCATTCAGCAGATCGGCCATGGTTTATCCCCTCAACAACAAAGCATCATTCAGCGCGGGCACCTTGCCCATCGGGTTGATCGCCAGATAGTCCGCCGCTTTCATCGTGGTGCCAGACTCCACCACGCGGGTTTCGCAGGGCTGGCCGATGTCTTCAGGCATCCAGTGGGTCATGCGGCCCCGGCTTTGCGGATTTGTGTAGAATGTCAGCATGTTATTCCTCAGATGACACGCGGCGGAACGGGCCGTAGCTGGTCAACACCTCGATTTCTTCATCGACGGCGCGACGCTCTTCGGCAAGATACCGCGCAACGGCGTCGCGGAAAGCAGGATTCGCGATGTAGTGCAGCGAATGCACCGGCGTGGGCAGATATCCGCGCGCCAGCTTGTGTTCGCCCTGCGCCCCCGCCTCGACCCGCGACAGGCCGTTGGCGATGGCCCAATCGATGGCCTGATAGTAGCACAGTTCAAAATGCAGACAGGGATGATCTTCGCTGCAACCCCAATAGCGGCCAAAAAGGGTGTCACGGCCGACGAAGTTCAGCGCCCCTGCCACCGGAGCGTCGCCATTGAAGGCAAGCACCAACAGCACATCATTGCGCATCGTGCGGTGGATTTCATCGAAGAACGCGCGGGTCAGATAGGGCGTGCCCCATTTGCGCGACCCAGTATCCTGATAAAATGCCCAGAACGCATCCCAATGCGCCGGTTCAATCTGATCGCCGGTCAGCGCGCTGATGCTCAGGCCACTGGCGCGGGCGGTGTCACGTTCCTTGCGGATCATCTTGCGCTTGCGGCTGGACAGGTCGTTCAAGAAGCCTTCAAAGGTGGCGTAGTTCCGATTTTCCCAATGAAATTGCTGCGTGATCCGGTGCAGAAGGCCGTGCTTACCGGCCAAGGCAAGCGCCTCGTCTTCGGTGCAAAAGGTGATGTGCAGCGACGATAGATCGTTCTGCTCGGTCAATGCGATGGCCGCCTTTAGCAAGGGCTCGCGCAAGCTGGGGTCGCACAAAAAGCGGCGGCCGGTGGCGGGGGTGAACGGCACCGCTGCTTGCAGTTTCGGGTAATAGCGCCCGCCCGCCCGTTGCAGCGCTTCGGCCCAGCCGTGATCGAAGATGTATTCGCCCTGGCTGTGGGATTTCACATATAGCGGCAGCGCGGCGACGGCGGTTTTATCGCGCAGGATCAGCGGGTGTGGCGACCAGCCGGTGCCTTTGCCGGTGGAGTGTGACACCTCCAGCGCGGTCAAGAAGCGGTGGGTTGTAAACGGGTCAATCGCGCGGCCAGCCTCGGGGCAGGCCAGCGCATCCCATTCTGTGGCGGCAATATCGGCCATGCTGGTCAAGAGCGTTGCTTGCATGATCCGCCTGCTGGGTTTCGGGATTTTACGACTGAGATGATGATGGAGCCGTCTTGCCCTTCGTCAAGCCGAGAAGGCGGCGGGGTAGGCTTCAAAGGTGATGTTCTGCGCAACCTCGCGGGCTTTGGCCTCGGCTTCGCGGTTGCGAATGGTCCAGCACAGGATCGCGGCACCTTGGGATTTCAGCTCGGCCACGCGGGGACGGGTCAGGTCGGCGGCCTCGTGGCTGATGAAACTGGACTGGGTGCGGTCGTAATCGGGGATCAGACGCAGCCGGTCGCAGGTTTGCGGCGACAGCGGGGCCCAGTCTGTCGGATCGTAGGCCGAGGTGGTCAGCCCGCGCGGGGTCTGTGGGGCTAGCCGGGCCATGCGGGCGATGGCGTGCGGGTTGAACGACATCACCGCGACCGGGCCGGGGTAGGTGGTGAGGGCCGCTGCCGTCGCAGCCTCCAGTCGGCCATCGGTTTCGGACATGCTGTCGGTCTGGTCTTTCAACTCGATCAGCAGCGGCACCTGCCCGGCGATCAGGGCAAGGATTTCAGTCAGCGTCGGGATGCTGTCATCGCTGTCGCGGAGTGGGATCTGCGACAGCGTGGCTGCAGTGTGATCGCACAGCAGACCGGTGGCGTTGGTCAGCCGGTCCAGTGCTTCATCGTGAAACACCATCGCTACGCCGTCGCTTGAGAGTTGCAGGTCGATCTCGATGCCGTAGCCCGCTGCGATGGCTGCCTTTACCGCGCCGGGGGAATTCTCGGGGCGGTGCTGGCTGCGATCATGGTAGGCACGGTGGGCGAGAGGGACGCGCAGGAAAGCGGCGGGTAGCGGGGCGCGCATCACTTGATCTCGAAGATGGCTTCGATTTCCACTGCGACACCCAGCGGCAGCGAGACGGCGGACACGGCGGAGCGGGCGTGGCGGCCTGCATCCCCCAGCACGGCGACGAGGAAATCAGACGCGCCGTTGATCACCTTGGGTTGGTCGGTGAAATCGGCGGGGGAGTTGACGAAGCCGACCAGTTTCACCGCCCGCACCACGCGCGACAGGTCGCCGCCGCAGGCTTTCTTCAGCTGGGCCAGCAAAGAGATCGCGCAGGTTTTGGCAGCCTCGGCCCCGGCGGCGACATCAAGATCAGCGCCGACCTTGCCTTTGATCAGCCCTGCCGAAGTCTGGCTGATCTGGCCCGAGATGTGGACAAGATTGCCCACCACCACGAAGGGCACATAGTTGGCGGCGGGGGCGGGCGCGTCGGGCAGGGTGACGCCGAGTTCGGCAAGACGGGTTTCGATGGTAGACATGGGGGCCTCCTGTCAGGGTTTGCAGCAGGCTAGCGAGGCGGGGGGCCGGGGGCAAGACTTGGATGTGTCCACATGTGGCGGATTGCCTGCGGTGTTTGAAATCAATGTGTTCCGCGATGTGCTTCACACAATCTTAACTTTTGTCGCAGGTTCTTACCCGGTGCCAACAGGCAGAAATCAGGCGCGCAAGCCGCGTGGGCTTTGGCCGAATTTCGCCTTGAACGCGCGAGACAGTGCCGAGGCTGACGAAAATCCGCAGCGCAGCGCGACTTCGGCCAAGGGGTGACGGGTGTCGGTGATCATGCGGCGGGCGGCTTGCAGGCGCAGGCTTTGGCCATAGGCGGCGGGGGTCAGGCCGAGGTTTTCGGCAAAGATCTGTTCCAGCCTGCGGGGCGACAGCCCGACGGCGCGGGCGGTTTCGGCGCTGGTTTCGGGGCTATCCAGCAGCGACTCCATCCGGGCAATCGCCAAGGCGACGCGTGGGTCCAGCCTTGGGTCGGGCTTGGCGGGCGAGATTTGTGGTTCGTGCCCATCGCGGGCGGTGGTGATGAAGCTGGCGGCGGTTTGCAGCGCCAGGGCCGGGCCGTGGCGCGACCGGATCAGGTGCAGCATCAGATCGGCGGCAGGGGCGGCGCCGCCTGCGGTAAAGCGGTTGCGGTCGATGATGAAGCGATCCGGCACCACGTCAATCGCCGGGTGGGTGGCGGCAAAATCCTCCAGATCCTCCCAATGCACGGTGGCTTTGTAGCCGTTCAGCAGACCCGCGCGGGCCAGCACCCACGATCCGGCGTCGATACCGCCCATCGCGGCAAAGCGCGGTGCCATGCGGGCAAGATCGCGGATCAACGGCTGCGTCGCGCCCTGCCACTGCTGAAACCCGGCGATGACCACCAGCGCATCGGCCCCTTCGGCAGCGGTCAGCGGGCCATGTGACGGCAGCTCGATACCGCAGGTCAGCGGCACCGCCTGACCATTGGGCGAGACGACGCGCCAACGGTAAAGCTCTGATCCCAGATGCCGATTTGCGGCGCGCAGCGGGTCGAGGGTGGAGGCGACTTCGAGGATTGACGCCTGCGGCAACACCAGTAGCGCCAAGGTCAGCGGCTGCGGCGAGGGCGCGAAAATCGGGGTGCTGAAAATTTCTGCGGATTTTGCCATGTTGGTTGCGTAAATCGTCAAGCGTGGCTTGGCAAGGCCGCTATGGTGACGGCAACCGTTTAGGAGGATTCCCATGCCCTTGGCCATGAACCGCGAAGTTTTCATCACCTGTGCCGTCACCGGATCGGGCGGCACGCAGGACCGCAGCCCGCATGTGCCGCGCTCGCCCGAGCAGATTGCGAAATCGGCGATTGATGCGGCGAAGGCCGGGGCGGCGGTGGTGCATTGCCATGTGCGCGACCCGGAAACCGGCAAGCCTTCGCGCGACGGGCGGCTTTATCGGGAAGTGACCGAGCGTATTCGGGATTCTGGAACCGATGTGGTGCTGAACCTGACGGCGGGGATGGGCGGCGATATTTACTTTGAAGGCTCGGAGGATATGGGCCGGATGGGGCCACGGTCTGACATGGCCGGGGCGACCGAACGCGTGGCGCATGTGGTCGATTGCCGGCCGGAGATTTGCACGCTGGATTGCGGCACGATGAACTTCAACGAGGCCGATTATGTGATGGTCAACACTCCCGGCATGCTGCGGGACATGGCCAAGCGGATGACGGCGGCGGGGGTGCGGATCGAGATCGAGGCGTTTGACACCGGGCATCTGTGGCTGGCGAAAGAACTGGCGCGCGAAGGCGTGATCCCGGCACCGACGCTGGTGCAACTGTGCATGGGCGTGCCGTGGGGCGCGCCAGATGATCTGAACACCTTCATGGCGATGGTCAACAACGTGCCCGCCGACTGGCATTGGAGCGCCTTTGCGATTGGCCGCAACCAGATGCCTTATGTCGCGGCTTCTGTCTTGGCAGGCGGTAACGTCCGGGTCGGGTTGGAAGACAACCTGTGGCTGGATAAGGGCGTGCTGGCGACCAACGCGCAGCTGGTGGAGCGGGCGGTGACGATCATCAGCAATCTGGGCGCGCGGGTGATTACTCCGGCTGAAGTGCGGGCGAAGCTGAAGCTTGAGAAGCGGGCTCCGGTGGGGAAATGAGCATGACACGCAAAGCAGCGATCATTGGTGGTGGGGTTATTGGCGGCGGATGGGCGGCTCGGTTTTTGCTCAACGGCTGGAATGTTTCGGTGTTCGATCCCGATCCGCAGGCAGAGCGCAAGATCAGCGAAGTGATGGCAAATGCGCGGGCGGCTTTGCCGGCGCTGTCGGATGTGCCGATGCCTGCCGAGGGGGTGTTGTCTTTTGCCGCGACGATCACCGAGGCGGTGGAAGGGGCTGATTACATTCAGGAATCCGTGTCGGAACGGCTGGATCTGAAACATCGGGTGTTCGCGCAGATCCAGCAATCGGCAGAGCTGGGCACGCCGATCGGGTCTTCGACCAGCGGGTTCAAGCCGAGTGAATTGCAGGAAGGCGCGGCCAATCCGGCGGTGATTTTCGTCGCCCACCCGTTCAACCCGGTGTATCTGTTGCCGCTGGCCGAAGTGGTGCCCTCGCCGAAATCTGATGCCACTGTCATTGAGAACGCCAAGAAAATCCTGCGCGAAATTGGGATGTTCCCGCTGCATGTGCGCAAGGAAATCGACGCCCATATCGCCGACCGTTTCCTTGAAGCGGTGTGGCGCGAGGCGCTGTGGCTGGTGAAGGATGGCATCGCCACCACCGAAGAAATCGACGAAGCGATCCGCATGGGCTTTGGTCTGCGCTGGGGCCAGATGGGGCTGTTTGAAACCTATCGCGTGGCGGGCGGCGAGGCCGGGATGAAGCATTTCATGGCGCAGTTCGGGCCGTGCCTGACCTGGCCCTGGACCAAGCTGATGGACGTGCCGGAGTTCAACGATGAGTTGGTCGATCTGATCGCGGGCCAGTCCGATGCACAATCCGGCCACCATACCATTCGGGAGCTGGAGCGTATCCGCGACAGCAACCTGATCGGCTTCCTGCGCGCGCTGAAAGATCGCAACTGGGGCGCAGGCAAGGTGCTGCGCGAACATGACGAGGCCCGCGCGGTGGCGTTCCATGCCGGGATTGATAGCGCGCCCAAAGCCGCACCTCTGGTGATGGCCCATATGCAGGTGCTGCCGGGCTGGATCGACTACAACGGCCATATGACCGAAAGCCGCTACTATTTCGCCAACTCGGAAACCGTGGATGCCTTCCTGCGGCTTATCGGGGCGGGGATGGATTATGTGGCGGCTGGCAACTCGTTCTATTCCGCCGAAACCCACATCCGGCATCTGGGTGAGGCCAAACTGGGCGACCGGCTGACTGGAACCATCCAGATCATCAGCGCTGATGAAAAACGTTTTCGCTCTTTCGTGCGGATCATGCGCGGCGACGAATGTGTTGCCACGATTGAACAGCTTTGCCTGCATGTGAACATGGCCACAGGCAAATCCGCCCCGGCCTCGGCCGAGGTCTGGGCCAAGCTGCACGCGATTGCCGAGGCGCACGCCAACCTGCCATTGCCCGAAGGCGCAGGCCGCGCGGTTGGCCAGAAGAAAGGGTGAGCCATGCATTTCGGCCTGTCTGAAGAACAGCAGATGATCATCGACACCACCCGCGCCTTTGTGGAAAACGAGCTTTTCCCGCATGAGGCCGAGGTGGAACGCACCGGAGTGTTGCGACGCGAATTGCTGAAGGAAATCTCGCAAAAGGCGGTGGCGGCCGGGCTTTATGCGGCAAACATGCCCGAGGATGTTGGCGGTGCCGGGCTGGATACGCTGACCTGGCTGCTTTACGAAAAAGAGCTTGGCAAGACGAACTACGCGCTGCACTGGAACTGCGTGGCGCGGCCGTCGAATATCCTGCTGGCCTGCACGCCGGAACAACGCGAGAAATATCTGTTTCCCTGCATCCGCGCCGAAAAGCACGACTGTCAGGCGATGACCGAACCCGGCTCGGGGTCGGACCTGCGCAGCATGAAAGCCTTTGCCCGCGCTGACGGCGGCGATTTCGTGCTGAACGGCACCAAGCATTTCATCAGCCACGCCGACGTTGCCGACTTTGCCATCGTGTGGGTAGCGACCGGCGAGGAAGATACCCCGCGCGGGCCGAAAAAGCTGATCACCGCATTTCTGGTCGATAAAGGCACGCCGGGATTCACCGTGCGCGAGGGCTATCGCAACGTCAGCCACCGTGGCTATAACAACATGATCCTTGAATTTGATGACTGCCGGTTGCCGGCGTCTCAGATCCTTGGTGAGGTGCACAAAGGCTTTGAGGTGGCGGGCAAATGGCTGGGCGCGACCCGGCTGCAGGTGGCATCGACCTGTCTGGGCCGGGCAGAACGCGCGCTGGGCCATGCGATTTCCTATGCCGCCGAGCGCAAGCAGTTCGGCCAACAGATCGGCAAATTTCAAGGTGTCAGCTTCAAACTGGCCGACATGGCGATGGAGTTGAAAGCAGCAGAGTTGCTGACGCGGGAAGCTGCGTGGAAATATGATCAGGGGTCGGTGACCGAGGCTGACATGTCGATGGCCAAGCTGAAAGCGACAGAAGTGCTGGCGATGATTGCCGACGAGGCGATCCAGATTCACGGCGGCATGGGACTGATGGACGAGTTGCCACTGGAGCGAATCTGGCGCGATGCGCGGGTGGAACGGATCTGGGAAGGCACCTCGGAAATCCAGCGCCATATCATCAGTCGCGAGTTGTTGCGCCCGCTGGGGGCATAGTCGATTTTTGAGAAAAATCGTGGGGGGCTGTCTGCCCCCCAACGGGTTTGGCGATGCCAAACCCTGCCCCCCGAGGATATTTAAGGACAGATGAAACCAAATGTTAACCTTAACGCGGCATGATCGAATCACGGTACAGGGGGGGACCCCGATGACCGTGACAGGTGAAACCCCGCCCCGGCATTCCGGGGTGGGGCGCCTGCATTTCATCTGTCCTTAAATATCCTCGGGGGTCCGGGGGCAGACAGCCCCCGGCTTTGCCGCAATCCAAAGGCTTTTAAATGAAAAACCTCAACCGCCTGCTGCGTCCGAAGTCCATCGCCGTTCTGGGCGCAGGCTGGGCGCTGAATGTGATCGAACAATGCCGCAAGATGGGCTTCAAGGGGCAGGTCTGGCCGGTGCATCCGACCAAGGCTGAAATCGGCGGGTTGAACGCCTATGCGTCTTTGGCCGATCTGCCCGAGGTGCCAGATGCGACCTTTATCGGCGTTAACCGATTTGCGACCATTGAGGTGGTGGCGGAATTGGCGGCGCTGGGAGCGGGTGGCGCGATTTGCTTTGCCTCGGGCTGGACCGAGGCAGGCGAGCCGGAATTGCAGGCGCAGCTGATTGCAGCGGCGGGTGACATGCCGATCCTGGGGCCGAACTGCTATGGCGTGATCAACTATCTGGATGGCGCGCTGTTGTGGCCGGATCAGCATGGCGGCATTCCGGTGGAAAAGGGTGTGGCGCTGGTCAGCCAGTCTTCGAACATCGTGATCAATCTGGGGATGCAGAAGCGGGCACTGCCGGTGGCCTATGTCGCCTGTCTGGGCAATGCCGCTGTGGTGGGGCTAGCGGATCTGGCCGGGGCCTTGCTCGATGATCCTCGCGTGACGGCTTTGGGGATGTATATCGAGGGCATAGACGATGCGCCGGCCTTTGCGGCGCTGGCCGAGCGGGCGCGGGCGATGGGCAAGGGTGTGGTCTGCATCAAGTCCGGCAAGACCGAGCTGTCGCGCACCGCGGCGGCGTCACATACCGCCTCATTGGCGGGGGGTGGGGCGGCGTCTTCGGCGTTCTTGCGGCAGATTGGTGTGGCCGAGGTAAACACACCGTCGGAGTTGATCGAGACATTGAAGATCTTTCACGTTCACGGCACGGGGTTGGGCCAGCGGCTATGCTCGCTGTCCTGTTCAGGTGGCGAGGCGGGTTTGGTGGCCGATCTGGCCGCGCCTTACGGCATTGAGTTTCCTGCAGTTCCGACGGGGGTGAAAGCGCGGCTGAACGAGATTCTGGGGCCGATCGTGACTGTTGCCAACCCATTGGACTATCACACCTTTATCTGGGGCGATGGGCCGCGTACCACGGATGTCTTTACCACCATGCTTTCGGGCTACGACGCAGGGATCTATATCATCGACCCACCGCGGAGCGATCGCTGTGATCCTTCGGGCTATCAACCGGCGCTGGATGCGATTGTTGCGGCGCAGGCCAGCACGGGCAAGCCAGCGTTTCCGGTCGCCTCGATGCCGGAGAATTTTGACGAGGCCTATGCGATGCGGCTGATGGATCAGGGCGTGGTGACGCTGCTGGGGCTGGAGACGGCGCTAGCGGCGATCAAGGCGGCGCAGGTGGTGCCGGGGGGTGTGGGTTGGCGACCGGCGCAGGCTTTGCCGCCGCGTGAATCTGTCTTGTTATCTGAGGCGGAGGGTAAGGCCCTGCTGGCCAAGACCGGGGTGGCGGTACCGCGGGCGGTTGCGGCGGCGACGCTGGCCGGAGTCGCTGTGCAAGCGGCGGGGTTGACGCCGCCCTACGCGCTGAAAGGGTTGGGCTTTGCCCACAAGACCGAAGCAGGGGCGGTGCGCTTGGGGTTGACCAGCCTTGAGGGGCAGGCAGAGATGTCCGGGGCGACCGGCTATTTGCTGGAAGAAATGGTCACGGGAGCCGTCGCAGAAATCCTGCTGGGGTTGCAGCGCGATCCGGTTTACGGCGTGACCCTGACGCTCGGCATGGGCGGAGTTACGGCGGAAGTGCTGGCCGATACCGTGACGCTGGTTCTGCCCACGACGGAGGCTCAGGTGCTGGAGGCGATGCGCGGATTGCGGCTTTGGCCCTTGCTGGATGGCTACCGGGGTCGTCCGAAGGCCGATATGGCGGCGGTGGCCGACATCGCGGTTCGCTTGGGCAATCTGATGCTGGCCGATGCCAGCCTTGAAGAAATCGAAATCAACCCGATCCTGGTGCGGCCCGATGGGGCTGTGGCGGTCGATGCTCTGGTAAGGATGGCATAACATGGACATGCGCTTGGACGGCCCGATCAAAACCCGGCGTGAGGGGGCAATTCTGGAGGTCACGCTCGATGCCCCCAAGGCCAATGCGATCAGCCTGAAAACCAGTCGGGTGATGGGGCTGGTGTTTCGCGACTTTCGCGATGACGACAGCTTGCGCGTCTGCATCCTGCGCGCGGCGGGCGAGAAGTTCTTTTGCCCCGGCTGGGATCTGAAAGCCGCCGCCGAGGGTGATGCGGTGGATGGCGATTACGGCGTGGGTGGCTTTGGCGGGCTGCAAGAACTGCCCAACCTGAACAAGCCGGTGATCGCAGCGGTGAACGGGATTTGCTGTGGTGGCGGGCTGGAACTGGCGCTGTCTGCCGATCTGATCCTGTGTTCGGCCAATGCCACCTTTGCGCTGCCGGAAATCCGCTCTGGCACCGTGGCGGATGCGGCCTCGATCAAACTGCCCAAACGCATCCCCTATCATGTGGCGATGGACCTGCTGCTGACAGGCCGCTGGTTTGACGCCGAAGAAGCGCATCGCTGGGGGATTGTGAAGGAAATCACCACGTCCGAAGACCTGCTGACCAAGGCCTGGGATCTGGCACGGCTGCTCGAATCCGGGCCGCCGCTGGTTTACGCTGCGATCAAGGAAGTCGTGCGCGAGGCGGAAAACATGCGCTTTCAGGATGCGCTGAACCGCGTCACCAAACGGCTGCTGCCGACGGTGGACAGGCTGTATTCCAGTGAAGATCAGTTGGAAGGCGCAAAAGCCTTTGCCGAAAAGCGTGATCCGGTATGGAAGGGCAAGTAACCCGCCACAAAAATGTCATTGGCGACACTTTCGGTCGCCAATGACAAATGCGCCGCGACCGCATCGGCATAATCTCGGTCCACCCCGCGCCTTCATCTTGGCCTAAATACTCCGGGGTCCGGGGCAGCGCCCCGGTGCTGGCGCAAGACCGAGGATCGCATGCACGACACCGATTACATCATCGTAGGCGCAGGCTCGGCCGGTTGCGTGCTGGCAAACCGTTTGACGGAAAACGGCAAGCACAAGGTCACCCTGCTGGAGGCGGGCGGGTCGGATGCGCGGTTTTATGTGCATCTGCCGTTGGGCTACGGCAAGCTGTTCTACGATCCGGCGGTGAACTGGCTTTACAAGACAGAACCCGATCCGGGGCTGGCCGGGCAACAAGATCATTGGCCGCGCGGCAAACTGCTCGGCGGGTCGTCCAGCATCAACGCCATGGTCTATATTCGCGGCCATCGCGCTGACTATGAAGAATGGGGCGCGGAAAACCCCGGCTGGGGCTGGGACGATTGCCTGACTGCCTACAAAGCGATGGAAGATACCGAAGCCGGCGGCGATGCCTATCGTGGCAAGGGCGGGCCGCTGTTCATCAGTGAAAACCGCAAGGGTCTGCACTGGCTGGTGGAAGATTACATCAAGGCCTGCGGGCAAGCCGGGCTGCCGCACAACCGCGATTTCAATGGGGCCGAGCAGGAAGGTGCCGGCACCTATCAGATGACGATCAAGAATGCCCGTCGCAACTCTGCCGCGCGGGCGTTTCTGCGCCCGGCGATGAAGCGCAAGAACCTGAACGTGATCACCCGCGCGCAGGTGACGCGGGTGCTGTTTGAGGGCAAGCGTGCGGTCGGGGTGGAATATCTGCGGGGGGGCGTGCGCTGCGAACTGCGCTGCAATGCCGAGGTGATCTTGTCCGGCGGCGCGATCAACAGCCCGCAGCTGCTGCAACTGTCGGGCATCGGGCCGGGCGGGTTGTTGGCGGGGCTGAATATTCCGCTGGTGCAGGAGAATGCCAATGTCGGCGACCATCTGAACGACCATCAGGGGGTCAACTACACCTGGCGGATGAAGGTGGCGACCTATAACGACCTGCTGCGGCCGTGGTGGGGCAAGGCCTTTGTCGGGCTGCAATATTTCCTGACCGGCGGCGGGCCGCTGGCAAAGTCGATCAACCATGGCGGCGGGTTCTTCCGCACCCGGCCCGATCTGGACCGGCCGAACATGCAGCTCTATCTGCAAGCATTTTCCACCCTGCTGCCGAAAGCCGGGGAACGCCCGCTGCTGACGCCAGATCCCTTCCCCGGCCTGTCGATCGGTCTGTCGAACTGTCGCCCGACCAGCCGGGGGCATATCCAGATCAAATCCCCTGACCCGCTGGCGCATCCGACCATCACCGCCAACGCGTTTTCGACCGACCATGATGTGCAGGAAATGCTGGAGGCGGTGAAATACCTGCGCCACATCGCGGCGCAACCGGCGCTGGCGCATCTGATTGCCGAGGAACTCCGCCCCGGTCCGGCTGTGCAATCCGATGCCGATATGATTGCCGATGTCCGCCAGCGCTCGGGCACGGTCTATCACCCCAGTTGCACCGCCCGGATGGGGCGCGATGCCGCGAGTTCGGTGGTGGATGCCCGGCTGCGGGTGCATGGCGTGCAAGGATTGCGGGTGATCGACGCCGCCGCCTTCCCCAATCTGATCGCGGGCAATACCAATGCACCGGCGATGATGATCGGCTGGAAGGGTGCGGAGCTGGTGCTGGCCGACGCGCGCTAAAGCGGATTTCCTTCAATCTGAATCAGATTGAAAGAAATCCAAGACAAGATCGACCTGTGACTATTGCGTATTGCGCTAGGCTGTCAGCGCTCTTGCCGGGCTTTCAGCCGTGCCTCGATCCGGCGCAGCAGCAATGACAGGCTGATGGTCATGGTCAGATAGACCAGCGCCACCACGTTGTAGGTTTCAAAATAGCGGAAATTGCCCGCCGCCGTCACCTTGCCCAACTGGGTGATGTCGCTGACCCCCAGCACCGACACCAGCGAGCTGTCTTTCACCATCGCCACGAAATCATTGCCCAAGGGCGGCAGGATAGTGCGGAAGGCTTGCGGAAACACCACATGCCGGAAGCGCTGCCAGCCGTTCAGGCCCAAGGCCTGCGCCGCCTCGATCTGGCCCTTGTCCACCGCGACCAGACCGGCACGGAACACCTCGGCCAGAAAGGCGGAATAGGCCAGCATGAGGGCAATCACCGCCCGCGCCAGCAAGGGAAAATCGCGGGTCTTCCACGGATCGCCACCCCAGAAGCCGCTGCCCCAGTTGACCGCCACCACCAAGGCCGGGGCCAACGCGAAGGCGACATAGAGCAGCAGCACGATAATCGGCACGCCGCGCACCACCTCGACATAAAACCGCGCTGCTTGCCGCAGCAGCATGAAGCGCGACAGCCCCGCCACCGCCAAGGCCAGCCCCAACAGGCAGGCACCGCCGTAGGCGACCAGTGTGACCACCACCGTCAGCCAGATGCCCTTCGACAGCGTTGCCAGCACATCGGCATAGATCTGGTTGGCCCAAACCTCGTAAAACAGCCAAAGGCCGATCCCGATCAACAGGATCAGCCAATAGGGCCGGTCACTTTCTGGGGAATTGCGGGTCATGGCAAAGCGCCCCCGGTCTGGCCGGGGGCGATGAGCTTATTCACCCATCTTGTAGTCAACGAACCACTTCTGGTTCAGCGCGTCCATCGTGCCATCGGCCTTCATCGCCGCAATTGCCGCGTTGATCGGTGCCACCAGTTCCGAGCCTTTCGGGAAGATGAAACCGAAATCTTCGCTGGCGAGCGGCTCGCCAATGATCTTCAGCGCGCCGTTCGAAGCCGCGACATAGCCGTTTGCCGCCGTCGAATCCGACAGGGTCAGATCGACATCGCCGGTCTTCAACGCCTCCAGCCCAGCGCCGAAGGTTTCAAACTTGATGATGCGGGCGTTTTCCTCATTGCCGTCCAGAATATTGTAAACGGCGGCATAGAACGGCGAGGTGCCGGGCTGTGCCGAAACCAGCAGTTCCGGGATCGCGGCGAAGGACGCGGCATCGGTAAAGCGCGCTTCGTCACCGCGCACGATCATCAGCATTTCGGACCGCATGTAGGGGTCTGAAAAATCGACCTTTTCTTTGCGGTCATCCTTGATGGTGATGCCGGTCATGCCCAGATCAAACTGGCCTTCCGACACCGCCGGGATCATCGCATCCCACGAGGTATTTTCGTATTTCACTACCGCGTTGAGCCGCTTGGAAATCTCGGCCATCGCGTCGTATTCCCAACCGATCGCGGCGCCGTCCTTGTTCAGGAATTGCAGCGGCGGATAGGCGTTTTCGGTCACAACGACAATTTCCTTGCCGGCCAGATCGGGCAGGCCTTCGGCATAGGAGGCGGTCGAAAACGTCATCGCAAGGCCCGCAAGGGCGGCGGCAAACTTCATGGTGTGAACTCCCTGTCACGAAGTGAATGGCTGACTATGGCCGTGTTTGGGGGGCAGGGGCAAGAGGGGGCTGCGCCTGTGCAGTGTCGCACATCAACCCCACAAAACGCGGCCTTATCTTCCAATTGCGCGAAAGTCCCGACAAGCGCATTCTGCATGCAACTTTATAGGAGGCTCCGATGGCCAAGCTACCCACCTATTTCATCAGCCACGGCGGCGGGCCGTGGCCTTGGTTGCCGAACATGCGGCAGATGCTGGCGAGTCTGGAAACGTCGCTTGCCCATATGCCTGCCGAAATTGGCACCACGCCGAAGGCCATTTTGATGGTGTCCGGCCATTGGGAGGAACCGGACTTCGCGGTGATGTCCGCGCCTGCGCCCGGCATGATCTATGATTACGGCGGCTTCCCGCCCGAGACTTATCAGATCATCTATCCCGCCCCCGGCGCGCCGCAACTGGCGCAGCACACCGCCGATCTGCTGAAAGCGGCGGGGCTGCCGACGCATCTGGACCCGAAACGCGGCTTTGATCACGGCACCTTTGCCCCGGCCTATGTGATGTATCCGAAGGCCGATGTGCCGATTTATCAGGTGTCGTTGCAGCATGGTTACGACCCCGCTGCGCATTTCGCGCTGGGTCGCGCGCTGGCCCCGTTGCGCGAAGAAGGCGTGCTGATCGTCGGCTCTGGCCTGTCCTATCACAACCTGCGCCTGTTCGGGCCGGGGGCGAAGGTGCCGTCGGCGGCCTTCGATGCCTGGCTGGCCGAGGTGATGGCGATGCCGGGCACCGCCCGCACCAAGGCGTTGCTGGATTGGGAACGTGCGCCGCACGCCCGCACCTGCCACCCGCAGGAAGATCATCTTGTGCCGCTGTTCGCGGCGCTTGGCGCGGCAGAGGATGAGGCCGCAACGCTGGTCTATCACGACAGAGCGGTGTTTGGCGGGGTGACAGCCTCCAGCTATCGGATCGGGTGAAACCGCAGCTTTGCTTGACAGACCGGTTTCTTGCCCGCATGACGCGCGAAACCGCAGGAGACCGCCATGTCTGATGACCGCCTGATCGTTGCCCTTGATGTGCCCAATATCGTGCAGGGGCTGGAGCTGACGCGCCGGATTGGCGATGCGGTGTCGTTCTACAAGATCGGGCTGGGGATGCTGACCGGCGGCGGCTTCGCTTTGGCGAATGAACTGAAGCAGGAACACGGCAAGCGGATTTTTCTGGATATGAAGCTGTTCGACATCGGCGCGACTGTGGAAGCGGCGGTGCGCGGTATCGCCCAATATGATCTGGATTTCCTGACCGTTCACGGCGATCCGCAGGTGGTGCGGGCGGCGGCTGAAGGCAAGGCCGGGACCGGCTTGAAGATTTTGGCGGTAACGGTGCTGACCTCGCTGGACCGGGCCGATCTGGATGCCAATCTGATCAAACCGGGCGATATTCGCGATATCACGCTGGAACGCGCCGCGCGGGCGCTAGAGGCCGGGGCGGATGGGGTGATTGCGTCGCCGCAAGAAGCCGCGCTGATCCGCGCCTTGCCACAAGCGGCGGGCAAGCTGATCGTGACGCCGGGGGTTCGACCCGCAGGTGCGGCGCTGGGTGATCAGAAGCGGGTGGCGACGCCGGCGCAGGCGATTGCGGACGGGGTAGATCATATCGTGGTGGGCCGTCCGGTCTGGCAGGCCGCTGATCCGGCAGCGGCAGCGCGGGCGATCATCGCAGAACTGGCCTGAGCCTCTTGGCCTTTCGCCCGCGCCCGCATAGCGTGGCGGCAAAAGGGAGGCCCGCATGACAGACCACGTTTCCACCCATCAGGCGGAAGAAGACGCCCGCAACGACGCGATCCTGATCTATGTGAACGGCAAGATCGTGCCGAAAGCGCAGGCGATGGTGTCGGTCTATGATTCCGGCTTTATGCTGGGCGATGGCGTGTGGGAGGGCATCCGGCTCTATAATGGCCGCTGGACCTTTCTGGACGAACATATCGCACGACTGTTTGAGGCGGCGAAGGCGATTGATCTGGAGATCGGGCTGACGCCGGATCAGGTGATTTCGGCCGTGTCAGAGACGCAAAAGGCCAATGGCATGGTGACGGATGCGCATGCCCGGCTGATGGTGACGCGGGGGGTGAAGACCCGGCCGTTCCAGCACCCGAAGCTGTCTCAGCAGGGCCCGACCATGGTGATCATCATGGAACATTCGCGGCAAAAGCTGCCGCGTCCGATCCGGCTGGCAACGGTGCCGCATCTGCGCGGCTTGCCGATGACGCAAGACCCCAAGTTAAACTCGCACTCCAAGCTGAACTGCATTCTGGCTTGCATCGCGGCGGAAAAGGCGGGCGCGGATGAGGCGTTGATGCTGGATGTGCATGGCTTTGTGAATACCACGAATGCCTGCAATTTCTTCATCGTGCGCAAGGGGCAGGTTTGGACCTCTACCGGCGATTATTGCATGAACGGGATTACGCGACAAAAGGTGATCGACCTGTGCCGCGCCAATGACATCCCGGTGTTTGAACGCAATTTCAGCCTTGTAGACACCTATGCGGCGGATGAAGCGTTTCTGACCGGCACGTTTGGGGCGCAAACTCCGGTCAGCTCGATTGATGGCCGGGTGATCGGCACGGGCCAGATGGGGCCAATGACCGAACGCATCCGCGGGCTATACAAGGCGATGGTGGGGGCATGAGCATGGTCATTCCAACCCGCATCGCGATGTGGTCGGGGCCGCGCAATCTTTCGACCGCGATGATGTATGCCTTCGCCGCGCGGGGTGATTGCGCGGTGGTGGACGAGCCATTTTACGGTGCCTATCTGAAGGCAACCGGGCTGGATCACCCGATGGCCGCCGAGGTGATCGCATCGCAAAGCGCTGATCCGATGCAGGTGGCGGGTGCCTGTATCGGGCCGATTCCGCAGGATCAGAGCCTGTTTTACCAAAAGCACATGACGCTGCACATGATCCCGGCCTTCCCGCGTGGCTTCATGAAGGCGCTGACCAATGTGTTCCTGATCCGGCATCCGGCGCGGGTGGTGGCGAGCTATGCGAAGAAGCGCGAGGGGCCGACGCTGGCAGATATCGGTTTTCAGCAGCAGGCGGAATTGTTCGACGAGGTGGCGGGCTGGATGGGCCACGCGCCGTTGGTGATCGACTCGGCGGATATTCGCGCCGATCCGCAAGCGGCGCTGACCCGGCTTTGCGCGGCGCTGGGGATTTCGTTTACCGAAAAGATGCTGCATTGGGCGGCTGGGCCGAAGCCCTATGACGGGGTTTGGGCGCCGCATTGGTATAACGCCGTCCACAAATCCACCGGATTCGAAGACCCCGAAGGCGCGCTGCCAGATTTGCCTGCGGACTATGCCAAGCTGGTCGATCAGGCGCTGCCATTTTATGACCGTCTGGCGGGTTACAAGCTGTAAGCCCGCCAGCCCAGCGGCAAGCTGGGGTTACTTACAGACCCAGTTCCTGCCGCACATAGGCCAACGCCTCGGGCGACAGGATGCGGCCATCCGTAGCGCGCAGCAAAGCGGCTTCTTCCGCGCTTGCCGCTGTAGCCAAGCTGTCATCGGCGGCGACAAGGGCGGTCGTCGCCTCGATAATAGCGCTGGACGCCACAGCAATCGCCGCGTCACGCGCGACGATTTCCTCGGCCGTCAAAGCAGGCATCGCTTCGGCGATAGCCAGAGATTGCCGCGCCGCCACCAGATCCGCCAGAGCGGTTTCTGCCGACGTTGCAGCCTGTTGTGTGATCAGGGCTGCATCGCGATAGGCGGCAATCCGGCCAACTTCACTGTCAGGGTTGGCGTTGATCAAGGCATTCGGATTGGCGCGCACCGCGTTCATGCCCTTCAGCTCAGAGGCGATGTCACCCTTGACCTTACCGTTGACCTTAACGTTGCCATTGCCGCTGTTCTTATAAGCTTTCTTCGACTTGTCTTTGTCGTTGTTTTTGTTGCCGTTACCATTGCCATTGCCATTACCGTTGCCTTTCGAGCTGTCCGCCTGGGCAGCATCAAGGCCTGTGACCGACATCAGCAGGACCGGAACGGGGCCAAGTGTAAGCGCCACCAACCCCAGCAGTTTTGCCGAGTTTGCAAGAATTTTCATGGTATTTCCTTCCGTTTGATCAGCATGGATGCCCCAAGGGGCATCGACACCAACAAGACTTGGCTGAAGTTCAGCCCCGGCCACCATGCGGAAAATACAAAGGCCGAGCAACCTGTGGTTGCCCGACCCTGCGTTAATCCGCTTGCCCGCTGATCTAGATCAGCGTTTTTTTGCCACCCGCGCGTTGCGAGTAGCGATCAGTTTCAAGCGCAGCGCGTTCAGGCGAATGAACCCCGCGGCGTCTTTCTGATCGTAAGCGCCGGCATCTTCCTCGAAGGTGACGTGCTTTTCGGAATACAGGCTGTGATCCGACCAGCGCGCCACGGTGCGGGCAGACCCCTTGTACAGCTTCACCCGCACGGTGCCGGTGACGTGTTCTTGGCTCTTGTCGATCAGCGCCTGCAGCATTTCACGCTCGGGCGAGAACCAGAAACCGTTGTAGATCAGCTCTGCATAGCGCGGCATGATGCTGTCTTTCAGATGACCCGCGCCGGAATCGAGCGTGATCTGTTCGATGCCGCGATGCGCCTCCAGCAGAATGGTGCCGCCGGGGGTTTCGTAAACGCCGCGCGACTTCATGCCAACGAAGCGGTTTTCCACCAGATCGAGACGGCCCACACCATGTTTGCCGCCAAGTTCGTTCAGCTTGGTCAGGATGGTGGCGGGCGACATCGCCTCGCCGTTGATCGCAACGGCGTCGCCTGCCTCGAAGGTGATTTCCACCATTTCGGCAGTATCCGGCGCATCTTCTGGCGCAACGGTGCGCTGGTAGACGTATTCAGGCGCTTCATCAGCCGGATTTTCCAGCGCTTTGCCTTCCGACGAGGTGTGCAGCAGGTTGGCATCAACCGAGAACGGCGCTTCGCCGCGCTTGTCTTTCGCAATCGGAATCTGGTTCGCTTCGGCAAATTCGATCAGCTTGGTGCGGCTGGTCAGATCCCATTCGCGCCACGGCGCGATTACTTTGATGGCCGGGTTCAGCGCGTAGGCGCAAAGTTCAAACCGCACCTGATCGTTGCCCTTGCCAGTCGCGCCATGCGCCACAGCATCAGCACCGGTTTCTTCGGCGATCCGCACCAGATGTTTGGAAATCAGCGGCCGGGCAATCGAGGTGCCCAGCAGATACAGGCCTTCATACAGCGCGTTGGCACGGAACATCGGGAAGACGAAATCCTTCACGAATTCTTCGCGCACATCGACGATGTGGATATTCTCTTTCTTGATGCCCAGCAGTTCGGCCTTGGCGCGGGCCGGTTCCAGTTCTTCGCCCTGCCCCAGATCGGCGGTGAAGGTGACAACCTCGCAGCCATATTCGGTTTGCAGCCATTTCAGGATGATCGAGGTATCAAGCCCGCCGGAATAGGCGAGGACGACTTTCTTCGGTGCGGACATGTGCAGCTCCATCACGGGTTTCGCCCGCGATTATCGGGAAATTGGCGCTAGGGCAAGGCGGCGCAGTTGACAGGGACGTTGCGGGGTGACTCTGTGAGTTATTCGTCAGGAAATGGAGGCTGGGATGAAGAGTGTGCAGATTTTCACGCATTCGATACGGCAGGTGATCAACAATCTTCCGGCGGCTATCAAGATCTCGGGCGTGTTGTATCTGGTGCAAGTGGTGGTGGGCATCGCCTTTGGCCGCGCGATGATGTCGGGCGGCATGGGGATGATGCAAGGCGGCGGCTATGGGCTTGGCGCGCTGCTGGTGCTGCTGGTTGCGCTGATCACCGGCATCTGGATTGCGGTGGCCTGGCATCGCTTTGTGCTGCTGGCCGAAGTGCCGACGACCCCGGTGCCGCCGTTTCTGGGCGAACGCATGGGGGCCTATTTCATCAAATCCCTGCTGATCGGGGTCATCCTGATCGTTGTCGGCATAGTGCTGGGCGCGATCATCGGCGGTATCGCCATGCCGATGATGATGCATGGCGGCGGGCTGTTTGCCATGCTGCTGATTTCCTTGCTGGTGCAGGTGCCGATGATCTTTCTGGGCCTGCGCATGGCAACGGGGCTGCCGGGCACGGCGCTTGGATCAGATCATCCGCTGATGGCAGGCTGGCAGGCAACGGCGGGCGAGTGGCGGGTGATTCTGGAACTTGCGGTGATGATGGCGCTGGCGGTCTGGGTGATCAACCTGATCAGCCTGTTCATCTTTGGTGGCGTGACGATGCTGGCGCAAATCTGGGGAATCATCGCAGGCTGGCCGATCATGATGGTCGGGCTTTCGGTGCTGACCACGCTTTACGGCCACTACATCGAGAAACGCCCGCTGGTCTGACTTGCTTTTGGCAGGCAAGCGGGTGAAATCGGGACATGACCGATTTTGCCCAAGCCGCCCGCCAATCCACCCGCGCCCTGCGCGAGCTGTTTCCGCGCACGCCGTTGCAGCGCAATGACCATCTGTCGCGCCGCTATGGTGCCGAGATCTGGCTGAAGCGCGAAGATCTGTCGCCGGTGCGCAGCTATAAACTGCGCGGCGCGTTCACCGCGATGCGCAAGGTGCGCGCGGCCCAGCCCGAGCAGATGGAATTTGTCTGCGCCTCGGCGGGCAATCATGCGCAGGGGGTGGCCTTTGCCTGCAAGCATTTCGGGGTGAAGGGCACGATCTTCATGCCGGTGACGACACCGCAGCAAAAGATCGACAAGACGCGGGCGTTTGGCGGCGATGCGGTGCGGATCGTGCTGACCGGCGATTATTTTGACCAGACCCTGACCGCCAGCCAGCAGTTTTGCAGCGAAAAGGGCGCGCACTTCCTGTCGCCGTTCGACGATGAAGACGTGATCGAGGGCCAAGCCTCGGTCGCGGTCGAGATGTTGGAGCAATTGGGCCACGCCCCCGATCTGGTGATCCTGCCGGTGGGCGGCGGCGGTCTGGCCTCGGGGGTGACACGGTTTCTGCGCCTGGAAGCGCCGCAAACCGAATATCGCTTTGTCGAGCCGGTCGGCGGGGCCAGCCTGACTGCCGCGCTGGCGGCTGGGGAGCCGGTGAAGCTGAAGGCGATCAACAGTTTCGTCGATGGCGCAGCGGTGGCCCGTTTGGGTGACAAGACCTTTGCGGCCCTGTCTTGGGTCAAACCGACAGAGGTGTTGTTGGCTCCGGAAGATCGCATCTGCGTCACCATGCTGGAAATGCTGAACATCGAGGGCATCGTGCTGGAACCGGCAGGGGCGCTTTCGGTCGATGTGCTGCCGGAGCTGGCGGATCAGATTGCTGGCAAAACGGTGGTCTGCGTCACCTCGGGCGGGAATTTCGATTTTGAGCGCCTGCCGGAAGTGAAGGAGCGCGCCCAGCGCTATTCGGGCGTGAAGAAATACTTCATCCTGCGCATGCCGCAACGCCCCGGTGCCTTGCGTGAATTTCTGGGCATGCTTGGCCCGCATGACGATATCGCGCGCTTTGAATATCTGAAGAAATCGGCGCG
The DNA here is from genome assembly GCA_009773375.1 of Paracoccaceae bacterium. Lineage (GTDB taxonomy): Bacteria > Pseudomonadota > Alphaproteobacteria > Rhodobacterales > Rhodobacteraceae > Cypionkella. The sequence continues at coordinate 251,885 of WRPH01000001.1, forward strand.
CAACTTCGGGTCGGTGCTGATCGGTATTGAAACCAATGACGCCGAAAATTTCAAAAGCCTTTTCGCGCAACTGGATACGGCGGCCTTCACCTACCGCGATATTACCAGCGACGAAATCCTGTCGGAATTCCTGATCTAAGCCGCATTCGCCTGATCTCGCCCGGCCCGCAACACATCTTTCGATGCGTGATAGCAGGCGCAGACCCGACCCAGATCAACGCCGGTATCCCCCGCCGCCGCGCGGCGTTCGCCATCCTGACACAGCGCGGCAAAGTCGGCAAAGCCAAGGTTCAGCGCCGCGCCTTTCAGAAAATGCAGATCGGCCTCAAGCGCCTTGGCCCCCGTAGCGGCGGACAGGCGCAAAATCACCTCATCCGCTTCTTCCAGAAACAGCGCGACGACTTCGGCAAAATCATCGTCGCCGATTTCGGATCGCAATTCATTCACCCGTTCCCATTCAATCATCATTTACCCGCCCACGCTGCACCTTTCGGTTCATCCTGCGGCTGGCTGCTTAAGAAAGTGTAACGCCCAACCCCTCAGAAACGCACAGTTTTAAGTTTCACTTGCCGTTAACGCCTTGGGTGCAAACAAGGCAGAACCAAAGGGGTGAAAGTGTGAAAAGCGATCCGGTCAGCCAGATGACAGCAAGCCGAAAGCCAAGCGCCTTTCAGCGGCGACCTGTGCTGATTGTCGATGACAGCAGGGCGCAGCGCAAAGTCCTGCAAGTGCAACTGACCCGCTGGGGGTATGACGTCACCGAAGCGGCCTCTGGCGACGAGGCGATGCAGTTGTGTCTGGCGCAGGATTTCGACATCGTGCTATCGGACTGGATGATGCCGGGGATGACCGGGCTTGAATTTTGCAAGGCATTTCGGGCACTTCCGAGGGAAGGCTACGGCTATTTCATCCTGCTTACCTCCAAATCGGAAAAGACGGAAATCGCCGATGGGCTGGAAAATGGCGCCGATGATTTTCTGACCAAACCCGTCAGCGCCGATGAATTGCGCGCAAGGCTGCGGGCAGGCGAGCGCATTCTGGGCATGCAAGATGAACTGGTGGAAAAGAACCGGCTGATCGGCAGCACGTTGGGCCAGTTGCAAAAACTGTATGATTCGCTCGACCGCGATCTGATCGAGGCGCGCAAGCTGCAACAAACGCTGGTGCGCGACCGATTCCGTGATTTTGGCGGCGGCACGGCCTCGTTGATGCTGCGACCCTCCGGCCATGTTGGCGGCGATCTGGTGGGCAGTTTCGTGATCGACCCGCAACGAATCGTAGTCTATTCCGTTGATGTCTCTGGCCATGGCGTCGCCTCGGCGATGATGACGGCGCGGCTGGCGGGGCTGCTGTCAGGTGCCTCGCCCGACCAGAACATCGCGCTTCGAACCGCCCCTGATGGGGGTCGCGATGCCTGGCCCCCCGCGCAAGTTGCTGCAAGCCTGAACCGGCTGATGCTGGAGGATTTGCAGGTCGATCAATATTTCACCCTTGGCTATGCCGAAATTGACCTGCGCACCGGGGTCGGAACACTGGTGCAGGCCGGGCATCCGCACCCGATGCTGTTGCGCGGCACTGGCACGCTGGAACGGCTGGGCGATGGCGGCTTGCCGATCGGCCTGATCGCCGATGCCAGCTATCCGCAAACCAGCTTTACCCTGCTGCCGGGGGACAGGTTGATTTTGGTATCAGACGGGGTGACGGAATGCCCGAATGTGTTTGGTGAAGAACTTGGCTGCGAGGGTTTGAAGAAAATGCTGCACCATAACAAGGTATTGGCCAGCGCTGATCTGCTGGAAGCGCTGCTATGGGATCTGAACGCCTACGCAGGTGGCGGCGATTTTCCTGATGATGTCTCTGGCCTGATTTTTGATTATCGCGGCCCGGTTTGACGCAAGGCACGCGCCAACATCGCGCGATCACCGGGGTTGCCCAGAAGGGTCAGCGCCGCTTCTGGCTGCATCCATACCGCCTGATGCCCCGGCTCGGTCGGTGGAGCGATCTGTAGCACTGGGCGGGCCAGATAGACTGTGCAGATCTTTTCCGCCCACAGATCGTATTCGGGCATATAGGTGAAACGCCGAAACGCCCCCAGCCGCCGCACTTTGGCGATGTGCCAGCCGGTTTCCTCCATCACCTCGCGGTGGAGGGCGGCGATCAGCTGTTCACCACGATCAATCCCGCCTCCGGGCAGTTGATATTCCGGCACCGGGCTGGCCTGATGCGTGGTCAAAAGCGCGCCGCGATCCAGCAGCACGGCGTAAACGCCCGGCCTGCGGGTATAGCTGCGCCCCGGCTGCGGGCTGTTTCCATAGCGTTTGATCATCACTGCCCCTTGGTCACGCGGTTGCCCTGACTATATAGGCGCGGTATGCCAAGCTTGGCACCTTTAGGAAACCCCATGACCACGCCTTCGCAAATCGCTTGGGACGATACCGTCCTGCCCTTTCAGCTTGACCACTCTGACATCCGTGGCCGCGTCGCGCGGCTGGATGGCGTCCTGGACAATGTGCTGAAGCAACACGACTACCCCCCGGTGATCGAGGCGCTGGTGGCCGAAGCCGCTGTGCTGACCGCGCTGATCGGTCAATCGGTGAAACTGCGCTGGAAACTGAGCCTGCAAATTCGCGGCAAAGGCCCGGCGCGGCTGATCGCCACCGATTATTATGGCCCGTCGGAAGAGGGCGAACCTGCCCGTATCCGCGCCTATGCCAGCTATGACGCAGACCGGCTGGACCATGATGCAGCGCCTTTTAGCCAAATTGGCGAAGGTTACTTTGCCGTGATGATTGATCAGGGCCAGGATATGCAGCCCTATCAAGGCTTTACCCCGATTGCGGGGGAATCCCTGTCGGATTGCGCCCAGACCTATTTCGCCCAATCCGAACAGATCCCGACCCGGTTCGCGCTGACTTTCGGCAAAAGCCAGCTGCCCGGTGGGGTTTCGGGGTGGCGCGCGGGCGGGGTGATGTTGCAGCATATGCCGCCGGTGGGCGGCACGGTTGCGGCTGAGTTTGGCAGCGGCGAGGGCGGCTTGCTCAGCCACGTCGATATTCTGGCCGGTGCCGAGGCCGAGAACTGGACGCGGGCAAATATCCTGCTGGACACCGTCGAAGAGCTGGAGCTGATCGGGCCGACCGTGGCGCCGACCGATCTGCTGGTGCGACTATTCCACGAAGAAGGCCCGCGCGTGTTCGATGCGCAGGCGGTCAAGTTCGGCTGCTCTTGCGGGCCGGAAAAAGTGGTGCAGGCGATGTCGATTTATTCGGCGAAAGACATCAAGACCATGACCAATGATCGCGGCGTGGTGACGGCCGATTGCCAGTTCTGCGGCAAGCACTATGAATTTGACCCGCAAGTTCTCGGCTTTGAAGCAACGAAAGCGCCGGGTGATGCGGGATGAGATTGCCCGTCTGATTGACGCGCTCGCCCGTCCTGCGGGCGAGTCGTCGGATTTTGATCTTAATCCAGTGCTGCTGCCGGAAAGCCGCGCGTTGCGCCCTGCTGCGGTGCTGGTGCCAATCTGGCTGCGCCCGGATGGGGCGCGGCTGATCCTGACCAAGCGCGCCTCGCATCTGAAACACCATCCGGGGCAGATTGCGTTTCCGGGCGGCAAGGTGGATGCCGAGGATTCAGGGCCAGAGGCCGCAGCGCTGCGCGAAGCTTGGGAAGAGATCGGCCTGCCACCCGAACGGGTGCAGGTTTTGGGGCGACTTCCCTGTCATGAAACCGTCACCAGCTATGTGATGACCCCGATTTTGGGCCTTGTCAGAGACGATTTTGCCCCACGGCCCGAGCTGGGTGAGGTCGAGGAAGTCTTCTCGGTGCCGCTGGCGCATGTGCTGGATCAAGCTCGTTTTGTGATCGAAGGCCGGGTCTGGAAGGGCCAGCCGCGCCGCTATTACGCGGTGCCTTATGGCCCCTATTACATCTGGGGCGCGACGGCGCGAATTTTGCGCAACCTGGCCGAGATGGCGTCATGAAGGTCAGCGGCGAATGGGTCAGCCACCCCGGCACGCAGGCGCTTTGCGCGGCACTGGCGGCGGCGGGTTATCGGGCGCTGTTTGTTGGCGGTTGTGTGCGCAACGCACTGCTGGGCGTGCCGGTTGCCGATATTGATATTGCCACCGATGCGCTGCCCGACACAGTCTCTGATATTGCCCAAAAGGCCGGATTTCGAGTGATCCCGACCGGGATAGAGCATGGCACAGTGACCGTGCTGGCGCAGGGCGAATTGCACGAAGTCACCACCTTTCGCCGCGACGTGGAAACAGATGGCCGCCGCGCCGTGGTGGCGTTTTCGACGGCCGTCGAAGAAGATGCCGCGCGCCGCGATTTCACCATGAACGCGCTTTACGCTTCGGCGGATGGTGCCGTGATTGATCCGCTGGCCGGGTTGCCTGACCTTTTGGCGCGGCGGGTGCGCTTTGTGGGTCAGGCCGAGGCGCGGATTCGCGAAGATTACCTGCGTATTCTGCGGTTTTTCCGCTTTCATGCGGTTTATGGCGATCCAGAAGCCGGGATTGATGCCGAGGGGCTGGCGGCCTGTGCGAGCAATGCCGATGGGCTGGAGGGGCTTTCGCGCGAACGCATTGGCGCGGAGCTGCGCAAGCTGTTGTCCGCACGCGATCCTGCACCGACGGTGGCGACGATGGCACAGGCCGGGATATTGGCGCGTGTGCTGCCCGGTTCGGATGCCCAGGCGCTGGCACCGCTGGTGCATCTGGAAGCCGATCTGCCGCCCCGCTGGCAGCGGCGTCTGGCCGTTCTGGGCGGCGAGAATCCCGGCGATGCTTTGCGGCTTTCGCGCGCTGATTTCGGCTCTAACAAGGCTGTTAGAGCCGAAATCGGCTCAACGCTTACGCCTGCTGCCTTGGGGTGGAAACTGGGGTTGGACAACGCACGGGATGTGATCCTGTGCCGCGCCGCTTTGTTCGAGATGCCCCTTCCTGCGCATTGGCAACAAGATATCGCGCGCGGGGTGGCTGGCGTTTTGCCGGTGACCGCCGCTGATCTGATGCCCGCCCTGCAAGGTGCGGCGCTGGGGGCCAGACTGCGCGAGATCGAGGCGCGCTGGCTCGCATCGGATCTGACGCTGAGCAAGGCGGCATTGCTGGCCTAGGTTTCCCTTCGGCCCAATCAGCGCTATATGCTGAAGGCAACGCGCGAGATCATCATGTTCAAGTTCTTTGAGGGTCTTGTTGACCCCTACGCCGCCTATCCGCAAAGCGACGCGCCGCCCCGCAAGCTGTGGCCGTTTCTGCGCGACTATGTGCGCCCGTTTCGCGGGGTGTTCGCGGTTACGGCGCTGGTCGCGACGGCGAATTCGGCGTTTGATGTCGGGCTGATCTGGTATGTTGGCCGGCTGGTGGATTTGCTGGCGAACGGTGCGCCTGTGGAAGTGTGGGCCAGCCATGGCACCGAAATTATCCTTGTGGCGGTTGCAGTTCTGATCTTGCGGCCTTTGGTGGGCGGGACGGGCGTGGCCTTGCTGCACAATACCATTCTGCCGAATTTCGGCACGATGATGCGCTGGCGGGCGCATCGGCATGTGCTGCGGCAGCCGGTCGGGTGGTTCGAATCGGACTTCGCCGGGCGAATCGCCAACCGCATCATGCAGGCCCCTCCGGCGGCGGGCGAGGCGGTGTTTCAGACTTTTGACGCGGTAGCTTTTGCCTCTACCACTTTGGTTGGCGCGGCGATCATGCTCGCGGGGGCAGATGTGCGGTTGCTGCTGCCCTTGGTGCTTTGGTTTATCGGCTATGTCGCACTGATGCGCTGGACCGTCCGGCACGCTGGCCCTGCCGCGACGGCGAGTTCCGATGCGCGGTCGGCAGTGACCGGGCGGGTGGTGGATGCCTATTCCAACATCCATTCGGTGAAACTGTTCGCACATCACGATCTGGAGGAAGACTACGGCAAGCAGGCGATTGAACGGGCGCGGCAGACGTTCTTCACTGAAATGCGCGTCGTGACCAAGATGGATGTGGCTCTAACCTGCCTGAATGGGCTGCTTATTGTCGCGGTGACGGCTTGGGCGATGTGGCTGTGGTATCATGCTCTGGCGTCGGTTGGCACGGTTGCGGCGGCGGTGACTCTGGTGCTGCGGCTGAACAACATGACCTATTGGATCATGTGGGCGACGACCAATCTGGTGCAGAATCTGGGCACGGTGCAGGAAGGCATGCAGACCATCACCCAGCCGATCACGCTGGTGGACAAGCCGGGCGCGCCGCTTTTGCAGTTCCGCGACGGTCGCATCCAGATTGAGGGCGTTTCGCATCATTACGGGCGCGGCTCGGGTGGGTTACAGGCGATTTCGCTGGAGGTGGCTCCGGGTGAAAAGATCGGTGTGGTGGGGCGGTCGGGGGCCGGAAAATCCACCTTGGTGAAGCTGTTGCTGCGGTTCTACGATGCCGAGGCCGGGCGGATTTTGATTGATGGCCAGGATATTGCCGGGGTTACGCAGGATTCGCTGCGACACAGGATTGGCATGGTCAGCCAGGACAGCAGTTTGCTGCATCGGTCGGTGCGCGAAAATATCCTGTATGGACGGCCAGACGCGACCGAGGCACAGATGATTGCGGCGGCGAAACAGGCGGATGCGCATGAGTTTATCCTGACATTGCAAGACCCCGAGGGGCGGATGGGCTATGATGCCCATGTCGGCGAACGCGGGGTGAAGCTTTCGGGCGGGCAGCGGCAGCGGGTGGCTTTGGCACGGGTGATCCTGAAAGATGCGCCGATCCTGATCTTGGACGAGGCGACATCTGCGCTGGATTCCGAGGCCGAGGCGGCGATTCAAGACGCGCTGTTTGGCGTCATGCAGGGCAAGACGGTGATTGCGATTGCGCACCGGCTTTCGACGATTGCGGCGATGGACCGGATTGTGGTGCTGGAAGATGGCAAGATCGCCGAGGCTGGCTCGCATGGTGAATTGCTGAAGGCGAACGGGCTTTATGCCCGGTTCTGGGCGCGCCAATCGGGCGGGTTCATTGGTTTGGAGACGGACGCATGAGATTTGGCCCCACGATCACGCCGTTCCGGCCCTCAAAAACCAACCCGCCCACGACCACCTGGAAATTCTTCCGCTGGGCGGTCGAAGGCGCTTGGCCGGGCATCCTGTGGGCAACCTTCTGGTCGGCCTGCGCCGGGTCGCTGGAGGCGATTTCGGCGACCATTCTGGGCGATGTGATCGACGCGGTGAACACCGCAACCCCGGCGACAGTGCTGCAGGATCATCTGTGGCTGTTCATCGGCTTTGTCGGCTTTTACCTGCTGGCCCGCCCGCTGATCTTTGGCATCAACACCCATGCCACCTCGATCATCGTCGAACCGAACCTGTTCCCGCTGATCCTGTCGCGGATGCATCGCTGGACGATGGGGCAGGCGGTGACGTTTTTCGACAATGATTTTGCCGGGCGGATCGCGCAAAAGCAGATGCAGGTGGCGCGGGCGGCGACCGATGTGGTTTCGGGCAGCATCGAAACCGGAGCCTTTGCGCTGGCCTCGGTTGCAGGCTCTGTCGCGCTGTTAGTGACGATTGATGGGCGGATTTCGTGGCTGCTGGTGCTGTGGATTGCCGCCTATATCCTGTTCATTCGCGGCTTTCTGAAAAAGGTGCGCGGCGCTTCGGGGGCAAGGGCGGCGGCGCGGGCGATGGTAACGGGGCAGATCGTCGATACCGTCACCAATATGAAAACCGTCAAGCTGTTCGCGCATTCGAAATACGAAGACCGCGTTGCCTTGCAGGCGATGGAGGCGTTTCGGGATAAGGCGATTGAATATGGCATCATTTCCAGCTGGTTCCGGCTTAGCCTGATGGCGCTGGCCGGGGTGCTGCCGGTGTTGCTGGTGGGCGCGACGGTCTGGCTGTGGTCGCATGGTGGTGCTACGGCGGGCGATATTGCGGCGGCGGGGGCGATTTCGTTCCGGTTGGCACAGATGACCGGCTGGGTTTCGTTCAGTCTGATGGGGATTTTCGGCAATCTGGGCGAGGTGGAGGATGGCGTGAAAACCCTGACGCCGCCCTACACTTTGCAGGATGCCCCAAATGCGACCGAACTGCCGCATGTTGCGGGCGAGGTGCGGATGCAGGGGGTCAGCTTTGCCTATGGCCGCAAAACCGATGATGGCCGCGGCGGCGTGGATCATCTGGATCTGGTGATCAAGGCCGGGGAAAAGATCGGCATTGTCGGGGCCTCGGGTGCCGGAAAATCGACGTTGGTGGCGCTGCTTTTGCGGCTCTATGACGCCGAACAGGGTCGTGTTTTGATTGATGGCGTTGATGTGCGGTCCGTGACGCAGGAATCCTTGCGGCGGCAGATTGGCATGGTCACGCAGGAAACCGCGATGTTCAACCGCACAGCGCGCGAAAACATCCTGTATGGCAACCCGGAAGCGTCTGAAGCGCAGATGATCGCCGCCGCAAAGCAGGCCGAAGCGCATGATTTCATCTTGAACCTGCGCGATTTTGCCGGGCGCAAGGGCTATGACGCCTATCTGGGTGAACGCGGGGTGAAGCTTTCGGGCGGGCAGCGGCAGCGCATTGCACTGGCGCGCGCCTTTCTGAAAGACGCGCCGATTCTGGTGCTGGACGAGGCGACTTCGGCGCTGGATTCGGAGGTGGAGGCCAGCATTCAACAGGCGCTGGCCAAGGTGATGCAGGGCAAGACTGTGCTGGCGATTGCGCACCGGCTTTCGACGATTGCCGAAATGGATCGCATCGTGGTGCTTGACGCGGGCCGGATTGTGGAACAGGGCAGCCATTCCGAATTGCTGGCAGCAAACGGGCTATACGCGCGCTATTGGAACCGCCAATCCGGCGGCTTTATCGGCACGGATGAAAAGGAAGCGGCAGAGTGAAGGTGATCATCGAACGGCTGGGCCATTTGGGCGACGGTATCGCGCAAGGGCCGGATGGGGCGATCTATGTGCCCGGAATGCTGCCGGGCGAGGAAGTGGAAGGCGATCTGCAAGGCGATCAACTGGCGGATTTCCGCATTGTGACGCCCTCGGTCAACCGGGTGAAGCCGCCCTGCGCCCACGCCAAGACCTGCGGCGGCTGCATGATGCAGCACGCGTCCGATGCGTTTGTAGCCGAATGGAAGCTGGGCATCGTGAAGGGGGCTTTGGCGGGGCAAGGGCTGGATGCACCGTTCCGACCGATCATCACCTCGCCGCCAAAATCGCGGCGGCGGGCGACGATTGCGGCGCGGCGGACGAAATCCGGCGCGCTGATGGGCTTTCATGCCCGCGCCTCTGACATGGTTGTTGATGTGCCGCATTGCCAGTTGCTGCATCCCGATCTGATCGCCACCTTTCCGGGGCTGGAGACGCTGGTAAAGCTGGGCGGTTCGCGCACGGCAGAGGTATCGCTGACGGTAACGCGGTCTTTGTCGGGCGCTGATGTGATGGTGGTCGGCGGCAAGACGCTGGATTCGGCTTTGCAACTGGAACTGGCGCGGGTGACCGAAACCTACGGCTTTGCCCGGCTGACGTGGAATGGTGAAACGGTAGCACTGCGCACCGCGCCGATGCAGCGCTTTGGCAAGGCGCTGGTCTCGCCACCGCCGGGCGCGTTTCTGCAGGCGACGCTGGAGGGCGAACGCGCCCTGTTGCAGGCGGTTGCCTTGGCGATTGGCCCGGCGCGCAAGATTGTTGATCTGTTTGCAGGGGTTGGCACCTTTGCGCTGCCCTTGGCTGAACGTGCCGAGGTGCATGCGGTCGAAGGCGACGGCGCGATGATGGCGGCGCTGGAAAAGGGCGCACGCAATGCCGAAGGGCTGAAGCGCGTCACGGTGGAAACCCGCGATCTGTTCCGCCGCCCGCTGGAAGATGATGAATTCAAAGGCGTCGAAGCCGTGGTGATCGACCCGCCGCGCGCCGGGGCCGAGGCGCAGATGGCGGTGCTGGCAAAATCGAAAGTGCCGGTGATCGCATCGGTGTCCTGCAACCCGATCAGCTTTGCCCGTGACGCCAAGCTGTTGATTGCAGGCGGTTATCATCTGGATTGGGTGCAGGTTGTCGATCAATTCCGCTGGTCAGCGCATGTCGAACTGGTTGCCCGCTTCAGCCGGCCGTGATGCGTTGAAAAAAGCGTGATCGGTTCTGCAAAATCGCAGACTAGGCAGCGCGGCGTTTTTTCGCTATCCCGCAGGGAAAAACAGAATAACGGACGGGCAGTCGATGCGGTTTTTGCGGATCATCATGGTTGTGCTGATGGGGCTTGCCCTGACGGCATGTTCCTCAAAGTTTCGGACCTATAATGGTCCGTCGGTGACGGCGATTCAGGTGCATAAGGCCGATCGCAAGATGTATCTGTTGCACAATGACAAGGTGATCGAGACCTACGACATCAAGCTGGGCGGCGAGCCGGTTGGCCACAAGCAGTATGAAGGTGACGGCAAGACGCCAGAAGGTGTGTATTACATCACCCATAAAAACCCGAATTCGACCTATCATCTGTCATTGGGCATCAGCTATCCCAACAGCGAAGACCGCGCCAACGCGGCCGCGGCGGGCAAGCCCCCGGGCGGCGACATTTTCATCCATGGCGGGCCGCCGCGCAAGAAAAACGGCAAGCCGCGCGCAGTATCGCGTGAAGACTGGACGGCGGGCTGCATCGCTGTTTCGGATAAGGAAATCGAGCGGATTTATTCGATGATTACCCCGAAAACTCCGATCATGATCCTGCCCTGAGGCATAAAAAAGGGGGCCAGACGGCCCCTTTTCCTGGTCTGAATTTCGCCAACCTCAGGCGCCGGTCAGCAGAGTCCACCAGATCTTGCCGCTCTCTTCCTGAAACCAGGCAAAGCCGACTTCGCGCGCGCGCGGATCAAGGATCACATCGCGGGTGTCAGGTTGCGCCATCCACGCAGACAGCGTTTCCAGCTCGGTCTGATAGGTTTCGGAAATCACCTCGCCCAGGAAGGTGCCGGTATAATTGACGCGCTGCGTGCGCAGCAGCGGCGACGAGCCGTCCGAGCCGAAATGCCAGGGCCGGTTCTGCACCGACATGTCGCGCGAATGCGTCAGGGCGGCGGCATTCAGCGCTGCGTTGAAGGCCAGCGGCTGCGCAGATTTATGCGACCGAAGTGTGTTGACCGAATCCAGCAGCCGGAAGGGAATCGCCTCTGCCGTGGCGGGGGTGATCCGATAAAGCTGCGGTGCCCCGCTGCTGCCTGCATCCGCCCCCTGCGTCGATGTCATGCCGCAACCGGCCAGAAGAAGCGTCGCACCGCCTGCAACAAGGGCTGTCCGTCTGTTCATTTGCTTTTTACCCTAACCAGGCCGCTCGTGGCCTCTCGTATCCGCCCGTCCTTAGCGAAAGACAGCGCGGGATTCAAACTCTACTCGGCCAAAGCCTGCCAAACTTAGCGTGAGCCCGCCTATTGACGTGTGTTTGATTTGCGGCGGACCGGCCAATTCGGTATGAGACGCTCAGAGCAGAAGCAAAGGAGATCAGCGGAATGACCGCCGAAACTCGTAATAGCATGAATCGTCGCCTGTTTGTGGGCGCAGCCGCCGGTCTGGCCGTGTCTGCCGCGCTGCCAGCAATGGCGCAACAGAACAGCACTGAAATGGGCACGCCGCTGGCCGGGCCGGTGCGCAACAATGCCTCCAGCTTCCGGATGCTGGACTGGCGCGATTATTTCGAAAACACCCGTAATGGCGCGATCCTAGCCGACCTTACGTCACGCGCTGTGCATTTCTGGTCAGAAGATCAGACCGTCTACAGACTATATCCCAGCTCGGTACCGCTGAACGAAGAGCTGACCCGCCGCGGGCGCACTGATGTGATTCAGAAGGTCGAAAACCCGCGCTGGACGCCGACCCAATCGCAGAAAAAAATGCACCCCGACTGGCCGGAGTTCGTTGAAGGCGGATCGCCGGAAAACCCGCTTGGCGTGCGCGCCTTGTATCTTGGCTGGCCGGCCTACCGGATTCACGGCACGCATGACACGCGCAAGATCGGGCGACGGTCTTCAAGCGGCTGCGTTGGTCTTTACAACGAGCATATTCTGGAACTTTATGGTCTTGTCAAAGTTGGCACGCAGGTTTTGCTCATTTAAACCACAAGACTTATTGGGCCAGCATATTTAGGGCTGGCCCAAGCCCTAACTACCATATTTTGCCTTTGATCTTGAATCTGATACCATTGGATTTTGATCATTCGCCGCTCTGATCGGCCGCGGCCGCAAACGAGGCGCAAAGGTGTTGCCAAATTGACGACATGGCGGCGACGTGTGACATGAAGGTCGGGCAGATCGTTGCATTTTAGAACGCGCGCGGGTTACAGAGCAGGTACGAGGAATATTCTTGGGTGCATTCCGTCGCCTCTGCGAATTTGGCGGAATGCAGAAAACTGGAGATAAACATGAAGAAAATCGCTCTCGCTGCCGCTCTGTCGGTTGCTGCTTCCACCGCTTTCGCTGGCGGCGTTGCTGAACCCACCATGGAACCGGAAGTTGTCAAAGCTGCGACCTCGTCGTCGGCTGGCGGCATCGTTGTTCCGCTGCTGCTGCTGCTCGTTGTGGCTGCTGCTGTTTCGTCCAACTAATCCTTGGATCGAATTTGAAAGGACGGCAGGGGAAATCTGCCGTCCTTTTTTATTTGCCGAATGCCTTTCGAAACTCAGGACGGCGGCGCACCAGTTTTCAAAAACCAGCCGCGCCACCCTGTTTTACAGCCAGCCCGCCAGGTTTTCGTCGATCACCTGCACCAGCGCGTTGATATGGGCAGCATCGTCGTTCAGGCAGGGAATATAGGTAAACACCTCGCCCCCCGCATGTTCAAAGGATTCACGGATCTCGCCGTTGATCTCTTCCAGCGTCTCGATGCAGTCAGCGGAAAATGCCGGCGCCATCACCGCGATGCGCTTCTTGCCCTGCTTTGCCAGCTCGGCCACATGATTGACGGTATAGGGCTTCAGCCATTCTTCGCGGCCAAAGACTGACTGGAAGGTCACGTCGATACTGCCCTTCTCCCAGCCCAGCCGTTCGCGCAGCAGCCGCGAGGTTTTCGCGCACTGGCAATGGTAGGGGTCGCCCTCCATCAGATAGCGGATCGGCATGCCGTGATAGCTGGTAACCAGCACATCCGGCTTGTGATCGAGCTTGGCATAGGCGCGCTCGACCGACTGCGCCAAGGCTTCGATATAGGCGGGATGGTCGAAATATTCGCGCACGGTGCGGGCGGCCGGCTGGCGCTTTTCCTTCATCAGGGCGGCAAAGAAGGCGTCGTTCGCCGTGGCCGAGGTCGCCCCGGCGTAATGCGGATAGAGCGGGAAGAACAAGATCTTCTCGCATCCCGCCGCCACCATCGCCTTGACCTTTGATTCCGTTGACGGGTTGCCATAGCGCATGGCGAAATCCACCATAACGCCATCGCCATATTTGGCAGCGATTTCCCGTGCGATAGCAGCGGTCTGATCCTTGGTGATGGTCAGCAGCGGGCTTTCGTTCTTTTCGTGGTTCCAGATCAGCTTGTAATTCGCGCCGCTGGTGAAGGGGCGCTTGGTCAGAATGATAAGTTGCAGCAACGGCTGCCATTTCCAATCAGCAATATCGACGACGCGCTTGTCGGACAGAAATTCCGACAGATAGCGCCGCATCGACCAATAGTCATAGCCGTCCGGCGTGCCAAGGTTGGCCAGCAGGATGCCGATTTTGGCCTGTTTCACGATCGGGTGATCGGCGGGGGCGTGGGCAAGGCGTCCGGTTCCGGGGGCGATGTCGGTCATGCTGGCTCCTATGGCTGCCCCCGAGATAACGCGGCAGGGCGTGGCGTCAACCGCCCTTGATCGCTGCGTTCAACGCATCTTCCAGCCGGGTGGCCGCCGAGCCAGGTCGCAGCGGCTTTTGCTGGGTTTCATGCGGTGCCCAACCGGTCAGGCAGATGATTTCAAACGTCGCCGGGATAAGGCCTTCAGGCGTGGCGTAGGTTTCGGCGTAAATCTGCGCCGCACGCGCCAGAACGGCGCGGCTGGTCGGGCGTTTCAAGCGGCCATCCAGTGCATTCGCCTCGCCCATCGCGCGCAGATCAGTCATCAGGTGAAACGCATCGCGGTAAAGCACGGTCTTGCTGAAACTGTCCGCCACCGGCAGCGCAAAACCAGCGCGTTGCAGCAGGCCGCCCAGATCGCGAATCTCGGCCATCGGCAGCACCCGCGGCGACAGCCCGCCGGTGACTTCCGCCTCGGCCTGCGCCAGACTGGCGCGCAGCTCGTGCAGGGTCTGGCCGCCGAACAGCAGGCCCAGAAACAGTCCGTCCGGCTGCAGGGCGCGGCGGCATTGCACCAATTGCCCGACCAGATCATTCGCCCAGTGCAGGCACAGCGCATGAACAACCAGATCATGCGCCTCGGTTTGCAGATCAAGCGTGTCTTGATCGGAAATTGTCGGCATTTCCGGCCACAAATGCGGAAAAGCTGTCACCACAACGGGTTTTGTAAACCGCCTGTTAACCTCGGCAAGGCGATCCTGCACTTCGAACACCGCTTCTTCTTGCAGGAAGAAGGCGGTGGCGCGGGCGCGGTGCAGGCCAAGGGCTTTGCGGTCGGTCAGGGTTGGCGTCATGGGGCGCGACCATAGGGGGACGGAATGGGAATGCAAGCGGCTCTGCATCTGATTTACCCGCCGCAGTGCCTGACCTGCGATGCGCTGGTGACGACCGATTTCGGGCTGTGCGGCCATTGCTGGCGCGAAACGCCGTTTGTCACCGGGCTGGTCTGCGATCAGTGCGGCGTGCCCTTGCCGGGTGAAGACAGCGGCCAGCCCGAACATTGCGACGATTGCCTGACCATTGCGCGGCCCTGGTCGCAAGGGCGGGCGGCGATGCTGTATAAGGACAACGCCCGCCGCATGGTGCTGGCGCTGAAACATGGCGACAGGCTGGATCTGGCGCGGCCTGCGGCGGGCTGGATGCTGCGGGCGGCGCAACCGCTGCTGGTGCCGGGGATGCTGGTGGCCCCGATCCCGCTGCACTGGTTGCGGCTGATCAAGCGGCGCTACAATCAGGCAGCGCTGCTGTCGGGTGCTTTGGCGAAAATGGCCGGGCTGGATCACTGTCCCGATCTGCTGATTCGCCAACGATACACCGGATCGCAGGAAGGCCGCGACCGCGATAGCCGTTTTGCCAATCTTGCAACGGCGCTGACAGTTCACCCCCGCCGCGCCAACCGGGTTGAAGGCCGGCATATCCTGCTGGTCGATGATGTGATGACCTCGGGCGCGACCTTTGCAGCGGCGGCAGAGGCGTGTATTGCCGCAGGCGCGTCGGGTGTGTCGGTTCTGGCGCTGGCCCGCGTTGCGAAGGATGGCTAAATCCTTATAGTCGCTACAAAGCGTAAGGATCCGCCGATGAAGCCCGTTGAGATTTATACCACCCAGACCTGCCCCTATTGCATCGCTGCCAAGGCACTGCTGAAGAAGAAGGGCGTCGCCTATACTGAAATCGACGTTGGCGCGAACCCGGCCCTGCGTGTCGCGATGACCGAACGCGCCGGGCGGCGCAGCGTGCCGCAGATCTTCATTGGTGGCGTGCATGTTGGCGGCTGCGATGATCTGCACGCACTGGACCATGCCTGCAAACTCGATCCGATGTTGGCCTGAATGCGCACAGCTTTGGTGCAACTGACGGTTGGTGACGATCCGGCGGCAAATCTGGCGGTAACGCTGGAGCATATCCGTGCGGCGGTGGCGCAAGGCGCGGGCTTTGCGCTGACGCCGGAATGCACCAATGCGCTGTCGTCGAACCGCGAACATCAGCGTGCCGTGCTGCGGCATGAAGATCAGGATGAAACCTTGGCGGCGCTACGGGCCGAGGCGGAACGGGCCGGGATCTGGCTGTTGATCGGGTCTTTGGGCGTGCTGACCCACGATGCCGATGGCCGTTTTGCCAACCGTTCTTTCCTGATCGCGCCCAGCGGTGACATCGCCGCGCGCTATGACAAGATCCACATGTTCGACGTGAACGTCTCGGAAACCGAGGTTTACCGCGAATCTGCGGGCTATCGCCCCGGCACAAAGACGGTTCTGGCCGACACGCCGTTTGCGAAAGTCGGCATGACCGTCTGTTATGATGTGCGCTTTCCGCAACTGTATCGCCGCTTGGCGCAGGCGGGCGCACAGATCATCACCGTGCCCGCCGCGTTCAACCATATCACCGGCGCTGCGCATTGGCACACGCTGCTGCGCGCCCGCGCGATTGAAACCGGCTGTTTCGTGCTGGCCCCGGCGCAGACCGGCTTGCACCCCGAGGCGGGCGGCAAGGGCCGCAACACCTATGGCCATAGTCTGGCGATTGCGCCTTGGGGCGAGGTTTTGGCTGATGCGGGCACCGAACCCGGCGTCACCATGGTTGATCTGGATCTGAACGAAGTCACCAAAGCTCGCGCCCGCGTGCCATCACTGTCGCATGACCGGGAGTTTACCGGGCCATGAATGACCGCACCGACGAGGTTGCCGTTGCGCTGTTTGGCGAGCTGTTCATGGCCGATCAGCTTGCCCGCAACCGCATCTCGAAGGCCCTGCCGAAGGGGATGGAGCTTTCGCATTTTTCGGTACTGAACCATTTGGCGCGACTGAATGACGAACGCACCCCGGCGCAGCTGGCGCGGGCGTTTCACGTTACCCGTGGCGCGATGACCAATACACTGACCAAGCTGGAATGGGCGGGCCACATCCATATCCGGCCGGATTGGGATGATGCGCGGCAGAAATTCGTTGCGATCAGCCCCTCGGGCCGGGCGGCGCGCGATGCGGCAGTGGCGTCTGTCGCGCCGTTGATTGCCGAGGTTGTCACCGATCTGGGGGCCGAACGGGTGCGTGCCGTGCTGCCGGTATTGCGCGAGTTGCGGTTACGGCTGGAAAACGATGATGGCTAGACCCTGATGCTGCGCCTTCTCCCGCCCAATCTGGCCGCAACCATCCTGCGCTTTTATCGGCGCACCGAGAAAGCCGAGCTGGATCTGATCGCGGCGGGGGTGGCGTTCTATGCGTTTCTGGCGATCTTTCCGGCAGCGGCGGCGATCATCGCGATCTGGGGCTTTCTGTTTGATCCGGCAGTGATCCGGCAAGAGGTGCTGTTGCTGCGTGGCTTTCTGCCGCCGCAAGCCTTTACCCTGCTGTCCGATCAGGTCGAGGCGCTGCTTTCGGTGCACAGCGGCAATCTGGGGCTGACGACGGTTTTGTCCACCACACTGGCCCTATGGTCTGCTCGGGCCGGGGTGGCGGCGCTGATCCGGGGGCTGAACGCCATTCACCATCTGCCGAACCGATCCGGTCATTGGCACCAGTTGCGCGCGATTGTGCTGACCTTTGTGCTGGTTGGTCTGGTGCTGGCGGCGCTGACCATGGCAGTGGTGATGCCGCTGATCGCCGCCTATCTGCCCGATGTGGCCGAACGCTGGATGCTGGCGGAATCGAACCTGCTGCTGGGCATTCTGGCCGGGGTGCTGGCGGTCAGCCTGGCCTACCGGCTGGGGCCGAATTACAGCCGCACCAAGCCGCCGTTGCTGTCGTGGGGGCTGGTGGTGGCGGTGGTGCTGTGGGTGTTGGCGACGCGCGGCTTCATGCTGTATCTGGCGAATTTCCCGTCTTACAACCGGGTTTACGGGTCTATCGGCGCGGTGGTGGTCTTGCTGATGTGGCTTTACGTCAGCGCCTATGCGGTGCTTTTGGGCGCGGCGGTGGATGCCGAACGCAACCGGCTTCGCAAGCCGTTTCAGTAATCCTTTTCCAGCACGATGCCGATGCCGGCATTGCCATCCGATCCGGTCTGCGCCCGCAGCGTGATCGACTTGGTGACGTCCAGGTTCAGGTTGATCTGGCTTTTGCCATCCTGATCAACCGTCACTTCGGAATAGATGTTCTTGGTCAGATACTTGCCCGCCGTCAGCGAAGCCCCACCCGCTGCATCGGTCTTCACATCCAGGTTATCCAGCCCGAAGCCCTTGCGCAGTTTCGACACCACACCCTCACCACCCTTGCCCGCCAGCGTTGCCACCGCATTTGCCAATTGCAGCGCCTGAAACGCTGACAGGTTTTGCAGGCTTTGCCCGAACAGCAGCTGCGCCAGCACCTCTTCCTGCGGCAGTTCCGGGGTCGAGGTGAAGCGCACCGTCGGGTCATCGGCTGGACCGTCGATTTCGACGCCGCTGGTGATGCCGTCATTTTCGGTGGTGGCGATGATGTGCAGATAGGGCACCAGATTGCCCTCCATCTGCAAAAGCGCTTCGGTCAATTCCAGACGCTTGCCCAAAATCTCCAGCCGACCGCGGATCAGATCGAATGACCCGCTTGGCACCACGGCGGCGGTGGTGCCCAACAGCCGCAGTTCGCCCCCCATTTCGGCATCAAGGCCACGGCCGCGGATGAACAGCCGGCTTGGCGCGGACAGGGTGATATCCAGCCCAAAGGCCGGGCCACCGGCACCGCCTGCGCTGATACTGTCGCCCAGCAAGCCTGCCCGCGCCCGCGTATCGCGCACGGCTTTCGGCTCGTTCACATGCTCCAGCCCCGGCAAACCGCCCGCGCCGCCAAAGCCGGTCGAGGGCACCCGCAGTTCGGTTTCGGTCAGCGCGATCCGGCCCGCAATCATCGCACCGCCCAGCAGCGGACCTTGCACCGTAACGTCGCCGTTCAGCGTGGCCTCATACAGATCAGGATCGCGCAGCGTGACGTTTTGCACCTGCACATCCAATTCACCATCAAACGGCGCGGTCAGCGCGGAAGACCCGTTCACCGCCAGCGACCCACCCGACGACACTTGCATGGTCGAGGCGATTGCCGCCCTGCCACCACCTAGCTCGGCTTTCGCAGCGATGCCCTGAAGCGCAAAGTTCAAGCCGGGGTCGGCCAGCCGCCCATCGGTCAGCGTCACCGGGCCAGACAGCGATGCCAAAGCCAGCGGGCCATTCAGGCGCAGATCAAAGCCCAATGGCCCCGAAATCGACCGAGGTTCAATAAAGACATTGGCCAACGCGGCTTGCGCGGTGCCGTTGATTGCCAGATCGCCAGAGCCGAAACCAGGGGCAAGCTTGCCCTTCACCGTGGCATCGATCTGCCCCGGCCCCTTGCCAGTCAGATCCAGCGTCACCCCTGTCAGATCCTGCACCGCTGTTCCGGCTACCGTCAGCGGGCCGGGAAAATCGGGCAGCAGCAGCGCCAGATTCTTCAGCCGCGCCGTCAGGTCCAGCGTCTGCTGATTGCCCTGAACCGTGCCCGAGGCCTGCGCGTCAAGCTGCGGGTTGGATAACGTGGCGCTTTCCACCTTCAGCGCACCGTCTTTCAGCGTCAATTGCAATGCCACCGTGGAGGCCCCCGCCAACAGCTTGTCTGCCTGCGCGTTGCCGATGCCTAGGCCGCGCCCTGTCGCGTCCACCTCGACCCGACCTTCGGCCAAAGTGCCGGTCAGATGCGCCGTGCCAGCAAAGCCGCCGCGATACTGCCCGCCCAGACTACGCAGATCGGTGAAATCCAGATTGGCGTGAATATCGCTGCCCGCCGTCGCCAAGGTGCCATGCGCATCCGCCGTCAACGTCGCCGCCTTGATCGTCAGATCGCGCAGGTTGGTGCCGGAGGTATCTCGCTTGACCGAAGCCGTGACGGCCGCCTGCCCGCGTAGCAGATTGTCCAGCTCGGCAATGCCCGACTGCATGTCCTGCCCGGTCGCCGTCACATCCAGATCGAAGGCCCCGGTGATCGGGCTGCCAGTGCCGCTGACCGCCAGCTCGGCCGCCCCCGCCAAGGGCCGCCCCGCCACCCCGGACAGCCGCGACAGATCGGCCATGCTGGCACTCGCCTTCCCGGTGATCGCAAGCGCCTCACCCAACCCTTCAATCTTGCCATTCGCCTTCGCCACATAGTCTTCGCCCATCAGCGAAAGGCGGCTGACCGTCAGACTGCCGTTGCCTTCGCGCCAGTATCCCAGCGCATCGCCCCAGATCACTGACCCAAGCGCACGGGCCAGATTGGCATCGGTCGGCTCCAGCCCTTCGGCGTTGAAGCGGAACGCTCCCCCCACCTGCCGCGCACCCGCAATGCGCGCAATGCGACCAGAGCCGGAAATCGTGGCGCTGCTGGCGCGAAAATCGGCTCTCTCAAGGCCCAAAACCGCGATATTCGCGACCCAGCCTTCGTCTTGCGTTGCATCATAGCCCAGCGCAATCTCGGCAGAGTTCACCCGGACTGGCAGATCGGTGGTCAGCGGCAACAGCACCGGGCTGCCATCCGGCGCGGCGATCTTGCCTGCCAGATCAAAGCTTTGTGGCAACCCGTCTGACCCAAGATCAACTGACCCCTGCAAAGCCAGCGCCTTTGCCGTCACCGCCATGTTTTCCAGCGCCAGCCGCCCATCCGGCCAGCGTTTTCCAACCGTAGACAGCGCGACCGAATTGCCGAAGAATTCTGCGTAAGACGGCAGGAACAGCGGTGCCAGATCGCCCACAAATTCCGCCGAAAACGCAGTTGCCCCCTCGGCCACACCCTTCAGAGTCACTGCCCCGGCAAGCCGATCCACGCCATCCGTCGTCAGCGCCACATCGGCGGTAAAATCGGAAATCGGCCCGTCGCCCGCGATGGTCAGCCCAACCGAAGGCGCGCCCGGCAAGCCCAGCATCACCGCAGCAACCCCACCCGCAGCCTCTTCGGCCACAAGTTCGATCTTCAGCTGCTGGCCAATATTGGCATAACTGGCTACCAGTTCGATCTTGCCCGCTGGCCCATCATCAGTGCGCTGCATCAACAGGTTTGCCTGCCCCTGACCGCCCGACAGGGTCATCGAAGCCTCCAGCGTCGCCTCCAGCCCGGTGCCCAGAACCGATGGCCCCAGCACGATGTGAGTGGCCGCGATTTTGCCAATGTCGATCGAAACCGGCAGTTCCGGCAGCGCAAACGTCCCTGCCTCGGGCGAGGTCGCGCCAGACCCGGTATCCGGCAGGCGATCCAGAATGATCTCGCCCGCCGTCAGTTCGTTCACCACCACCTCGCCCGACAGCAAGGCAGACCGGCTCCAATCCAGCGACACATCGCGCAGGGTCAGCCAGATGCCGGTATCGTCGGCGATGGTCAGCTCGGTCAGCGTCGCCTGCGAGGAAAGCGCCCCGGCAAAGCCCGTGACAATCACCTTGCGCCCCGCACCCGACAGGCTGTCCTCCAGAAAGGCGGTCAGATAATCGCGGTCTTCATTTTGGGCCACAGCCGTCAGCGGCAGGCAGATCAGGCAACTGGACAGCAGGATTCTACGCATCAGAACGATTGCCCCAAACCAACATAAACCTGCATGCCGTCGCCGGTATTGCCGCCCACCGGTGCAGCAAGGTCCAACCGGATCGGACCAACAGCGGTGGCATAGCGCACGCCCAGGCCAGCACCCGCATGCCAGCCGCCGAAATCGCTGAAGAAGCTGTTGGCGTCCACCCGGCCGACATCAACAAAACCGACCAGCCCGATACTATCGGTCATCTTCACCCGCGCCTCGACGGACCCGCCGACAAAGGTCTTGCCGCCGGTTTGAAACTGCGTTCCAACCGCGCTGCGCAGCACGCTGACGCCCAGCGATTGATAGGGCTGGCCGCGCACCGTGCCACCGCCGCCGGAATAAAACAGATAGTCGCGCGGAGTGCCCAGCAGGCTTGCCCCAAACACCGCCCCCGCCTGCACCCGCCCGGCAAGCACAAAACTGCGGTTTTCGCCAAGCGCCTTGTAACCGCGCAGATCCGCCTTGAGCCGCACCCCGCTGTCGGTAATGCCAAAGCCCAGAAACGGCTTCACCTCGGCCTCGGCATAGATGTTGCGGGTGGCGTCGGTCTTGCTGTCACGCCGGTCCCACGTCAGGCTGATCGGCAAGGACAGCGCGCGATAGGTGGATTGCCCCAATGGATCCGTGATCGCAGCATAATCGTAGGAAAGCCCCGCCTTGCCCGACAGCGAATCCGAAAACACATGCGCCAGCGATACGGTAGCGCTGAACAGATCGGCGTCGTAATCGGCCTCGTTCATCTTGCCATAGGTCACGGCAAAACTGGCGGTGGTGTCAGGCGTCAAGGTCGCCGGGCGATCCAGCTTGATGCCAAGATTGAAATCCGCCCCACCCGACTGCACAGCGATGTTGGTGATATCGCCGCTGAGCGTCAGCCGCTCGCCACCGCCAAACAGGTTCCGATGCAACCACGCGGCGTTCAGCGACAGTCCGTCGTTGCTGCCGATCTGCGCGCCAAAGGTGTAACGGCGGCGCTTTTCCTCAACCAGAGTCGCGGTGATGCCCAAAAGGTCGGGCCGGGTGATGAAATCATCCTCGGTCAGCGTCACCGATTTGAACACGCCCGTCCGGCGCAAACGCGACGCGGCCCTTTCCAGATCACGCGGACGAAACACTGCGCCTTCGGGCAACCCGGCAATGGCGCGCACCCGCGCCTCGCGCATCCGTTCGGCCCCCTTGATCGTCAGCGAACCAAAGCGCAGCCTCGGGCCGGGGTTCAGCGTCACCTCGGCAGAGAGCGCCTGTTTTGCGTGATCTGCGGTCAGGTTTTGCGTGGCCACCGCAGCCTTGGCGTGTCCCTGCGCCCGCCAGCCGTTGACGCCAGCCGTCACCGCCTCCAGCACCACGCCGCTTTCGGCGGGTTTGCCCACCGCAAAGCCTTTCGGAATATCGCTGCCGCCCGCCAGCGGTGCCACCTTGGCGCGGCTGAAGGTAAAGGCTGGGCCGGGATCGACCACCACCTTCACCACAGAGATGGCAGAGGGCGCATCCAGCGGGGCAATCCCCGCCGCCTCTACTCCATCGACGAAAATATGGATCACGGCAGAGTAGTGACCGCGGGCATAAAGGGCATCCAGCAAGCTGGCATACTCGGCCCGCGCATCGGCAAACAGGTCCTGCGCCTCGGTCTTTCCAGACTTCTGCGCAGCCAGCAGGATCGACGCGGCACGCAAGTCTTTCTGCAAGGCCTTGGAGCCGCCAGACACAGCGAAATCCAGCCGATCCAACGCCTGCCCGGCCGTGCTTGCCATCAAGCACAGCCCAAAAGCCCCCGCGAAAACCCGCGCTTTCATTCGGATCGAACGACTATACATAGGCACGCCACCTCGCAGACATAACACTATGCCGCGATTGGCAACAAAGGGCAACGTCCGCTGGCGTGGCCCTTGACGCATGCGCGGTTTCACACGAATTGTTAGCGCAAACCAACCACGAGGCCCGCCATGTATACCGCTGCCGAAAACCGTTATGATGCCATGCCCTACCGCCGCTGCGGCAATTCGGGCCTGCAACTGCCCGCAATTTCGCTGGGCCTGTGGCACAATTTCGGCCATGACACCCCGCACGCCACCAAACGCGCGATCTGCCAGACCGCCTTTGATCTTGGCATCACCCATTTCGATCTGGCCAACAACTACGGCCCGCCGCCCGGTTCCGCCGAAGAAGCCTTCGGCGACATTCTGAAAACCGATTTCAAACCTTACAGGGATGAGCTGATCATCTCCTCCAAGGCCGGTTATCTGATGTGGGGCGGCCCTTATGGCGAATGGGGCAGCCGCAAATATCTGATTTCGTCCTGCGATCAGTCCTTGAAGCGGATGGGGCTGGATTACGTCGATATCTTTTATTCGCACCGTTTCGACCCCGATACACCGCTGGAAGAAACCATGATGGCGCTGGATCATATCGTGCGGTCAGGTCGCGCGCTTTATGCCGGGATTTCCAGCTATAACAGCCAGCGCACCCGCGAGGCGCATGCGATCCTGAAGGAGTTGGGCACCCCCTGCGTGATCCACCAGCCCAGCTACAACATCCTGAACCGTTGGGTCGAAACTGATGGGCTGAAAGACACGCTGCAGGAACTGGGCATCGGCTCCATCGCCTTCGTGCCACTGGCGCAGGGGATTTTGACCAACAAATATCTGAACGGCATCCCGGCAGGCAGCCGCGCCGCACAGGATAAATCACTGGATGCTTCGGTCGTGGAAAAAGCGCTGGAGTCGGTGAAAAAGCTGCATGTGATGGCCGAAGCGCGCGGGCAAACCTTGGCGCAGATGGCGATTGCCTGGGTGCTGCGCAACGGCGGCATCACCTCGGCGCTGATCGGGGCATCCAAGCCCGAGCAGGTGACCGATTGCGTTGGCGCGATCAACAATCTGGAGTTCACCGCCGCAGAGCTCGCTGCGATCGACGCGATTTCAGAGGAGAAAGACATCAACCTCTGGGCGAAGTCTTCGTCTGACTGACAAAAGTTTCCCGGCCCCAAGGGTATCACTCGGGGCCGGGCAGCTTAGCGCTTCACACTGGCGGTCACATAATTCACCGACAGGTCGCGGGCAGACAGGCTCCACTTCCAGCTGACCGGGTTGAACACCATGCCCTTGCGGTCCACCGGGTCCAGCCCGGCTTTGCGGATCAGATCGTATAGCTCATCCGGGGTGATGAACTTCGCCCAGTCATGCGTGCCTTTTGGCAGCCAGCGCATCACCCATTCCGCGCCGACAATCGCCATCACGAAGCTTTTCGGATTGCGGTTCAGCGTGGAGCAAATCATCAGCCCACCGGGTTTCAGCAACTGCTGGCAGGCGGTCAGATAGCCCAGCGGGTCGGCGACATGCTCGACCACTTCCATGTTCAGCACCACGTCAAAGCGTTCGCCGCTGGCCGCCAAACCCTCGGCGGTGGTGTTGCGGTAGTCGATGCTCAGACCCGATTGCTCGGCATGCAGTTGCGCCACCGGAATATTGCGCGGCGCGGCGTCGGCCCCCACCACTTCGGCCCCCAGCCGTGCCATCGGTTCGGAAAGCAGCCCGCCACCGCAGCCGATGTCCAGAATCCGCAAGCCCGCAAACGGCAGCGGCGTGGCCGGATCGCGGTCAAACTCGGCAGCAATCTGACTCGTGATATAATCCAGCCGACACGGGTTCATCAGGTGCAGCGGCTTGAATTTGCCGTTCACATCCCACCATTCGGCGGCCATCGCCTCAAATTTGGCGACTTCTGCGGGATCAATCGTGTTGGTCTGGGTCATCGGAACTCCTTGCACGCCGGGCTTTGGCGGCGCAGTCTGGGCGAGTATATAGGACGGACATGGACCAAAGATCAGGGCAAAAGCGCGCGGTTGAATATCTTTACCCGCCGGTCGATCCGTTCGACCAGCGGGTGATGGATATGGGCGACGGCCACCGCGTTTATGTGGAGCAATGCGGCCGCCCGGATGGCGTGCCGGTTCTGGTGCTGCATGGCGGGCCGGGGGGCGGGTGCAGCCCGGCGATGCGGCGGTATTTCGACCCTGCGGTTTATCGGGTGGTGCTGTTCGATCAGCGCGGCTGCGGGCGGTCGCGGCCACATGCGGTGGTGGAAAACAACACCACCTGGCATCTGGTGCGCGATATCGAGGCGATCCGGCAGGCGCTGGGAGTTGATCGGTTCATCCTGTTCGGCGGCAGTTGGGGGGCGACGCTGGCGCTGATCTACGCGATCAGCCACCCTGATCGGGTGCGGCATCTGGTGCTGCGGGGGGTTTTCCTTGCCACGCGGGCGGAACTGGACTGGTTCTATGGCGGCGGGGCGGGGGCGTTCTACCCGGATCTGTGGGCGCGGTTTGTGGCGCCGATTCCGGTAGAGGAGCGCGACGACATGATAGCAGCCTATCATCGGCGGCTGTTTGGCGGCAATCTGTTTGAAGAAACCCAGACGGCGCGGGTCTGGGCTGCTTGGGAAAATGCGTTGGCTTCGGTGCATGCCGAGGGAATGTTCGGGGAAAGTCCGGCGGATTATGCCCGCGCCTTCGCCCGGCTGGAAAACCATTATTTCGTCAACGCCGCCTTTCTGGAATGTGACGGCTGGATCCTGCGGGAAAAGCATCGGATCGCCCATATTGGCGCCGATATCGTGCAGGGCCGGTTTGATATGATCTGCCCGCCGGTTTCGGCGGCGCGGCTGGTCGAGGGCTGGGAAAAGGCGCGGCTGAAGATGGTGCCGCTGGCCGGGCACGCGCTGTCTGAACCGGGGATTTCCGAAGGGTTGGTGGCGGCAATGGATGCCTTGCGCGACGGGTCCCGACTCGGGACCAAATAAATTGATTTGGGATCAACAGGTTAACCGTAAGCGTTCGCTGTGGACCACGGGTAGCTTATCTTGACGGCGTGAAGTTCCACGGGAGCAGATCGTCGAGGCGGCTTTGCGGGTGGCCGTTGGCGAGCGCGGTCAGGGCGGCCTTGAGATAGGCGAAGGGCTCTATGCCGTTGATCTTGCAGGTTTCGATCAGCGAGGCGATGCGGCCCCAGGCGACGCCGCCTTCATCATGTCCGGCAAAGAGGGCGTTCTTGCGATTGAGTGCGATGGGGCGGATCAGGTTTTCGACCCTGTTGCTGTCGATCTCGACGCGGCCGTCGGTCAGGAAGGTTTGCAGCCCGTCCCAGTGGTTATGGATATAGGTCAGCTTTTCGCCCAGCCGGGATTTGCTGGAGATCTTGCGGCGTTGCGCCTGCAGCCAGTCGCCGAAGGCGGCCACCAGCGGCGCGGTGCGGGACTGACGGGCGGACAGGCGTTGACCTGGCGAGACGCCGCGGATGTCGGTCTCAACAGCATAGAACTCGGCGATGCGGCGCAGGCCTTCGGCGGCGATTTCCGATCCGTCGCGGTCAAAGACTTCCTTGAGTTTGTGCCGGGCATGCGCCCAGCAATGCGCCACCCGAATGGGCGCGCCGCCCTTGCGGGACGGTTTGGTCAGGCGGTTGTAGCCGGTGTAACCGTCGATCTGCAGGATGCCATCAAAGCCGGTAAGGAAGGTCTCGGCATTCTCGCCCGCGCGGCCGGGGGCATAGAAGTAGACCACTCCGGGCGGATCCTCGCCGCCCCAAGGTCGGTCATCGCGGGCCAGCGCCCAGAGGTATCCGGTCTTCGTCACCCCGCGCCCGGGGTCCAGCACGGGGGCTGTCGTCTCGTCCATGAACAGCTTCGATGACCGCTTCAGGTAGTCTGCCAGCCGGTCGACGACGGGTTTCAAGTGGAAGGACTAAGCCGCTCCGCGGCAATTGCGCCCTTGGCTGGCGTTCAGCATCCCGTTCAGCATCGTTCTTTGTGTGAGGCCTTTCCGGGCTGACAATT
>WRPH01000009.1:0-43776 GCA_009773375.1 Paracoccaceae bacterium
GATCTTCAATCCACCGCTGGTGGCTGAAACACCGCTGATCACCGGGGCGCTCAATCGGCTGTAACTGGATTTTATCAGCTTATCCCGATGAAGCCGCCCAACTGTCAGACCTTGTGACACTGATATTCAGACCAAGTGACAACACACATTTTCCCCCAAACGGGCAAACCTAATGCAGCCACTTAAAGCGCGGCCTCCGACTTCATCTTGGCAGAAATACTCCCCGCGGAGCGGCCTGCCGTTGCGGCCTGCGCCACTGCATCAGGTCACGGATTGCACATGCAAAAGCCGCCCCGAGGGGCGGCTTTATCAAGAGGTGCGGCGTGTGTTTCAGCCCAACATGGTCAGCACATGCGGCGAAATCTCGTGCCAGCCTTCCCACATCATTTTCAGCGCCACATAGACGATGATCAAAAGGCCAACATAGGCAATCCAGCGATGCTTGTTCAGCAGGCGAGCGATGAAGGTGGCGGCAAGGCCCATCATGGCAATTGACAGCGCCAGACCGATCACCAGCACGGTGGGGTGATCTTTTGCAGCCCCGGCCACAGCCAGCACGTTATCAAGGCTCATCGACACGTCGGCGATGACGATCTGCCACGCAGCCTGTGCGAAGGTCTTTGTTGGCGCGCCGCCTGCAACCGAGCCGTCGGCGTTGAGGTCGCTATCGGCCAAAGCCTCTTGCGCGCGGTTTTCATCGGTTTCGTGGCCGGCGCGCAGCTCTTTCCACATCTTCCAGCAGACCCAGAGCAGCAGCAGCCCCCCGGCGAGCAGCAGACCTACGATGGCAAGCAATTGGGTGGTGATCAGCGCAAAGCCGATGCGCATCACGGTGGCGGCGACGATCCCGACCAGGATCGCCTTGTTGCGCAGGTCTTTCGGCAGACCGGCAGCGGCAAGGCCGATGACGATGGCGTTGTCGCCCGCCAGCACAAGGTCGATGCCGATGACCTGCATCAGGGCAATAAAGCCCTCGTAGGTGAAGATTTCCATGACTGTCCCGAAATTATTGATTTGCCGGGTAGGTAAGGTCGCAGGGCATGGCTTTCAACCCATTTTCCCCATCCCGGCCAAGATTGCCGGGCTGCTGCTGCGGGATTACGGACAGTGCGTGGAGATTTCGACGCTGTAGGTGATTTTGCCGGTGCCTTCCGGGGCGACGGCGTTCAGCCGCAACACAAGGTCACAGTCTTGCGTGCGCACTGTCCATTCGTCGGCCCCATCGGGGAAGCTGTCGGTATTGCTGACCGCGCCGATCGGAGCTTGGCGCAGGGCAGCAGCGACGGCGCTGTCTTGCAAGATCGTGGTGATCTTTTCGGCGCTGTCATAATAGGGCGACAGCAGCGCAAGGCCGGGGCTGGCGACAAGCGCCAGCATCGTGGCAAGGCGCAGCATGGCTTACAGCATCCCCGGCACGACCTGATCCGGCGGGCGGTGGCCATCGGCGAAGGTCTTGATGTTGATGATCACCTTTTCGCCCATCTCGATGCGGCCCTCAACGGTGGCGGACCCCATATGCGGCAGCAGCACGACGTTGGGCAGTTCGCGCAGGATCGGGTTGATTTCGGTGCCGTGTTCGTAAACGTCCAGCCCCGCACCACCGATTTCGGCGGCCTTCAGCCCGCGGGCGAGGGCGTTTTCGTCGATCACTTCGCCGCGCGAGGTGTTGATGATCACCGCCGAGGGTTTCAGCAGCTTCAGCCGCCGCGCGTTCAGCAAATGGAAGGTGGATGGCGTATGCGGGCAGTTGACCGAGATGATATCCATCCGGGCGATCATCTGATCAAGGCTGTCCCAATAGGTGGCTTCCAGATCAGCCTCGACCTCGGGGCGGACGCGTTTGCGGTTGTGGTAATGCACCTGCATGCCAAAGGCGCGGGCGCGGCGGGCGACGGCCTGACCAATGCGGCCCATGCCAAGGATGCCCAGACGGCGGCCACCGACACGGCCACCGAGCAGGTTCATCGGCGACCAGCCTTCCCATTTGCCGGCCTGCATCAGCGCAAGGCCTTCGGGGATGCGGCGGGTGACGGACAAGATCAGCGCCAGCGTCATGTCGGCGGTATCTTCGGTCACGGTGCCGGGGGTGTTCGACACCAGAATGCCACGCTGGCGGGCGGTGGCCACGTCGATGTGATCAACGCCCGAGCCATAGTTCGCGATCAGTTTCAGCTGGGTGCCGGACTGCGCGATCAGCCCGGCGTCGATCTGATCTGTGATCGTCGGCACCAGCACATCACAGCGGCGCATCGCCTCGGCCAGCTCATCGCGGGACATTGGCGTGTCGGGGTCGCGCAGCTCCACGTTGAACAGCTCCTTCATCCGGGTTTCAACCGGTTCCGGCAAACGTCGTGTCACGACAACGTTCAGGCGTTCTGTGGGCATAGGTGCCTCCCTGCACTTCCAAATCAGCGTGTTGAGTGGCAAAGTGACCCCAAGCGGGGCAAGGCACAAGCCCCCGTAGCAACAAGAGGCGGCAGGATGAACCGGAAGCAGTTCCTGAGTGGCGGTCTGGCGGTATTGGCCAGCGGCTTGGCGTGGCCTTTGGCGGCGCAGGAAGCCGAAGCGCCGCCTGCCAAGCCCAAACCCGCGCGCGACCCGAACAAGGGGGCTGTCACCAACCTGCCGTTGCCGCGCTATGTCAGCCTGAAGGGGCGCGAGGGCAATGTGCGGCGCGGGCCGGGGATGACGCATCGCATCGATTGGGTGTTCACCACCTCGGGGATGCCGCTGCGGATCACGGCGGAGTATGATCGCTGGCGGCGGGTGGAAGATTATCAGGGCATGGGCGGCTGGATGCAGTTCAACCTGCTGTCGGGCGTGCGCACGGTGCTGGTGACGCAGGATATGGCGGAATTCCGCGACAGCCCCGAAGCCGGGGCGCGGGTGGCGTTTCAGGCCGAATTGGGCGTGATCGGGCGGCTGTTGGAGTGTAATGCCGACTGGTGCCGGGTGAATACCGATGGCGAAAAGGGCTGGATCCTGAAGTCGGCACTGTGGGGCGTCGATCCCGGCGAGATTTTGGAATAGTCTGCGCTTGTGCTGACCGGATGGCGCGACTAAAGCGCGGGTCCGAACCGGCGAGGGCAAGATGAGCGTAGCAGAAAGCACCAAGTTGAACCTGTCCGCCGGGGCGGCCTCTGTCGCGATGGCGGTGCTGCTGGTGTGTCTGAAGCTTTGGGCTTTGGGCGAAACCGGGGCGTTGTCGGTGGCGGCGTCGCTGGCGGATTCGGCGATGGATCTGATGGTGTCGCTGGCGGCGATGGCGGCGCTGATCTATGCAGCCAAGCCTGCGGACGAGGACCACGCCTTTGGCCATACCAGCGCCGAAGACCTTGCCGCGCTGACGCAGGCGGTGTTCGTGACGATCTCGGCCGGAGTGATCGGCTGGATCGCGGTGGCGCGGCTGCTGGCGGAACAGCCCAGCCGGTTGCAGGCCGAAGGGCCCGGCATGGTGGTGATGTCGGTTTCGGTGGTGCTGACGCTGGTGCTGGTCTGGTGGCAGGGCCGCGTTGCCAAGCGCACCGGCAGCCGGGTGGTGGCGGCGGACCGGTTGCATTATCTGGGCGACCTTTTGCCCAATATCGGCGCGATTGCCTCGCTGTGGGCCTCCAAGACCTATGCGATGGGCGCGATTGATTCGGTGGTGGCGCTGACGGCGGCGGTGGTGATGGCGGTGGGGGCGATCCGCATCGGCAAGGGCGCGTGGGATGCGTTGATGGACCGCACCGCTGATCCGAAGATCGTTGACGGCATCGCTGCGATTGCGGGCAGCTGGCCGGGGGTGCATGGCTTTCACGATCTGAAAACCCGCACCGCTGGCAGCCGGGTGTTCGTGAACCTGCATATCGAACTGGACGGCGGCCAAAGCTTGCGCGAGGCGCATGCCATTGGCGCTGCGCTGCGCCGGGCCATTCTGAGTGCCTATCCGCAGGCGGATGTGATCATTCACAAGGACGTGGCGCGCGACAACTGAGATCCGGCGTAAGCTCTGACGCTGCGCCGCCAGTCAGACAGGCTTGCTGTCTTTTCCGAAATCCCGATTTGACTTATCCTGAAACCGACCGAAATCTGTGACTAACTGTCGCAGCTTGCTTGCACTTGCCCCCTGATAAGCCCTATTCTGAATTACACAAACGTATAACAGCCGGGCCACCCCATGACCGAACGTCGCCCCTACCGCCGGGAAAGCGAAGAACGTCGCCGCGACGATCTGATTGCTGCGGCGTTGGAGCTGGTGGCAGAGGGTGGGCTGCGGGCGGCAACAGTGCGGGCGATTGCGGATCGCGCCGGGGTGACGCCGGGGCTGATCCGGCATTATTTCAGCAGCAAGGAAGACCTGACCCGCGCCGCCTATCGCAAGCTGATGGACAGCATGACCGCTGACAGCGCGGCAGTGCTGCAAGATGCGCCGACCGATCCGCTGGCACGGCTGGCACGGTTTGTGGTGGCCTCGGTCAGCCCGCCGGTGGTGGACCCGGTGGCGGTGGGGCTATGGGCGGGCTTTGTGCATGACGTGCGCCGCGATGCCTCGATGCGCGAGGTGCATAGCGCCACCTATCTGGCCTTCCGCGACAAGCTGCAAAGCCTGATCGCCGATTTGCCGCGCCAAGCCACGGCGCAACAGCTACGGCGCGAGGCGATTGCCTGCAACGGGCTGATTGACGGGCTGTGGCTGGAAGGTTCGGTGCTGCCGGAAAGTTTTGAAGACGGCGAAATTGCCGCGATTGCCTTGGCATCTGTTGGGGCAATTTTGGGGGTCAACCTGACCCAAGCCTATGATCTGGAACGGAATATCCTATGAAATATGCAGCCATCACCGACCGTCTTGCCAACTTGGGTGGCGCGAAATGGGAAGTTCACGCGCTGGCCAAGGAAATGGCAGCAGCGGGGCATGACCTTATTCAGCTGACCATCGGCGAGCCGGATGTGACCACGCCGCCCGCCCTGATTGCCGAGGCGAAGCGGGCGATGGATGCGGGCCGTCTGGGCTATTCGAATGGCCGGGGCGAACCTGCGCTGCTGGAGGCTTTGGCGGCGCGCTATTCGCGGCGCACGGGTCGGCAGATTTCCACCGATCAGATTGCCTGCCTGCCCGGCACGCAGACCGCACTTTATGCCGTGCTGCTGACGCTGACCGGGCCGGACGATGAGGTGCTGGTGGGTGATCCGCTGTATGCGACCTATGAGGGGCTGATCGCCTCGACCGGGGCCGTCGCGGTGCCGGTGCCGCTGCATGCCGCGCACGGCTTTCGCATGCAGGCCGCCGATGTCGCGGCACGGATCACGCCGCGCAGTCGGCTGCTGTTTCTGAACACGCCGCACAATCCGACCGGGGCGATCCTGCGCGCCGCCGATATTGCCGCCTTGGGCGAACTGGCCGAGGCGCATGATCTGTGGCTGCTGTCGGACGAGGTTTATGAGGAGTTGGTGTTTGACGGTGCGGTGTTCGCCTCGCCGTTCGATGATGAAAAGCTGGCGGAACGCACGGTTGTCACCGCCTCGATTTCGAAATCGCACGCGGCGCCGGGGTTCCGGTCTGGCTGGTGCGTTGGCCCCAGTGAATTTTCGGCGCGGTTGTTGCCGGTGGCGGAAACCATGCTGTTTGGCAACCAGCCGTTCATTGCCGACATGACCGCGCTGGCGGTTTCGCAGCCGTCCGAGGTGACCGCCGGGATGCGGGCGCGGTTTGCCCGTCGTGCCGGGCTGATCTACGGCAAGCTGCATGGCGTGCAGGGCCTGCGGGTGCATCGCCCCGAGGCGGGGATGTTCACCGTGGTCGATATCAACAGCACCGGGATGACTGGCGAGGCGTTTGCGCGGGCGTTCCTGGCCGAGGAAAAGGTGGCGGTGATGCCGGGCGAAAGCTTTGGCGCGGCGCTGGCGGGCTGGGTGCGGATCAGCCTGACGCAGGATGATGCGCTGGTCGCCGAGGCCTGCGACCGGCTGTTGGGGTTTGTCGCCCGCCAGCAGGAGAAAGCTGCATGAAAACGGTTGGCGAGCGTTTGGTCGAAGGTCTGGCGGCGCGCGGCGTCGAGGTGGTGTTTGGCATTCCCGGCGTGCATACGGTGGAGTTGTATCGCGGCTTGTCGGGCAGCCCGGTGCGGCATGTGACGGCACGGCATGAACAGGGCTGCGCCTTCATGGCCGATGGCTATGCGCGGGTGTCGGGCAAACCGGGAGTGGCGTTTGTGATCACCGGGCCGGGGCTGCTGAACGCGCTGACGGCGATGGGCCAAGCGGCGGCGGATTCGGTGCCGATATTGGTGATCTCGGGGGTGAACCGGCGGGCGTCTTTGGGCAAGGGCTTGGGGATGCTGCATGAATTGCCCGATCAGGCGGCGATGGTGCGGCCGTTGTGCCCATCGCGGCAGATCACGTCGCCGGATCAGGTGGCCGACGTGTTGGACTGGGCCTTTGCCTGCATGGCAACTGGCCGCCCCGGCCCGGTGCATATCGAGGTGCCGACCGATGTGATGCCGCTGCCCTGCCCTGCCCTGCCTGCGCCTGTGCTGCCGGATGTGGCGGCACTGCCCGATCTGGGGTCGGCTGTAGCACGGTTGAACGCCGCCCGCCGGGTGGTGATTCTGGCCGGAGGTGGCGCGCGCGGGTTGGATGCGGGTTTGCGGGCGCTGGCGGAACGGCTGGATGCGCCGGTGGTGGAGACGGTGAATGCGCGGGGGATGCTGTATCAGCACCCGCTGTGCGTGCCCGCCTCACCCAGTCTGGACGCGGTGCGGGCACTGATCGCGGGGGCGGATCAGATTTTGGCACTCGGCACCGAATTTGGCCCGACCGATTATGACATGTATGTGCGCGGCAATTTCCCCGATACCAGCGGCATGATCCGGGTGGACATCTGCGCGCAACAACTGGCGCGGCATCCGGCGGCGGTGGCGTTGCAGGCGGATGCGGGTGCGGTGGTGACGGCGCTGCTGCCGCTGCTGGCGGCTAAGCTGGGCGATGGCGCGGTGCGGGCCGAAGCGGCGCGGGTGGCGGCGCGGGCGGAACTGACCGCGCTTGATGCGCTGATGCCGGGGCGGCTGGAAATGGTGGAAACCATCCGCGCGGCGATGCCCGGCGCGCTGATTGTCGGCGATAGCACTCAGCCGATCTATGCCGCCAATCTTTACTATGACCACGACCGTGCGGGCGGCTTCTTCAACGCCGCCACCGGCTTTGGCGCTTTGGGCTTTGGCCCCGGTGCGGCGATCGGCGCGGCGCTGGCGGCACCGGGCGAGAAGGTGGTCTGCCTGATCGGCGATGGCGGCCTGCAATTCAGCCCCGGCGAGCTGCGCACCGCCGTAGACGAGGCGCTGCCGATCACCTTTCTGGTCTGGAACAACGCCGCTTTCGGCGAGATTGCCGATGCGATGCGCGGCGCCAATACCGAGGTGATCGGCTGCGCGCCCAGCCCGCTGTGGATGGAGCCGTTTGCCGAAGCTTGCGATCTGCCCTTCGCCTCGGTGCCGCTGGACCCGGAGGCGCTGCATTGGGAGCTGAGCCAACCGCAGACCGGGCCACGGATGATCGAAATCCGGGTGGAGCGTTAACGGCTGGCCACGATTTCCGGGCGGAAATCGGCCCGGAATTTGCACAAATTCCGGTGCGCGGCGGCTAGATTGCGGCCTTTCTTTTGATCAAATTTCTTGGCATAACGGGCTTAGCTGCCAAGAGGTGCCCCCATGTCCGATGCTTTGCCCGAATCTCTGCCCACCCATCTGATCGCCGGTATCCACCCCGACCGCTTGGAAAAGCTGCGGACGCGTGAGGCCAAGCGCTTTGCGCAGGGTCGCCCGAAAGCGCGCGAGGCTTTGGCGCAGGCCGCCGATATCTTCCTTGACGGCGTGCCGCTGCACTGGATGAAAGACTGGCCGATGCCGCATCTGCCCTTGATTACCAAGGCCAAGGGCGCGCGGATCACCGATATTGACGGCTACGAGATCGACGATTTCTGTCTGGGCGATACCGGCAGCATGTTCGGCCATTCGCCCGAGCCGGTGGCCAAGGCGATCCGGCAGCAGGCCGGGCGCGGGCTGACCTATATGCTGCCGTCGCAAGACGCGCTGGCGGCGGGGCAGCTGCTGTCCGAGCGCTTCGGCGATTTCCGCTGGCAGATCGCCACCACCGCCACCGACGCCAACCGCTTTGCCATCCGTGTGGCGCGTGCCATCACCCAGCGGCCCAAGATTCTGGTGTTCAACGGCTGCTATCACGGCACCGTCGATGATGTGATGGTCGAATTGCACAACGGCACCACGCAGAACCGTGAGGGTCTGATGGGGCAAGTGGCTGATCTGACGCTGGGTGCGGTCGCTTGCGAATTCAATGACTTGGCGTCTGTCGAGGCGGCGTTGGCCAAAGGCGACATTGCCGCGATCCTGACCGAGCCGGTGATGACCAACTCTTGCATGGTGCTGCCTGCTGCCGGGTTTCATGATGGCTTGCGCACGCTGTCGCGGCGCTATGGCGCGTTGCTGATCATCGATGAAACCCACACGATCTCTAGCGGGTTGGGCGGTTATACCGGGGTGCATTCACTGTCGCCCGATATCTTCGTGGTTGGTAAATGCGTGGCGGGTGGCATGCCGACCGCCGTCTGGGGGCTGACGCCGGAAACGGCAGCACGCTATGACGCCGCCAACGCCGCGCGCCCGGCAGGCCATTCCGGCATGGGCACCACGCTGTCGGCCAATCCGATGCAATTTGCCTGCCTGAAGGCGACGCTGTCCGAGGTGATGACGGCGAAAAACTACGCCCATATGGAGGCTCTGGCAGCGCGGCTTTCGCATGGGCTGGCCAAGGTGGTGGATCGCCACCGCGCGCCCTGGCATGTGGTGCGGGTCGGCGCGCGGGTGGAGTTCATCTGCGCCCCCGGTCCGTTGCAGAACGGCACCGAAGCGGGCCTAGCGCATCAGCCCGCTGTGGAATCGGCGCTGCATGTGGCGCTGCTCAATCGTGGCTGCCTGATTGCACCGTTCCACAACATGATGCTGATCAGCCCGAAGACGAAGAAGCGGCAGGCGGACCGGCTGATCCATGCCTTTGACGAAATCCTGTCCGAACTTTTTGCCTGAGAGTGCCATGACCGATCCCATCAGCCCCTCTGGCTCCAGCGTCGCCGAGGCCGAGGCCTTTCTGGCCGCGCATCCCGAAATCGAGGCGTTTGATATCGTGCTGCACGACGCCAATGGCATCGGCCGTGGCAAGATCATCCGGCGGCATGAATTGCTGGGCATGTTTCGGTCGGGGCGGCATCTGCCGATCTCGATCCTGGGCTTGGACATCTGCGGCGAGGATGTGCATGAAACCGGGCTGATCTGGGATCAGGGCGATGCCGACCGCCGGGCCTGGCCGATCCCCGGCAGTTTGCGTGCGATCCATGCCAGCCAACCACCGCGCGGCGAAGTGCTGATGAGCGTCTATAACCTCGACGGCTCGCGGATGAGTTCGGACCCGCGCCACGCCTTGCAGCGGCAGGTCGATGCGCTGGCCGCCGAAGGCCTGCACCCGGCCGGGGCGTTCGAACTGGAATTCTTCCTGTTGCAGAACGAACGCGGCCCGGATGGCAAGATGGTGCCGGCGCGCGATGTGCTGGACGGGCGGCGCAATTCGAAGACCGCCGTCTATTCGGTGGATCAGTTGCACGGCATGTTGCCACTGTTCAACGATATATACGCCGATGCGGCCTTGGCAGGGATCAAGGCGGAAACGCTGATTTCCGAATTCGCCCCCGGCCAGTATGAATTGACGCTGCAGTACCGCGAAGACGTGATGCAGGCCGCCGATGATCTGCTGCGGCTGAAACGCATGGTGCGCTGGCACGCCCGCCAGCATGGCGTGACCGCCTGCTTCATGGCGAAACCGCACGAGGATTACGCCGGATCCGGCATGCATTTCCACGTCTCTATCCGCGATGACGCCGGGGTGAACATCTTTGTCGAGCCGGTGGAGGGCGCGTTTAACGACCCCATCCGCCACGCCTTGGGCGGGTTGCGCGCCACGATGGGCGAAGCGATGCTGGTGTTCGCGCCGCATGCGAATTCCTGGCGGCGGTTTGCCTCAAACTCCTACGCGCCGGTGTCGCCCACCTGGGGGGTGAACAACCGCTCGGTGGCGCTGCGCATCCCGGCGGGTGATATCCGCGCCCGCCGGATCGAACATCGCCCGGCGGGGGTGGATGCCAACCCCTATCTGGTGGCGGCAACGGTGCTGGCAGGCATCCGGCACGGGCTGAAACTGCGGCTGGACCCGGGTCCGGAAACCACCGGCAACGGCTATGCCGATACATCAGACGCGCCACCGATCCCAGTGGATTGGCGCTCAGCGCTGGAGGCCGCGAAGGCCTCGGATTTCCTGAAAGACGCGCTGGGGACAGACCTGCACCGCAGCTTCACCGCCATCATCGGCGCAGAATATGCGCGGGTGGCGCGGACGGTGTCGGAAGTGGATTTCGATCTGTATCTGCACACTGTCTAGGCTTTGCCGCATGGTTTCGGGCTGACACGCTGGATGCCTCCGGCGGGAGTATTTATGCCAAGATGAAGGCCCATTCATCTTGGCATAAATACTCCCCGCGGAGCGTCTGACGTGGCCCAGCAGCGCTAGCCTTTGCGATATCGACACTCTGCCGCGCACACCGGATGGCCCGCCTGCACCGCTGCGGCGACCAGCGCCGCCACGCGCGGATCAAGGCCGAGCGGCGGCAGAACCCGGCCCTGATATCCGGCGGCGGTCAAGGCGGCGGGGATGTCGTGCAAGACATGGCCACCGCTGGCGGCGAAGAACGGCAGGCATACCGCTTGCGGGCCAAGCCCGGCTATCTCTGCCAGTGTCGGGTCTTGTTCGATGAAGCCTGTCACGACGGGCAGGCCCAGCGCGGCTGTGATCTTGTCGGCGAGGTGGTGGGCTATGTCGGACGGCACCGGGCTTTTGAACGAGCCGTGCGCGGCCAGCAGAACCTGCGGCGCGGCAAGCCCCACCACCGCCTCGGCCAGCACTTGCACCGCCAGATCATGCAGCGCGGGCAGGCAGCCCAGCGGCTCGAGCACGCGCCAGCCCTGCGCTCCTGCTTCGCGCAGCTTGGCCGGCAGATGCACGCGGGTAAACCAGCCGCCAGCCATGAACATCGGGAACACCACGCCGCCCGGCCCCAGATCAGCCAGTGCCTGCGCCATCGCGCCGGGCTCGGCCAGCGTTGCCGCCGCCACCCGACGGCCCGGCAGCAGGTCTGCCACCCGCGCCGCAAAATGCGCCAGTTCTGCCGCCGCTGGGGCGGGATCAGACGGCTGGCCGTGGGCAACGATAAGAACCGGGGGCATGGAGGCACCTTTCTGTTGCGCCCAAGCTAGGGCTTTCGCCAGCCACGACAAGCCCCGAGCCGCAGCCGCAAGGCGGAGGCGAGACAAAAGCCCTGCGCGGCACGCGCGCCATTTGGCAGCCGCTGGCTTCGGGCGTCGCGGAATACCTCTTGCCGTGTCGGCTTTGGCGCGGCAATCGCCGCCTGCACCGCTAGGCTGGTGCAAACCCGGAGATCGCCATGAAGATCGTCAGACTGGAAACCTTCACCACCGAATTCGTTGGCTTTGTCCGCGCCACTTCGGACACCGGCGCGCAGGGGTGGGGGCAGGTTTCCACCTATAACGCGGACCTCACCTGCGAGATTTTCCACCGTCAGATCGCGCCGCACGCGCTGGGCCGCGATGCCTTGGATTTCGCCGACACGCTCGCCCTGATCAGTGAGCGCGAGCATAAATACCCCGGCAGTTATCTGCGCCGGGCGATGACCGGGCTGGATACCGCGCTTTGGGATCTGCGTGGCAAGCTGGAGGGCAAGCCGGTGGCCAGCCTGATCGGCGGCTCGCCCGGCAAGGTGCGCGCCTATGCCAGCTCGATGAAGCGCGACATCACCCCCGAGGACGAGGCAAAGCGGTTCCTGAAGCTGCGCGACGATCATGGCTTCACCGCCTTCAAATGGCGGGTCGGGGCGGAATGTGGCCGCGACCGCGATGAATGGCCGGGGCGGACCGAGGCGGTGATCCCGGTGGTGTCGAAGGCTTTGGGGGATGGGATCGACAAGCTGGTGGATGGCAACTCTTGCTATTCACCGGCGCGGGCCATCGCGGTGGGGCGGCTGTTGGAGGACAACGGCATCGGCCACCTTGAAGAGCCCTGCCCCTATTGGCACCCCGAACAGACCGCCGAGGTTCGGGCGGCGCTGTCGATTGATGTGGCGGGGGGTGAGCAGGATTGTGAGTTCTCCAGCTGGCAGCTGATGTTTGACCGGCAGGCGGTCGATATCGCGCAGCCGGATGTGATGTATCTGGGCGGGCTGCATCGCACGCTGGAGGTCTGCCGGATGGCGGCAGCGGCGGGGTTGCCGGTGACGCCGCATGCGGCCAACCTGTCTTTGGTGACGATGTGCACCATGCATCTTTTGCGGGCGATCCCGAATGCCGGCAAGTATCTGGAATTCTCGATCGAGGGTCTGGATTACTACCCGTGGCAGCACGGGCTGTTTCTGGGCGATCCCTACAAGATCGAGGATGGCCAAGCCACGGTCAGCGATGCCCCCGGCTGGGGGATAGAGATCAATCCGGTCTGGCTGGAGGCCGCCAGCTACAAGGTTTCGCAGCTTGACCGATGACGCGCCACATGTGGACACGACTTCCATTTACGCAATATCAAGGGCTTATGAGGCCGTGTTCAGCTTTGATTAACCACGCGAGGTAGGGTGCGTGCTGGCACGCACCGCGCCTGTAGGCCCGGATTTTCCATGACAGACACCCCGCTAGGCGCGTTGCTTTCCTCGGCCCCGCCGACCCTGACCGATGATGAGGCCGCCAAGCTTGCGCTGCTCCATTTTGGCGTGGAGGGGCGGTTGAAACGGCTGACCTCGGAGCGCGATCTGAACCTGCAAATCGCCACGCCGGGGCAGGCCTATGTGCTGAAACTCGCCAACCCCGCCGAGGCTGCCGAGGTGACGGATTTCCAGACCCAAGCGCTACTGCATCTGGAGGGCAGCGGGTTGCCGGTGCCACGGGTGATCTGCACGCGTGCTGGCGCGACCGAGGTGGCAACGCCGCAGGGCATCTTGCGGCTGCTGACCTATCTGGAGGGCACGCCGCAGCATCTGACGCCGCGCACCCCGGCGCAGGCGCGGTCTTTGGCGGCGATGGCGGCGCGGCTGACGCAGGGCTTGGCCGGGTTTAGCCACCCGGCGGCGGCGCATGTGCTGCAATGGGATATCAAGCAGGCCGCCAGCTTGCAGCCGCTGTTGCCCGATGTGCCGGAAGATCTGCGGCCCTTGGCACAAGCGACGCTGGATCGGTTTTTGATGCTGGAGCCGCGCTTGCCCGATCTGCGCTGGCAGGTGGTGCATAATGATCTGAACCCGCATAACGTGTTGGTTTCGCCGGATAACCCGGATGAAGTCTCCGGCATTCTGGATTTCGGCGATATGGTTTACACGCCGCTGATCTGTGATGCGGCGATTGCGGCGTCTTACTGCATCCGACCTGAAGCCGCGCTGGATAGCCTGCTGAATTTCGCCCGCGCCTATCATGCGGTGTTGCCTTTGACCGCCGCCGAGGCGCAGGCTTTTCCCGATCTGGTGGCGGCGCGGATGCTGACGACGCTGGCGATCACCTCGCATCGCGCCGCGCGCTACCCGGACAACGCGGCCTATATTCTGCGCAACTTTGCCGCTTCACGCGCTGGCTTGATCGCGCTGGCGGCGCTGCCGCGCCCTACCCTGCAAACCGCCATGGAGGCATTATGAAGAACGACGGAACCATGGTGAACGCCTATGTGCCGGGCAAGGGCAACCTTTCGGCAGAGGATCAGGCGCTGGTGGCGCGGCGGGTGCGCGCGCTGGGGCCGGCCTATCGGTTGTTTTATGAAACCCCGGTGCATCTGGTGCGCGGCGAGGGCGTCTGGCTTTATGATGCCGAGGGCAACGCCTATCTGGATACCTATAACAATGTGGCGTCAGTCGGCCATTGTCACCCGGCGGTGGTGGCGGCTACGGCGCGGCAGGCGGCGGTGTTTGCCAGCCATACCCGCTATCTGCACGACACGGTGCTGGACTATGCTGAACGGCTGCTGGGCCATTTCCCGCCCGAGCTGTCGCAT
This sequence comes from Paracoccaceae bacterium, assembly GCA_009773375.1. Taxonomy (GTDB): domain Bacteria; phylum Pseudomonadota; class Alphaproteobacteria; order Rhodobacterales; family Rhodobacteraceae; genus Cypionkella. The sequence continues at coordinate 14,134 of WRPH01000009.1, forward strand.
GTGATGTTCACTTGCACCGGGTCGGAGGCGAACGATCTGGCGTTTCGGATAGCACGGGCGCACACTGGCGGGACCGGGTTTATCGTTACGGAAAACGCCTATCACGGGGTGACTTACGCGATTGCGGCCATGTCGCCTTCACTGGGCGAAGGCGTGCCTTTGGGCGAGCATGTGCGCACCATTCCGGCCCCCGATCCGTTGCGGATGACGGGCGATCTGGGGGCGGCTTTTGCGGCGGAAGTGCAGGCGGCGATTGACGACATGCTGCGGCATGGCATCAAACCGGCGGGGTTGATCGTGGATACGATCTTCTCGTCGGATGGGGTTTATGAGGGGCCGAAGGGCTTTCTGGCGCCTGCGGTGGCGGCGATCCGTGCGGCGGGCGGCGTGTTCATCGCCGACGAGGTGCAGCCGGGCTTTGGCCGCTGTGGCGAGACCATGTGGGGCTTCCAGCGCCATGGCGTGCTGCCGGATATGGTCAGCCTTGGCAAGCCGATGGGCAATGGCTATCCGGTGGCGGGGCTGGTGATGCAGCCCGGCGTGATCGCGGCGTTTGGCGCAAAGGCGCGGTATTTCAACACCTTCGGCGGCAATGCGGTGGCGGCGGCGACGGCGATGGCGGTGCTGGAGGTGATCGAATCCGAAGGATTGCAGGAAAACGCCCGCGTGGTCGGGGATTATTTCGCGCAGGGCCTGCGCGATCTGGGCAAGCGGCATGACTGCCTTGGCCCGTTGCGCGCGGCGGGGCTGTTTCTGGGGCAGGACATCATTGCAGGCGACGCGCTGACCCCGGATGCGGCGCGCACCAGCCGGATCGTCAACGGCCTGCGGGAAGCGCGGGTGCTGATTTCTGCCACCGGGCCACGGTCGAACGTGCTGAAGATCCGGCCGCCCTTGGTGTTTTCCAAGGCCAATGTCGATCATTTCCTGCAAGCGTTTGATCAGGTGCTGGCGCGGGTCTGACAAAGGCGGGCGCGGGTGGGGCGGTAACACCCCTGCCCGCGCCAATTTTTCGCGATTCCCCCTTGACGCCCCCGGCGGGTCGCAATACTCACCGCGCCAGTGGCGAGGTAGCTCAGTTGGTTAGAGCACACGACTCATAATCGTGGGGTCGAGAGTTCGAGTCTCTCCCTCGCCACCAGTTTAGCCAATCCTATGTTGTTTGCTTGAAAGATCAGGCGCTGACAGGGGGTTTTGAAGGTAGGCGACACACCTTCGCTATCAACCGGGCCAAAGTGCGCTGCAACTCCGCCTTGGCTCCGGCAGACACAATCACCGCAGCGCCTCGTTTCCGACCTTCGGCCTTGCCTTTGTGACTGTGATGAGGGCGGCAGGCTTGATGGATCGTCGGCCTGTTTGTGATGACCGCAACGCTTTCAATTCCAGCCCGCCGGAAGGCCTTGTTTATTTCGACTATGGCGGCACCTGCGGCAGAGAAGGCTTGCACTCCGGGCGCACAGCACAATCCGCGCGGCATGTGGCCACGGAAAGCGGTTTTCAGTGTGTTCAGCCTGCTTTCAGATGAGCGGCGGCGCGAAGGCAGGTGCGATGGTGTATTGCCCGAACGCATCTGCCTGCGATTTGCCCCCCAGCTTGAAGGCCCCCCTGCCAGCCCCATGAAGCGGACCCCTTCACGGGCTATGTTGCTGCCGTGTAAAGCGCTTGGTCTTTCGCTTGGTGAGCGGGTTATTTGGTAAAGCCGTCAAAGCGGTTGAAATAGACGGCACCGAAGCCATCAAGGATCTTGCGCGCCTCTGGGTCTGGATTGCCATAGACGACGAAGCTTTTCACGCTGGCGAGGGCGGTGAAAGCTTCGGCAAACTGCGAGAACGTCTGTCTGACATGATGCACGACGGCGGCAGAATCCTGATAATGCTCGATGATGTGAATCGACGATTTGTCGGGGCTGACGTTGTATTCATAGGCCAATGAGCCTGCCTCTTGCCGCGTCATCTCGACCAGTGGCCGGACGACCGCCTTGAAGGCATCAAGATCGGTCGGGTCGATCTGGAAAACGCAAACCCAGTAGATGTCTTTTGGCATGATGGTCTTTCCTGCTGTTGATCCGGTTTTCCAGAGAAGCTGCTGCCGCCCCGTCGCCAGCAAAGGATCGCGCGCGCGGGCCTGCAACTGTTCCTTTGCATCGGCGGCGCTGAGACGGGTTGGCGCAGTTGAGCCAATTGCCGGAACCGCGCGCGCGTGGTCGATTTTGCTGAAGTCAGCACAGGCTGATCTTTGCCCATCGAACAGGAGGACGACATGGCGCAATCGCAGTTTTCATTGGAAGGTCAGATCGCATTGGTCACCGGCGGAGGGCGCGGCATTGGCAATGGCATCGCGCAATCTCTGGCACGGGCTGGTGCCGATGTGGTGATCGCCGATTACACGCTGGAGCTTGCCGAAACCGGCGCACAAGCCATCACCGCGCTGGGCCGGCGCAGCGCCGCCATTCAGGTGGATGTGCGCAAGGAAGACAGCGTCAAGGCGATGGTCGAGGCGGTGGTCAAGCAGTTTGGCCGTATCGACATCGCGATGAACAACGCCGGGATCGTCAGCCTTGGCGGGGTTGAAGAGCTGAGCGTCGAGATGTGGGATGATGTGCTCGACATCAACCTGCGCGGGGTGTTCCTGTGCTGCAAGCATCAGATCGGCGTGATGCGCAAACAGAAGTATGGCCGCATCATCAACACGGCGTCGATCGCGGGGAAAGTGGGCTTTCCGGGGCTTTGCCACTATTCGGCGTCGAAGTTTGGCGTGATCGGCATGACCAATGCCATTGCCAAGGAAGTCGCGAAAGACGGCATCACGGTGAACGCGCTGTGCCCCGGCATCGTCGGCACCGGCATGTGGCGCGGCGAGACCGGGCTTTCGGGCAAATGGGCGCTGCCGGGCGAAAGCGAAGAAGCCTCGTGGGAGCGGCATCAGCAGATCTTCTTGCCGCAGGGCGAGGCGCAGACGCCCGAAGACATGGGGCAGATGGTGGTCTACCTTGCCTGCGCCCCGCATGTGACGGGTCAGGCGCTGGCGGTGGATGGCGGGTTCTCGCTGTAAGCCTTGCAGGAAAAGGGGCCGCCCCAAGCGTTTGGGGCGGCCTTTTTCATGCGCGGGATCAAGCCTCGCTGCGGGCCTGCTGGATCTGGATCTTGCGATAGAGCGTGGCCCGCGACACCCCAAGATAGCGCGCGGTCAGCGAGACATTGCCGCCATTATAACGCAGCGCCGCCTCGATCTTTGACGCCTCTGACTGCGAACGGGCGGTCAGGTCTTTGCGCGACAGCTCATCGACCATATCGTCGGGCAGATGATCCATCCGGATCGCCTTGCCATCGACCAAGGCAATCGCGTGGCGCAGGGTGTTGCGCAGCTCGCGCAGGTTGCCGGGCCAATGATAGTTGAGCAAGACCAGCCTGGCCTCGTCATCCAGCGCAATGCCGCTGCGGCCAAGGGCGGTGCATTCGATGCGGAACAGGTCTTTGATGGTGCCTTCCAGATCGGGATTGGCGCGCAGGGGGGGCATGCTGACCTGCCCGCCCTTCAGGCGATGCAGAAGATCGGAGCGCAGCTTGCCGTCCTTCGCCAGCTTTTCCAGTTCGGTGGACGAGATCACCACCACACCCAAGGCGTTTGGCAGCGACTGGCGGTCACTTTCCAGCAAGCTCAGCAAGGCGGTCTGGCCAGCTTCATCCAGGGCGTCGAAGCGGTCCAGCACAAGGCAGGCTTTCGGGCGGTCAAGGCAGGTCTGGAACAGGCCGACAATATCCGCAGATTGGTCCAGCGCGGCACAGTCGATGAACACGACCTCGCCCGCATCGCCAGCCGAGCGGCGGGCAATGGTCTTGGCGAACACGGTTTTGCCGGTGCCGGTTTCACCGGTGATGATCAGCGGTAGACCGGCATTCAGCAGCCGCAACGCCCGGTCCATCGCCTGCGAGGTGACGGGATCAAGCCGCAGGTCTTGTTCGGCCAGCGTCGCGCTGCGCAGCGGCACCATCGCGGCGCGGCTGGGTTCAGCGGCCCGCGGCATGCCTGCGAAGGTGTGGCCCCCCAACCTGTGCGCGCCAAAGATGCGGTTGGCGGGAACGGTCAACACCGCCTGCAACTGCTTGCCGTTCACCGTCAGGGTGATCGGGGTATCTGGCCGGATGTCATGCAGTGCTGTGTCCAGTTCGAGGATCTGATCGGCGGCCGTGCCGACAAGCTGATCCACCGGGCGGCCCAAAAGCCGCGCCACATGTGAACTGCCGTCCAGAATGCGGCCCGAGTCGTCCAGCGCGATGCGGCCCTCTTCGGCGATATCGGCCGTGTCGGCGCTGTCGAGAAGTCGCAGCATCATGTTGCGCCGGTGCAGCCGCCCGAAGTAACCATTCTCGATCCGGCGCGACGAACGTTCGACGATATTGCGCACGACCCGGTTCATCCGCGCGTCTTCGTTGCGCGCCGAAGTGACGTTGATCACGCTTTCAATCGCCCCCTGCCGCCCGAACACCGGCGCGGTCAGGCAGGTCAGCGACTGTGTGGCGGCACCGTAATGCTGGTTGCCGACGATCGAGACAGACTTGCCCACCCGCAGACAGGTGCCGACCCCATTGGTGCCCTGCGCCTCTTCCTTCCAGACCGAGCCGGGGATCACCCCGGAACTGGCCAGATCGCCAAGATATTGATAATCGCAGCGAAACAGCAGCATGGCACCCTGATGTGAGGCCAAGGATACCAGATATTCGCTATCCACCAGCCGCAGGAACAGCCGCTCGACCTCGGGTTCGGCAATGCGCAGGAACTCTTCCTGCTCTTCCATCAGCGCGCGCATTTCCGAATGCGACAGCACTTCGGCGCGCGGGACGCGGTCGGGCAGAAGGTTGTAATCGGCCAGACAGCGCTTCCACGAATCTGCCACCACATCCGGCAGGGTCAGTTCATCCGGCACCCCGCGGCTTTTGCGCAGGCTGGCAATTTCTTTTGAAACCGGATCGACAAGCCCAACCGGTTCACCCATTTTTCCGTTCCACGTCATGTCCCTCCCAAGACCGCTGATGTGTCAACCACGGCTTACGCCGCGATTCACGCATGTGCCCGTCCGGCCAAACGGGCCGGCCCCCCGTTAATCCATATGAGCGGGTCCACCTCGTATCCGCCTGACTTTGATCCCAGCCGGACCCCCTCGATCTTGCTGATGAACACCGTTTGATCGCCATGCACTTGCGCGCTGGTGACCCGGCAAAAGAAGCTGGCAAGCGCGTTTTCCAGATAAGGCAGGCCTTTGGCATCGGCGCGCCAGTCAGCCGAGGTAAAGCGCGACGCCCGCAAATCGCTGCGGCAAAAGCGGTCCAGCAGCTCGATATCCTGATTGGTGATCTGGTTCAGGCAAAACAGCCCGCTGGCGGTGATCGCCGGAAAGGCCGAGGCTTTATGCGCCACCGCGACGATCATCGACGGCTCCATCGTCGCGAAAGGCACGGCGGTGGTGACGGCCAGACCGTGGTAGCGCCCCTCGATATCGCGGGTGGTCAACAGCGACACGTTCACCGCTGTGGCCCGAAGACCCGCGCGCAGCGCCACGGCAAAACCGGGGTCCCCATCGTGGCAAAGCTGTGTGTCCCGCACCAACGCGATTCTCCGGCTGCATTTCAATCAGGCAAACCGCCCTTGAGGCGGCAATTTAGCGGACCGACTGGCAAACAGGCTATGTGTCAGGTGCGACAGGTGTATCGCAGCGTGTGTCTCACATGAGACAGCCGTGATCCGGGGGGATCGGGCCAGAGCCGGGGCAGAGAAAACCGGGCCTTGGGCGCGCCATGACCCGGTTTGTTTTGCGGTGGTTTGTTTGCGGTGGCTTCAGAAATCGCCGCGTTTGCGTCGCCAGTCGATCAACTCGGCCACCGAGATTTTCAGCAGGCCATTGCGGGCGGCAAAGCTGTCAATCTGGGTGCCCCGCATCATCGAGCCATCCTTGTTGACCAATTCGCACAGCACGCCAACCGGCACATGCCCGGCGAGGCGCACCAGATCATAGGTTGCCTCGGTATGGCCTTCGCGGGTCAGAACGCCGCCTTCGCGGGCGCGCAGCGGAAAGACATGGCCGGGGCGGCGCAGCTCTTGCGGCGCGGGTTGCTCTTGCGCCAGCACCTGAAAGGTCAGCGTGCGGTCCTTGGCGGACACCCCGCTGCCACAGGCGACGGCGTCGCAGGTGATGGTGAAAGCGGTCGCCAGCGGGTCGTCATTATGGGCGACCATTGGCGGCAGTTTCAGGGCATCGGCGCGGGTGCTGCTCATGGCGGCGCACAGGATTCCGGTGGAATAGTTGACCATGAAGGCCACCATTTCCGGCGTGATCGTCGCCGCCGAGGCGATCAGATCGCCTTCATTTTCACGGGTGTCATCATCCACAACCACGACCATGCCGCCGGCTGCGATGATGTCGATGGCCCGACTGACCCGATCAAGAATGACCGGGTCAGTCAACATGTCCACCGGCTCCACGGCAGGGCTGATGCTGTCAATATTCATTGTTCGCTCCTTTCGTGAGCCGGAACCGGGTTAACCCGCGTTGATGACGGGCAGAACGTCTTCGGCCAGACGACGCATCGTCAGGCGTTCACGTTCACGGTTGTTGCCCGAACCGTCCATGGCCGCTTTCAGCAGCACATTCCACGGACCGGACCGTTCCCGCAGCGACATGATCTTGTCGATCACGGTCTTGCGCGAGCCGTAGAGGACCGAGGCTTTGACGATCGATTCAACGGTGACATCCTTGTCGTCCATGGTCGGATCGGGCTTGATGACGGCGGTATAGTTCGCCACTTTCAGCACTTCCCACAGGTAGTCGAAGTAGTAGAAGTCCGAGCCTTTGGGGTCCAACAGCCAGTCTTCAGCCTGTGCATCGCTGTCCGCGATCAGGATGTTGCGGGCGACCGACCATTCCTTGCCGGTCGGCTTGATGCCAACCGCGTCGCACCCTTCGACATATTTGTGCCAGTGGTTGATCACGGTGCTTTCCGGCGAGAAGTTGGCGGTGATCGGCTTCCAGCCCTGCTTGATGGCATGCGCGACAGAGTTGCCGTCCGGCGACATCGACGACAAGGAAATCGGCGGATGCGGCTTGGTGTAGGGTTTCGACATGTAGCCGACGCCCAGCTTCGGGATGATATTTTCCGTCAGCTTGATGTTCCAGTGCTTGCCCTTGATGTCGTAGGGCGGGTCTTGCGACCAGATCTGCTTGATCATGCTGATGGATTCGGCAAAGCGTTCGGCGCGGACAGACCCGTCCAGCACGTCAAACAGCTCCATGTCCGACGCCAGACCACCCGGCCCGATGCCCATGTTGAAGCGGCCTTTGGTCATGTGGTCGAACTGCGCGGCCTGGCCTGCAACTTGTGCCGGATGGTGGTTCGGCAGGCAGATCACGCCGGTGCCGAAACGGATGTTCTTGGTCTGCGGGATCAGCGAGGCCAGAAACATCATCGGCGCGGTGATCGGTTCGGTCGAGGCAGAGTAGTGCTCGCCGATCCAGGTTTCGGAAAAACCAAGCTGGTCTGCGTAGATGATCTTCTCGGTGTTCTCGGCCAGCACGTCGACGAACGGTTTGTCCGCCGGGTGCAGCGGCATGTGGAAAAGTCCGATTTCCATGGTATTCCTCCCAAGGTTGCTTCTTGCCCTTGCGGGCGGTTGTTCGTGGTGGTTCAGGCCTTCGCCGCCGCGCAGACAGACATGCGCGCGCCATTCAGCCAGATGATCGGCGCAAGCGATTGCGCCGGGGTTTCGGGAAGGACCACGTCCTCCACCTCCCCGAAAAACACGGTGTGGGTGGCAAATTCATGCGCCGCGACGACCCGGCAGAGATGGGCTGACAGCGCGCCTTTCAGCACCGGCAAGCCGTTGGCGCCCGCCTGCCATTGATCGGGCAGAAAGCGGCGGTCGCGCATGTCGCTGCGCGAGAACGCCTCCAGCAGGGCTGCGTGGCCCTCGCCCATCAGGTTCAGCGCATAGCGGCCCGATGTTGCGATGATCGGATGGATGGAAGCGGCGCGATTGATCGCCACCATCATCGACGGCGGGTCCATCGACAGCGACGAGGCGCTGGTCACGGCCATGCCATGCCACCCCCCGTTTTCGTCACAAGACGTGACCAGCGATACGCTGGCCGCAACGGCGCGCATGCTGGCACGGAAGGCATCCGTCATCTGGCTGGTTGTCACGGTCATTGGCTGTCTCTCCGGGTCATTCCATCTGCGGCGGATTCGAAACCCACTCGAATGAGGACAGCTTTATCAATTGCTTACCGTCTGCCTACTGGACCAGATGCGCTACGCCGTTGCGTCCGGGTTGTCTCAGAATTGACAGTTGCGACAGCTTGGGCCGGGATCCCGCCACAGGTTGCCCGGTATGCGGATGATGCCCCCGCTGCACATGTGAAAGCGCCCCCCGCATCTTCGGATACGGGGGTGATCCAACCTCAAGATAGAAAAAGGCCAAGCTGCGGGGGGACCACAGCTTGGCCGTCTGCTTGGCTTGAAAATGCGGTCCGGGAGCCGACCGCACCCCCGATCAGCGCTGCAGGTCGATCAAGATCTTCAGTTGCGTGCCGGCTGGGTCCAGAAGTGCGTCGAACCCGTCCTTGATCACGGTATCCAGCGTCACGGTCTTGGTCACGACCTTGCTGGCCGGGATCTGGCCCGATGCAATCAGGCGCATCACGCGCGGCCACATCTGCGCCGTGTAGGCCCAGGACCCGCGCAGGTCGATGTCCTTGTAGACCACGTTGAACCAGTTGATCGGGGCTTCGCCCGGATGCAACCCGATCTGCACCACAACGCCGCGCTTGCGCACCGCATCAACGCAAGCCTGCAAGGCCAGCGTGTTGCCAACGCATTCCAGCGCCACGTCACAGCCGACACCGCCTTCGGTCGCGGCACGGATCACATCACCAACGTTCTGTTCACGCGGGTTAATGGTGATGACATCGGGGATGATGTTCTTGGCAATTGCCAGACGAGTTGCGTTGGGGTCCGAGACGAACAGTTGCACCGCACCTGCCGCACGGGCGGCCAGCAGCGTGAGCAGCCCGATCGGCCCGGCACCGGTGACCAGCACCGAATCGCCCGCCTTCACGCCACCGCGATCCACGCCATACACCGCGACGGCGGTCGGCTCGACCAGGGCCGCGTCTTCGTCGGTCAGGTTTTCCGGCACCTTGTAGACATTGTAGCCTTTCAGCAGGCTGGCCTGCGCCATGCCGCCGCCGATCCAGCTTAGCCCGGCCAGTTGCATCGCGTCCGACAGGTTGAAATGGCCGCGATCAACGTAGTAGTCGCCCGCACGCGGGGTGATGAAGGGCTGCACCGAGACGCGGTCGCCAACCTTCACATGCGTCACGCCGGCACCAACCTTGGTGACGGTGCCGCCATATTCATGGCCCAGCACCTGCGGTGCGGCGGTTTGGCCTTCGGCATTTTTCGGCACGAAAATCGGGCCATAGGCATATTCGTGCAGGTCGGTGCCGCAGATGCCGACAAAGCGGTTCGCGATCACCACCTCATCCGCAGCCGGTTCGGCGGGCTGCGCGATGTCTTCAATTCTCAGGTCTTTCGCGGCGTGAAAGCGCAGTGCCTTCATGTTCGTATCCTCCCTCATGCGGTTGCAAAAGCCAATCTCCCTTGGCTGTGTTCCCCCGGCCTGACACGTCGCACCGTTGAGAGCGGACTGCGCAAAGGCCCGGAACCGGGGGCCACTGCGCCCGTGATACGCCCTGCATCTGCGCCGCAACATTGTCTCTTGTGCGACAGGCGGGGCGGTTGAATCTGACGCAAACGATCCAATGTGGCGGCAGGCAAGGGCTTGATTTTCCGCCTGCAAAACCGCGCCATGGCCTTGTTGCGCCGCCGCGACGGTGCGGGCAGATGAGGCAGGCTGTCAGCCCCCGCGACAGGACCCGTGGTGCCAGACGACTGGACAAAAAACCGAGAAGAGCCTGCTGTCCTGCCCTGTAAAACCGGGCTATAGTGGCAATCACAACATTCTTCATGGTGTTGGGCATCGCATGCAAACTGACGTTCAGAAACTGCAAAGCCTTTATGGCTCGGACTCCGCTCCGGGGTTGCCCGGCTTTGTCGAGGACAGTTGGCTGCGCTGTCTGGACAGCTACAACATCGCGCCGGATCGGCCGCGCCGCCCTGCGGTGCTGACCTATGGCGAGTTGCATGACGCCACCGACCAGAACGAAGACCTGATCCGTGCGGCCACATCGGAAGTGGAGCGGTTGTTTCGTCGGCTGGCGCATGGCGATCATCTGGTTTCGCTTGCCTCGGCCAAAGGGGAAAAGCTGGTGTTTCGCTGCGATCCCGGTCTGTTGGGCGACCTCGCCGCCGCCGGGGTGACGCTTGGTTCAATCTGGACCGAAGAGACAGAGGGCACCAATGGTATCGGCACCAGCCTGAAGGTTGGCCGAGGGCTGTCGATTGTCGGCGATCAACATTTCCACGTCGGCCTGAAGGGGCTGACCTGCACTGTCGCGCCGATCCTTGGGGCACAGGGGCAGATTGTCGGGGCGCTGAATGTGACCTCGTTGCGGCCCGAACCGCAGCAGGCAGTGCGGCTGCTGCGCGATATCACCGAACGCGCGGCCACCCGGATAGAAATGCAGCTGTTTCGCAGACGCAATCAGGGGCGCAGATTGGTCACGCTGGGGCAGAACGGTGATTATTCCGACAGCGTCGCCACCGGCCTTCTGGCGTTGGATGATGTGGGGCGGATCGTTGATCTGAGCCGCAATGCCCCCGCCCTGCTGGGCCCGCAGCGCGAACGGATCTGTGGCGCTGCGGTGCTGTCAGAGCGTGCGCTGCCCGAAGGGGTGACAGCGCGCTGGGAGCCGGTTGCCGCGAAGGCGGCTGGCACAGAGCGGCGTCCGGCGCGTGGCCTGCTTGCCGCAGCGAACCTGCCGCTTGATCCGCGCCAGACCGAGGTGCTGCGACAGGCGGTCCGGCTGTTCTCGGGGCATCAGCCGATCTTGATCCAAGGCGCGGCCGGGGTTGGAAAATCAACCTTCGCGCAGGCTTTGGCGCGGGCCGGTCAGACTGGGGGCCAGCCGGTGTTTCTGATCGACGGGGCGGCTGATCCCGATCAGATCACCGCGCGGATACGCGCCATCAATCCCGCCGAAGAAAGCGCCCTGATCCTGGACAATCTGGCCGATCTGCCGGCGCCGCCGCAACTTGCGTTGCTGGCGCTGCTGGATGCGGCACCGGTGATGACCATCGCGGTCAGCGCGACGACGCTGGCGGAGCTGATCGCAACAGGCCGCTTGCGCGCCGATTTGGCGCATCGGCTGTCTGGCAGCCACTTCAGCCTGCCCGATTTGCGTGATGCCCCCGCCTTGCCGCAGATCATCGTCACGCTGTTCAACCGCCTGGCCGAGGCAAATGGCCGGGCCGGGCTTTGCCTGACCGACAGCGCTCTGGCGGCGCTGACCAGCCATCACTGGCCGGGCAATCTGCACGAGCTGAATGCCGCCCTGCGTCACGCCATCCTGATGGCGGGTGATCAGGTTGATCTTGCCGATCTGCCCGACGGATTGCAGGCACAGGCGGCGGGGCATGATCTGGCCGCGCGGTCGCAGCGCGAGGCGGCGCGGATTGGGGCGGCGTTGCAACATCATGGCGGCAATGTTGCCGAAACCGCGCGGTATCTGGGGGTGTCGCGCGCCACGCTGTATCGCAAGATCCAGATCAGCACGATCCGCCAGAAGTAAACGCGGGCAGCAAGCGCCGCCCGCATTGGCCTTGGTCTGGCATTCAGGCGGCGCGGCGGACGTAGAACGCGGCGGCGATCACGATCACCAGCCCCTTGATGATGATCTGCATCTGAATCGGCATGCCGATTTGCAGCACAGAGTTGAACACGACGACCAGAATGGCCGCCCCCACAAGGCCGCCCGCGATGGTGCCGCGCCCGCCCGAAAGCGCCACGCCGCCCATCACCGCCGCGACAATCGAGTCGATCTCAAATCCCCGGCCCACCCAGTTATCAACGATGCCAACAAAGCCCGACAGGATCAGCCCCGCCAAGGCCGCAAGACCGCCTGAAATGACGTAGCAGGTGATGGTGATCCAATCGGCATTGATCCCCAGCAGCCGCGCCGTGACCGGGTTACCGCCGGTGATGTAGACCTTGCGGCCAAAGGTGGTCTTGGCCAGCAGGACCGAGAAGAACACCGCCAGAACCCCGGTGATCACAAGGTTGTAGGGCACGCCATAGATCGAGTCCGATCCAAGGATGCGGTAGAACGGCGGCACGTTGCCCGAGGGTGCGCCTTGGGTCCATGCCGAACGCATGCCCTGCAACACGATCATCGTCGCCAGCGTGGCAAGGAAAGGCGAGACGTTGCGTTTAGCCACCAGAAGCCCGTTCACCAGCCCGGTGATCAAGCCGATGCCGATTGCTACCACGAAGATCAGCAGGGCATCGGTATCTTGGCCGTTAAAGCTGGTCGCAGCGACTGCGGCGGTCGCCATGACCGACGCAACAGACAGGTCCAATCCGCGCACCAGAATGACAAAGGCTTGCCCGATGACGACAATCCCCAAGGGGGCGGCCTGCAACAGCATGTTCGACACGTTGCCACCGCTGAGAAAGCTGGGCGATATCAGTGCCGACAGGATGATCAGCACCACCAGCGCGATATGCAGGGCATATTGGCGCAGAAAGTTGCGGGCATTCTCGGCCCCGCTCGCTGCGGCGGAAAGGTTGGTTTCGACTGCCTGTGACATCAAAGCGTCCTCTTCTTTTCGACATAGACCGACACGGCGATGATCACGATCAGGCCCTGAACAATCAGTTGGTAGTGCGATGAAATATCCATGAAGTTCAGGACGTTGTTCAGAAGCGACACAAGGTAGACGCCCAGAAGCGTGCCCAGCACGCCGCCGCGACCACCAGCCAGCAGCGTGCCGCCCACCACCACGGGGGTGATAGAGGTCAGGGTAAAATTCGCGCCGGTATAGGGCTGGCCGACGCCAAAGCGCGACACCAGAAAGATCGCGGTCAGCGAGGCCATGAAACCCGAGAAGGCATAGACAAACAACAAGACCTTGGTGCGCGGCAGGCCCATCAGCTTGGCCCCGATGGCATCGTCGCCAATGGCGTAGATGTAGCGGCCAAGGCGGGCATAGCGCAGGAAAGCCGCCGTCAGCAGGAACAGCGCCACCGCAATCACCGCGCCGACAGGCAGACCCAGCACCCGGCCAAAGGCCAGCCAGTCAAAGCCCAGCGGCATCTTTCCAGCAGGCCCCATGGTGTAAAGCAGCGTGATGCCCTGCAACACCGCGCCCATGCCAAGGGTCACGATCAAGGGATGCACGCGCAGCCAGACCACCGCGGCGGCATTCAGCAGCCCGACAAAGATACCCAAGGCCAGAACGATGGCAATCGCCGGAGCGACCATGTTGGCGTCGCCGTTGGTGATGCCCGACAGCAGCACCGAGGCCAGACTGATCATCGAGCCGACCGACAGGTCGATGCCGCCGGTCAGGATGGTCAGGGTCTGGCCCAGACTGACCAAGGCCAGCGTTACCGACTGTTCCAGAATGTTCATGATATTGGCGACGGTCGCAAAGCGGTCCGACACGATGAATCCGGTGATGGCAAGAAGCACCAGCAGACCAATCACGATGAATTGGCTGCCGTTACGTCGCACAAAAGCGCCGGATCTGCGCTGTGAAATGGCGGTCATGGCGGTCCTTTCTCAGGCTGCAAGTGATTGGGTGGCAAGGCGCACGATCTGCTCCTCGGTGATGTCTGCGCCGGTCAACTCGCCGCTGATCGTGCCTTCGCGCATGACGACGACGCGATCTGCCATGCCGACCACCTCGGGCAATTCCGAGCTGATCATCAGAACAGCGATGCCCTTGGCGGCCAGTTCACGCATGATGCGGTAAATCTCGGCCTTGGCGCCGACATCGACACCACGGGTGGGTTCATCGAGGATCAGCACGCGGCGGCAGGTCCGTGCCCAGCGCGACACCAGCACCTTTTGCTGATTGCCGCCCGACATGGTGACGACAGGATTTTGTGGGCCGCGACAGGCGATCTGATAGCTGGCGATTTCCTCGCGCGCGATTTCGTTTTCGCGGGCGCGGTCCAGAAAGCCGTTGCGACTTACGGTTTGCAGATCGGCGGCGGTGATGTTGGCGGCCACGTCCAGCAGCATCGCCAGCCCTTGGCCCTTGCGGTCTTCGGTCAACAGGCCGATGCCTTCGCGGATCGACAGCGCGGGCGACATCTGGCTGTGGCTTTTGCCGCCGATTTCGACGCTGCCCGCGGTCATCGGCAGGCCGCCAAAGATCGCCAGCGCCAGTTCGGTGCGGCCCGCGCCGACCATGCCGGCCAAAGCGGTCACTTCCCCGGCGCGCAAGGTCAGCGAGGCGTTGCGCACCCGGCCTGCCGCAGAGACGCCCTTTGCCTGCAGCACCACTGCGCCTGAGGCGGCGGTCGCTTTCGGCGGGAACAGTTCTGACATATCCCGGCCCACCATCAGCGCCACCAACTGATCGCGCGTCACGTCGGCAATCGCCCGGCTGGCGACGAACTGGCCGTCTTTCAGCACCGTCACCCGGTCGCAAATTTCAAAAATCTCTTCCAGACGATGCGAGATATAGATGATCGCCACCCCGTCGGCGCGCAGCGCCTGCAGGCGCTGGAACAACAGTTCCACCTCATGGCCCGAGATCACCGCCGTCGGTTCATCCAGAATGAGAAGCCGGACCTTGTGGACCATTGCCTTGGCAATTTCGACCATCTGCTGATCGGCGACACTCAGTTCGACCACCCGCTTGTCGGGGTCGATCTCGACTCCCAAGCGGTGCAGAAGTTCGGCGGCGTCCTTGCGGGTCTGGCCATGGTCCACCATGCCCAACAGCCCGCGCCGTTCGTTGCCGATGAAGATGTTCTCGGCCACGGTCATATGCGGAAACAGCACGAATTCCTGATAGATCACATGCACCCCCGCCGCCTTTGCGGCACCGGGCGACGGCCAATGGGTGATTTCGCCATCGTATTCGATCTGGCCTTCGTCGGGTTGATAGACGCCCGCGATGATCTTGGTCAGCGTCGATTTTCCGGCCCCATTCTCGCCCACAAGGGCATGAATCTCGCCAGCGCGCACATCCAACTGCATCCCGGACAGGGCTTTCACCCCGGGGAAGGACTTGGAGAGATTGGAAATGGTCAGCATGGGTTGCTCCTCAAAATCACGCCGGGGCCCATGACAGGCCCCGGCACCAGCAGCGCTGCGGCTTACTGCGGGTAATCAATCGAGAAGGTGGTCGGGTCGTAATCCGGACCCATGCCGCCGGTCACCAGAAGGTCAGCCGGGCCATCGAGAACCACCATGTCTTTGATGCCCAGCTTGGTGTCGATGGACGCGGTGTTGTCACCCTCGGTCACCGCGATCTGGCTGTTGATTTCAGTGATGCAGGGCACCTGCGCGCCGTTCAGCACGGCCAGCGCCGACTTGATCGCCTCGCCCGCCATCGCCGGCGGATAGCCGACTTCCAGCAGCGGCACCTTGTGTTGCAGCGCCAGTTGCATCGGTCCGTTCACATCGGCGGTGGTGTGCGGCGGGATGGTGCCATCGGCCCAGCCTGCCTCGACAAAGGCTTCGATCGAGCCGGGGGTCATCAGACCATGCGCCGACCAGACCGCATCAATCTGATCGCCGAACTTCTGGATTTCCGACTGCATGACCTGCTTGGACTTCACCGGCGACCAATCGCCATAGACCGTGTCGATGATCTTGATGTCGGGATACTGGTTGAACACCTGCATCGCGGTCTTCATGCGGATTTCAGACGGCGAAGACCCGGCCTGACCGCCCAGCATGACGACATTGCCTTTGCCGCCCAGCTTTTCGACGATCCATTGTGCAAACAGACGGCCCGAGATCGCGTCCGATGCAGTCACGAAGGTGACGAAGTTGTCACTTTCGATGCGGCGGTCCACCATGACCACCGGAATGCCCTGCTCCATCACGCGGGTCACGGCTGGGTCCAGCGCCTGCGCGGTGTTGGCCGAAACGATCAGCAGATCGACGCCGCGCGACACCAGATCCTGAATGTCTGCCACCTGCTTGGAATCGTCATGCCCCGCGTCGGTGATCATCAGCTTGGCGATCTTGTCTTTGTTTTCCGCCGCCGCCTTCATCATCGAATGCAGCGCCACAACGCGCCAGCTGTCGCCCAGACCGGCATTCGAAAAGCCGATCGTATAGGGGCCTTCCTTTTTGTATTGCGAGGTATCCTTGAAGCAGACGTCCTGTGCCGGGTTGAACAGGAAGGTGCGGGGTGCCCCGGTGTAGGAGTTGTCTGCAAAGGCCGACGTGGCAACGCTGCACAGCAGAACAGGAGCGGCGAACCGCTTGAGCAAGTTTTTCATGTATCCTCCATCTGTTGACGTTTTGCGCCGGAAGACCTCCACCTTCCGAATGGCGCAAACGGGTTCCCAGAGGCCTTTGCGACCCAAGGGGTTACGCACCTGTCTGTTCGGACCGCTGGGTTCAGTTGCCTGAACAGCCGCCAGAACAGTTATGGTTTGCAGGGATTTGATAGGGGCGAAATGCCGCAGCGGTAAACTGTCTCTTGTGCGACAGAGCCGTCACCGCCAGCCGTTACACCTGTCTCAGGTGTGGGTCGGCAGCCGGCTGTTTCCACCCGATGCGCCTTGAGGATGCGCCCGGTTTTACAGCGACATCACTGATGCCGCAGCGCCTCGATCGGGTCGAGTTTGGCGGCGCGGCGGGCGGGGAAATAGCCGAACACCACGCCGACCAGTGCGGAAAAGCCGAAGGCAAGCGCCACCACGCTGCCGGAGGGGGCGAAGGGGATGGCCATGTAGATCGAGCCGACATAGGCAAGGCCAAGGCCTGCGCCGATGCCGATGATGCCGCCCAGCAGCGACAGCACGATGGCCTCTACCAGAAATTGTTGCAGCACTTGCCCGGCGCTCGCCCCGACTGCCAGCCGGATGCCGATTTCGCGGGTGCGTTCGGTGACCGACACCAGCATGATATTCATGATGCCGATGCCGCCGACCAGCAGCGACACGGCGGCGACCGACGACAGCAGCCCGGTCAGCACCGAGTTTACCCCCGACAGCATCGAGGTGATTTCTTTCATGTCGGTGACAGAAAAGTTGTCAGCCTGCCCGATGGCAATGCGGCGGCGTTCGCGCAACAGGTCTTGCACCGCCTTGATGCCATCGGCGGAAGTCACGGATTTGCGCAGCGCGATGGAAATCGAGGTGACGTCCTTGTTGCCCTCCAGCCGCCGTTGCACGGTCTTGATCGGCATCAGCACCAGATCATCCTGATCCTGCCCAAAGCTGCCGGCACCCTTGGCGGCAAGCGTGCCGATCACATTGCAGGCGACCGATTTCACCCGGATGGTTTCGCCCAAGGGATCGGCGTTGCCGAACAGCTTGGCTTGCACGGTGGCACCGATCAGGCAGACGGCGGCGCCCGAGGTTTCCTCGCCTTCGGCAAAGTTGCGGCCAGACAGCAACGGCCAGTTCTGCACCCGCAGATAATCGGCGGTGCTGCCATAGACCTGCGTGGCGGCATTGGCATTGCCGTACACCACGGTTTGCCCACCGCTGTTGATCGGGGCAAGGTAGGCGATCTGCGGCAAGGTCCGCAGGGCTTCGGCGTCTTTCAGGGTAAATTTCGGCGCGGCCTCGCCACCGCCGGGCGGGCCGAAGCCACGGCTGCCGGGGCGCACGATCAGCACGTTGGTGCCCAAAGCCTCGACGCTGGCGCTGACCTGCGCGGAAGACCCCTGACCGATAGTGACCATGGCGATCACGGCGGCGACGCCGATCACCACGCCCAAGACGGTCAGAAAGCTGCGCAGCTTGTTGCGGATGATGGTGGTGACGGCAAGGCGGAGGGTTTCCCACAGCATCTTAGCGCCTTTCCGGCTGGGCGCTGTCGCGGGTCAGCTTGCCATCGGTGAACACCAGAAGCCGCCCGGCATAGGCGGCGATGTCTTCTTCATGCGTCACCATGACGATGGTGATACCCTCTTCGCGGTTAAGCTGCTGCAACAACAACATGATTTCGTGGCTGCGGTGGCTGTCGAGGTTGCCGGTGGGTTCATCGGCCAAAATCAGCATCGGATCACCGGCCAGCGCGCGGGCAATCGCCACCCGCTGTTGCTGGCCGCCCGACAGCTGCGACGGGTCGGCACTTTCGCGGCCTTGCAGCCCGACCTTTTCCAAGGCGGCGCGGGCGCGGGCCTCGCGCAGCGCCCTTGGCTGGCCCTTGTAGATCAGCGGCAGTTCGACATTTTCCAGCGCAGAGCTGCGGGCGAGCAGGTTGAAGCCCTGAAACACAAAGCCAAGGCAATGGCGGCGCAGCAGGGCGCGGCGGTCTTGGTCAAGCCCCTGCACCTCGATGCCCTGAAACAGGAATTGGCCAGCAGTGGGGCGATCCAGGCAGCCGATGATGTTCATCGCGGTGGATTTGCCGGAACCGGACGGCCCCATGATGGCGACGAACTCGCCCTGCCGGATGGTCAGATTGACGCCATCGAGCGCGCGCACCTCGGCCTCGCCCGCGCCATAGATGCGGGCGACGTCGCGCAGCACGATCAGCGGGGGCGGCATCAGTTCGCCCCGGTGGTCTGATCGGTGATCACCAGATCGGCCTCGGCCAGATCTTCGCCGGTAACAGCCGTGGCGCGGCCATCGCTGGCGATCAGGCTGACCGCGACTTCGACCGGCGCGCCATCGCGCAACACCCAGAGCGATTTGCCGGTGGCGACGGATTTGGCAGCGCTGCGACCCGGCATGATCAGGCCCAGCAAGCCCGAGCGGCTGCTGGTGCTGGCGGTTGACGGCGGAGCATAGCGCAGGGCGGCATTGGGCACCACCAGCGCGGCCTGCACCTGATCAACGGTGATCACCGCGGTCGCGGTCATGCCGGGGCGCAGCAGCTGGTCGGGGTTTTCCACCGACAGCACCGCCTTGTAAGTCACCACCTGATCGGTGATTTCCGGCGCAAAGCGGACTTGCGTGATGGTGGCGGGAAACGCCATGCCGTCATAGGCATCGACAGTAAAGCTGGCGGCATCGCCCACCGCGACCTTGCCGATATCGGCCTCGTCAATATCGACCAGCAACTGCATATGGGTGAGGTCTTCGGCCAGCGTGAACAGCACCGGCGCTTGCAGCGAGGAGGCGACAATCTGCCCGGCCTCGGCGGCGCGATCCAGCACAACCCCTTGAATGGGCGAACGGATCACAGCCTTTTCCAGATCGGCGGACACCAGCGCCAGATTGGCTTCGGCCAGCGTCAGATCAGCGCGGGCGATGGCTATGGCGGCGCGGGCTCGTTCATCGGCCACCTCGAAGCTGACCAGATCCTTGCGGGTGCCAAGCCCCTTGGCAGACAGTTCCTGCTGGGTGATCAGGGTCGCGGCGGCCTCGCGCGCGGAAGCTTCGGCTTGCGTCACGCGCGCCGACGCAGAGGCCATCTGCGCGGTGGCATTGGCGGTTTGCGCGGCAAGTTTGGTGCTGTCGAGCGTGGCCAGCACTTGGCCCACGGTGACGGCATCGTTGAAATCGACATCCACCGTGGCAAGTTTGCCGGACAGTTCCGACGACACCTCGACTTGGGTTGTCGGCTGCACGGTGCCAGTGGCGGTGACGGTGACGGTCAGATCGCCCTTCGCCACGGCTTCGGTGCTGTAGCGGATGGTGCCGGTGCTGGTGGTCTGGCTTTGCCACGCCCAGCCGCTCGCGCCTGCCAAGGCCAGTGCCAGCAGCGCCGCCCAGATCCAGCGCCCACGCCGGGGCTGCCCCTGCGCCAGAAGCTGCGCGATGTTGTCCGGCCCTGTTGGCATCGTTCATCCTCTGACTGTCGCCCAAAGCGGTTCTTGCATGAACGCGCCAGCGGCGGCTTTCCGTCGCAAAGACCTAGGCCGCAATGGGGGCAGTTTCAATGCGACCGCGCCTGCCTGCGCCGCTGTAATGCCACAATGCGGCGCAGGTGGGTGCGAAACCTGTCTTTTCAGACAGGTCGATTTGGCAAAGGGGCGGCGCGCCGTGCCCTTGATCTGCCCGAAATTGGCCGCAATGGCGCAAGCGGCAGCCGGATGGAAACTCTGCATAGCATTGTAATAGATATATATTTTTCAGATTTTTCCTGTGAGGCAAAAATCCTAACAGAAGCTTAATTTCCGCAAAGCCGCCTTACCGGTGCCCGGTTCAAACGGCCTAGTGTTACAACCACAAGGCGTAGCTTGAACAGGAGACGATCATGGCAGAGGTGCAAAACAGTCGCGTGGCAGAGTTGCTGTTCTCGCAGGCGCCGGTGTGTGACTTCACCCGCACCATCGCGGAACTGGACAGCATTCTGAGCCGGATTTACCAGGGCCGCTGCAAGCTGAACTGGGATTGCGATGACGTCGCCAGCTTTGACATGCCGGGCACGCGGATCTTGCTGAGTTTTGGGGACAGCCCCTATCCGGGCTTTGCCTGCAGGCTGGTGGTCTCGGTTGGGCCTTCCGGGCTGGCTGTGCTGCAAGATCAATCGCTGATCGTGCATGCCGCCCTGTGCAGCCGGATCGTCACGCGGATGCAGGCGCGCTGCGTCGCGGCCGAGTTGCGCTGGCATGACGTCAAGGGCGTGGTCACGGCGGATGAAGTGGACCGGCTGGCGCAGCAGGCGCGCCCGCCCAGACCGCGCACCAGCATCTTCAATCATCAACCCGTCGGACAGATGACCGAATT
The DNA here is from genome assembly GCA_009773375.1 of Paracoccaceae bacterium. Classification (GTDB taxonomy): domain Bacteria; phylum Pseudomonadota; class Alphaproteobacteria; order Rhodobacterales; family Rhodobacteraceae; genus Cypionkella. Next base: position 34,906 of record WRPH01000009.1, read on the forward strand.
GCAGGTGCTGCGCAGGGCGATGCACCGCTACAGTCTGCACGGCGGCCTTCCTGCCGTGGCACATCGGTTGGCGCAGAACACCGCCGGGCTGGCCGCAGGTCTTGCCAGCCTGCCGCAGAGCGCCGCGCAATATGCCGCTGACCTGTATCGGTCAGCGCTGCACAACGCCTAGCTGCCGCGATAGGTCGAATAGGCGAAGGGCGAAATCAGCAGCGGCACATGGTAATGCGCCTCGGCGTCGGCCACACCGAAGCGGATCGGGATTTCATCCAGAAACAGCACTTCGCCCGCCGCCTGCCCGCTGGCGCGCAGGTAATCACCGGCGCTGAACACCAGTTCATAGCTGCCGGCGGTCAAGGCGACGCCCTGCAACATCGGCGCATCGGTGCGGCCATCGGCATTGGTCACGGTTTCCGCAATCTTGCGGTGGCTGTCGCCCGATACCCGGTAGAGCGCGATCTTCACCCCCGCCGCCGGTTTGCCGCGCGCCGTATCCAGCACATGCGTTGTCAAACGTCCCATCCGCGCCTCCATGATTGCAGCAAGCCTAGACAGATTTTCTGGCTGCCGCGACCCGCAGCAAGCCGAAAAGGTCTTTCGCTGATTTTTTGATAAACGCTTTCGGAATTTCAGCATAGTCTGGGTTCAAAGACCAAGGAGTATCCGATGCCCCGCTACCCCCGCGATTTCCGAGGCCATGGCCCGCAGGCGCCCGATGCGGCTTGGCCGGGCGGCGCGAAGATCGCGGTGTCGCTGGTGCTGAACTATGAAGAGGGCGGCGAAAACAACATTTTGCATGGCGATGCCGGGTCCGAGGCGTTTCTGTCCGACATCGCGGGGGCTGTGCCGTGGCCGGGGATGCGGCACTGGAACATGGAATCGATCTACGATTACGGCGCGCGGGCCGGGTTCTGGCGGTTGCACCGGCTGTTCACGGGAATGGGCATTCCGGTGACGGTGTATGGGGTGTCCACGGCGCTGGCGCGCAACCCCGAACAGGTGGCGGCGATGAAAGCTGCGGGCTGGGAGATCGCCAGCCACGGGCTGAAATGGGTCGATCACCGCGACATGGCTGTCGACGAAGAACGCCGCCAGATCGCGGAATCAATCCGGCTGCATACCGAGGTGGTGGGCGAGGCTCCGCGTGGCTGGTATACCGGGCGCTGTTCGGTCAACACGGTGGATCTGACCGCCGAAACCGGGCAATTCGAATGGATTTCAGATACTTACGACGACGATCTGCCCTATTGGCGCGAGGTCGGCGACCGCGATCAGCTGATCATTCCCTACACGCTGGAAGCCAATGACATGCGCTTTGCCACCGCACCCGGCTATATCGAGGGCGAACAGTTCTTTACCTATCTGAAGGACAGTTTCGACACGCTCTATGCCGAAGGGCAGCAAGGCCGCGCCAAGATGTTTTCCATCGGCCTGCACTGTCGGCTGATCGGGCGACCGGGCAAGATTGCCGGGCTGAAGCGGTTCCTCGACTATACACAATCGCACAAGGACGTGTGGTTCCCGCGCCGGATCGAGATTGCAGAGCATTGGGCAAAAACCCATCCACATCAGCGGTTTGAGCGGCCTTCTGAAATGGCGCGCGAGCGTTTCGTGCAGCGCTTTGGCGGTATTTTCGAACATTCGGCCTGGATCGCCAACCGCGCCTTCGATCTGGAACTGGGGCCTGCCCATGACAGCGCGGTCGGGCTGCACAATGCGCTGGCACGGATGTTCCGGTCAGCCAGCGCTGCGGAACGGCTGGGCGTATTGCAAGCCCACCCCGATCTGGCGGGCAAGCTGGCCGCGGCGAAGCGGCTGACGGCGGAAAGCAGCGCCGAGCAGGCCTCTGCCGCGCTGGACGCGCTGACCGATGAGCAACGCGCCAGCTTCCAGCGGCTGAACGCCGATTACGTTGCCAAGCATGGCTTCCCGTTTATCATCGCGGTGCGCGATCATGACAAAGCCAGCATCCTTGCCGCCTTCCAGACCCGGATCGGCCATGACACTGCCACCGAATTCACCACCGCCTGCCGTCAGGTGGAACGTATCGCAGAACTCCGGCTGAAGGATCTGTTGCCATGAACCCGTATTACACCCCCCCCGGCGGCCTGCCCGCCCAGACCTCGCTGATGACCCAGCGCGCGGTATTCACCACCGCCTATGCTTTCATCCCGAAGGGCTGTTTTTCCGATATTGTGGTCAGCTATCTGCCGGGCTGGCGCGACACCAAGCTGTGGCTGATCGCGCGGCCGATGTCGGGGTTTTCGGAAACTTTCAGCCAGTATGTGATGCAGGTCGCCCCCGGTGGCGGCTCGGACGCGCCCGATGCCGAAGCCGGGGCGGAACATGTATTGTTCGTGACCGGCGGCCTGATCACCCTGACCATTGATGGTGTGGGTTATGAGCTGGACGCGGGCGGCTATGCCTTTATCCCGCCGGGTGCCAGATGGACGCTGCTGGCCGAAGGCGCGGAACCGGCGCGGTTTCACTGGCTGCGCAAACTTTATGAACCCGCCCCCGGCATCGATACGCCCCCCGCCTTTGTCACCAACGAAAAAGACATCGCGCTGACGACGATGCCCGACACCAACGGCGTCTGGGGCACCAGCCGTTTTGTCGATCCGAGTGATGTGCGCTATGACATGCACGTCAATATCGTCACCTTTCAGCCGGGCGGGGTGATTCCGTTTGAAGAAACCCATGTGATGGAACACGGGCTTTATGTGCTGGAGGGCAAGGCGGTCTACAAACTCAATCAGGATTGGGTCGAGGTTGAAGCCGGTGATTTCATGTGGCTGCGCGCCTATTGCCCGCAGGCCTGCTATGCCGCAGGACCCGGCCCGTTTCGCTATCTGCTGTATAAAGACGTCAACCGCCACGCCAACTTGCGCGGCCCCGGCGGCTATCGTCCATCCCGCTAACGGTCATCCTCTCTGCGCAAATACCCCACGGGGTGAGATGCGCCCGGACAATCTTCCAGTGGAAGATTGTCAGCATCGAACGCACGATCCGCAAGGATCGGGCCGGGTTACTTTGGGGTGTGAAACCCCCGGCCACCGCTTGCCACAAGGACTGCCATGCAAACGATCCAGACCGAACCACTGACCGCCGCCGCCTTTGCGCCGTTTGGCGATGTGCTGGAGGCAAACGGCGAATTCCGCCTGATCAATGACGGCATGTGCCAGCGCCACCATGACCGCGCCCAGCTTGATTTCGCCGCCGAAGTCGGGCCGGGCAACCGCCCCGGCATTTCGATCTTCAACGCCGTGCCGCGTGCCCTGCCCTATCGGTTTGATCTGATCGAGCGGCATCCCGAAGGCAGTCAGGCGTTCTTGCCGATGACCGAGCATCCGTTTCTGGTCATTGTCGCCGAAGATTGTGCCGCGAAACCGCGCGCTTTCCTGACGAACGGCGCGCAAGGCATCAATCTGCATCGCGGCACCTGGCATGGCGTGCTGACGCCGTTGCAAGCGCCGGGGCTGTTTGCTGTCGTGGACCGGATCGGTGCGTCACCCAACCTGGAAGAATACCGCTATACGCAACCGTGGACGGTTCTGGCCTAGCCTGCGCAACGGTTAACGCGCTGTCACAATCGCCGCCGCAAGGTTAATTTGCTGTCACAAACCGGTCGCCCAGCCTGTTACAATTTCCAGCCTGTTACAATTTCCAGTCTGTTACAATTTCCAGTCTGTTACAATTTCCGGCCTATTACACTTTGATGTCGTAGGTCAGCCATTTGGTCTTTTCCGCCACCCGGTCATACAACCCGCGGGCGCGGTAATTGTCATCCGCCGTGATCCAGCGGATCACCGTCCAGCCCCGGCTGCGGCCTTCGGTGGCCAAAGCCTGCACCAAAGCCTCGGCAGCGCCGGTGCCGCGCGCGTCGGCATCGACGAACAGATCATCCAGAAAACCGCCAATGCTGGCCGACAAAGGCCGCACAAAGGGGCGAAAATGCGCAAGGCCCACCACCGCACCGTCCACTTCCGCCACCAGCGCCTCAGACCCATGCGCCGGATCATGTAGCCAGCCCCAGACGGTTTCGCGCATCTCGGGGGTCTGGTTTACCTTGTAGAATGCGGCGTAACCGGCGTAAAGCCGTTCCCACGCCGCCCGATCCGCTGCCTGCAACGCCCTGATCCGCATGAAACTCTCCTGTTTTTGCCAGCTAACCCCGATCTTGGCAAAACCGCAAGCCACTTGCATTTTACCACACAAAACCAGACAGTTGCCGCATGTATCGCTTGCGCTTCTTCGATGATTACGGCTCGGGCTGGCTTTGGCCGGGCGATGATGCGACGCGCGACGCCTTCGATCTGGGGCCGATTGACGCGCTGTTGCCGATTTCGTCCGAAACCCGCGCCCTGGCGGACCGGCTTTCGGCACAGCACGCGGCCTCACTGAACCAAGATTACCCCCCCGACGGCTGCCAATGGCCGCAAGCGGAGCGTGACGCCTTCAACGCGCAGGTGGAAAGCCTGTATCAGCGGCTTTGGTCCGAACTCGGCACCGATTTCCTGCTGATTGATGAGCGGATGATCCTGTGAAGCTGCTGTCCTACAACATCCAATACGGCTTTGGCGCGGATGGGGTCTATGATCTGGCCCGCGCCGCCCGCGTCATCGACGGCACCGACATCATCGCGCTGCAAGAGGTTGAACGCAACTGGGCGCGCAGCAACCATGATGACCAGCCCGCCCTTCTGGAACGGCTGCTGCCGCAGTATTACACCGCCTACGGCCCGGCTTTCGACATGGATGCCTCGCACCATGATGGCAGCCGCGTGATCAACCGCCGCCGGCAGTTCGGCACGATGATCCTGTCGCGCTGGCCGATTGTCTGGACCCGGCTGCACCTGCTGCCGATGCGGCGGATGATCACCCCGCTGAACACGCAAAACCCGGCACTGGAGGCGATGATCGTCACCCCGCTCGGCCCGATCCGGGTGCTGTCGATCCATCTGGCGCATGTCGGTGTGCAGGAACGGCTGGAACAGATTGATCATCTGCTGGCGCTGCACGCCCGCACCGCTCTGACCGGCCCGCCGTGGAGCGGCGCCGATGACGAGCCCGCCCGCAACTGGACCGAAAGCCAGTCCGAACCGCCCTGCCCCGAATCCGCAATCTGGCTGGGTGATTTCAACAGCGAACCGGGCAGCGCCGAACATGCCCGCATCACCGGGCAAACCCCCTACCACCCCGGCGCGCGCTATGCCCAAGGCTTCACCGATGCGGTGGCGCATCTGGGTATCCGTCTGCACACGCATGAAAAAATCATCGCCGGGGCCAAAAGATTGCGGCAATTGGACCACGGCTTTGTCAGCAACGATCTGCTGCCGCACCTGCGCCACGCCGCCACCGACCCGACGCAAATCGCCTCGGACCACCTGCCGCTTTGGCTGGAACTGGCATAGAAAAAGGCGGCCCAGCGCCGCTGGAACCGCCTGCACATTTCATCTTGGTCCAAATATCCTCGCCGAAGGCACCTGCCGCTGCCGGAACTCCCACGGCGTCAGACCTTGTGCGAGGTAGGGTGCGTGACACCCGAAATTCGCCTTGCGAGTTTCGGGTGTCACGCACCGCTGGCCCGATGTCAGACCACGAATTGACCGCCGTTGGCCGAGATCGTCGAGCCGGTGATGAAGCCCGCATCATCGGCAGCAAGGAACACCACGCAACGGGCGATTTCTTCCGGCTCACCCAGACGGCCCACCGGGATCAGCGGGATGATGCGTTCGTTCAGCACTTTTTCATCTATCGCGCGCACCATGTCGGTGCCGATATAACCGGGGCAGATCGCGTTGACGGTGATGCCTGCGCGCGCGCCTTCGGCGGCAAGCGCTTTGGTAAAGCCCAGATCGCCCGACTTGGCGGCAGAATAGTTCACCTGGCCCGCCTGGCCTTTCTGGCCATTGATCGACGAGATGTTGATCACCCGGCCAAACTTGCGGTCGCGCATGCCCGACCACAGCGGATGGGTCATGTTAAAGAGACCGGTCAGGTTGGTGTCGATGACTTCCTTCCACTGGCCGGGGGTCATCTTGTGGAACATCGCATCACGGGTGATGCCCGCGTTGTTGACCAGCACCGAAACCGGACCCAGATCCGCCTCCACCGATGCGATGCCCGCAACGCAAGCGTCATAATCGGCAACCGACCATTTGTAGGTGGGAATTCCGGTTTCCTTGGTGAAGGCGGCAGCCGCCTCGTCATTGCCGGCGTAGTTCGCCGCAACCGAATAGCCTGCGGCCTTCAGGGCCACCGAAATCGCAGCGCCAATGCCGCGTGAGCCGCCCGTAACCAGTGCAACCTTTGCCATGTTTTCCTCCTCCAAGGCTATGTCTTTGAAATGGTGTTACCTAAACGTCAAAACGGGCGCAATAAAATTGCGCCCGTTTCTGTAGATTTGTAGCAAAGTGTCGCCAAGGCTCAGGCGCGCTCAAGGCACATGGCAACGCCCATGCCGCCGCCGATGCACAAAGTCGCAAGGCCCTTCTTGGCACCGGAACGACCCATTTCGTGCACAAGCGTGTTCAGAATCCGCGCGCCCGAAGCGCCGATCGGGTGGCCGATGGCAATCGCGCCGCCGTTGACGTTCACAATCGCCGGATCCCAGCCCATGTCTTTGTTGACAGCACAGGCCTGCGCGGCAAAAGCCTCGTTCGCCTCAACCAGGTTCAGATCGCTGACCTTCCAGCCTGCCTTGTCCAGCGCCTTGCGGCTGGCATGGATCGGGCCGACACCCATGATCGACGGATCAAGCCCGGCGGTGGCGTAAGAGGCGATGCGGGCCAGCGGCGTCAGCCCGCGCCGCACGGCCTCGGCTTCGGTCATCAGCAAGACGCCCGCCGCACCATCGTTCAGCCCCGAAGCGTTGCCCGCCGTAACAGAACCCTCTTTGGTGAAGGCCGGGCGCAGTTTCTGCATGCTTTCCAGTGTGGCACCGTGGCGGATGTATTCGTCCTGATCCACCACCACATCGCCCTTGCGGGTCTTGATGATGAAGGGGATGATTTCATCCTTGAACTTGCCCGCCTTCTGCGCAGCCTCGGCCTTGTTCTGGCTGGCCAGCGCGAACTGGTCCTGCGCCTCACGCGAAATCTGCCACTGGTTGGCGACGTTTTCGGCAGTGATGCCCATGTGATAACCGTTGAAGGCATCCCACAGACCATCCCGGATCATGCTGTCGATGAAGTTCAGATCGCCCATCTTCTGCCCGGCGCGCAGGTGCGCGACGTGGGGCGACAGCGACATGTTTTCCTGACCGCCCGCCACGACGATATTGGCATCGCCCAGTTGCACATGCATCGCCCCCAGCGCCACGGCGCGCAGGCCCGAGCCGCAAACCTGATTCAGCGACCAGGCCGAGGCTTCTTTCGCCAGACCGGCGCGGATATGCGCCTGACGCGCCGGGTTCTGGCCTTGGCCAGCGGTCAGCACCTGACCCAGAATGGTTTCAGCCACTTCGGCCTTGTCGATGCCAGCGCGGGCCACGACAGCCTCGATCATCGCGGCGCCCAGCTCATGCGCCGGAGTGGCCGCGAAGGCCCCATTGAAGCTGCCAACTGCGGTCCGCGCCGCCGAAACGATTACAACATTGGTCATGCCTGACGCCCTCTCCCTGGAAAAACCTGTGCGAAGCCCTGCTTCGCCGCCTTGCAGCATGGACTAGGCAAGCCGCCTCTGAAAAGCAAGTTTTCTGCATGGCTACATTGCCGCAGGGTCAATTTTCCGCCGCTCAGGCGCTTTTTCGCGACATCTCTGGCAGGAACGCCGGTTTCAGGGTGGCCGCGCCGAACAGAAAGCCTTGCAGGCAATCTACCCCCATGCTGCGCAACACCTCTGCCTCGGCTGCGGTTTCGACGGCTTCGGCGACGGTAAACATATGAAAATGCTTGCCTATTGACAGAAGTGCCGCCGTCAGCGCCTGATTATCAGCATCGGTCTGGATGTTGCGGATGAACTGGCCGTCAATTTTCAGGATGTCAAAAAAGAAATCCTTGAAATAGCGGATCGCGGTATAGCCCGAGCCGAAATCATCCAGCGCAAAGGCAATGCCGTCACCTTTCAAGTCATCCATGAAGGCCACAACGATTTCTGGCACCAGCATGGCGGAGCTTTCGGTGATTTCGAGAATCAGCCGCTCGCCAATGGTGGGGGCAACCGACAGGCCGCGTCGCAGCACCCGCATCCAGCGCGGGTAGCCGATGGAGCGCGCCGACATGTTCACCGAAAGCCGCAAATCCGCGTGCCGCGCCAGCGCCGCCATGCCGATTTCAAGCGCGGCACAGTCGATTTCACGACCGATTTCGTGGCTTTCGACCGCGTCCATGAAATCCTTGGCCGGAATCACCCGCCCGGCCGGGTCCAGCACACGGATCAAACCTTCGTAGAACGCAATCCGGGCCGGATCGCGCGCCAGCACAACCGGCTGATAGGCAAGGCGCAAGCGTTTGGTATCAATGGCTTGCCGCACCATCGCCAGCGTCGCGCGATCGCCTTCCGAGATGGCCACACCCAGCGGGCTGGCCAGCCCGGCCCTGTCATCTATCCTTGGCTTGCTGCGTTCGATCATCATTGCGCCGTCCCCTTGTCCGCTGATCGGACCTGTGTTGCCTCAGCGATGGACAGAATGTCGCCACAACGGTAAAAGCGGGCTTAAACTTCGGGCTTTTAAGCCAATTGTAACGATTTGGAGCCAGCATGACCGCCTTGACCCGCTGCGGATGGTGCGGCACAGATCCGCTTTATGTTGCCTATCATGACGAAGAATGGGGCCGCCCGGAACGCGATTCGCGCGCGCTGTTTGAATGTCTGATGCTGGAGGGCTTTCAGGCCGGGCTGAGTTGGATCACCATTCTGAAGCGGCGGG